>NZ_JH594606.1:2166571-2791963 GCF_000243235.1 Gillisia limnaea DSM 15749
GAAGTAAGTATCTTACCGCATTTTTTGTTTGGGGAGCCATTTCATCGGTATTCTTTTTCCATATCCTATGGGTGATGAAAAAGGTAATAAATGAAGGCAAAGAAGGTCTCTCGGCTGATGCTCAAAAGATTTTATCAAATATATGGGTACTCTTCCTAGTCTCCTGGTTCTTGTATCCTGGAGCTTATCTAATGCCATATCTAACAGGGCTAGATGGCTTCTTTTTCAGTGAAGATGGAGTGATGGCAAGGCAGTTAACCTATACTATTGCCGATGTTTGTTCCAAAGTAATATACGGTGTACTCCTTGGTAATCTTGCATTGAAACTGAGCAATAACAAAGAAATGGTTGAGCTGAGTAACTAGATCACTATTATGAATAAGTTTTTGAACAAATAGTTAAAGAAAGATATGTAGCACCTGCACTGCCTTTGTAGCCAAATATGGTCAAACATCGTTCCTAATCTAAGTGTTCTGGAAAATGCATTTGCTAGTCAGGCTAGCCATTTTCAAATAGCTATTGTCGTATTCAAAAAAATAAGCCTCATCCTTCTCTGCGGGTATTCCAGCTAATTATTTGTCAATTATAATTTTAGCATGTCTCGCGGGTTGTAGGTTGAGGTTTTAATGTAGATCCAAAAAACAGCAATACCTGATTCACTTTGTCGGTCATCAAATTGGACTTAGCTTCAAGATCACGAAAAAAACGCAGCCCTACGCCGGTTAGATCAGACAGGTCTATTTTGGTTAATTTTATTTTGCACATACTCAGCTATAGGATTGTTACGATTCCAATCTTCCATAAATATACCTTTAGAGGTACAAAACAGTAAAAATTATATTTAATATACCTGAAAAGGTATAAAAAATTTATTATAAAGGCTCTAGTTTAATTTGGCGTTGATATTTTAAAATAAAATGAAAAATCCGAAGGTTTCAAGTAGGTCAAAACATAGAAAATTCAATTATTTCCTTTAGGGCCAGGGTAAAAATAATTGAATTTTCGGCATTTTGCCTTACCCCGTCCCTAAAGGGCGTCAAAATACCGAAAATTAGATAATCCGGCTATAATACCTATTTTAAACCACTGTTGTCCGATAAAGTTTTTCTGACTTGATGGAATATGAATGATGAAGGGCAATTTGGATGTTTTTCCTTTTTCAAACCTTGCTTTAGAAAAAATGAACATTTAGTTTCATTATTTAAAAACCTTACTTAAAGAACATTGATATTCAGTAGGTTGTATTTAGTCTTTTTTCTTTATTCTTGCAGCGAAGCGATCTTTACTCTTTTACCGGACAATACTGATTTTAAACTAGAGACATTATAAATAATACTATACCTAAATGGGTATAGTATAGATAAAATTTTATAGCCCCCATATCTACCAGATTAATCCTTGCGCGTGGTTCCAGTGTACCTCAGGAAATTATAAATGCTGTAAATAAGATTAAAAAAAGATAAATTTTAGATTTTATATTTAGGGACAATACTTTCTGGAAATTAAACCTTTAAACTCGTAAAAGAATTGAGGAAAAGGGGAAGAGGTAGGATTACCTGCAAAAATTATTTAACAAACCTGTGCCTCCTGCAGCTCCTTCTTTACATCCTCAAGATTGATTGTTTTCAAAGGTTTGGAGAGAAAACCCTGAATACAGGTATAAATCTCTGCTTCCTTCTTAAAATCTTCGATTGAGGAAGATAACATATATATGGTGAATTGTTCCTTCAAGGATTCTTCAAATTTCGTAAAAACGTCTAAAAATTCCCATCCTGACATAGTGGGCATATTAATATCGAGAAATAGTACGGTGTGCACTGCTTCAGAGTTTTTACCGAAATCCTCTTTTATAAATGCCAACGCTTTTTCGGGTACAGCAAATATTTTTTTGTCTGCATCTTTATCAAATCGTTTAATTGTGAAATCGCATATCATATTATTGGTAGCGTCATCATCAACCACCATATAGCGCAGTTTCTTTTTCATCTTCAGTATTTTATTTAAAAGTTTTTTCCTTAATGGTAATTGTGAATTTTGTGCCTGCATTAACTTCGCTGTCTATTGAAATTTTACCACCAAGCAATTCAACCTGGGTTTTTACAAGGAACAATCCCATTCCTTTGCCTTCAATATGGTGATGAAATCTTCTATAAAGACCAAAAACCTGTTCGCGTTTTTTTACCAAATCAATTCCCAGGCCATTATCTTCAAAAGTGAGTACCACAGTTCCTTCTTTTGATTCAGATCTTATCTCTAATTGAGGAGAAATTCCCGGCTGGCGATACTTAATACTGTTTGCTATAAGATTGTAAAAGATACTGTGAAGGTAACTTTGTACGGTATGGATGGCAGGCACATCAAAATGTGTTTTGATCTGTACTTTTTCCTTTTCGATTAAATTTTGAATACTGCTCTTTATAGAGTTTACAAGATCATTGAGAATTACCGGTTGTTTCTTCGCATCCATCTCCACTTTAACCTGTAAAATCGAATTAAGATCGGAAATAACAATATCCAGGCGCTTTACATTATCAAGCAGTGCCTCCAGGAAATTGTTTTTTACCTCCTGTGTATAGTCTTCTTTACCAATTAAATCTGCAAGTCCAAGAATATTAGCCACAGGTGCTCGAAGGTTGTGTGACACTATAAAAGAAAACTGCTCGAGTCCTTTATTAGCCTCAACAAGCTCCTCTGTATGTGCCTTTAGGTTTTTATTGAGTTCTATAATTTGCAACTCCGATTCTTTTCTTTCAGTTACATCTTTAAAATAAACTGAAAGTCCGCTATTTGATGGATAAGCAGTAACCTCAAACCATTTGTTTACCCTGTCATAGTATTCTTCAAAATTTTCTATCGACTTTTCCCTAACAGCTTTATGAAAACAGCTATAAAATTGTGTGTGGATATCATCAGGAAAAACATTCCAAAGATTTTTGTCTATTATTTCCGCTTTGGCGCATTTCAATAAGTCTTCAGAATGTTGATTCCAATATGTCACTTTCCAATCATTATCAACCATAAAAAAGGCATCTCCTATACTCTCAAGAATAATCTCTTTTTCTTCTGAAGCTTTCAAGGCCTGCTGTTCTGAATTTTTAATATTGGTAATGTCCTGAAAGCTTCCATTAATTCGTACACATTTGCCATTTACAAAAGTTGGATGTCCAATTTTTCTAATCCAGCGTTCATTTCCATTTGCCGTTAATATCTGCATTTCAAGATCATAAGGAATGTTTTCATTAAGAGCTTTTATATATGCATTGGACATGGCATTCCTGCTTTCTCCTTCTTTGTAAAAAAGAATTGCTTTTTCAAGAGTAGGACAGTAATCCATATCGACTTCATGAATTTCTTTAGTCACCGGGGACCAATACACCGTATCTTTTTCACAATCTTTTTCAAAACTCCCAATTCGCGCAAACCTGGAAGCCTCATCTAAAAGTTCTTCCAGTTTCTTTTTCTCTGTAACATCCTGGATTGCACCAACCATACGAAAGGCCTTTCCATTCTCGTCCCGAAGAATAAAGCCTTTTTCTATTACAGAAGAATACTTTCCATCTACTCTTTTGAACCTATATTCGGCTGTCCAATGGCTTTCCATTCCTTCAATACTTTTATTCAGACTTTCGGTTATATGATGCTTTTCTTCAGGGTGAATTTTTTCAAGAAAATCTTCTATTGTGGGAGAAAATTCTTCCTGGGAATAACCAAACATGGCATAAAATGCTTCCCCATACAGTAAAACGTTTGATTTGAGGTCCCAGTCATAAATAGCATCTGATGTCGCTTTGGAAACCAATTCATAACGCCTATTACTTTCTTTCAATGCCATATCTCCCTTGACCCTATCTGTAATATCAATACCTACACATTGAACTTCATCGGGTTCATTTGTAGTTCCCTTTAGATATATAAAATCCCAGAGAGTTGCTTTTATTCCTCCTCCCTTTGCCGGCTTGTCAATTTCTACCTGAAAAACCTGACCTGGATTTGACATGCATTTTTCGACAGCTGTCTGGACGCGGGGGTGATGGTATTCATTAATAGAGAGCATGGATTGCTCTCCCACGATTTCCTTTTGCCCGTAGATCCACCCAAAATCATCCCTGAATTTTTTGTTGCCATAGGTATATCTGCCCTGGAGATCTGTTCTTATCACATAATTTGTTTGAGACTGAATCAAACCTCTAATTCTTGCTTCACTTTTCACAAGTTTTTCGTGGCTGTTCTTTCGCTCAGTGATATCCTGCACCGTGCCGCTATACGAAGATTTTTGATTCTTGTTATTAGTTAACTTTCCCCTTTCATGTACCCATTTGATCTTTCCATTGGGTAAGATAATGCGGTGCTCAAAATCCAATTCCTTTTGCCCATTCATAGCCAATGCGTTTGCCTCCTTAAATTTTATAAGATCTTCTGGGTGAATCGTTTGTTCGAAACTTTCTAAATTTGGCTGAAAAGCACCATTGTCTCTTTCCCAAATATTGAACACTTCTTCTGACCAAAATATGTTGCCATTGTCCAGATTATGAGTCCAGTAACCCAATTTTGCAATCCTTTGGGCAGTTTGGAGTTTTTCCGTTTTTTCTTCTATTTTTTTCCGGGACAGTATATGTTCAGTAATGTCATTTATAAAAAAGAAAATGCCCTCTATTTCTCCCTTGCCATTTCTATATGCCTGGTAAACGAAGTTCATATATAAATCAGCTAATTTCCCGTTTTCTTCTTTATCTACCTTAACTAATGTTTCTGTGCCGATATATGTTTCTCCGGTACGGTAAACATTATCTAATATGCTGACAAACCCTTGTTCAATTACTTCGGGAAGCACTTCTATTACTGTTTTTCCTATCACATTTTTTTTACCTATAAATTGCAAATAAAGGGGATTGGCCATTTCAAAAACATGATTGGCACCTTTCAACATTCCTATGGCGGAGGGAGCTTTTGAAAACATTTCAAAGAACTGATCTCTTTCAGTTTCCAATGCTTTCTCCAGTCTTTTTTTCTCGGTTACATCGAGATTTGTTCCTATCATTCGTAAAGGTTTCCCTGTACCATCGCGCACCACGATAGCATCTCCTTTAATATAACGAAAAGATTTATCCGGCCACAAAATTCTGAAGTCAGAATCAAATTTTGCACCGCCGCTCAAGGCTCTTTGAACCTTTGCATTTTCTTCGTCAATGTCATCAGGATGAATAATGGCTTCCCATGCTTCATATGCGCCACCAAATTTATCTTCTGCCACTCCGAAAATTTGGTGCATGATTTTATCCCAAATAAGATGATTGTTTACAACGTCCCATTCCCATATTCCAATTTTTGCCGAATTGGTAGCCAGTGTAATCCTTTCGGTTAAATCATATATAGCTTTTTCCGCTTCTTTGTCCTTAGTTATATCTGATTGAATAGAAAAGTAGCCTGTAAGTTTGCCGGTGGAATCAAATTCGGGCTGGCATTTTATATTAGTCCAATACTTTTTACCGGATTTTGAATAATTAATTATATCACATTGAAAAGCCTGACTTTTACTAATTTTTCTGCGCATATAACTAACAACTTCCTGGTCAGTTTCTGACCCTTGTAAAAAACTGCCTGGTCTTTTCCCAATAATTTCGTTAAGCTCAAAACCTGTCATCCGGGTAAAAGCATCGTTTACCCACTGAATTTTACCTTTTGCATCGGTAATAACTACGGCATTGCTGGTTTTTCTTGCAACAAGTGATAGCTTGGTTATTTCTTCCTCTGCATGTTTTCTTTCACTTAAATCCCGAATTATCATTGAGGTTCTTTCCTCGCCATTAGCATTTTTATAAACTACAGAAGTAAACTCACCTGGAAATCTCTCCCCATTTTCACGAATTGCCGTAACCTCAGCCTTCACCTTACCTGTACGCTGGCGTTCTTCAAGAGCTGCAGTCAGCCGAGGGTCTTTGGTATCCACTAATCCAAATCTACCTGCTTCGCAAATTTCTTTCTCACTCATGCCAAACATAGTACAGGCAGCAGGATTGGCCGCAAGTATTTTTCCATCAGTTACTGTAAGCAGTATAGCATCCAAACTGTTCTCAAAAAGCGAAAAATATTTCTCCTCGCTGTCGTATATAATTTGTTCTGCCTTTTTTCTGTCGGTTATATCATGAACTATCTTAGCTGCTCCAATAACTTTTCCGTTGTTATCATTAATGGGGGAGATAGTAAGAGAAACATCCACTCTTGTTCCATTTTTTTTAAGCCTTTCGGTTTCAAAATGCTGTACAGATTCTCCTTTTTTTATGCTTTCCATAAATTCTGCTTCTTCCTGTAAACATTCTGGGGGAATAATTATAGAGATGTTTTTGCCAATGGCTTCTGTTGCTGAATAACCAAAAAGCTTTTCTGCACTTAAGTTCCAACTGGTAATTATTCCATCCAATGTTTTGCTAATGATGCCATCATTAGATGTATTAACGATAGCAGCAAGATGCGCCTGGTCATAAATCATGCGCTCACGTTCTTTTTCCAGACTAAATTTCTCCATTGCACTCAGCACTGCCTGTGGAAGGCGATGGAGTCTGTCTTTTAAAATATAATCATCAGCTCCGGCTTTCATTATTTCCACAGCATATTCATCAGATACAGTTGCCGAAACCAGTATAAAAGGAATATTTTTTTCTTGTCGCTTAATTATCTTTATTGCTTCCATAGAATCAAAGGAAGGAAGTGTGTGGTCGGCAATGATGATGTCTGGAGCAAATTCTTTGAGTGCCTTTTCAAAAGCTGTTTTATTGCCAACGACCAATTTCTCAAATTGAATCTTTCCTTTTTTCAATTCTCTTTCTACTAATTCAGCATCAGCAGGCGTGTCTTCGAGGTGAAGTATTTTTAACTTAGTTTTCAATTTGTAGGGGCTTTTTATTTACTTATTTATACAGGAGGATGATTCTTGAGCAACCAATAAAAACCAAGGTCTGTAACAACTTTGGTAAATTCATCGAGCTCAACGGGCTTTACAATATAGCTGTTTGCACCTAGGGAATAGGCGCGGTCAATATCCGGATGTTCTTTGGAAGAAGTGAGTACCACAACAGGAATTGCTTTTGTGAGTTCGTTTGCCTTTATCCTCGTCAACACTTCAAGACCATCCATTTTCGGCATTTTTAAATCAAGCAGGATTACTTTTGGTTTATTCTTAATATCTCTGCCTTCAAACTTTCCAGTTCCAAAAAGAAACTCAAGTGCTTGAGCTCCGTCCTTGAGATGTATAAGATTGTTGTTAATATTTCCTTTGCGAAATGCACGAATGGCCAGCTCCGCGTCGTTCATATTATCTTCTATAAGCAGGATTTCGACTGAGGTATTTTCCATAATGGATTGAATTATTGGTTTTCTAATATTCTGTTTTAACAATTTCAGGTAAGCTAAAAAAGAAGGTTGCTCCTTGCCCTTCTTTCCCCTGGGCCCAAACTTTCCCATCGTGCTTATGTATAATGCGTTGTACAATTGCAAGCCCTACACCGGTTCCTGAAAATTCTTCATTTGAATGAAGCCGCTGAAACACCCCGAATAATTTGTTTACATATTCCATATCAAAGCCTGCGCCATTGTCGCTAACAGAATAAATAAGCGCTTTGTTTTTTCGCTCTGATTTTATTTCTATCAGTGGCTTTTCTTTTTTAGAAGAGTATTTTATCGCGTTGGAAAGAAGGTTGGTGATAACCTGCTGTAATAAATTATAATCTGCTATCGCAGGAAACAGGTTGCTACATTTTATTTCAGCACTATGTGTATTACCTTGATTGATTTCTGCAAGAACAGTTTCAACCAACTTGTTCATATCGACATTAGACTTTGTTATTCCTTTACGCCCCAACCTGGAAAAGGTAAGAAGATCATCTATAAGCACTCCCATTTTTCTTGCATTATTTCTCACTTCTCCCAACCATCTCTTCCCTTCGGCATCAAGAACGGTGTCGTAATCTTCTCCCAGCATTTGTGCGTATCCGTTTATCGCACGGAGTGGTGTACGCAAATCATGAGATACGGAATATGAAAATGATTCTAAATCTTCGGTGCGCTCTTTCACCCGCTTTTCCAATTCGTCAACCTCTTTGTTGGAATCGATTAATTCTACAGCTCTTTTTTTCTTTTCCCCTTTTTGAAATGTAAGTTCTTTGTTCGCAATGACGAGTTCTGCTGCGCGTTTTTCTTTTTCCTCGTTTTGAAAAGCAAGTTCTTTGTTGGCAATGATGAGTTCTGCTGCACGCTTATCTTTTTGTTCGTTTTGAAAAGCGAGTTCGGCTGCGCGTTTATCTTTTTGCTCGCTTTGAAAAGCGAGTTCTTTGTTGGCAATGATTAGTTCATCTGCTCTTTTTCCTTTTTCTTCGATTTGAAAAGAAAGTTCCTTTACGGCTTTTGCAAGCTTGACAGCCATTTCATTTTTCTCCTCATCCTTTGCCTCTAATGCTTCCTCAGACAGTTCAAGGGCTGTCATTGTTTTCACCCTATTATATGAAATAGAGTCCCTATCAACTTTATTTTCCATACTAGTTCTTTTTTGAAATCACTTCCCCAAGGTTGATTGCGGAAAAATCTTAAACAGAATGTTTTTTTTGATCAGGAATTTCAAAATTTCATTTAAATATTAATCCCGGCATACCGCCAGTAAAGGGACACTTACTGCGTTTTACCGATAAAACCTCAAGGTTAATCTGTCAAAAGACGCCGTGAAGATAGTTTATTTAACGGTACTTTAACGGTTGTGTAGGACGTTTTAACATGAGAAATCAATGATGATTAAATAGATATGGTTTCTTTTTTGCTTAAAGATTAGTCCCCGGAATTAAAAACGGAAATAAAACAACACTCGTATATTTGTAATCATTTTCCTATAACTATTACAACCTTTTTTACTTAAACCTTAGGCCATCATTAGCTCAATTACCCGTTTTATTCCCTTTTCAGATTCAGGATCTAATACTTCAATATAGTGCAAGTAATGTTTTAATTGGGATTCGTTATATCTCTTTGTATCGGTAATAAAGTCAGTTAAATAGCCATCAAAAGCAGGTTCGGATACTGTCTTTTCTAAGATTTTAATAATGTCTTTGTGCCGGGAATCCTGTTTGATTTTTTCGGACAAATTTTGAATTGTTTTCTTTTCTCCCTCGATGAGTTGAAAAAAATTTCTTTCGTTATACAGCAGAATACCTGTTATTTTTTCGCCTGAATTATATTCATTTGTTTTGGCCATAATTTCGTCGATCTCCTGCTCTTGAAGGTCTGTGCTTGCAGTACTAACGTAGGCAATGGCATATCTCATAATACATAGTTTATAAAGTTTAACGGGGAAATTCTATCCTTTAAAGGGTCGTGGCAGATATTTAAAGAATAGTCTTTCAGAAACATAATATAAAAATTAAGAAGTTGAACAAAATTAAAATAACCTCACAATTGGCAAAAAAATAACAATATTTTCCAGTTACCTGATTACCGAATCCATCTAAAACAAAACTGATAATAAATCCTGCATAATTTTTGACTTTTACAACTTAAAAATAAATAAAAAAACCCCGTAAATAATTATTAACAGTGATTTAAAAGTGATTCCGGGACACCTAAGAATATTATAAAAGTGTCCCCGAATTAGACACAGTTGGACTGCAGGCATATCATAAGCCAGAGCTAAATGATAAGAACCAGTTTTCTTGCCAGCAGGGAAAAGTTCCTTAAATGCATATCGTTATTGCCAATTAATCATAACCTGGCTATTACCCTAGTGTACTTAAAGAACTGGATAACTCAAAATTGGATGCATTTGTGAGTTGAAATTGGGATTATAGTTTGAGAGTATGATTTTTGACAAAATACTCAATATAATTTGGAAGTTGTGTACCCAAATAATAAGGTAAATTCATTAATAAGAATGGAGTACCACTGGTGGTTTTTGATTCTTCAATATTAAATTTTCCTCCATAAATTCTAATTGCGTAGGGATGATCTGTCCTTTCTATAAATTGATGCAAGGATCTGAGAGTGCCTTTTGCCCCAGATTTTATTTCTATGGGAATCACTTTATCGTTATACGGGTAAACCAAATCCACTTCGGAGGATGATTGATTTTTATCTCTTACCCAGAAATTTGGTTTTGTATTCGTTATTGTATTTAAAGAAATCAGTTCCTGAGTTATTAGATGTGGAATTATAGCTCCTTTAAAGGAATTGCTCAAATCTTCCATTCCCAACATCTGCGCCTGAATTCCCAGAGCATGGTTTATTAATCCGGTATCTAGAAATTGGAGTTTTGGGGACTTTTTCAAATTCGACTTTATTGGATTATCGGTATCTGTGGTAGGATAAATGAGTTGAATGATTTTGGCATCATCCAAATTACGCATAGCCTTCCCTACTTCCCGGGATTTATAATTGGAATTACCAAAATTTTGAAATTTGATCCTTTCATCCAAATATAAATGTGCGACTGCCATAATATGTTTTATAACGCGTCTTTCGGAAGAATTAGAGGTGTATTTTTCCACATCATTCTTATATGTACCCCAAATACTTTCATAGACCTTTGGCAAGTCAGCCAGGCTTTTGTTTTTTAAATCGGCTTTAACAACTTCCGGCATACCACCGATAATGGCATATCTATGAAATAGATCCATTAGTGTTAAATGGGCAAAAGGTTTTACTGGAATAGTATTTAATTGATCAAATGCTTTTGCGTGTTTGAGGGCTTTCAGATATTCAGCAAAATTTAGGGGATATAGATATAAATATTCGATACGCCCTACGGGGAAACTTTTTACATACTTTATAGCAAATTCCAGTAAAGAACCTGCCGCTATAACATGCAGTTTAGGCTTATCTTCGTAAAAATAACGTAACAACTGGATGGCTTTGGGCAACTCTTGAATCTCATCTATAAATAATAAAGTATCGCCTATATCTACAGAAGGTATATTATTGGTAAGGAATAGGGCTTCCACTATAGTTTCTACATCATCGTAATCTTCGAATAATCTTCTATCCGCAACTTTTTCCAAATTTAAGAATATGGAGTGCTTATATTTTTTTGCAAAATCATTTACCAATGTGGTTTTACCAACTTGTCTTACCCCTCTTATTACCAAAGGCTTCCTGTTTGTTCCTTCCTTCCATTCTTCTAAATGAGAACTAATATGCCTTGCGAAACCCATACTTTTTTATCATATAATAAGGGTAAATATATCATTTTATTGTAACAAAAAAAGGGTTAATTTTGACTATTAATGTAATGGAATAAGGGTAAACAGAAAATGGCTTACCCTTTTATACCCTAGTAGTCATACGATACCTTAGTTTTCAGCCCCATATCTACCAGAACTAACCTTGCGCGTGGTTCCCTTTTTTGATTTTCTAGAGTAGAACAGTCACTTACAGGCAATTCGGGGACACTTGTATCTATGTTAAAAGTGTCGCCGAATTGGACACCATTCGGGTGCACTTATTTGGTTTCAAATGAATATAATAAAAATGAAAAACCCTATAAACATTGAAGTTTATAGGGTTTTAGTTGAATTTGATATGTTAAAAGTACTCGAGGCGGGAATCGAACCCGCACATCCGAAAATACTGGATTTTGAATCCAGCGCGTCTACCAATTCCGCCACTCGAGCTTGTGGACGGCAAAATTATAAAAATTTCCCTTTACCACACGGTTTTTTCTGTTTTTTTTCCAAACGGCTTAATGGCAGGCGGGAATGATATTTTTATGATTTTTTTCATCCGGTTAGGGGATTGCTGTTTAAACAAAGAGATAGGTTATATCCTGCTATTACCGGCCCATTGAGAATAAATAAAAACTTCATATTCACAGATTCAACCAAAATTTACTTCAACTCGATCTGGTCAATTTCAAGCCGGAAATCCTCTGCCTTTTTATTTCCGATTAAAAACCGGATTTCCTGGATCTTATCTGCGTTGAAATTAGGCTTGTCAAGTTTGTTTCCGCGGTAGGTGGGTTCCATTTGGTTAAGCGGAATCTCCACGGTTTGCCAATCTCCGGTAGTTTTAAAAGTGTATACGTAGGAAGCCCTATCATTCAGATTGGTTTTTATCCTGAATTGATAATCCTTTCCGTCTCCTTTTAATTGAATATGCGCTTTCTCATAACCCTTGATATTTTTCGAGTCAAAGTGATATTGCACCGAAGCGAAGCCACCATTGTTTTCCAGAGAAACAGCACCTTTAAAAACGGCATTTCCCTCAACACTGCGTTCCAGTTTACTGGAAGAATTTCCTCCCATCACCACGTCATTTTCTACTTCCCAACCGGACCAATCATCGGTTGAGCTGAAGTCAAAAAGGAGTAATCTGCTCATAATTAAAAGTATTAAGATTAAAATGTATAGCTGCTGAACCATTTTTTATTTTAAAGTTAAGATTTTTTTTGCTGAAAAACCATATTGGGATTTAAGGGATTGGCTATTGCAGGAACTAATGAAAGGCGATTATCATAAAATATTCTTATACGCCTGTGCCAGCCGGAAAACTAATTTTACATTAGGTGCTTTAAACTAAGAAATTAACAACCATGCCTATAGATCTTTTAACAGAATTTAGTGTCACAGAAAAAGTAATCAATGAAGACGGGAAAGAGCTTTTTGAAATGTTTCTGGCAAAGGAAGAACCAATTGTATTGTTCTACCGGCACACCCGGGATAAGGTGATCTTTACCGACAGGAAGATCATCGCTATAGACATTCAGGGGCTTACGGGAAAGAAGAAAGAATTCAGGATGTTTCCCTATTCCAAAATCACCTCATATTCTGTTGAAACTGCCGGCACTTTTGACTGGGACAGTGATTTGAAAATCTGGGTTTCAGGTGTAGGAGTCTTTGGCGTAAAACTGGGTAAAAAAATAGATATCAAAGAAATTGGAAAATTTTTAAGTGAAAAGGTAAAGTAGTTTTTTAAGCTAGTTTTCTAAAATCGGTTAATGTTTTTGGATCATCGCTTTTTTCTCTTTCCAAATTTCAGGTGGGAGCTTCCCATTAATTGAACTTTATAATTCTTGGGTATTACGTTTTATTTCCGCTTCCATTGTGGGTTATTGCTGAAATCCTAATTTTTAACAAGAAGTAGCTTCTTTCAAAGTCTGTTCAGAAAGAATAAATTTATAAATTTGGGGCGACACAATATAATCACGACAAAAACCCTCAAACACCACACAAACATGTCAGAAGCCACAACCGAAGCCAAAATTTTTAGCTGTACGCAAAGCACGGAATTATCTGAAAAAATTGCCGCTGCCTTCGGCACAAAACTCGGAAATGTAATTACCAGTACTTATAGCGATGGCGAATTTCAGCCATCTTTTGAAGAATCGGTTCGCGGATCCCGGGTTTTCATAATTGGTTCCACGCATCCCGGAGCAGATCATCTTATGGAAATGCTGCTTATGCTGGACGCGGCAAAAAGAGCTTCTGCAAGACATATCACCGCGGTACTACCTTACTTTGGCTGGGCGCGTCAGGATAGAAAAGATAAACCCCGGGTTCCAATTGCTGCAAAAATGGTCGCCAGTATTCTGGAAACCGCAGGAGCAACCAGGATCATCACGATGGATCTTCACGCCGATCAAATTCAGGGTTTCTTTGAAAAACCTGTAGATCACCTGTACGCTTCTACCGTTTTTCTGCCTTATTTAAAAAGTCTCAATCTTGATAACCTTACCATAGCTTCACCGGATATGGGAGGTTCTAAAAGAGCCTACGCCTATTCCAAGGCTTTGGAAAGCGATGTGGTAATTTGTTATAAGCAACGTGCAAAAGCCAATATAATCTCCCACATGGAACTTATTGGGGATGTAACCGGGAAAAATGTGGTTTTGGTAGATGATATGGTGGATACCGCCGGAACGCTTACCGCTGCAGCAAACCTGATGATGGAACGCGGAGCCATAAGCGTGCGCGCCATCTGTACCCATCCGGTTCTTTCGGGAGAAGCTTATGAGCGGGTTGAAAATTCAAAATTGGAGGAGTTGATTGTTACCGATTCAATTCCGCTAAAAAAGGAAAGCAGAAAAATAAAGGTTGTAAGCTGTGCCAATTTGTTTGCAGATGTCATGAAAAGCGTACATCATAACGAGTCGATAAGCTCAAAGTTTATTATGTAAAAGTTCAAAGTTTCAGATTTCAGTTTCTGGTTTTTTAATTTGAGAAAATTTTGATTGTGACGTGCTGTTTCTCCCGAAAGGCGGGATTGGGATTCCGATTTAAAATAGGAGTTTATAAGAATTTTTTCCTATTTTCGGATGTAATCTAAAACTTCAGTCTTGAAAAAACATATTCCATTATTCGTTTTTCTGTGTTTGTTGACAACAGGAATAAGTGCTCAGAATAAATCTGAAATTGATCTGGAAGCAGTTTCCGAAGAAAATTTTTTGCTGGGAATCAATCTGCTAAATGAGTTGGTTTCTATCCCAAATGATTCTCATTACCCCGATCAATTGCAGAATAACATCCAATGGAGTAAAGAGAATTTCCGAAAAAGAGGCTTTGAGGTGCAATCCCTGGACACCAAAACTGTTCCGCTTTTACTACTTGAAAAGAAAGTTCAGTCTGCCACGCAATCTGTTCTTTTTTACTTTCACGTGGACGGACAATCTGTAGATCCAAAAAAATGGGATCAGGAAAATCCATACAATCCCGTCCTTAAAATGAATTCAGGAGCATGGAAACCGATTCCCATGGATACTTTAAAATCTTCTTACGATGAGGATTGGAGGATCTTTGGAAGATCTGTTTCTGATGATAAAGGGCCGCTGGCCATGTTTTTAACTGCCTGGGATGCTTTGGAGATCACCGGACAACTTCCCGGTTACAATGTGAAGGTGATTCTAGATTTTGAAGAAGAGCTGGGTTCTCCCAGTCTGCCGGAAGCAGTTTTAGAACATAAAGAAAAACTGGCTGCAGATATGATGCTTATTATGGATGGTCCAAGGCACCAGAGCAACAAACCTACCCTAAGCTTCGGTGCCAGGGGTATTTCCACTATTACATTAACAACCTATGGTCCCAGAAGTCCCCAACACAGTGGGCACTATGGGAATTATGCTCCCAATCCTGCTCTTGGAATGGCAAAGTTACTGGCATCGATGAAAGATGAACAGGGAAGGGTAAGTATTCCAGGATATTATAAAGGTATAAATTTGACTTCGGAAGAGAAAAAAATCCTTCAGCAGGTTCCGGATAATGACAAGGAGATTCAGAAGAAACTGGGCATCGCAACAATGGATATGGTTGGCAACACATACCAGGAGTCCATACAATATCCATCTTTGAACATTCGCGGATTATCTTCAGGATATGTTGGGGAAGAAGCAAGAACCATCATTCCGGCCAAAGCCATTGCAGAAATAGACGTTCGGCTGGTTCCTGAAAGTGATCCTGAAAGATTGTTTTCCCTGATAAAAGAACATATTGAAAACCAGGGATATAACATTTTAGAGGAAGAGCCAACAGAGGAAGAGAGATTACAATATCCGAAGCTGGTAAAATGGGAGGGAGAGATTTCTTATCAGGCATTCAAAACTCCATTTGACTCCGCTCCCGGTGTTTGGCTGGACAAGGCTTACAACAGGGCTTTTGGTGAAAGTCCGATAAAAATTAGAATGGGAGGTGGTTCCATTCCTATTTCTCCATTTGTGGATGCCCTGGGGATTCCTGCGGTGACAGTTGTGACTGTAAATCCCGATAACAACCAGCATTCTCCCAATGAAAATTTAAGGCTTGGCAATTTTAAGGAAGGGATAAAAACGATGCTGGCGATACTTACGCAGGAACTGTAGCAGGTATAAAGGTGTTCAAAATTCAAAAATCAAAGCACAAGATTAGAAATTGGTTTATAAATTATAGAAAATCTTAAATATTTATAGTGTAGGTAGTTAAATACAAATAATTTTATAATCCTAATCAATTGATTGTTAGTAATCTAAAAATAGTTCTTTTGTCAGGAGCCCAGTCGAGAACTATTGATATATAAATATGAGGTTTCGCCTGCGCTCAACCTGTCACTAGCAGATCTGATAAATATTTAAATATGAAACTATCTACTGTCCTGTGAATGTTTATTTAAACCTGAAGATGTATCACTTCGTATTCTACGAGGACAAATTGATAGAATTAAATGTTCAGGATTGCCTCAAAGAGTTTTGTAAAAAGGCTAAAAATATTTCTTGACCTGTACTTTAATAACATAAAAAAATATCGCATCTTTGCACACTAAAATTTTTTATAATGAAATCAATAACGATCAACGGATCTAAAAGAGAAAGCGTGGGCAAAAAGGCAAGCAAAGCCCTACGTAATGCTGGACAGGTTCCTTGCGTACTATACGGAGGGGGAGAACCATTACACTTTGCAGCAGATGAAATTGCCTTCAAAGGTTTAATTTACACCCCCGATGTGCATACAGTAGTATTGGATCTTGCTGGTGAGAAATTTGATGCCGTATTACAGGATATCCAGTTTCACCCGGTAACCGATTCAATTCTGCACATGGATTTCTACCAGATTTTCGAAGACAGTGAAATTACCATGGAAATCCCAATTCACACTGAAGGTGTTGCACGTGGGGTTAAAAACGGTGGTGTTTTACGTTACAACCTTCGTCGTTTAAAGGTGAAAGGACTTCCAGGGAAACTTCCGGATTACATTAAAGCAGATGTTACCAATCTTAAAATTGGAAATAAACTTTATGTAACTGAAATTAAAAGTGACGATTTTACCGTTCAACATCCAGAGAATACTGTGATTTGTCAGGTGAAAACCTCACGTAACATTATTGCAGATATCGAAGAGGAAGAAGAAGTACCAGCAGGAGAAGTGCCGGCTACTGAAGCTGAAACCGAAGAAAAGGAATAAGTCTCTTTTTTCACAATTTTTTAAACATCCCAATCTGAAAAGGTTGGGATGTTTTGTTTGGCACGAATTTCAAATTTGTCGTCTCGGATTTCAATTTTGTTGGCTAGGATTTCAAATCTGTTGTCTCGGATTTCAAATCTGTTGGCTCGGATTTCAAATCCGAGCCAACAAAAGCACTTAAGCTTTAGCAAAACTTTCAGAAAAGAATTTTATTAATTTTTATATTTACCAAAATTAATCAAATGCTGGCTTTCTTCGGAAGATTATTGAGCAAAAAACAACCACAGGAACAAACAGATCCTATGAAAAAATTTTTGATTGCAGGCCTGGGGAATGTTGGCCCAAAATATCATCATACCAGGCATAATATAGGATTTAAGGTCCTGGATCATTTAGCCGAAAAAGAAGGGATTTCATTTTCTACTGAAAAATTAGGCGATGTAGCTTCTTTTAAATTCAAAGGTCGCACTTTTATCCTCTTAAAACCCAGCACTTTTATGAACTTAAGTGGTAAAGCGGTTAATTACTGGATGGCCAAAGAAAAAATTCTTACGGAAAATCTATTGGTAGTCACAGATGATCTCAACCTGAGTTCTGGAACTTTTCGTATAAAAACCAAAGGCAGCGATGGTGGACACAATGGCTTAAAAGATATACAGGCCCATTTGAATACCACAAATTATAACCGGTTTCGTTTTGGGATTAGCGATGAGTTTTCTAAAGGAAACCAGGTAAATTATGTTTTGGGTGAATGGGGGGAAGAGGAATTGAAACTAATGCCAGAGCGACTGGAAAAGGCAGCAGAGGCTATCAAGTCCTTTGGTACTGCAGGAATCAACAATACAATGAATACTTTTAACGGAAAATAATTCTCTCTTGAAACAACATAAAGGAGTAAATGCTTTTAAAAGCGACCATCCCACGGTAATCACTATTGGAACTTTTGATGGGGTTCACGCCGGACATCAAAAAATTATTGAACGCCTGGTGGATTCCGCTAAAATAGGCAGGATGGAATCGGCTATACTAACGTTTTTCCCACATCCGCGTATGGTCCTTCAAAAGGAAAGTGGCATACAGCTTATAAATACCATTGAAGAGCGCATACAACTCCTGGAGAAAACAGGAATAGACCATTTGATCATACATCCTTTTACTCATCAGTTCTCGCGGCTTACCGCTCTGGAATTTGTGCGTGATATCCTGGTGAACAAACTAAAAGCTAAAAAAGTGGTAATTGGCTATGATCACAGGTTTGGAAGAAACCGAACCGCCGATATCAATACCCTGCGGGAATTTGGAAAACAATTTGATTTTGAAGTAGTGGAGATTGGAAAGCAGGATATAGATGAGGTGGCGGTAAGTTCTACAAAAATTCGAAACGCCCTTTTTGAAGGAAAGTTGGAAAAGGCCAACCGATATTTAAAAACGCCATTTACCCTTACCGGAACAGTGGTGAAAGGAAAGGGGCTGGGAAAAGATTTTGGATATCCAACGGCCAATTTAAAAATTGAAGAAGACTATAAGCTCATCCCCAAAAATGGCGTTTATGTAGTGCGTGCACAAATCGATGAGATTCCCTATTTTGGAATGATGAACATAGGCTTTAACCCTACCGTGGGAGGTGTTAAGAAATCCATTGAAACCTATTTCTTTTTGTTGGACCAGGATCTCTACGGAAAAAAGCTTCAAATTGAGGTGCTTACCTGGATCCGGGAAGAAAAGAAATTTAAGACTATAGATGCTCTAAAACTTGCTATGAAACAGGACGAATCCTTTGCAGCACAGTACATAAAAGATAATTATGCTGAATAAGTGGTTGTTTACCCGGATAGATAACAGCGCCCTTGTGGTGTTTCGTATCTTTTTTGGGTTGTTGATCGCGCTGGAAGCTTTTGGGGCAATTTTTACAGGTTGGATCCGTAACACTTTGATGGAGCCTGGAGAGACCTTTAACTTTATAGGTTTTGAATTTTTGCAACCCCTTCCCGGTGACGGAATGCTCTATTATTATGGCGTAATGGGGGTTTTTGGACTGCTGGTAATGGTAGGTTACAAATACCGTATCGCGATTATTGCCTATGCCATTATGTGGTCTGGTGTGTACCTTATGCAAAAATCTTCCTATAACAATCATTATTATTTATTGATGCTCTTGTGCATCATTATGAGCTTTTTACCTGCAAACAGGTATGCTTCCATAGATTCATGGAAAAATTCAAAACTTCGCGATATTTCAATGCCGCGCTGGGTTTGGCTGGTAATAGTGCTTCAAATGTGGATCGTATACACCTACGCAGCAATTGCAAAGTTATATCCGGACTGGTTGGACGGAACCTTCGCTGCGGTTTTAATGGGAGCTAAGGAGGATTATTGGCTGGTGGGTGAGTTTCTTCAGCAATCCTGGGTACATTATAGTATTACAGTTTTTGGATTTTTATTTGATTTGCTAATCATTCCATTATTATTATGGCGTAAAACAAGAGTTTATGCATTTATAGCGGCTATTTTCTTTCATCTATTCAACAGCTTTATCTTTCACATCGGGATTTTCCCATATCTATCTTTAGCATTGATTCTGTTCTTTTTTCCTTCTGAAAAAATAAACGACCTGTTCCTTAGGAAGAAAAAACCATATTATGATAAAAAGGAAATCCTAATTCCAACGTATCGCAATTTCCTGATCGTGGTTTTGGCCCTATGGTTTGCCGTACAAATCGCCCTGCCTTCAAGGCACTGGTTTTTTCAGGATGACGTGTTATGGACGGAGGAAGGACATAGGCTTAGCTGGCGAATGATGCTTAGAAGCAAAAGTTCCAGGGGTACCTTTAAAGTGGTAGAAAAAGGATCAAAAGACACTATCTATGTAAATGAAAGCAACTATTTATCCCGTAAACAGATGAGATCCGTGAAATCAAAGCCCGATATGATCTGGCAGTTTTCCCAACGTCTAAAAAGAGACTACGCGAAACAGGGAAAGGACGTACAGGTATTTGTTGATTCGCACGTAAGTGTGAACGGAGGACCATTCCGAAGGTTTATAGATCCAAAGGTGGATATCGCTGCTGAAAAATGGCATCATTTTAAACACCATGACTGGATTTTACCTTCCAAATTAGACTGATATTTTTACGGGCTTTTGTTACATTTGCTGCTTATTAAAAATCTACAGGCCAAATGTTACAGGTAAGCAATATACGAGCGCATAAAGAGGCATACATTAAAGCCCTGAAGAAGCGAAATTTTGAGGGCGAAAGCATTTTAAACCAAATTTTACAACTTGATGAAGATCGCCGCTCCACACAAACAAAATTAGATGAAACCCTGGCCGAAGCAAATCAGCTTTCCAAAGAAATTGGATTGCTTTTTAAAACCGGTGAACATCAAAAAGCTACTATTTTAAAGGAAAGATCGGCTCAACTCAAGGATGCTTCCAAAGAGCTTTCAGACGGACTCAGTGAAATTGTTAGCAACCTGGAAAAGTTATTATACACAATTCCTAATGTTCCCAATGAAATTGTACCTGCAGGAACTTCTGAAGAGGATAATGAAGAGATCTACAACGAGGGCGATATTCCTGTTTTGGCTGAAGGTTCCCTTCCACACTGGGAACTTGCGAAAAAATACGATATTATAGATTTTGAACTTGGAAATAAGGTCACCGGTGCCGGATTTCCAATTTATAAAGGAAAAGGAGCCAGGTTGCAACGTGCCCTAATCACCTATTTTCTCGATAAAGCTGCAGAAAGCGGTTATAATGAATATCAGTTGCCATTGATGGTAAATGAAGCTTCCGGTTTTGGAACCGGGCAATTGCCGGATAAGGAAGGACAAATGTATCATGTTACAGAGGATGATCTTTATTTGATCCCAACAGCCGAGGTGCCGCTTACCAATATGTTTCGCGGGGATATGCTCCAGGAAAACGATCTTCCTATAGCCTGTACCGGCTATACGCCTTGTTTTAGAAGGGAAGCAGGTTCCTACGGCGCCCACGTTCGCGGCCTTAACCGGTTGCATCAATTTGATAAAGTTGAACTGGTACGTATTGAAAAACCTGAAAATTCCTATGCTGCTTTGGATGGAATGGTAGATCACATTAAGAATTTGCTTCAGGAATTGAAATTGCCCTACCGTATTTTAAAATTATGTGGCGGCGATCTTGGGTTTACTTCTGCGCTCACCTATGATTTTGAAGTGTTCTCCACCGCTCAGGATCGCTGGCTGGAAATAAGCTCTGTTTCCAATTTTGAGACTTTCCAAACAAACAGGTTAAAGCTAAGATATAAAGACAGGGATGGGAACAAGCAATTGCTGCATACCTTAAACGGAAGTGCACTGGCTTTACCGCGTGTGCTTGCCGGGATCCTGGAAAATTATCAAACCCCGGAGGGGATCATTATTCCCGAAGTTTTAATAAAATATACAGGTTTTGACCGTATAGATTAACAGCAAAAAAGGATCTAAACAACGTATTTTGTTATCTTTACAAAATGCGTTGTTTAAGTTTTATACTCCTTTTTTTTCTTTCCGGTTTTGGGCTCTATGCCCAGTCCGAACAAATCGCGCAGAATTATCTGGACCAGGGGCAGTATCAAAAAGCGCTTAAGGTTTATCAGGAACTTTTAAATGAAAATCCCGGAAATGGCAATTATTTTGACGGGGTGATCACTGCTCATCAGCAATTAGAAGATTTCACTTCTGCGGAGGCCTTGTTGTTATCAAGACTAAACCCAAACTCTGTAAATCCCGGTATTTTAATAGAATTGGGCCATAATGCCGCCTTGCAGCAACAGCAGGAACAGGCACAAGAATATTACCGCGAGGCCCTTGCAGTTTTAGATGAAAAACCCAATTATACCTATACCGTAGCGCGGAGTTTTGAAAAATATAGTCTGCTGGATTATGCGGCAGAAGCGTATCAAAAAGGCCTGCAACTCAACCCGGAAATGAAATTTCAGTTACCGCTTGCCAGGATTTATGGGGAGCAGGGGAAGCTGGAAAAAATGTTTAGTTCTTATCTTGATCTTATAGAAAAGGAACCTGAAATTAGTACCAATCTCGTCCGGGAATTCGATCGTTACATTATGGAGGATGCTTCCAATCCTGCAAATAGTGCCTTGCGGAAATTATTGCTTCAGCGATTGCAAAAAAATCCACTCATCCTTTACAACGAAATGTTGGCCTGGCTTTTTATTCAGCAAAAAGAATTCAAAAAAGCATTTGCACAGGAAAAAGCGATTTATAGGCGTGGAGAGGAAAATCTTCAACGCATTATTCAGCTTACGGTAATTTCCAAATCTGAAGGTGATTTAGAGACCGCCAAGGAGATCTTGGAATTTATCATTGCTGAGACCCCTTCAGAAAACATCCTTCTACAGGCGAGGCAATTATTGCTAAGCATGCAGGTAGAAACAGCAATTCCAAAGGATTATACCAAAATTGAAAAGAATTTTGAAGCCTTGTTTCAGGAGTTTGGGACTGGGGCGGAAACACTCTCAATTCAAATAGATCACGCCAATTTCCTGGCCTTTAAAATGGGTAAGATCCAGTCGGCTATTGAGCTTTTACAAACACTTTCAGACAATGTAGATACTAATTTTCAACAGGCAGCGGTAAAAATGGCCCTGGCGGATATCCTGGTACTGGATCAAAAATTCAATAAAGCGCTTATTTATTATTCCCAGATTCAGAATTTGGTGAAAAATGATGAAATCGCTCAAAAAGCGCGGTTCAAAGTGGCGCAAACCAGTTATTTCAAGGGAGATTTTGAGTGGGCAAAAACACAGCTGGATGTGCTAAAGGCTTCTACCACACAACTCATAGCCAATGATGCGATGGAACTGAGTTTGCTAATAAGCGAAAATGCGCTGGAAGATTCCACACAAACCGCTTTAAAGCTCTATGCAAAAGCCGATCTTTTGTCCTTTCAGAAAAAAAATAAGGAAGGGATTGCAATTTTGGATAAAATTCTGGCAAATCATAAAGGCGAAAAAATTGAAGATGAAGCCCTCCTAAAACAGGCTTTATTGCATGAAGTTGAAGGGGAATATGCAAAGGCAGAAAAAAATTATTTAAAAATACTGGAATTTTATTCCAGTGATATTTTAGCCGATAATGCCACTTTTCAGCTTGCAGAGTTGTACAGAAATAAACTTGATCGACCCGAAAAAGCAAGGGATTATTATGAACAGATTATTTTTAATTTTCCTGCCAGTATTTATTTTGTGGAGGCAAGGAAAAATTTTAGAATGTTAAGAGGTGACGCAATAGAATAGAACTGTTACTTTTGCAAAGATTTGTTCATGAACAAATATGGCTTTAAAAATTATTGGAATATAAATAGAAAATTTTCCTGTTTCCGGGAAAAAACTCAAAAACGGCATTATGTATATATATAACGTAACGATCAACATACAGGAAGATGTTCACGAGGAGTGGGTGGATTGGATGAAAACAGAGCACATCCCTGAAATGCTCAACACCGGAAAATTTACCAAAGCTTTAATGACACGGGTAATGGTGCAGGAAGAGATGGGAGGAATGACTTATTCTGTACAATATACCACCACAAACAAGGAAATGTTACAACGATATTACGATGAAAACGCAGCAGTATTGAGGTCGAAAACAAAACCTTTTGAGGGAAAATTTGTCGCTTTCAGGACGGAGATGGAAGTAATAAAGGAACTTTAATAAAAATATGTCAATTAAGATACAGAATTAGTTTTACTTAAAGATCAAAATATAAACTACCTAAATTTCAGGAGAAAAGGAAATTTGAATTACATTTAATAGGGTTCTAACGGTTATTAATAATTCCTTATTATGAAAGCTAATTACCATTCTTTAAGGTTTGTTTCAAAGCTATTCATCCTGATCTTTTTACTCCAGAGTTGCAGTATTTATCGGTCAAAACCCGCAAGTGTTGATCGGGCAGTTGAATTTAACAGAAAAGTAAAACTTACAACTGAAAACAATCAGGTTTTCAAATTCAAATCTCTGGAAAGAGAGGGGACTGATTTGTTTGGAATTGCACGTGCAAATTCAAAAGTAGCTAAACAAATGGCAGAGAATATTGTGGAAAAAAATTATAGGGGTAAGTTTGTAAAAATAGGAATTGCAGAAGATTCTGTTGAGGAGATCAAGCTGAAGAATTATATTGTTTCTGCTATAGTTCCCATTGCAGTAGTAATTGTTGTTTTTGCAGGATTTATAGCTTTAATAGCTTCTACTGTTGCCTTTCTACCTTAATAACTGAATTGAGGCTCATTTGGCTAAAAAAATATTAAAAAGTAGAAGCCTAGGTTCTTAATACAAAACAAATTCCTCCATATTAATAAATGGAGGTAAATCATATTTATTGCAGTTGTTGCATTGCACCCCAACAGGATTGTCTTTATTGATATTTGAATTCAAGATAATCGAGAAAAAATAAGAATGAAAAACACCAATAGGAAGAGTACCCCGTTTAAGTATCAAACTCCACGGGATGGTGAAGTAAGGGCGAAGAAGCACCTGGGACAACATTTTCTTACAGATGAACCTACCGCTGAGAAAATTTCAGAGTCGCTTACCTTTTCAGGATATAAAAACGTGCTGGAAATAGGTCCCGGAACCGGGGTTTTAACCAAATACCTTATCAAAAAGGATGTAGACCTTAAAGTCATTGAAATAGACTGGGACAGCGTGGCGTATCTTAAAGAAAACTTTCCGGATCTTGAGGGGCACATTCTCGAAGCAGATTTTTTAAAGTACGACATTCCATCGATTTTCAACGGGGAACCTTTCGCGATCACAGGGAATTTTCCTTATAATATTTCCACTCAAATTGTTTTTAAAACTCTGGAAAATCGTGATCTCATTCCCGAATTTTCAGGCATGTTCCAAAAAGAGGTTGCGCAACGCATCGCTGCTTCCCACGGAAATAAAACCTATGGAATACTCTCTGTCCTGGCACAGGCTTTTTATGATATCACGTATTTGTTCACGGTACCTCCTTCGGTTTTTAATCCGCCTCCAAAAGTGGAGAGTGGTGTGATACGATTAACGAGAAAGGAAAATTATGACCTTCCATGTGATGAGGCGCTTTTCTTCAGGGTTGTGAAAACCGCTTTTCAGAAACGCCGCAAAACACTTCGGAATAGTTTAAAAATCTTTCAATTGCCAGATAATTTAAGGGAAGATGCTATCTTTGGTCAACGTCCGGAGCAACTAAGCACGGAGGCATTTATTGATTTGACCTTAAAAATTCAGCCGTATGCAATTTCAACTTAGCGATGAATTAATCCAGAAGTTAGAGGTTCTTATCCAGCAACAAAACGATAAGGAATTAAATCTTACCCTGGAAGATGTTCACCCGGCAGATATTGCCGAGATTATCTCTGAACTGGACCTGGATGAGGCAACCTATATCATAAAGTTACTGGACAGCGGAAAAACTGCAGAAGCTTTAATGGAGCTGGAAGAGGGAGTCCGGGAGCGGATTCTCGAAAATCTTTCGGCTAAAGAGATTGCCGAAGAGCTGGAGGAAATGGATACCGATGATGCTGCCGATATTATTTCAGAATTATCTGAAGAACGGCAGCAAAAGGTTATTGCCCAGATTATCGATGAGGAACATGCCGATAATATCGTGGAATTGCTTAGGTATGATGAAGATTCTGCCGGGGGATTGATGGCCAAGGAACTTGTAAAGGTAAATGAGAACTGGAGCGTGACCGGCTGTATGGCCGAAATGCGCGCCCAGGCTGAAAATGTGACCCGCGTACATTCCATTTATGTAGTGGATGGCAAAAATAAGCTCAAAGGTAGACTTTCCCTAAAGGACCTTATTACCGCGCCAAGTGATTCCCACATTCAGGACATCTATATTCCAAAAGTGGATTTTGTAAATGTTCATACTCCCGCAGAAGAGGTTGCCCAGATCATGCAAAAATATGACCTGGAGGCCATTCCTGTGGTAGATGAAATGAATCGTTTGGTAGGCCGAATTACTATTGATGATATTGTGGATTTTATAAAGGATGAAGCTGAAAAAGATTACCAGATGGCAGCAGGTATCTCTGAAGATGTGGAGGCCGATGACAGCATTTGGAGACTCACCCGTGCCCGGCTTCCGTGGCTTATACTTGCTCTTTTTGGAGGATTTATAAGTGTTACCGTTTTGGGGACTTTTGATGCCGCGATGAAGGAACACGCCGCTTTGTTCTTTTTTGTGCCTTTAATCGCAGCGATGGCAGGGAATGTAGGAGTACAATCTTCTGCAATTATATTACAGGGACTTGCAAATAAAAGTTTAAGAGGCTCTTTGCTAAAACGTTTGTTAAAGGAAATAACCCTGAGTCTTTTTAACGGGGTAGTATTGGCGATAATTCTGGCCGTGGGAGGTACATTTTTACTCGGTTTTGACTGGCTTTTTGGGATTACAATTGGGATCTCATTAATTTCGGTGATTGTAATAGCTTCGCTTATAGGTACTTTTGTCCCTATTATTCTGGATAAACAGGGTATAGATCCTGCGATGGCTACCGGGCCTTTTATAACAACCAGCAACGATATTTGCGGAATTTTGATCTATTTCTCCATCGCTAAACTAATTCTTGGATTTTAGATAGTGCATAGGTGCGATTTACTGGTTTAGAATTCTCAATATGCGGCTCATTTCAGAAGAGCTTTAGAAAAAACAATTTTTAACCTATTCTTTTATAATTCATTATGACATCCATCGATCCAAAAGAAAAATTAAAAAGTTTCAGCAAACATTGGCATCCGCATCAAATCGCGGTGGTGAACGATATGCAGGTATTGCTGGCAAAAGTAAAAGGGGAATTCGTTTGGCACCTTCATGAAGAGGAAGATGAACTTTTCCAGGTTTTGAAAGGAACCCTTTATATGCAGTTTGAAAACAAAACAGAAATTATTGAGCAAGGAGAGATTATTGTGGTTCCAAAAGGGATCAAACATTGCCCAATGACCAAAAATGAAGAGGAAGTGCATATTATGCTTTTCGAAAAATTAAGCACACAACATACCGGAAACGTTCAGGATTCCCTAACCGTAGAGGACTATCCCAAAATCTAATATTTTATGACAATTCTTCACGCAGATAGCAATCATCCATTATTGATCCAACAACTTGAGCAGGCCGGATATCACAATATCGAGGCTTATGACAAGAGCATGGATGCGATCCTGGCAGATCAATATCTGTTCGAAGGATTGGTGATAAGAAGCCGGTTTGATATTGATAAAAACTTTCTGGATGCAGCCCCTAATTTGAAGTTTATCGCCAGGGTAGGAGCCGGACTGGAAAGTATAGATGTGGCGTATGCTAAAAAAAGGGGAATTGCACTTTTTTCAGCGCCGGAAGGCAATAAGAACGCTGTAGCAGAGCACAGTCTGGGCATGTTGCTGTCTTTGTTCAATAAATTAAATAGAGCCGACAGGGAAGTGCGCAGGGGATTTTGGAACAGGGAAGCCAACCGCGGAATAGAGCTGGATGGGAAAACGGTTGGAATAATAGGCTACGGGAATATGGGAAAAGCTTTTGCCAAAAAATTACGCGGTTTTGATGTCAACGTTTTATGTTACGATATTAAAGATGGCGTGGGAGATGAAAATGCGAAACAGGTTGATCTGGCTATTTTTAAAGAGCAGGTGGATGTGGTAAGTTTGCATACCCCGTGGACTCCACAAACCAATAAAATGATACATAAAGATTTTATCAACGAATTTAAAAATCCCTTCTGGTTTATCAATACAGCCCGGGGAAAAAGTGTTGTGACGGCCGATTTGGTTTCGGCGATGATAGAAGGAAAGATCTTAGGGGCAGGACTGGATGTGCTGGAGTATGAAAAATCTTCGTTTGAAAATCTCTTTAATGAAAATCACGTGCCGGAACCCTTACAGGAACTAATGCTTTTGGAAAATGTTATCTTCAGTCCGCACGTTGCCGGATGGACCATAGAATCTCACGAAAAACTTGCCACTACCATCGCGCAAAAGATCATTGAGAAGTTTGGGAATTTTGCTGAAAAAAAATTATAGATGAGGGTTCTGGAAAATTTTAAAAAACTGAAAAAGGCAAGCATTCTTAAAGTGCTTGTTATATCATTATTAGCCGGGGTTATTTTCACTTTTCTCTGGCAGCATTTTGGAACATTTCGCTATTTAAATACTTCTGGGAACCTCATTGAAAATAATGAGGTTTATATAGATCAGGTGATTTTTATAGCTCCCGAAGGAGCCGAAATCCTTAGCCCGGGTTATGGACTTACCTTTAATGATGTTTTAAATAAATACAGTTCCATGGAACTCTATCTGTTTAAAATCCCTTTCTTTTTAAAAGCAACCCTTGAAAGCTGGTTAGGAATATTACTCATTTCCCTGGCATTCTTTTATATATTGGTACGTAGAACTATGCGAAGGAATAATTAAATATAACTAAGTATGAAAAATAGGGTAACAGGAATTGGTGGCGTTTTTTAAAGCAAAAGATCCCAATGCAGTAAATGATTGGTACAATAAACATCTTGGTTTAAATACAGATCAATGGGGATGCACATTTTGGTGGAAAGATAAAGATGGGAACGATTGTTCCACGAGGAAAACACGAAACATTTTGAGCCTTCAGAAAAAGATTTCATGATGAATTTTCGGGTTGAAAACCTTGAGGAATTAATTGAAATCCTTAAGGCAGAAGGAGTCACTGTGATGGATGAAATCCAACGTGCTGAAGAAGGAAAATTCGGATGGATTGTTGATCTTGAAGGAAATAAAATCGAACTCTGGGAACCAAACGATAAGGCTTTTTTGTGAATAGCATTAAAAAAAATCTCCAAATCGAGCATTGATACTGCTATTTGGAGATTCTTCGCATCACTTAAGATGACATTTTTTTCTATAAATTATTATTTTTTAAAAGTTTTCATCAACCTATCTACTGCGAATTTTTGAGCATCTACCGCTTGTTCTAGTACCGCAGACATCCCGAAGAACTCATGGGTTACTCCTTCATACATTTTACGCTCTACATCAATACCAGCAGCCTTCATTTTTTCAGCAAGAACTTTCCCTTCATTTTCTAAAGGATCTATTTCTGCATTGATAATTGTGGTAGCCGGAAGGCCAGATAAATCTGCATCTATTAGATTAATTAAAGGGTCATTATTAGAACTCCAGTTTGGCACGTATTGCTCAAAGAACCATTTCATAAAACCTTTATTCAATGGAACAGCATTCGCATACTTCTCATAACTTGGAGATTCTATATCGCCATCGGCAATGGGATATACAGATACAATATGAACTGGTAATTTGACTCCACGGTCTTTTGCCATTAATGCCACAGCCACTGCTAAGTTTCCACCAGCACTTTCTCCGGCAGTAGCAATCATATTAGGATTTCCTCCAATTTCGGCGGTGTTTTCTACTACCCATTTATATGCATTAAATGAATCTTCATGTGCAGTTGGAAATTTATGTTCGGGTCCTTGTCTATAGGCTACAGAAACAACTATTGCATTTGCTTTTTCTGCTAGGGCCACAGCGGATGCTTCATACGTATCTAGGTCTGCAATTACCCATCCACCTCCGTGATAATAAACGATCACAGGTAAGCTTTCCTTTTCTACATTTTTTGGTTTATACATTCTAACAAGTACACCCTCATCTCCAACTGGAAGAATTTTGTGGCTAATATCCACTTTGCTTTCCATTGGTTTAATTCCGGTTTTATGTAACAAATCCATCACCGCATTTGCAGGTAATTTAATGTTGCGATATTGAAAACCAGTAGCTCCTTTAAAAGATGGATTTTCATAAGATTGAAACTGTTCAATTACAGCCAACATTTGTGGATCTATAGTTGGGCCCCAATCTGGTTGAGATCCGCTCGGCATAATTTTCATTGGAACTTTGGTTTCTGCTTTTGGATCCATCTTTTTCATTTCTTTCATTTTCATTTCTTTTTTATCGTCCTTATCTTGCGAATAGCAATTGGGAGCTATTAAAAAAAGAGCAAGTCCTGATGCTAACAGGGTTTTTCTCAATACATTTTTGTAAGAAAATAAACTTTGGTGTAGTTTAAAATTATTCATCTCTAAAAAGTTGTTGGTTATTACTATTAACAGCTAAATTACTTTCTAAAACCCTCATTACTACACTACTTAACTGTTTTTATGAGAACTATCACAATTTTTTACAATTTTAAAATTTTTCAAAAAAAAGACCCAGCCAGAGGCCAGGTCATGCAATGATTATAAATATAAAATATTACTTGCTCAAATCTATAATAGCATTTTTTATAGATTCTTTTCCTTCTAATGCCTCAAAAGTTTTATTCTTTACTAAAGGATCTGCAAGGCTCATCACCAAAAGAAATGCAACATCATCCCTGGAGATCTCTCCTTCTTCGTTTAATTTTTCAGCCAGTTTCACCTTGGCCAATCCCATATCGTCTGTGAGGGCGCCTGGTCTAAGAATGGTATAATCCAGTCCGCTTTCACGAAGATGTTCATCTGCTTTTTTCTTGGCTCCCAGATAAACCTCCAGTTTTTTATTCTTTGAAGGTTCATCTGCACCCATGGCACTAAGCATTACGAACTTTTTCACCTTTGCTTTTTTAGCGGCATCTATCATTTTTATAGCGCCATCCTGGTCTATTGCGATGGTTTTATCAGTTCCCGTTTTCCCTCCGGAACCGGCGGCAAATATTACTTTATCTATTCCTTTTAGGGCGTGATCTACCTTCTCTTCCAAATCGGCGAGAACCCATTTTACGTCCATATCATCAAAAATCTCCTTTTGTTCCTCTTTGCGTATCATGGCAACAGGTTCAAAACTTTGAGAATTATTAAGGATCTCTATCACTCTTTTTCCGGTATTTCCGCTTGCTCCTACTATTAAGATCTTTTCCATTTTTTTTAATTTTCTTCAAGATAAGAATGAATTTAAGCCTTTCCCAATTCAGTGCCCGGTATAACTTGAAATTAACAGAAATTGAAAAAGTTTACGGGTTTTTAAGACCCAGCTTTTGTTCAAGTTCTTTTTGAAGTTCTTCCATTACAGGTTTTACCGTACTTTCGGGAAGATCGGCAATTCTAATGTACATAAGTCCGTCTATGGCGTTGTTGAATAAAGGATCTACATTAAAAGCGACCACCCGGGCATTCTGCTTGATGTATTTTTTGATAAGTACCGGCAAACGAAGTCCTTCCGGTTCTATTTCGTCTATTATTTTATCGAATTTATTGAGATTTGCCTTGGTTTCATCAAAAACAAAATCCTTATCGGCATCCTTCAACTTCACTTTAAATTCCTTTTTAGGCTTGATATATTGCGCAACATAAGGATCGTAATAGTTGGATTTCATAAACTCGATCATCAAAGATTTCGAGAAGTTAGAAAATTTATTGCTTATGCTTACTCCGCCAATAAGGTATTTATGCTCGGGAAAACGCAGGGTGCAGTGAACAATTCCTTTCCAAAGTAGAAAAAGGGGCATAGGCCGCTGCTGGTATTCCTTTATTATAAATGCCCGGCCCATTTCTATGGACTGGCTCATCATAGGATATAACTCGGGTTCAAACCGAAACAGATCCTGAAGGTAAAAACCATCGATGCCGTGTTTTTTGAAAATTTCATTTCCCATTCCCATTCTGTAGGCGCCTGCAATTTTCCTGGCGTCTTTATCCCACAGAAATAAATGATAATAATAATCATCAAATTTATCCAGATCTGTAGAAAGATTTGTGCCTTCCCCAATCTCCCTGAAGGTGATCTCCCTTAATCTCCCTATTTCCGATACAATATTTGGGATTATTTCTTTTTTAGCTAAAAACACCTCATAGTTCTTGCTTTCCAGCAGGCGTTTGTCCAGTATTCTGCAGGTTTCTACTTCCTGTTCCATCGAAGATTCATCGGTTTCTTCAATGATTTCCTCCGGAGCCCTAGGAAGTTTTATGCTTTTTGGCAATCCCTTAAAAAAGCTTTTCTTTTCAAAAGAGTTGGCGAGCATATAGGTTTTTCGGCGTAAAAAAGCGGTAAAGGCTTCCAGATTGGTATGAGCCGAAAGATCTTCAGCAGAGATCGCGTGTCCTATTCGCACCTTAATTTTACGTTTTTTTTGTGAAAGCATTTCGCTGGGAAGTTTTGCTGTGCGCAACACATCGCTTAGCCCGGACAACCTGTAGAAAAAAGTGCTGTTTTTTCCTTGAAAATAAATGGGGACTACAGGGACATTTGCTTTCTGGATAAGTTTCATGGCTGCGGGCTCCCAGGGTTTATCAACAATCATTCGCTGGTCTTTATAGGTGGAAACCTCTCCGGCCGGAAAAATTCCAAGAGCACCACCTGCGCTTAGATGTGAGAGGGCTTGTTTGATACCTCCCAAACTGGACTTCGCTTCCTTGTGATCCTCAAAGGGATTCACAGGCATGATATAAGGTTTTAAGGGATCCAGCCTGTGCAGTAAAAAGTTTGCTATAATCTTGAAATCTGTTCGTTGTTCAAGTAGGATCTTCATTAGGATCATTCCGTCTATTCCGCCCAGAGGATGATTTGCTATTACAATAAAGGGTCCTGTTTTAGGAATTCGTTTCAGGTCTTTTTCCGAAATTTTAAAATCTATTTCAAAGCTTCTTAAAATGGAATTTATGAATTCAATTCCCTTTAAATTTTTACGCTTATCGTATTCCTTATTGATGGTTGAAAGTTTTGTAGTATGCAAAATAATCCACCCAATGGAGGTGCCAACGGGACCCAGTTTCTCCAGGTTCATGACCTTGGCGACTTCCTTAGCAGTTACAATTCCCATATTGGATTGATTTGGTTGAAAACAAATAAATGTAAACGATATTATTTTAATCCTTCCCTGGACCTACCTTGTGAGCCCGCCCTTACCGTTCGGGCGGGCTGATTAATTTAAGCCGTTGTTACCAGCTGCACGGTATTTTGCATTACCTGTTTTAGCAACACCTCTTTATCTTTCTCCAAAGTTTTTATAGCGGTATCATCAAAATGCCGAATGGTATATAGTGAGACACCCGTAATAAAACTCACTTTGAACCGAGCTTTTAAATGCTGAATAAGTTTTTCCAGATTGTTAAACCGGTTATCTACACAAACTGCGAAGCTAATGGCAGAATTCTGAATAAGATCCACCTTCATTTGATATTGATGAAATAACTTAAAGATCTCACTGATATTTTCCTCTACCATAAATGAAAAATCCAGGGAGGAAAGGGAGATGAGTACCTGGTTTTTCTTAACGATAAAACAGGGGATTGCCGGGATCAAAGTTTGGCCTTTGCTAACAGAAGTACCCGCACCTTCAGGATCTATAAAGGATTTCACAAACAACGGAATTTCCTTACGCTGTAAGGGTTGTAATGTTTTAGGATGAATTACCGAAGCTCCGTAAAAGGCCAGTTCAATAGCCTCTTCATATGAGATCTGGTTCAACAACTGCGGGTTTTCAAAAACCCGGGGGTCTGCATTTAAAACTCCTGGCACATCTTTCCAGATGATCACTTTTTCGGCATTTAGACAATAGGCCAGGATGGCTGCGGTGTAATCGCTACCTTCCCTGCCCAGAGTGGTGCTAAAATTATTGGCATCGGAGGCTATGAAACCCTGGGTTACGTATAATTCTCCTGGTTTTAGTTTGCCGGAAATATTTTTTTGGGTTTCTTCCCAGTCTATGGTAGCATCGCGATAAATGCTGTCGGTTTTTATTAATTTACGGGCATCCATCCAGGAATGTTCAATGGACTGAGATTTTAGATATTCACTTAAAATTTTTGAGGAAACCAATTCTCCATAACCCACAATTTGATCATATACAAAATCATACTGAATGGATTTATTATGGTCCATGAAATTGATGAGTTCCTTAAAGAGTTCATCGATCATTTTAAAAACCGGGGCAGAAGCCAATTCAAATAATCCCCGGGCGATCTCAAGATGAAATTCCTTTAATTCTGAAAGTAACTCCAGCGGAGCTTTTCGGGTTTGAAGATACTCGGCAATTACAATTTCAAAGGCGTTGGTCATTTTTCCCATAGCCGAAACCACGATGACCTTATCTTTATATCCGGTTTTTTGAAGTACGCTGATAACATTTTTTACCGAAGCAGCGTCCCTTACAGAGGCTCCTCCGAATTTGAATACCTCCATTTATTTTTTGATGTTTTTCCGGATTCCTGTTTCATCCATATGCACGGTATACCAGTTCTTCTTGATATCGGCACCGGTATTTTCATAAAATTCGATTGCGTTTTTGTTGCCTTCAGAAACTACCCATTCCACCCTCTTTACACCATTATCATGGCCATACTGCACGACTCTCTGGTAAAGTGCGCCGCCAAGACCGGTACCACGCATTTTTTCCCGTACGATGAGGTCTTCCAGGTGGACAGTTCTTCCTTTCCATGTAGAAAACCGGAAATAAACCAGGGCCAATCCTTCAATTTTTCCGTTCACATCGGCTACAAAACATTTGAAGTTTTTTTCATCAAAGCCTTCCTTCTCAAGATGGGCAACATCAATTTCTACCTGATCTAAAGCATTTTCATAAGAGGCAAGTTCCTTTATAAGCTCCAGAACTGCCGGCATGTCTTTTCTTTCAGCTTCTCGTATTGTGAATTCCATAGTTTCTCTGGTTTTCCACAAATTTAGCAATTGATTCTTTAAAATGGGAATATTCAGTTTTTATTGATCTCTCCTGATTTATTTCTCCAGGAAATTCTTCATCGCCTTTTCGTCCATTTGCACGGTATGCCAATCTGTTAATACATTGGCTCCACTACGTTTGTAAAAATCTATAGCCGGAGTGTTCCAGTCCAGAACAACCCATTCTGTTCTTTTCACTCCCTGTTCCCGGGAATATTCAATCACTCTTTTGTATAGAGCGCTTCCAAGTCCGGTACCGCGCATGGCTTCCCGTACAATGAGATCTTCTAAATGTACGGTGCGTCCCTTCCAGGTGGAATACCTGAAATATACCAGGGCCATCCCTTCAATTTTTTCGTTTACCTCTGCCACAAAGCAGGTATATAATGCTTTGGGGCCAAAGCCTCCTTCCTCCAGTTCCTGTATATCTACCTCCACAGCATCGGGTTCATTTTCAAATTTTGCCAGCTCCTTAATAAGATTGAGGATTTCAGGGAGATCAGATTTTTCTGCGTTTCGAATTGTATAGTTCATATGAATGTTAATTGTTTCAAAAATAAGAAAGCTTAGCCACATAATAATCACGAAAACGTTGTAGTACCTTATTAATTTGAATATTTTTGCCCAATCTTAATTTAAAAATTTAAAATGCCGAAAAAGAATCAAACCCTGGGGGAATTTATAATTGAAAATCAGCAGGATTTTGCTTATTCCTCAGGGGAATTATCAAGATTGATAAACTCTATTCGCCTGGCGGCAAAAGTGGTGAATCACGAGGTGAACAAGGCCGGCCTGGTAGATATTATAGGAAACTTCGGAGAGACCAATATCCAGGGGGAAGACCAACAAAAGCTGGATGTAATGGCTAATGAAACCTTTATAAGAACACTTACAAACCGGGAGATCGTTTGCGGAATTGCTTCAGAAGAAAATGACGATTTTATCACTATTGCGGGTTGTAATAACGATCATAAAAATAAATATGTTGTACTAATGGATCCGCTGGACGGAAGTTCAAATATAGATGTGAACGTATCTGTAGGTACTATTTTTTCAATTTATAGAAGGGTCACCCCTGTGGGTTCACCAGTTACAAAGGAGGATTTTTTACAGCCCGGAAATAAACAGGTTGCTGCGGGATATATCATTTATGGTACTTCCACCATGCTCGTATATACTACAGGAAATGGCGTGAACGGCTTTACACTCAACCCCGCTTTGGGATCCTGGTATCTTTCCCATCCGGAAATGACTTTTCCAGAGGTGGGAAAAATTTACTCTATCAATGAAGGTAATTATGTGCATTTTCCGCAGGGAGTGAAAGACTATATCAAATATTGCCAGGAAGAGAAGGAGGATCGCCCTTATACCTCCAGGTATATAGGATCTATGGTGAGCGATATTCACCGTAATATGATAAAAGGTGGGATTTTTATCTACCCAAAAAGTTCTAAAGCTTTCAATGGAAAACTCCGTTTGCTGTATGAATGCAATCCGATGGCTTATATCGTGGAACAGGCCGGAGGGAAAGCCTCAGACGGCTTTCGAAGGATCCTGGACATCAAACCAATGGAGCTTCACCAGCGTGCGCCATTTTTCTGCGGAAGTAAAAAAATGGTAGAGAAAGCCGAAGAATTTATGGCAAACTACGAGGAATAATTATTTTTTATCTACCAAATATTGGTAATCCTCGAAGCTTAACTTTCCGCTAAAGATTTGAATAGACCTCTTTATAATAGTTTCAGCGAGCGCAGAAGAAAATCCTAATCCTATAACATATCTTTTCAGGAGATAGGTTTCTTCATCATCAATTTGATGATCGGAAAAAATGATCGTGAACAGATCATATAATCTTTCCAGACGGCCTTGATAACTGTTATTTGGATGAATTGGATATCCTACAGGATTTTCCAGAATTTTTTTGAATTCATCTTCAGAAATATTGAGTTTGCTTGCAAATCGCTCAAGCACAACCTGTTCCTCCGCATTTATAGTTCCATCTACTGCCGCCAAATGGACAATGGAGGCAAAGTGCCCTAAATTACGCAAATGCTCTCCTGAGCCGTAAAGATCTGAAATTGACATGGTATCTATTTTTTAATGCTCAAATATAATAAAACCTGTTTATTTATTGTCTACATGTTGTGTGCTATTTCCTGCCGAATATGGCATTCTACATTCGCTAATCTTTTCTTAATCGCTAAAAGTTACCTGCTAATTTTCTGTAATTTTATTCTACAATTAAAAATGTAAATGAACGCTCCTCTACTGGCATTTAATGAAAATGGGATCTACTGCGCCCAGGCAGGTGTATATCTGGATCCATGGAAGCCTGTTGATAAAGCTATAATCTCTCACGGACATGCCGATCACTCCCGCTGGGGTCATAAAAAGTATATCACGCATCACAGCAACGTTCCAATTATAAAGCACAGACTTGGAGAAATTGAAGTAGCAGGAAAAGCCTGGAATGAAACTTTTATAATAAATGGAGTTACTTTTTCATTTCATCCCGCCGGTCACATCATTGGATCTTCTCAAATTCGGGTGGAATACAAGGGAGAGGTTTGGGTCTTTACGGGAGATTACAAAACTGAAGATGATGGGGTTGCTGTTCCCTATGAGGTTGTGAAGTGTACTACATTTATTACGGAATGTACCTTTGGGCTTCCAGCCTTTAAGTGGCTTCCCCAGCAGCAGGTTATCACAGAGATAAATGAGTGGTGGCAAAAAAATAAAGAAGACGGAAGAACCTCAGTCCTTTTTGGATATTCCCTGGGGAAAGCCCAAAGATTATTAAAGCATCTGGATCCATCCATAGGCAAGATCTACACGCATGGTGCCATAGAGAATATGACCGAAGTGGTAAGACCTCTTATCTCCATGCCTCCAACTATTAGGGTTACCCGTGAGACCAAAAAGGAGGAATTAAAAGGGAATATGGTGCTGGCACCGCCAAGTGCACACGGCACTCCCTGGATTAGAAAAATGGTGCCATATAATACTGCTTCAGCAAGCGGATGGATGGCTTTTAGGGGCGCCAGGCGGAGAAGAGCCATCGACAAAGGCTTTGTAATGTCCGATCATTGTGACTGGCAGGGGTTGTTGTCCTCCATAAAAGCAACAGGCTGCGAAAAAGTGATCTGCACCCACGGATATACGGATATCTTTTCCCGATATTTAAATGAACAAGGTTATGATGCAAGAACAGCAGAAACCCAGTATGAAGGAGAAATGGGTGAACTCGAAAGCAAGGTAGAAAGCGTGGATGATGTGGTGCCAGATGAAGAAAAGGCGAACATCAAAGTAAAACCAAACAAAAATAATAAATAAGTAAAGCTCCCTCCCTTTTGGGGAGGGCGGGGGGAGGGGATTATGAGAAATTTTGCAGAACTTATTAAAACCCTGGACAGCACTAATAAAACCACCCTAAAAGTAGAGGCGCTTACCAAATATTTGCAGCTGGCACAGGATAAGGACAAAGTTTGGGCCATTGCAATTTTATCACACCGAAGGCCTCCACGTCCTGTGAACACTACATTGCTGAGGACCTGGGCTTCCGAGCTGGCAAACATTCCACTTTGGTTGTTCGAAGAATCGTATCATATTGTTGGAGATCTTGCTGAAACGATTGCCCTTGTAATACCTGTTTCTGAAGCCAATTCAGAAAAAACACTGACACAGTTTCTTGTCGAAATGATTGAATTAAAAGCTAAAACCGATGAGGATAAAAAACACTATCTTTTTGAAAACTGGAAGACGCTCAATTACTACGAGCGCTTCGTCTTTTGCAAACTTATCACGGGAAGTTTCAGGATTGGAGTAAGTCAGAAGTTAATGACCCGCGCCCTTTCCAAAGCTACCGAAATTGATGAGGATATTCTCGCCTATAAACTTATGGGGAATTGGGATCCCCAAAAAATCTCTTTTACCCAATTAATCCTGGAAGAAAACGAGGAGGATTACCTCTCTAAACCTTACCCTTTTTATTTGGCTTACGCTGTTGAAAATGAAGTGAAAACCCTGGGGGATGTAAAGGATTGGACGGCAGAACATAAGTGGGATGGCATTCGTTCTCAGGTAATTATTCGCAATGACCAACTTTTTGTATGGAGCCGGGGTGAGGAACTCGTAACCGATAAATATCCGGAATTTCAGGCCTTTGTAAATACGATTCCAAATGGCACCGTATTGGACGGTGAGATTTTGCCCTTTATTGAAAATGCCATAGGTAGTTTTAATGAGCTGCAAACTCGTATTGGCAGGAAAACGGTTTCCAAAGCGCTGCTTAAAAAGACTCCGGTCATTTTAAAAACCTATGACATTCTGGAATGGAAAGGAAAGGATATCCGGGATCTCCCTTACGTGGAAAGACGGAAGATACTGGAAAAATTATTCACGGAAGTCAGTACCGAAAAAACCGCTAACAATTTTCCGCTGCATTTATCGGAAACCATTTCCTTTCAAAACTGGGCCGAAGTTGCTGCGGAAAGATCCCGGGCGCGAGAGGAAAGATCAGAAGGTTTGATGCTGAAGCGATTGGATTCCCCTTATTTGGTAGGGAGAAAAAAAGGTGACTGGTGGAAGTGGAAAGTGGCTCCGCTTACAATAGATGCCGTGCTCACTTATGCCATGCGGGGCCACGGCAGACGCACCAATTTGTTTACCGATTATACCTTTGGACTATGGGATGAGGAGAAGAAAGCGCTGGTCACCTTTGCCAAAGCATATTCCGGTTTGACCGATGCCGAATTTAGAAAATTAGATGCCTGGATCAAGAAAAACACCCTCGAACGTTTTGGCCCGGTGAGGAATGTGGTTCCTCATCATGTGTTTGAAATCGCATTTGAAGGCGTAGCCGAATCCAAACGCCATAAAAGTGGCGTAGCCACCAGATTCCCCAGGATATTGAGGTGGCGGCAGGATAAAAAGATCGAAGATGCGAATACCATTGAGGATTTGAAAGGATTGATAGCCCCGGCCCCTCAACCCCCGAAGGGGGAGTAGGAAAAAGAATCAAAAAAGCTCCTTCCTTTGAAGGGAAGGTTGGTCAATTGGTATGGGAATGTATCTATTTATTAAAATATTTCTACCAATTAAGACGGTAGGGTTCCCTGGTTAGTTGTATTAATCTTCTTAGGCAGAATTTTAATGGAATGAATCAAATAAAAAGAAGTATTTAATGAACAGACCACAACTTATAAAATTAGCAGAATCTTGGTTTGAAAAACAGGACTGGAAGCCGTTTGCTTTTCAAAAACAAACATGGAAAGCTTATTTACAGGGGAAAAACGGACTTTTAAACGCTCCCACCGGGAGTGGGAAGACCTATGCCTTGTGGATCCCTGTTGTGTTGGAATACATAAAAAATAATCCCGATTATAAGACCAAACATAGACAGGGACTAAAAGCGATATGGATTACTCCGCTACGTGCACTTTCTGTGGAGATTGAACAGGCTGCAGGCCGCTTTGCTGAAGAAATGGGTACCCAACTAACGGTGGGAATAAGAACCGGAGACACCTCCCAAAAAGATCGGGCTGCTCAAAAAAAGAAAATGCCGGACCTTTTGATTACTACTCCCGAAAGCCTTCACCTGTTGCTGTCTTCCAAAGATTATGATAAGACTTTTGAAAACCTTAATGCCATTATAGTTGATGAATGGCATGAGCTATTGGGAACAAAACGGGGAGTTCAGGTAGAGCTGGGATTATCCCGCTTAAAGACAATTTCCAAGAATCTAAAAATTTGGGGAATTTCGGCTACTATCGGGAATCTTCAGGAAGCGAGAGAGGTGTTATTGGGACCAGGTTCCGGGTCTTATCAAAATTCAGAATTGATCCGGGCAAATCTCAATAAGAAAATAATAGTTCGCTCCATTATCCCTGAAAAAATGGAAAAATTTCCCTGGCGTGGGCATTTGGGTTTGCATCTTATTGACGAGGTGGTTCCTATTATTCGAAATTCAAAGACCACTTTAATTTTTACCAATACGAGATCTCAATGCGAACTCTGGTTCCAGAAGTTAATGCACAAATACCCCGAGTTTGCAGGGGAAGTAGCCATGCACCATGGAAGTATCAATAAAGAAACCCGGCTTTGGGTAGAGCAGGCAATTCGTAATGAGAGTTTGAAAGCCGTGGTATGTACCTCCAGCCTGGACCTTGGTGTAGATTTTGCTCCGGTAGAAACTATCATCCAAATTGGCGGACCCAAAGGAGTTGCCAGATTTATACAAAGGGCAGGGAGGAGTGGACATCAGCCGGGGAAGGAAAGTGTGATCTATTTTTTACCTACCCACGCTATTGAACTTATAGAAGCATCTGCCCTGCAAAAAGCAGTAAAAAAAACCGTGGTAGAAGACCGGATCCCATACCTCCTAAGTTTTGATGTTTTGGTTCAATACCTTACCTCCCTTGCAGTATCCAACGGATTTTTTCCGAAGGATATTTACCCCGAAATAAAATCTACTTTCTGTTTCCAGGGAATTACAGATGAGCAGTGGAAATGGATCCTGAATTTTATCACCAAAGGAAGTCAGAGTCTGCAAGCTTATGATGAATATAAGAAAGTGGAAATAGAAGAGAATGGCTTATTCAAGGTCAATGATCGCGGAGTTGCGATGCGTCACCGTCTGCAAATAGGAACCATTGTAAGCGATGCCATGCTTAGCGTAAAATATATATCTGGAGGATATATTGGCACTATTGAAGAATGGTTCATTTCTAAATTATCCCCCGGGGATGCTTTTACTTTTGCAGGTAAAAATCTAGAACTTGCAAGGATTAAGGGGATGCAGGTTCTGGTAAGAGCTTCAAAGAAAAAAAATTCCAAAGTGCCCAGTTGGATGGGAGGTAGGATGGGATTTTCGGCACAAATGAGCGAACTGCTGCGGGCAGAGATGTATGAGGCCCGGGAATCGGCAAATTCCGGTGGTGGGAAATCCAGAGAACTCTTCGCACTACAACCTATTTTCGAGCGGCAGCAGCGGGAATCTATAATTCCGGGGAAAGATGAATTTCTTATTGAAACCTTTAAAACCAGGGAGGGCTATCACGCCATTTTTTATCCTTTTGAAGGCAGGTTTGTACACGAGGCTTTAAGCAGCCTGCTGGCATACCGAATAAGTTTGTTGTCACCCATAAGTTTTACCCTGGCCTTTAATGATTATGGATTTGAACTGCTCTCCAACCAGAAAATAGATATGCAGCAGGTGCTGGACAATGATTTGTTTTCTCCGAAATTTTTAATGGACGATCTTAACAATAGTTTAAACGCCACAGAAATGGCCAGAAGAAAATTTCGGGATATAGCCGTAATCGCAGGAATGGTATTTACCGGTTTTCCCAATAAGTTGATCAAGAGCAAACACTTACAGGCCAATTCGCAGTTGCTTTTTAGCGTGTTCCGGGATTATGAACCTGAGAATTTGCTGTTCCTGCAGGCTTTTCGGGAAACTTTTGAACATCAGCTGGAAGAAGGAAGACTAAGGCTGGCACTGGAAAGGATCTCAAATCAAAACATCATCTGGAAGGCCTGCGAAAAACCAACACCTTTTTCCTTTCCGATTATTACAGACAGACTTCGGGAGAAATTATCTTCAGAAAAACTCGAAGATCGGATCAGGCGTATGCTTATTCAATGGGAAAAATGATATTTTTGCAGAGTGATAGAAAACATTCAGTTAGTCGGGCAAAATTTTAGTTTACATCCTTCAGGAGCTATGTTATGGGAAGAGAAACAAATGCTGCTTATAAGCGATGTGCATTTGGGAAAGATATCCCATTTTAGAAAATATGGCAGTGCCGTTCCCCAAAATGCAATAGCCGAAAATTTTGAATGTTTGACACGGGTTGTAGACCATTTTCAGCCGGAAAAAATTTGTTTTTTAGGAGACCTTTTTCACAGTTCCCTCAATCTGGAATGGGATTTATTTGAAAACTGGATGCAGGATATTTCTGCTGAGGTAATGCTTGTGGTAGGAAATCATGATATAATTTCAGCGTTAAAATACGAAGCAGTTGGGATCAAAATTGTTTCTGAATTGATCCTGGAAAACCTTCTGCTAACGCATCATCCAGAAATTAGGGAAAATTATTTTAATCTTTGCGGACACTTGCATCCTGGTTTTAAGCTTAATGGTGCCGGGAAACAGCAGGTCAAACTTAGATGTTTTTATAAAAGTGGGGAACAGATGATCCTTCCGGCTTTTGGAGAATTCACAGGAAATTACTGGATTTCACCAAATGTTGGAGATCAGGTGTTTGTGATAACAAAAAAAGAAGTAATTTTAGTTTACTAACTTCTCAATTAACCTACTGATGAACAGAAATTTGACAATTTTAAATTTTTTGTCGGTGATATTGGTCATCATCGTGAACTATTATTCCCAAACTATTCAAATAAACAGTAATACCATTGGCAGCCTGAGCAATGAGTATGAAAACCTATTTACCCCTGCCGGCTACGCGTTTGGCATTTGGGGACTTATTTTTTTATCCTTGCTGGTTTACGTGTTTTTTCAAATTAACAGGGCTTTTTTTAGCGAAAAAGATTCAGATTTTATAAGCAAAGCCGGTCCCTGGTTTATTATTGCAAATGTTGCCAATGCAGCCTGGGTAGTAGTGTGGCTTTTTGAATACACAGGAATTTCAGTAATCCTGATGTTTGTGATCCTTTTCTCCTTGCTCAAAATCGTTCTTAACACCAATATGGAACGCTGGGATGCACTGCTCAAGATTATTGTATTTACGTGGTGGCCAATTTGCCTTTATGCTGGTTGGATCACGGTGGCTACTATAGCGAATATTTCCGCCTACCTCTCAAAAATCGGTTGGGATGGATGGATATTTAACAAGACACAGTGGACCATTATTATGGTTTTAGTCGCCGGAATCATCAATATTCTGATGGTCTACAAACGCAATATGCGGGAGTTTGCCGCGGTTGCCGTATGGGCGCTGTTTGCAATTTATATAAGACATCAGGATGGGAATTTGGCGATTGCCTATGCGGCTTTTGGGAGCGCATTTATTGTCCTTATTAGCATTGCCTATCACGGATTTTTAAACCGAAAGACCAATCCTTTCCATAAACTCGTCAATGGGAATGAAGAGTTACCAGAAGGATAGCAAGAAAAGATCTATACCATCCCCTTAATATCATTTCCCCAGGTAGGATATGCGAAGAGCATTTGCTTTAGGCTATTTACATCGGTTTTGCAATTCATGGCAAGCGCGAATAAATTGATGACTTCTGCAGCTTCCGGTCCTACCAAATGGATTCCAATGATTTGTCCGGTTTTATTATCTACGATGGTCTTATAAGCATACACCTTTTCATTTATCCTTTTCGCATTAAACCAATTTTTCACCAGTTTATGTTCCACCGTTACCTCATATCCTTTCGCTTTGGCCTCTTTTTCTGAAAAACCTACCGAGGCAAGATTGGGTAAGGTGAATACTACGGACGGCTGGGCTGGATAGGTTGCCCTTTTCATTTTTTTGTTGATTATATTGTGAGCCACCACCTCAGATTCCAGGGAGGAAAGAGGGGTGAGGGGCAATCCGGGGCTATCTGCCACATCTCCGCAGGCATACACATTTTTGTTGGTGGTACTCTGAAGAAACTCATTGACTACAATTCCTTTTTTGGAAAAGGCCACATTGCCATTTTCAAGGTCAAGGTCTTGAATGGAAGGAACTCTGCCGGCAGTATTGAAAACCATAGCGGCAGTTGCTGAGATTTCCTTTCCGTTTTGAAGTGCTTTTACCCGAAAGTTTTTCTGAAGTTTTTCAATTTCGTTAACTTTTGCATTAAATACAATTTCAATCCCCAATTCTTCAGAAGCTTTCTGAAGATGCGCCACCATATCTTCATCAAAATTTACAAGGGGTCCCGGAAGAAATTCCATCAGGGTCACTTTTACTCCAAAGCGAGCAGCAATATGGGCAAATTCCATCCCTATGTAGCCAGCGCCAATAAAGATCATGGAATCCGGAAGCTTTTCAAGATTCAGGAAATCATCACTTATTAGCGCGTGACTACGTCCGGGAATTTTTAGTTCCATTGGAACCTGGCCGGTTGCGATCACGATTTTATCTGCTGTAATGGTTTTTCCTTCTACAGAAAGTGTGTTTTTATCAAGAAATTTTGGAGATTGGTGGTAGAGGTCTATTCCAAGTTTTTTTAGATCTTTTTCTGTAGCGGCGGGGACTGCATCTACAAAAGTTTCCTTCCAAGCCATGGTATCCTCCCAGCTCACTTCCGGTAATTTTGTAACCCCTTTCCCTAATAATTTTTCGGCCTTTTCAAGGATCTCTGTAATTCCCAGCAGTACTTTTTTAGGATCGCAACCTACATTGGCACAGGTGCCGCCGTATTCCCTGTTATCTGCAATTCCCACTTTCAATCCTGCTTCAACACAGGCTTTCGCTACATTTTTTCCGGCGGTGCCGGTGCCTATTATAAAAACATCATATTCTTTAAAAGCCATTTCTCAGTTTCTTATTTCCGGGAAATTACCCATACTGCGCCGGTTTGCCTGTTATGGAAATGATAAAGTTGTTTTTTATAAATCGAACTGTTTGCATGTTTTGCTGTCACGTATTGCTGTCACGGATTTCAAATCCGCGCCAGCTACAATATAAATCGAAAAAGAAAAAAAAGCAAAAGCCAAGTTAAAAAAATGGCGAGGTGTTGCGAGGTTAGATTTCAGCAATTACCTTTGCCTCAATGAGTAAAACTTCTATTGCCCAAAATTTTGCTAAGTCTCTGCCACAACAGAAACTGCTGGATTCTCTCGTCCTGTCCTCAGAAAATACCTCCAAAATTCACCTTAAAGGCCTTGTGGGTTCTGCCCTGTCTTTTTCAATTGCCAATGCCTTTGAAGATGCAGAAATGCCTTTCCTACTCGTTTTTAATGATAAGGAGGAAGCGGCCTATTACCTCAATGACCTGGAGCAACTGGTAGGGGAGAAGAATGTGCTTTTTTACCCCGGTAGCTACCGCCGACCCTACCAAATGGAGGAAATCGATAATGCCAACGTGCTTTTACGGGCAGAGGTATTGAACCGCATTAATTCCCGGAAAAAACCGGCGATTATTGTCACCTATCCCGATGCGCTTTTTGAAAAAGTGGTGACCCGGAAGGAACTGGACAGGAGCACTTTAAAAATATCAGTCAGTGACCAGCTATCCCTGGATTTCGTAAACGAAGTGCTTTTCGAATATAAATTCAGGCGGGTGGATTTTGTGACCGAGCCCGGAGAATTTTCGGTAAGAGGAGGAATCATAGATGTCTTTTCTTTCAGCAATGATGAGCCTTACCGAATCGAATTTTTTGGAGACGAGGTAGATAGCATCCGAAGTTTTGATGTGGAAACCCAACTTTCTACAGAAAAGGTGAAGAAAATTTCGGTGATGCCGAATGTGGAGAACAAAAAACTGGATGACACTTCGACTGCGCTCAGTGGGACAAGGGAAAGTTTTTTGAAATATATATCGGCCAACACCGTGATCTTTATGAAAGATCTCGACCTGTTTTCGGCACAAATGGATAAACTTTTCAGCAAGGCTGAAGAAGCTTTTAAAACTATTTCCGAAGAAATAAAACACAGCAAACCCGAAGAGCTTTTTTGCGATTCTGAAATGATCAAAAGGCAGATGCTGGGGTTCAGCGTGGTGGAATTGAGCACGCAGACCTATCTTAAACCTGAGGGGGTTATAGAATTCAACACCAAACCTCAACCTTCTTTTAACAAACAATTCGAATTGTTGATCGATAATCTTATTGAAAATACGGAGGCAGGTTACACCAATTATATTTTCTGCGTTAGCGAGCAACAGGCCAAGCGTTTCCATGACATTTTTGACGACCAGGATAGAGAAGTGAAATATCACACTTTAGTTCTCTCAATGTTTCAGGGATTTATAGATGATGCTACAAAAATGGTGTGCTATACAGATCACCAGATCTTTGAACGTTACCTTAAATTTCATCTAAAAAGTGGCTATGCGAAAAAGCAGGCCATTAGCTTTAAAGAACTCAGCAACCTGGAAGTGGGCGATTACGTTACCCATATTGACCACGGAATTGGAAGATTTGGTGGACTTCAGAAGATCGATGTAGAGGGAAAAATGCAAGAAGCGATTAAACTGGTATATGGGGAGCGTGATATTTTGTACCTGAGCATTCACTCCCTGCACAAGATCTCAAAATTTAACGGCAAAGACGGAAAACCGCCAAAAATATACAAGCTGGGTAGCAATGCCTGGAAGAATTTAAAGGAAAAGACGAAGTCACGGGTAAAGCACATCGCCTATAATCTTATTGAATTATACGCCAAGCGAAGGCTGCAAAAAGGATTTGCCTTTGGTCCCGATTCCTATTTACAACACGAACTGGAAGCTTCCTTTATTTACGAAGACACTCCAGATCAAACCACGGCTACGGCTGCGGTGAAGGAAGATATGGAAACCGAAAGACCCATGGACCGACTCGTGTGCGGGGATGTTGGATTCGGAAAGACGGAAGTTGCCATTCGCGCTGCTTTTAAAGCGGTGGACAACGGGAAGCAGGTTGCAGTTCTGGTGCCTACTACAATTCTTGCTTTTCAGCATCATAAAACCTTTACCGAGAGACTGAAGGATTTTCCTGTAACCGTAGATTATCTCAACCGTTTCCGCACCGCAAAAGAACGCCGGGAAACCCTGGCCGATCTTGAGAGCGGAAGGGTAGATATTATCATTGGAACCCATCAGCTGGTGAGTAAGGCCGTGAAATTTAAAGATCTTGGATTGCTCATTGTAGATGAGGAACAAAAATTTGGAGTGGCGGTAAAGGATAAGCTGAAGACCATAAAGGAAAATGTAGATACCTTAACTTTAACAGCAACGCCCATTCCACGTACATTGCAGTTTAGTTTAATGGCTGCAAGAGATCTTTCTACTATTACTACTGCGCCACCAAACCGCTACCCAATTGAAACCCAAGTGGTTCGGTTTACAGAGGAAACCATACGAGATGCGATCTCTTACGAGATACAGCGTGGGGGGCAGGTTTTCTTTATACATAACAGGATAGAAAACATCAAGGAAGTTGCCGGCATGATACAGCGGCTGGTACCAGATGCAAAAGTAGGAATAGGCCATGGGCAAATGGAAGGAAAAAAGCTGGAGAATTTGATGCTGGCTTTTATGAACGGGGAGTTTGATGTGCTGGTCTCTACCACTATTGTTGAAAGCGGACTCGATGTGACCAATGCCAATACGATTTTTATCAACAATGCCAATAACTTTGGACTATCAGATCTTCACCAAATGCGGGGCCGGGTGGGCCGAAGCAATAAAAAAGCATTCTGCTATTTTATCACTCCACCATACTCTGCAATGACAGATGATGCGAGAAAGAGAATAACCGCTTTGGAGCAGTTCAGCGAGCTGGGCAGTGGGTTCAATATCGCGATGAAGGATCTTGAAATTCGCGGTGCGGGAGACCTTTTGGGTGGCGAGCAAAGCGGATTTATCAATGAGATTGGTTTTGACACCTACCAGAAAATATTAAATGAAGCCATTGAAGAGTTGAAGGAAAACGAGTTCAAGGTTCTGTATCATAAAAATGAAGATATAGAAAGTAAAACTTTTGTGAAAGACACCCAGATTGATGCCGATTTTGAATTGTTGTTCCCGGATGATTACATCAACAATATTTCTGAAAGATTAAACCTCTACACCGAATTGAACGGGGTAAAAACCGAAGAGGAATTGCAAAAATTTGAAGCCAAACTGGTAGACCGTTTTGGAGAACTTCCCACCCAGGCAGCAGACCTCCTGAACAGCGTACGAATAAAATGGATCGCTTCACACATAGGTTTGGAAAAGATTATCATGAAGCAGGGCAAACTAATAGGTTATTTTATTGCAGATCAGCAATCTGGGTTCTACCAAACCCAGGCGTTTACCAAGGTGCTACAATACGTGCAAACCCATTCTCATTCCTGCACGATGAAGGAAAAGAAAACCCGTGCAGGGTTGAGGTTGTTATTGACGTTTGAGAAGATCACATCTATTGACCGGGCGTTAAAGGTTTTGGAGCCGTTGAAAGTCCCCTTGCCCCCGAAGGGGGAATTGGTAGCCCCCTAACCCCCGAAGGGGGAATTTTAAATTTAAAAGCCCCACAGGATTTAGCCGGTGAGGGCTATGATTTTGGATTTTAATCTTTTCTTTTGAACAAATGGCCCTATTATTTATATGTATCTGAAGCTAGGCAAATTTAAAGCAGCATTGGAAAACAATTCATAATTTTCGTAATATGATCGATTGCTCCTGCTTCCCAACCAACGATTTTAATTCTAACCTATCCCTAGATCGCCTAGTAATTAAATAATAGATTTTCATATCAGGATTGTAATAAGTCACGGCTGACTCTTTTAAGTGCACCTCAATTTCCGTTCTATAGCCAAAAAGACTATCTGCAGGAATTGAAATCTCCCTGGAGCCAATCCAGGAAAAGGTCAAATATTGAATGTAATGGTCATAAATTGACAGCTGAGGAAATTCCCCATCATCATTGGAAATAAAACCTGTAACAATTTTTTTCTCTTTATTCTGCACCAAAAGATTCACACCAGGATGAGGTTCTCCATCACTGTTGTAAACCCTAATTCGTAAAAATAATTTTTCCCGATCATTGAGATCCTTTTTCTCAGTTTAACCTCACTTTGAAGAATTGTGTCCTGAGGTTTGTATTTAAAAACAATGGTGTCCCTTGAAATATGATAATTTCCACCTGAAATCGTTTTTTGTCCCAAATGCTCATAAGTGGTTTTATCAAAAGGTCCATTAACTTTAAAATTATATGTAACACCTAAATCGGCAATTATGAGGGATGGATCAATTAATTGATAGGTGCCAGTAATTTCCTGAGAAATAGCCTGATATGAAAATAAAAATAGTGAAAGATAGATAAATTTTTTAACAGCCAGCATTTTTTCCTTTTTGTGTTTTTGTATTTCCATTTACATCTTTCCCTGTGAGTTCAACTGCAATGACATCTTTTATTCTTTTCCTATCATCTGGATTTGTAACATTTGCAACAAACCACGATATACTTATTAGTTCCAGGTTCACTCTTTACAAATTTTGACACTAAAATACCATTTTTCACCCGGTATCCTTTAATAAATTTAAGGTTGAGATCTGAAATAATGATCCTTCCGCTGAACAGGTTCTTGTTCTCACCCTGTTCATCGGCTATCATTTTGAATAGAACACTTTTAAGTTCTCCGTCGATTTTAAGGAGTAGTATTCGACTGTAAACACCGGCATATTTAGTTTTTACTGGAATAACGGTCAAGTGTTGGTGACTGTTATTTATGGTTTCAAACTGCATCTGGTTGTAAAAGATACTAAGCTCGCTGCTCTTACCGGATTTCCCGACAGTAAGATTATGAAGTAAATCTACCGCCTCTTTTTTAGAAACGGTAGTAAAGTGATTTTTCGAGTTTTTATCCTGAGGTCCAGTCAATTCCTCTTTTTCACAGGAAAACATAAAAAAGAGAGCCACAACCACTAAGTAAATTTTCTTCATTTAAATGGATTTTTAAAAGTTGATTAAAAATTTCGCATTTAAATGTGTAGGGACACCAAGCTTAAAAAGCAACAGAAATTATTTGAAAGGGCAATATATATATATTAAAATTCCAAAATTTTTTGAGAATAAAATTTATTTTTAGCTTTTTTACCCAAGTCTTTTCAAGGTTTATTATGAAGTAGACCTTAAATGGAAAGATATAGATATTGTAATGGAAAAAGGAAAATCCGTGCCGGGTTGAGGTTGTTATTGACGTTTGAGAAGATCACTTCGGTAGACAAGGCTTTGAAGGTATTAGAGCCGCTAAAAGCCCCCTTGCCCCAGAAGTTTCGGGAGAATAAGAAACCGCTGCGCAAAGTTTAACTTCGTTGATTTTTCGATTTTATTACTTTGAGCTTTTCATTGCAGGTTAAAAATCTTTAGTTATCCAAAGACTTGCAACTTTGCAGCGAAATAATTTTTAACTATCATCAAATATAAACATCTGGAAGTCAAGACACTTTCAGATGTTTATAAATTAATTTATGATTACAGTATGCACGACATCATGAGACCTCTTGCAGTTAGTTTCCTGACTTTGCATCGGAAACCTAAACAAAAATATCTACAACTTCCAACCAATTAATTAAACTCTAAATTAAAAAGTACCTATTTAAGTACTTTTAATTATCTTTGCATTATGGAAACAGTAAATTATACAGAATTTCGTGCAAATCTAAAACATTGGTTCGATAAAGTAGTGAATGACGTAAGCGATATTATTATCAGGCGTAAAAGCGGTAAAGACCTCGTATTAATTTCTCTGGACGAATACAACTCACTTAAGGAAACCACCTATTTGCTAACAGGAAAAAACAGAGATATTTTATTAAACTCTATTAAAGAACTGGAAGAGGGTCAAGGCGTTCAAAAAGACCTGATCGAATAGATGAAGTTAACCTGGTCTACTTCTTCCTGGGAGGATTATTTGTATTGGCAAAAAGTCGATAAGAAAATAGTAAGACGAATTAATGAACTTATTAAAAGTTGTATGCGGACACCTCATGAAGGCATAGGTAAACCCGAGGCTTTAAAGGGCGATTTACAAAGTTATTGGTCAAGACGAATAACATCAGAACATCGACTAGTTTACAAATATGAAAATGAAGAAATATTGATAGCAGCCTGTCGTTATCATTACGGAAAATAATACCGCACAGAACCTCACCCCCTAATCTGCAATTGCATCGCGTTCTTTAGGCTTTCCAAAGCTCTTATTATTATCCCAGGTGCACAAAGTCTTTTTCTCATTTATCTATCTCTCACACTCTCACGACGGTGCATTGAAAGTATGTTTAAAATTTCGCCTATAATAGAAGCCCGGTTTTGGAAGTCAGGAAACTTCCAGATGTTCTCAAATTGATACTGACCTCTAAAATACTTTAATCCTCATTGAGGGCTTAACCCGCCTGACCGTCGGGCAGGCTCCCCGTCCCGATAGCTATCCGGGATGCCTGGATTTTTTAAAAATATTTTCCTCCCGATAGCAATCGGGACATACCTCGTGGGCCCGCCCGTACCGTTCGGGCGGGCCCACGAGGTTCTTGATTGATAAAAGGCGGCATTGCCGCCGCCTTGAATTTTTAAGTGTTGTTTATTTAATAATTAAACCGCAATAGGGCGTTCATCTTGGATTCTTTCTCCGGCATAAAAGCAGATTCTATTAAGAACACAGATCCTCCCTGTTCTATTACCTTTTTGGCAGCCAGGTTCATTAAAGAGATATTATCCCCGGTTTGACCATCCTGTACTTCTACAGACATTTTTTCCTCGTTAAAAGTTCCAAAAATATCTTCCCTGTTCTCGAGGAATAAGGTATCTACCTTTCCCTCATATATTGATGGGATTATATCTGTGATCTTGGTAGAGGTCATTTCGGGTGGTTGCTCATTGAACTCCTTCATTTTTTCCTCTTTTTGTTTATCAAAATGAGGTTGTAACTGCTCTACTGCCTTGGCATGTAATTCCAGTATATGCTGGTTGTCATTAGGATTACCCGGCACGCATTTATCGTATAAATGATCATAGGTATTGGCCTCCTGGTATATAGGGAAAAGGTAATCTTCACAAGAAACAACTAAAGGCACAGTTTCATGATGAATTATCTTATCTATTCCCTGGTCTACCGCTCTAAAAAATCGCAGGAATTCATCTTTTCGTTCCCTGGTGGCCGGGGCATACCCATGTTGGGTATTTATAGATCCTTTGTGATTGAGATGTTTTTCTTCAAAATCATACCCAACCCGATCCTGTAACTTTTCCGGGGCAAGATCTTCTATATCAATTTGGGTAATGCTATAGTTGGTAGCCTCATAAAATGATACTTTTTTAGGCTGTATTTCAAGAATGAAAAACTTTCCTTTTCCGGAAAACATTGGCACCAATGGTTTCAAATAGAATTCCTTACCTATATAATGATACGCTTCAAAATTTACGGGAAGGGTATAGTATTCAAATGCATTTTCTGCAGCGAAAACCGCAAGCCCGTCAGACTGGTGCCGCCAGAAATTATTGTCATCAATCAATTTTTGAAAATGCACACCAATTTTTTCAATTTTATCTTTGGAATGACCCGTTTTCTCAAGTTTGGTTTTTACTTCCTTCCACTGAGATTTTAAATGGCGCTGGTTCTTTCCTTCAAGAACGTCTTTTCCTGCACGTTGGGTTGGTATAAAAACAGAGACACAAACATCACTGTTAAAAAGTGATAAACTCGTAAAATCTTCTTTACTTATTAATGACATATTTGATTATTTTTTTATGAGGAACAAGCCTGGTAATCAGCAATATAAAGTCCAGGTTCCTACCTATTTATAATAACTAAAAGATAAGCCGATTTGCTATGAAATCAAAGGATGAAATCGCCAGTTTGTGCTAAATATTCCTTAAAAAGATGTTATTATTTGATAATAGTATCATTTTGAAGAATTCTGTATAAACAGAATGAATGGCAGGATCACGGAAGGACCAAACTAAATGATAAATTCTTTTGTGAAAATATACAGGATTAACTGCCATTATTATTGATAGGATTTCTTCAGGAAAAACCTAAGGCCGAATCCTGAAATGAGCAATGCAAACCCTGAGAAAATGACATCAGGATCGAGGAAAAACGCCATTTCCAGTCAGCCTGACAATCCAAGAGTTGAAGTCATTTTCCATATCTTCTATCCTCATTAGGCTGCTTAAAGGCAAGTTAATTGGTAATGCTTTAATACCACAGGATAGTAAAAGTGGCAGAAATTGTTTTGAGACGGCATATATTGAAATTCTAAAATTTTTGAGAAAGAATAATTTCTGGTTATTTCTGCAAAGTTCTATTAGGTATTTCAAACAAAATTTTTAGTCCAACCCGGGAAGGAGGAGGGAATTATTCAGTATGGTAGTTTGTGTACTAGGATCACCGGCAGCTCGTAAAATATTAAGGTCTAATGCGCTTTAGTTCAACACTTAACATTTAAAAAAATAATATTGGATATCGGGAATTCTTATTTTGAAACAGTTACCATTTCAAATTTTCCTCGATATTTGCGAATTAATGAGTACTAATTTAAATTAAAGTATTGTGTGCGGAATTGTTTGTGCGTTTGAATTAAAGGAAACCTCTGAAACACTTAGGCCCCAGCTGTTGAGCATGGCCAAATGTCTGCGCCACCGCGGCCCGGACTGGAGTGGGATCTATAGCAACGAAAAAGCCATTTTGGCCCATGAACGTTTGGCGATTGTAGATCCTACCTCAGGGAAACAACCTTTGTTAAGCGAAGATAAAAACCTGGTTTTGTCTGCCAATGGCGAAATATATAATCACCAGGCTTTGCGAAAACAGTTTGAAGGAAAATATCATTTTCAAACCAAGTCTGATTGTGAAGTGATCCTGGCTCTGTACCAGGAAAAGGGAACTAAATTCCTTGATGAACTCAACGGGATTTTCGGCTTTGCATTGTATGATGTGGAGAAGGATGAATATCTAATAGCCCGCGACCATATGGGGATCATTCCCCTATACATAGGCTGGGACCAAAACGGAACTTTTTATGTCGCTTCAGAATTGAAAGCGCTGGAAGGACATTGTACCAAAATAGAATTATTTCCTCCGGGGCACTATTTGTCCAGCAAAGAAGAAGGGTATCAACGGTGGTATACCCGGGACTGGATGGATTATGACAATGTTAAGGATAATGAGACCAGTATTGCTAAACTTCGGGAAGCCCTGGAAGCATCTGTGCACCGTCAGTTAATGAGTGACGTGCCTTACGGGGTGTTGCTTTCCGGCGGACTCGATTCTTCAATAACTTCAGCCTTGGCAAAAAAATATTCGGATAAACGAATTGAAAGCGGAGATACCGATGCGGCCTGGTGGCCAAGATTGCACTCTTTTGCTACCGGACTGGAAGGTTCCCCCGATCTTGCTGCTGCTAGAAAAGTAGCCGACTATTTGGATACGGTACATCACGAAATAAAATTTACAATTCAGGAAGGTATTGATGCTATTAAGGATGTTGTTTATCAACTTGAAACCTATGATGTAACCACCATCCGGGCTTCTACTCCAATGTATTTAATGGCGCGTGCTATTAAAGCGATGGGAATAAAAATGGTGCTTTCGGGAGAAGGTGCCGATGAGATCTTTGGAGGATATCTATATTTTCATAAAGCACCTAATGCAAAAGAATTTCACGAAGAAACCGTGAGGAAGCTCGATAAGTTGCATCAATATGACTGCCTGAGGGCAAATAAATCCCTTGCTGCCTGGGGAATTGAAGGAAGAGTGCCTTTTCTTGATAAGGAATTTATGGATGTGGCCATGAGGATCAATCCGCAGGAGAAAATGATCAATGGGGAGCGTATGGAAAAATGGATCTTACGGAAAGCTTTTGAAGATTACCTTCCAGCTAGTGTGGCCTGGAGACAAAAGGAGCAGTTTTCAGATGGGGTTGGCTATAGCTGGATAGATACCTTAAAAGAAATGGTAAATACCCAGGTGAGCGATGAACAATTAAAAAATGCTCATTTCAAATTCCCTGTTCAGCCACCCAGGAGCAAAGAAGAATTTTTTTACAGAGCTGTTTTTACGGAGCATTTTCCCAGCGATGCCGCCGCACTTTCTGTTCCTTCGGTAGCTTCGGTTGCCTGCAGCACACCAACAGCATTGGAGTGGGATGAATCTTTCAGGAATTTGAATGACCCTTCAGGAAGAGCAGTGGCAAACGTGCATTCTGAAGCTTATAAAAAAGAAGGAAAAGCTGCAGCTCTATAAGTGGAATAAATGCAAAACTTCAAAAATACAAACCTCACAATACTGAAACTTCAGTCTTGTGAGGTTTTTTTTATATTCCAAAATGTAAAAAAGCATCTTCCAAATGTTCTATTTTGGTGCCGGCTTTGTTTTTAATAATGCCCATAATATCAAAACGTACCTGTACATCCATATTATGATGGGTAACAAAATGATCAACCGCTTTTACCATCCGCTGAATTTGTTTTGCTTTTAAAAATTCCTGCGGACTTCCAAAATCCGGGGTGCTTCGGGTTTTTACTTCGATTATGGCCAGGACATTTACTTTTCGTGCGATGATATCTACTTCCGCTTTTTGATATTTGAAGTTTCTGGCAACAATTTTATATCCTTTCTTCAGAAGAAATTCTACTGCAAGATCCTCTCCTTTTTTACCTAGTTCATTGTGTGCCGCCATATTTCGCTTTTATGAATCCTAATGCCATTTTGTGAGGAAATGATCAAAAGTACTTAATGTTAAGTAAATTGGTTGTGGGGGATATTACCTAGTTTTGTCGCTTCTTTGGTTAGTTTTTATAGATTAGGGTTTGCACTTTAAGATTTAATGCTACTATTTCTTCCGCGGAAGCTTTTACGATATGATCTCCATAAAATTTGGTTTTCGGTTCTTTTTCGGGAGCGAGGAATATCCGCAAATTGCTGTTTTCAAGTTCGCCGTCATTCCACACTACTGCACCGCTGTAGTCCCATCCAAACCCATAGAATGAGATTGGTTTGCTGTTTAGCTGGTTTAATTGGTTAAAGGTGGTTCCAATTCCAATTCCCGTAGCGGATTTCCAATTTCCTTTATCGTTAAACCGGATATCGTTTATTACCGTTCGTTCTTCATCTTTCCAGGTAATTTCCAGGTGGTTGGGAGTGTCCGGGAATAAAATACAATAAGGCCTTTCTTCTGTGTCTTCTTCATAAATACCTGTTGCTTCCTTTATATTGGCATCCGGATAACGGTTTTTTATATCTTCAGAAGTTAATTTGATAAGATCTTCAATCACAAATCTGTCAGCAGAGGCCGCTAAAGGTTCTTTAACAGTTTTACAGGATGCCAGGCTCAACACTGTGAGCAGCAGAAATAAATTTTTCATTGGTTAAGTTTGGATAAATTTAGACAGAATTCCCATACAGAAACTGTCTTTTGCAAGATTTTAACTTGTACTATTTAGCAGATGCTTACCTTTACGGACTCAAAAAATTTCAGGAATAAATGAACACCACTACACAACGATATACCATTACCGCAGCATTGCCTTATACAAACGGGCCTATACACATTGGACATTTAGCAGGTGTGTACGTTCCAGCCGATATTTATGCACGGTTCTTAAGAATGCAGGGAAATGATGTGGCTTTTGTGTGCGGAAGCGATGAGCACGGAGTGGCAATCCCAATGAAAGCCAAAAAAGAAGGAATTTCTCCACAACAACTCATAGATAAGTACCACGCCATCATAAAGCAATCTTTTGTTGATTTTGGGGTGTCTTTTGATAATTATTCCAGAACTTCTGCTAAGATCCATCAAGAAACAGCTTCCGGGATTTTCAGCAAACTATATAAAGATGGAAAGTTTATTGAAGAAACTACCCAGCAGCTTTACGATGCCGAGGCCGACCAATTTCTTGCAGATCGTTTTGTAACGGGAACGTGTCCCAAATGCGGAAATGAAGAAGCTTATGGAGATCAATGTGAAAGCTGCGGTTCTTCCCTTAATGCCACCGATCTTATCAATCCTAAATCGGCTATTTCTGGTGCAGTGCCTACTATGAAGGAGACAAGGCATTGGTTTTTACCGTTAGATCAATATGAAGACTGGCTTAAGGAATGGATCCTCGTGGGGCACAAAAAGGACTGGAAAGTAAATGTATACGGGCAGGTGAAATCCTGGATAGATGAAGGCCTGAAACCCCGTGCCGTAACGCGCGATCTCGATTGGGGAATTCCCGTGCCGGTTGAAGGTGCAGAGGGGAAGGTACTTTATGTATGGTTTGATGCTCCAATTGGATACATCTCCTCTACAAAAGAATGGGCAGAGCGGGAAGGAAAGAACTGGGAGGATTACTGGAAAGCAAAAGATACCAAACTTGTTCATTTTATAGGAAAGGATAACATCGTTTTTCATTGTATTATTTTCCCCATTATTTTAAAAGCAGAAGGAAGTTATATTTTGCCGGAGAATGTTCCTGCAAATGAATTTTTAAACCTGGAAGGAAAGAAGCTTTCCACCTCTAAAAATTGGGCGGTCTGGTTGCATGAATACCTTGAAGATTTTCCCGGCCAGCAAGATGTGCTCAGGTACGTTTTAACAGCCAATGCTCCGGAAACAAAGGATAACGATTTTACCTGGAAAGATTTTCAGGCCAGAAATAACAATGAACTGGTCGCTGTTTTTGGGAATTTTATCAATAGAGTAGTGGTTCTTACAGATAAGTATTACGAAGGAGAAGTTCCTTCTCCCGGAGTTTATTCTGAAGTGGATGAACAAACCCTGGCTACTTTAAGAGCATATCCTGCGGTAATTGCAAGTTCCATTCAGAAATACCGATTCCGGGAAGCACAAGGAGAATTGATGAACCTGGCACGACTTGGAAATAAATATCTGGCAGATGAAGAGCCGTGGAAAGTTATTAAAACCGATGAAGAACGGGTGAAAACCGTTATGTATGTAGCTTTACAAATAGCTTCAGCCCTTGCAACCTTAAGCGAACCATTTTTGCCGTTCACCTCAGCAAAACTGAAAAAGATATTGAATATGGAACAGGAAAGTGTTGCTTCGCCTGGAAAAGAAGCAACCTTATGGGATGAGATCTCAACCAAAGAGGGATTGCTTTTATCCGGACATAAAATAGGAAAAGCCGAATTGCTTTTCAGCAAAATCGAGGATGAACAAATTCAGGAACAATTGGAAAAACTAGAAGTTACCAAAGCTGCGAACGAAGCAGAAAATAAAAGAATGGAACCACAAAAGGAGACCGCTACATTCGAGGATTTCTCAAAAATGGACCTGCGAACAGGAACCATCGTGGAAGCCACAAAGATGCCAAAAGCCAATAAGCTACTCGTGTTAAAGATTGATACAGGTTTGGATATTAGAACGATTGTTTCCGGGATCGCTGAAAGTTTTAAGCCGGAGGAAATTATTGGTAAAAAAGTAACAGTGCTGGTGAATCTTGCTCCAAGAAAATTACGTGGTGTCGAAAGTCAGGGAATGATCCTGATGACCGAAGATGCTCAGGGAAAACTGGTGTTTTTGAATCCTGATACCAATGGGGTTGAGAACGGAACGGTAATCTCTTAGGTCTCGACTCCGCCCGACCAGTCCATTGTTTTGTCTCCCCGAGCGGAGTCGAGGGGTATTTGTCAGGAAGGATTTCACTTTCAAGAATAGGGCTCGACTCCGCTCGACCTGACAACGTTTTATCTCCAGGAGTTGAGGAGTTGGAAGTACAGCAGAGAAATTAGGTTAAAAAATTTATTATCATCTTTGCCTGACCAGTCGATTGTTTTGTCTCCCCGAGCGGAGTCGAGGGGTTATTTGTCAAGAAGGATTTCACTTTCAGGAATAGGGCGCGACTCCGCTCGACCTGACAACGTTTTATCTAACCGAGTTGAGTAGTTGGTAGTGCAGCCGAAAAAAATTTATTCTCATCTTTGCCCGACCTGACAATTGTTTGTCTCCCCGAGCGGAGTCGAGTGGGTCTGTTGGAAATCAAGATATCTTATGAAACGCTATTATGTTTACATACTTGAATGTTCAGATAAGCTGTTTTATACGGGAATAACAAATAATATCTCACGAAGAATTGAAGAGCACAATTCGGGGCTAAATAAAAATAGTTTTACATATAAAAGAAGACCGGTTATTTTAAAATTCTATCAGGAATTTAACGATGTGGTTCACGCAATTTATTTTGAAAAGAAGATTAAGAATTGGAGTGCAAACAAAAAAAGAGCATTGATTGAAGGGGAATATAATTTACTAAAGATTCTTGCAGAATGTAAAAATATGTCTCATTATAAATTTAAACCAGGGAGAGAATAGGTCTCGACTCCGCTCGACCTGACAACGTTTTATCTCCAGGAGTTGAGGAGTTGGAAGTACAGCAGAGAAATTAGGTTAAAAAATTTATTATCATCTTTGCCTGACCAGTCGATTGTTTTGTCTCCCCGAGCGGAGTCGAGGGGTTATTTGTCAAGAAGGATTTCACTTTCAGGAATAGGTCTCGACTCCGCTCGACCTGACAACGTTTTATCTCCAGGAGTCGAGGGGTATTTGTCAAGAAGGATTTCACTTTCAAGGGTAGGTCCCGACTCCGCTCGACCAGACAGAAGCCAAATTATTTAAGTCAATTTTATTCCGCTCGACCTGACAGAGACTCAATTAGAATAATAAAAAATGCTCAAAATCGCTTATCACGCTATCTTTAAACATCCTTTGCCGGAAGGTCACCGGTTCCCGATGGAAAAATATGAGTTGTTGCCAAAACAGTTGCTTCACGAAGGAAGCTGCACTGAAGCAAATTTCTTTGAGCCCGAAATGCCGGAAGAAGCTGCTATTCTCGCGGTGCATGATGAAAATTATTTCCGGTCCTTACAGGATTTAAGTTTAGATAAACGGGCAGAAAGAAAAATTGGTTTTCCGCTCTCAGAAGCATTGGTAAGCCGGGAGCAAATCATTGCCGATGGCACAATAAAAGCCAGTGAATTTGCTTTGCAATATGGAATTGCTATGAATATAGCTGGCGGAACCCATCACGCCTATACTAATCACGGGGAAGCATTTTGTTTACTAAACGATCAGGCCATTGCGGCCAGATACCTTCAGAAAAATAAATTAGCTAAAAAAATTTTGATTGTAGATCTGGATGTGCACCAGGGAAATGGTACAGCAGAAATCTTTGCAAATGATGATTCGGTATTTACGTTTTCAATTCACGGCAGGAACAACTATCCTTTTAAAAAAGAACATTCAGATTTAGATATTGCAATGCCCGATGGAACCGGAGATAAAGAATATTTAAAAATCTTAAAGGACACTCTTCCAAAGCTGATTGAACAACAGCAGCCAAATTTTATTTTTTATCTAAGCGGAGTAGATATTCTTTCAACCGATAAACTTGGAAAACTTGGTTGCACCCCTGAAGGATGTAAAGAGCGGGATCGTTTCGTTTTACAACTTTTGAAAAATTCGAAAATACCCGTTGAGGTGAGTATGGGTGGTGGTTATTCTCCGGATATTAAAACTATTATTGAAGCTCATGCGAATACCTATAGAATGGCCCAGGAGATATATTTTTAATCCCAAAATCGGGTTGAATTTACTGACTAAGAAAGGAGAAAACATCCAGCATTTTTTGCCTTCGTGAAGAACTCCTCAAAAATTAAGTGCTCCTGGAAAATAGCTTCCCGGAGCACCTAATGAATGTTTTGCAATCCCTATTTTAGATACCGTCATAAAGAATAAGCATTTACGCTTATTTACCCATCAAAAGCAACTCGTTACATACAATTTCTGTAATGTAGCGTTTGTGGCCGTCCTTGTCCTCATAACTGCGGGAGGTAAGTTTTCCTTCTATGCCCACTTCTTTTCCTTTTGGAACATAATTTTCGATAAGTTCGGCGGTTTTGCCCCAGGCAATAATATTGTGCCATTGAGTGTCTGTGATCTTTTCGCCTTTGGAGTTTTTGTACGACTCATTAGTAGCGATGGAGAATTTTGCCAGTTTTTTACCGGATTCAAGATTCATGATTTCAGGCTCGTTTCCTACGTGGCCAATCAATTGTACTTTGTTTCTTAAAGTGCTCATAACGATAGAATTTATTGCAGTTGAAAATCATTGGTTCATTTCAACAGGACAAACTTATAGCAGGCACTTAGGCTTATTCGGTTGTGAAGGGTTTGTTTTCGTTTACTTTCGTTTGTAAGCGTTTGTTGTCGGTTAAAGGTTTGATAATCTGATTTTTTTAAACTGGTTTTTCACAATGTTCAGCGAAAGTCTGGATGTTTTCAAAAAAGCAAAGACGTGAAAAAGCTCTTAAGCCCAACAGTTACGATTAAAGCAAGTTTCGGGAGTAGGGACTGGCACTTATTGGATTATCCAATTTATTTCTTAGGATTCTAAATTACATTTTTTCAACAAAACTCGTTATTTGCGATAACCCACTTAGCTACTGGCGGTACCCTTTAAAAAGGTTTCAGGAGTCATTACAGCTAATTCGCTTTTTTTATAATCTTTTATATCCCTGGTGAGGACAATACTTATTTTACCATTTTTAATAGCTGAAAAATTTTGTATTGCGTCTTCAAAATCTTTAAAATCGGAGTTTAAAGAATCAAGAACTACTTCTTTATCTATTTTTAAAACATCAATAATAGTCAGTAATTGTTTTATTTTTTCAATTACGATTTCGTGTTTTGCTGTTTTCCTTAGTAAATAATATACGTTACAAACAATTACCGGAGTTATAAATCCTTTTAACTTATTTTCTTCGCATAAGTTTAGAATAGCTGTAGTAAATTCTGCGAAGGGTTCTCTGTCAAAGAAAAAATCTAAAATGACATCGGTATCAATAAGAACATTTTCCATTATAGATATTTTTCTTCTAAACGGTTTCTAAGTTCTTTTTCGTAGTCCATATTTTTGGGCATTTTGAAAGATCCTTTCAAAGATTTCACTATAGGATTCAGTTTTTTACCCTTTTGTTTTTGTTCTTCTTTTGTAAGCGCTTTTAAATAGTTTTCGATAATATCTGAAAGACTTTGATTTTTTTCTTTAGCGTAATTTTTTGCCCTTTTTATGATTTCTTGTTCTATTGTTAATGTGAGTTTAGTATTCATCACTTTTCAATTGAAAGTTATAAGGACAAAAATAAAGAAGAATTTCATTTATACGTGTTATTTTTTAATTATTAACACGTGTTGCAATCCGCTTGTCGCTAACTGTGGCTTTAATTTCCTTTTGGCCGCTCTTACCATTCGGGTAGTATTTCATCGAAATTCTGGATATTTCTTGCTTTGACTTATTTTATGAGCTTGCTTCGAGCTAACTGATTAATGAGCTCATATTTTAAGAATTTTATTTAAACACATAAGGCGTAAAATGATTATTGGTTTAACCTCCATGTTTTGTTAAATATGTCTGTTTTATGATTAATCTCATAAAAGTTTGGATTAAGCAATCAGGCTGGATTCATTATTTTTAAGGTGTCCTTTATTTTTATGGGTTAACCCCAAAAATTTGCTTTCCCCAACTGCAAATTTGATTCTAAAGATTGGTTTTTACTTTTGAAATTATACAGAAATATTCATAATTGAATTGAGAATGAAAAAGCAGGATCAAATATCCGGGGAAGCATGGTACGCGATTGAAGATTCTGGAATTTTTGATAAGTTAAAAGCATCAAAAGGAGGCCTTTCACCGGAGGAGGTAAAATCCAGGCGGGAAATTTATGGGGAGAATAAACTTCCGGAGGGAAAGAAAGTCACCTTGTTGGAGATCATCCTTCATCAGCTGCTAAATCCGCTCATATTTATTCTTATTGCTGCTGCAATTGCTTCTGTTGCAATTGGGGAAGCTAAAGATGCAATTTTTATTTTTCTTGTTATTTTCATCAACAGTGCAGTTGGTACTTACCAGGAATACAATGCCGAAAAAAGTGCTGCTACATTGCAAAAACTTTTAAGGATTAAGGCGAGCGTGCGAAGGGAGGAAAAACAACTGAAGATCCCTTCAGAAGAGCTGGTGCCGGGGGATGTTGTTTTATTGGAATCGGGAATTAAGGTTCCGGCAGATATTCGGATAATTGAATCTTCAGGCCTTGAAATAGATGAAAGTCTTTTAACCGGAGAATCTGTATCGGTAAAAAAGCAGTCTGGAACACTAAATAAAAACCTTGGTATCGCAGAACGTACCAACATGGCATTTGCTGGATCAACCGTTTTATACGGACGCGGTTGGGGTTTGGTTGTTTCCACAGGTTTAGAAACCGAAGTTGGAAAGATTTCTAAGCACGTTACAGAATCCGAGTCGGCGAAGCCACCGCTGGTCCAGCGTATGGAAAAATTCATCCAACAAATAGGCATCTTGATAATCGTGCTCAGTCTAATTATTGGGGGTATGCTCCATATCCAGGGATTGGCTATAATGGATATTTTCTTTTTTGTAGTTGCCCTTGCAGTTTCAGCAATTCCTGAAGGTTTACCCGTAGCCTTAACAGTGGCCTTGTCTATTGCAGCCAAACGCATGGCAAAGCGCAATGTAATTGTGCGCAAACTGAATTCGGTTGAAAGCCTTGGTAGTTGTACCGTTATAGCCAGTGATAAAACAGGAACGCTCACAGTGAACGAACAAACTGCCAAAAGAGTGATTTTACCGGACGGAAGTATTTTAAACATACAGGGAGAAGGCTATAACGGAGATGGTAAAGTATTCCGGAAAAATGAACCTGATAAGGAAATACATTTTTCCGAAAACAGAGAGATACAAAAAATTTGCAGAATCGCAGTTTGTGCCAATGAAGCCAGCCTGACTAAAGAAAATAACCAATGGGTGCATTATGGTGACTCTATGGATGTCGCTTTATTGGGGATGAGCTACAAATTTGGATTAGATCCCGAAAATAGTTCTTCTGAAAAAGATCCTCCTGATTTAATTCCTTACGAATCGGAAAGAAAATTTTCCGCAGCATTCTGTAAAAACAATAATATCGATTTAAAGGGTGCTGTGGAAACCGTCCTTGATTTTTGTGATACCATGTCCATTGATGGTTCCCCTGTTGAACTTAACAGGAATTTTATTTTGGAGCAGGCCGATAAATTGGCTAAACAAGGGTATAGGGTTCTTGCTTTTGCCAACAGGAAATGTCCCAATTATGAAAAGAAAAAAAATTATGAACCGGAAGATATTCCAAAACTCACTTTTTATGGGCTCGTAGGGTTTATTGATCCATTGCGTAGGGAGGCCATTTTATCCGTCGAACAATGCAAGAAAGCAGGAATTAAGGTTATTATGATCACCGGAGACCATCCTTCAACAGCCAAAACACTTGCACGTGAATTGGGAATTGCCAATGAGGATACCATTGTGGTAAACGGGAAAATGCTCCTGGAAGCTAATTCACCAAATGCTAAGGCGTATAAGGACCTTGTGGCAGATTCTACGGTATTTGCAAGGGTGTCACCTTCTCAAAAACTGGAGATTGTGGGTGTTTTAATTGATGAGGGAGAATTTGTGGCGGTGACCGGTGATGGAGTTAACGATGCCCCTGCTTTAAAAAGGGCAAATATCGGTGTAGCTATGGGTTCCGGCACCGATGTGGCAAAAGAAGTAGGATCGATGATTGTTGTAGACGATAATTTCTCTTCGATTGTAGCCGGGGTGGAAGAAGGGAGGTTTGCATATGATAATGTGAGGAAAGTGATTTATCTTCTTATTTCTACGGGAGCAGCAGAAGTAATTCTTTTTATTTGTTCGATCCTGGCGGGCCTTCCCTTACCCCTGCTTGCTGTGCAGCTACTTTGGCTTAATCTTGTAACCAATGGGATTCAGGATGTTGCCCTGGCTTTTGAGAAAGGAGAACCCGGAGCCATGATACGAAAACCAAGGAGTCCATCAGAGAAAATTTTTAATCCGTTAATGGTGAAGCAAACCTTGGTTTCCAGCGCTACAATAGCAACGATAGTTTTTGGATTATGGTATTGGATCAACACATATACTGAAATGGAAGAAACTCACGCCAGGAATCTAATTTTGCTGTTAATGGTATTCATGCAAAACTTTCATGTTTTTAATTGCCGTTCTGAAAGGGTTTCGGCCTTTAAAATACCCCTGAAAAAAAATATGATCCTGGTATTTGGTGTTCTTATGGCACAAGGCATCCACATCCTGAGTATGCAAATTCCGTTTATGCAAAATATCCTAAGAATTGAACCCATTAGTCTGAAAGAATGGTTTTATATTCTGCTTTTGGCGATCCCCATAATTTTGGTGATGGAACTATTTAAACTATTCAATGCCAAAAATGGCAAGCGAACCAAGGCAGTTGAAATAAATTCCCGGAATTGATTCCAGATTTTATATATTACCACAAATCGAAAGGCCGTTGTCTTTCCGCTATCAATTTTAGAATAAAATAAAAGAGTGCTATGTCGTTTAAAAAATTAAATATCCCATTAAAAGAAGCTTTGGAAAGGTTAGGCTATGAGAACCCACTCCCGTTTCAAAAAAAGGTTTTGTCTAAGATAAAAAGCGGGATGAACCTGTTTGGGATTGCTCCTGAAGGAAGTGGAAAAACCACAGCCTTGATTATAAGTGTGATTCAAAAACTGGAAAGTGAGGCTTTTGAAGATGCTCCCCGTGCTATTATTGTCGTGAAAGATAAAGAAGCAGCCCTTGAACTTGAAGATACGTTTAAAATTTTTACAAGGTATATGGACTTGAGGGTTTACAGCGCTTATGATCAACCGGATCTGGATGTTCAAAAAGGGGATATTTACGAGGGAATGGATATTGTAATTGCAACGCCAAACAAATTATTTAGACTATTTAAGGCTACCGGGATCAATGTAAGTCAGTTAAAATTATTCATTGTGGACGATGCCGAGTTTCTTCTTAAAAACAGCGCTTATAACGACCTTATTCGAATTCCACCGCATATCACAAAGTGTCAGTATTTGATATTTTCAACCGAATTCAATTCTAAGATCGAACGTTTAAAAGATTCATTTATGGCACATTCTGAAGAAGTAGTAATGAAATAAGATATTTTAAATTCGTTCCGCTAAAAACCAAATTACTTGCATTATTTTTCGGAATGAAACTGTTTCGGAATTTATAAACAGAATTATTTCTGAAGCGATTTTTGGCAGTTACATCAAGTGTAAAGTATGATCCGATTCCAGACCATTTTAATAGTATTAATACTGACTTCTATGACGACTCTAAGCGCACAGGACCTTTCTGTCCATAGGTGGGAAAACAGGTTTCTTATTCTTCTTACAGAAGATCCTGATGATATCCTTTATAAGAAACAGTTGGAAGAATTAAGCAACTGCCGAGAGGGGATGGAAGACCGGAAACTTATTGTTTACCATAGTACACGGGATAAATTCAGGAAGGGATTGGAAACCAAAGATGAGTGGCAAAATTCTATAGATATTTATAAAAAGTATAAAGAAAACAAATCGGGATTTCAGGTCCTGCTCATTGGGCTGGATGGCGGGGTAAAAATGGATCAATCTGAAATGATTACCTGTGAAAAACTTTTCGGTACCATAGATTCCATGCCAATGCGGAAAGCCGAAATGAGAAAAAATGAGAAAAGATAATTTCAATTATGAAAGCCGCAACTGTAAGTCAGCTTAAAAAAGAACTTTCGTATCGTTCTCCGGAAGAAGTGTTGGAGATCTGCCTCAGACTCTCCAAATTCAAAAAGGAGAATAAGGAATTATTAACCTATTTGCTATTTGAATCTACCGATGAAGCTGGATATATTGAAAGTGTAAAAAATGAAATCGATCTGGAATTTGAAAATATCAACACCAATACTTATTATTATATAAAAAAGAGTGTTAGAAAAATACTTCGAAGCATAAAAAAATACAGTCGGTATTCCCAAAAAAAGGAAACCGAAGTTGAATTACTGATCTATTTTTGTTCAAAATTAAAAACTTTTAAGCCTTCTATCTCAAGGAATACTACCCTTATGAATCTCTATAAGCGGCAATTGGATTTGGTTGAGAAGATCATTTCTACGCTACACGAAGACCTGCAATATGATTACAGGTTAGAATTGGAAAATCTGGCCAACTAATGGATACAGGTATTTCTAAGGAAAATCTTCAGGAAAATCTTTCCGGGTCTAATAGTGTTTCCTTAAATTTAGGTCACAAGCCTGTTTTGTAAGCTAAAGTCTAAAAGGGAGTTTTCGCTATTTAAACCATTTTTAAACTTTTTTCCTATCTTTAAGAGATGCAGGAAGCTTGTATAGAGTGCGGAGAAAAAATTGTAGGCAGGATCGATAAAAAGTTCTGTGGCGACTACTGTCGGAATTCCTATAATAACAAGATGAATAAGGACCGGAATAATCTGGTTCGAAACGTAAATAACCGCCTACGCAAGAATTACAGGATCCTGGAAGAACTCAACCCTGTAGATAAAACAAAAACCAGCAGGACGAAGCTGCTGGCTAAGGGTTTTAGTTTCGATTATTTCACAAGCATCTACACGACAAAATCCGGCACTATATATTATTTCATTTATGACCAGGGCTATTTGCCTTTGGAAGGTGATTATTACGCATTGGTAAAACGGACTTAACTATGCCAGTTTTGGCCACGTAATTTAAGTGCTGCACAGAGAATATCTTTTCGGCTTATTTGTCCAATCAACTTTCCGTTTTCAATAATAGGAAACCTTCTGCAATTGTGTTTGTAAAATAAAGAAGCACAATCAAAAATGCTTACGTTTTTATCTATGGTTGGAACATCGGTCTCCATATACTGTTCAACCTTCATATCTCCAATAGGCATATTATAATACCTGCTCTCTGATATTTGTTTCATACAATCGCCGTCAGAGATGATTCCCAACAGCTCATTGTTTTCATTTACCACAGGTGCACCGGAAATCTTATTTTTAATAAGGGTTTCCATCACCTCCACCACATAATGATCTTTTCTAAAGGTGATAAGATTTTCGCTCATATAATCCTTTACCTGGATGGAAGCGCTTTGAATTTTCTCCGGCTCCGCTCTTTTTCCCTCAAAACTTTTAATTCCCATAACCCTAACATTTTGATTATTAATCTTTTGAATATAACGAAAATTTTCCAGTTTTAGAAGAGGTGTATAAATTTATTTTATTCAGCTTAACTTATTTATCTTTAAACCTTAATAATTGTTCTCTTTTTATGCTGAAAAAATTATCCCCATTACTTATAATTCTGATTCTTATTTTTTGCGCCTGGTTTATTTCTTATTCCAGTATGCCCGGAAAAGAATCTTCTTCAGAAATCCCTGAAACCGAATTTTCTACTGAACGCGCATTCCTGCACATAGAAAACATCGCACAAACTCCACATTATTTGGGGAGCAGCGCGCATAGCAGGATAAGAAATTACATTGTGAACGAATTGCAGGAACTTGGCCTTGAAGTTCAAATGCAGGAAGGTTATAGCATTAATAATAAAGGAGTGATTACGCGCCCTCAAAATATCCTTGCAAGAATTCCCGGCAGCGAAGAAGGAAGCGCCCTGCTTTTAATGTCTCACTATGACAGTGCAGGGCATTCCTCTCCCGGGGCAAGTGATGCGGCAAGTGGAGTGGCAACCATTTTGGAAGGAATACGGGCATTTATTAAAAATGGCAAAGCCAACAAAAATGAGATCATACTATTATTTACCGATGCTGAAGAATTAGGATTGAATGGTGCCGATCTTTTTGTAAAGGAACATCCCTGGTCAAAAAATGTAGGACTGGCTTTAAATTTTGAAGCCCGTGGTAGCGGAGGAAATTCCTTTATGCTCCTGGAAACCAATTCTGGAAATGCAGCACTTATACGTGAATTCATTAAAGCCAAACCAGATTATCCGGTTACCAATTCCCTGGCCTACAGTGTTTATAAAATGCTTCCAAATGATACCGATCTCACAGTTTTGAGAGAGCAGGCCAATATTAATGGTTACAATTTCGCGTTTATAGACGATCATTTTGATTACCATACCGCGAGTGATATTCCGGAGAATCTTGATAGAGAAACCCTCGCACACCAGGGAAGTTATTTGATGCCACTTCTGGATTATTTCAAGGATGCCAATTTTTCAGAACTGAATTCTGAGGAAGATCTTATCTATTTTAGTCTGCCCGTTGGAAAGATCATCAGTTATCCTTTCTCTTATATCTTCCCGATGTTGATTCTCGCTTTTATCTCGTTTTTCCTGGTTTTAGGCTACGGGATTTTTAGAAGAAAGCACTTTTTGAGATCGGTGTTAAAAGGGATGCTCCCATTTTTTATAAGTTTGATAGGATCTGGAATTTTGGCGTATTTACTCTGGATGTTCTGCCTTATGATCTATCCTGAATATTCCGAAATGGAACATGGGTTTACCTACAACGGGTATTATTATATTGCAGCGGTAATTTTCCTAACTCTTAGCATTAATCTTTTCGCATATCATAAATTCAGTTCTAAGGATAATAAGGCTGGTTACCTGGTATTCCCTTTGTTTTTCTGGCTGTTAATCTGCCTTCTGGTCGCATTTTTTCTTAAGGGAGCGGCATATTTTATTCTGCCAGCATTTTTTGCGATTTTACAATTAGGGGTGATGCTTCGCCAAAAACAGCCAAACTTGTTTTTAATGCTGCTGTTAAGTCTGCCGGCACTTGTCATTCTATTGCCATTTATCACCACTTTCCCCGTGGCATTAGGATTAAAAATACTTTTTGTAACGGCTATACTTACCACCTTTTTATTCCTCTTTTTTCTTCCCGTTTTTACATATTTTAAGCTTAAAAAAGCCCTGGCGTTGCTATGTTTTTTAATATTTAATGTCCTGTTCATTACGGCGCATTTTAAATCTTCTTTTACAGAGGAAAGACCAAAACCCAACAGTCTTGTTTATCTCTTTAACGCAGATACGAAGGAGGCAAGTTGGAATTCCTATGACTTAATGGTCGATTCATGGACTTCCGAATTTTTTGGGGAGGATCCGGTAATTATCCCTTCTTCTGAAGAAGCTTTACAAAGTAAATATGGATCAAATTTCACTTTTAAGGCCAAAGCACCACTAAAAAATATTCCTGAACCGGGGGTTGTTTTTGAAAAACTGAACCCGTTGGATAGCCTGGATAAAACAAGCCGTTATTCCCTAAAAATTGCTCCAAACCGGAAAATTAACCGGATGGAACTCTATGTAGATAGAAAAGTCGATTTTGAAGAGTTTAAGGTAAATGGCCTTACCGCAGATTCGATTGATCTGGGAGCAAATTCATTTCACGTTTTTACCAAACGATGGCACAGCAGATTGCTCACGTATCATGCTGCAAACAGGGATACTTTAAGCATTGAATTTGTGGTTAAGGAAGAAAAACTGCCTGAATTCCTTTTATTTGAATCCAGTTATGATCTTTTGGAAAACCCGGAATTTGATATTCCGGAACGCAAAAAATCGATGATCCCAAGACCTTTTGTAGTTAATGATGCGCTTACAATAAGGAAAACCATCAAATTCAATTAATTTTATTAAAAAAATCCTCGGGCAAGGGGAGCAAAGTAGAACTACATGAATATATCACTATTAGGTTGCGGTTGGCTGGGATTGCCATTGGCTAAAAAGTTGCAGGAGGAAGGCCATGTAATAAAAGGTTCTACCACCAGTATGGAGAAGGTCAATAAGCTATCTGAAACGGGTCTTATTCCATACAGGATTCAGTTATTCGCGGAAGGAGTTCAGGGGGATCTTAGCGCATTTCTGGAAGATGCAGATTTGCTCATTATAGATATTCCACCAGGATTGAGAAGCGATCCTGAAGCGAATTTTATTGGAAAAATAGGAAGGCTGAACGATTTTATTAAAAAATCTGGCGTAAAAAAAGTACTTTTTGTAAGCGCCACTTCTGTGTATAAAGACGCCGAAGAATTTCCTGTTTATACCGAGGATGATTCCCCCAACGGAACCGCTGAAAATTCCCGGCAGTTAAAATCGGCAGAGAATGAATTGAAAAACAGTAACCTGTACGAAACCACGATAGTCCGGTTTGGAGGTTTGTTTGGCCCGGGTAGGCACCCGGTAAATTATTTGTCTGACAGGAAAAATATCAAAGATCCTAAAGCGCCGGTAAATTTGATCCACCTCGAAGATTGTATGGGCATCATCTCTAGAATAATTGAAAAAGAGGCATGGGGAGTTACCTTTAATGCGGTATATCCCGAACATCCCACAAAGGCCGATTATTATTCCAGAATAGCAGAGGAGAAAAATCTTGCCATCCCGGAATTTGATCTTGAGAAGGTTTCAAAAGGGAAGATCATAGAATCTGTAAAATTAGAAGAGGTGTTGGATTTTTCTTTTCAAAAGGGTGTTTATTCGATTTAACTGACTCTTGCCATTTGATGTTTTGAAAGCACTTTGAAAAGTATTTTAATACCTCATTGAGGGTTTAAAATGATAAGGAAAAAATAAAGGGCTCCTTCCCTTTTAAAGGGAAGATGGATTAATCGGCATTAGGTTTTATTTAGGTAACCAGAAATTTCCTTCCGATTAAGACGGAAGGGTTTTAAAGTAAATTATAACTGGAACAACCCTCCTTGAAGGATGGAAGCTTTTAAATTTTTTCAAGTTCAATGTATAAGGGTGAAATAATTTGGGTACGCTATTCCTTGCACTATTTTTTTATTTCGCCCTTACAGGGCTTCCTTAAATCGATATTCTCTAACCGATGGGCAATTGCCCATCGCTGATATATTTCGCCCTTTCAGGGCTGCTTAATACTACAGCCCTGAAAGGGCAAAATATCTTAACACAGGGTGAAGCCCTGTGTTAAGATATTCTCATAGATATAGCCCTGAAAGGGTGAAATATAGGTGCGCTATTCCTCATATCATTTTTTATTTCACCCCTTTCAGGGCTGCCTAATACTAAACGTTAGCAAGGGTTTGCTTCAAGAGATCTCAAATATTTCGGCAAATTCAAAGTCTAATTAGTATTATAATTTTAACCAGATTTTCTGCGAGGGATAGCAGCGGCAGCTCCCAATACCCGCAGGGGATTGGGACTACAGCGAATAGCCCGACCGCCACGCTTTTGGGCGTGGGGGACGCAGCCTGAAAATAAAAAAGGGCAACATTGCTGCGGCCCTTCTAAAATTCTTAATTTCATTTTACCAGATCAACACCCGGTTTGAAGGTTCTACGTACATTTTATCTCCTTCCTTAATATCAAAAGCCTGATAAAAAGCCTCGATATTTTGAAGTGGCACATACGCGCGGTACATCCCTGGAGAATGTGGATCTGTCTTGATCCTGTTTCTCAAAGCTTCTTCCCTCATCTTGGTACGCCACACGGTTGCCCAGGACATAAAGAAACGTTGCTCCGGTGAAAACCCATCGATCTCACCAGGATTTCCATGTTCTTTAAGGTGAATTTGAAGTCCGTCGTACGCGGCATTCACACCTCCAAGATCTCCTATGTTCTCCCCTAAGGTAAATTTTCCATTGATGTAAACGCTGTCCAATACCTCAATAGCACTGTATTGTTCGGCAAGTGCGCCTCCCAGTTTTTCAAATTGGGTAAGGTCATTTTCACCCCACCAGTTGTTAAGGTTTCCTTCAGCGTCAAAACGGGATCCGCTGTCATCGAATCCGTGCGAGATCTCGTGGCCTATTACAGCGCCTATTCCACCATAGTTTACTGCCGCATCTGCTTTATAATCGTAAAAAGGTGGTTGCAGGATAGCCGCAGGGAACACGATTTCGTTATAGCTAGGGTTGTAATATGCATTTACGGTTTGCGGTGCCATGTACCATTCGTTCTTGTCAACCGGCTCACCAAGTTTCGCCATGGTTTCCTTTACGTTCCATTTTGATGCGTTCATCATATTCTGGAAAAAAGATCCTTTTTCATCTCCGGGAGCGGCGATTTCAAGTTCGCTGTAATCCTTCCACTCATCGGGATAACCCACTTTAATTCTTGTAGTTCCCAGTTTTTCGATTGCTTTGGTCTTGGTGCTGTCACTCATCCAGCTTAGGTTTTTGATCCTGACTTCGTATGCCTTGATGATATTTGCTATCATTTCCTGCGCTTTTTCCTTCGCTTCCGGAGGGAAATTCTCTTCCACATATAACTTGCCTAAAGCTTCGCCCAGGGTTCTGTTTACAGTACCTAAGGCACGTTCCTTAAGTGGACGTTGTTCTTTTGCGCCCTGTAGGGTCTGACTGTAAAATTCCCAGCTAGCTCTTTCAATTTCCGTACTTAAAGTACTGGAAGCATCGTTAAAGAGGTTCCATCGTAAATAGTTTTTCCAGGCTTCTATGTTGTTTCCGGAAAAGGTTTTTTGCAACTGCTGCATATATTTAGGCTGAGCAACAATTACGGTATCCACCTGAGATGCGCCAATTGCCTCAAAATAAGCTTTCCAGTCTAATGCGGGAACTTGCTTTTGAAGTTGAGCTATCGCCATTGGATTGTATTGTTTTCTTGCATCCCGGCGTTCCACTTTATCAAGCTGAGGTTTTGCAAGGCTGGTTTCAAAGGCAAGAATACTCTCTGCACTTTTGAGCGCTTCTTCCTGAGAATCTCCCAAATACTGAAGCATTCGTGCGATATGTGCTTTATATTTTTCGCGGGTTTCCTTTGAATTTGAATCATCGGCGGTATAATAATCACGGTCTGGCAACCCTAAACCTGAGGGGTAAAGATAAGCGGCATTAGCGTTGCTGTTTTTGGCATCTGCGCGTACATTAAATCTAAAAAATCCTGCGCCTCCATAAGCCTGCATTTCTGTAAGATAGGCTTGAAGATCTTCCTTATTCTCAATAGCTTCAATTTTTGCCAGGTAATCCTTTAAAGGAGCCACCCCTTTTTCATTTCGGGACACGGTGTCCATTATGCTTTTGTAAAGATATACCGCTTTTGCCTGATCGCTGGAAGCATCCAGCTCATTGTTATTTGAGGCTTTTTCAAGAAGGCTTAAAGCTGCGGCATCGGTATTTTTCCTAAGTTCGTTAAAGCTTCCCCAGGTAGTATATTCATCGGGAATTTCGGTAGAATCTACCCATACTCCGTTTACATATCTAAAGAAATCTTCTTTAGGGCTTACAGTTGTATCCATAAAAGCCAGATTGATCCCGCGAGCTTCTTCTTTCTCCATTTTTTTGTCCTCGCTTTTGCAGCCGGTGGCAACCAATGCTGCAAGCACTGGAATTAACATAATACTGGTTGTTTTTTTCATATGTGTTTTAGTTTATTTTTAATCCCTCATTAAGGGTTTAACCCGCCTGACCGTCGGGATGTCTCGAATTTTTAAAATTGTTTTCAAAGGTTCTTGATTCCCAGATGCCTGCCTCGCATTGGGGGTGGTTTTTCTTTTATATACTTTTGGGATTTTGCCCAGGGCAGATTACTATGATTTTGCTGGCTAAAATACTTAAAATTAACAGCATATGATCAGCAATTATGCCATTATTTTTTCTGAAATTAACCGGAGTCCTCTTACTTTTTGTTCTTTTTCTGAAGTTGGATGATTAGTAGACTGTCGATTTGTTTTTTGGTCGCCGTTACCTCTGAAACAGATTCATTTGGGATGGCGATAGAAAGCACATAATGTTTGATTTTCCAGTGATCCTTCACTTTTTCCAGCACTCCGGATCCGCGGCAAATTCCCATTTGGGTATTCAGCAGTTCATCGAACCAGGCTGTTTGTCCATTTTGTGAGATGTAGATATTTCTTTCCAGGGTTGTAAAATTCCAGGCTTTTCCGTTGTCAAAATAGGGTTTTGAAAATTCCCTAAATGCTGTATTTTGCCAGTTTTCGGTAGCATCTGTACCTATAAAAACTCCGTCTTCGGCCATCAATGTAAAATAGTCTTCAAAATTTGCATTGGCCGCGGCTGCATGCCAGTTCTCCAATGTAGCAGTTATCTGTTTTTCTAAAATTTCTTGAGATGGCTTTTCTTCAGCAGTTTCTATGGTTGTAGTTTTTGAAGAAAATGTACAGGCAGATACGGAAGCGAGTAACAGAAGCAGTGCAAATTTTTTCATTTTTGGTTATTAAGTGAATTATAAGCCCTAGTAAAATAAAATTTCAGGAATAATAAGCTTTAAACAGGATTCTCCATTACCGGAACAGGTGGTTTTGAGGTTTCGGTAGTATCTCTTTCCTGATCCGCATCAAATTCATCCAGTTCCATTTCAAACTGCTCCAGGGTTTTAAGGAATAATTCGTTGATTTGAATTTTAAAATTATTGAATTCTGTTGGGATTTCCTCTGCTATTGTTGCAATTTCCAGGGGATCTGGATTTCTCTTTTTGGAGCTTTGTTCCAGAACCTTGGCCTTGGTGTAAATTACGGCGAGTCGCGCTTCTGTAGCGTTAGATTTCAGGGTGTCTGGAAGTGTTTCCCTCAGGGAACGCATAATTTCGGCAATAGGACGGGCATTGGAAACCGCTTCATTAACCGTGTACTCCCGAAAATTGTCGATTTCGATTTGTGCGGTGAGATATGCAAGCCATTCGGAAGTTATGGCACTGGCTTCCGGGAGGAGGATTACTTCCTGATTGGAAACTTTGAGGTTTTGGCTAAAAGCAATGGAGTCTTCCACTTTTTTTGCGGCATTCTCTTCCAAATTTTTGGGCTCTTCACAACCCAATAAACACAAGGCTAATAGTATTAAAAAAAGATTCTTCATATTCACATCTTGAAAAACAAAGTTAATTAAAAACCTTTCCTAAAAAAGCAGAATGAAATGTTGAGTGAAGCCGTTCTTATTTTATGCTGAATCTTCGATGTTCTTTCACGAAATGGATATATTTGCATCACAAAATTGAGACGATGAATTCAAAAAGAATATTGATAATTGGAGCTTCCGGACAAATTGGAAGCGAGCTTACACTTAAATTAAGAGCGCTTTATGGAAATGAAAATGTTATAGCCAGTGACATTAAAGAGGGCGATGAAGACCTGATGAATTCCGGTCCTTTTGAAATTATAGATGCCACGAATAAGGAATTGATCGAGGAAGTGGTGGAAAAATACCAGATCACAGAGGTTTACCTAATGGCAGCTATGTTAAGTGCAACTGCGGAGAAAATTCCTATGAAAGCCTGGGACCTGAACATGAATTCGCTATTTATTATTCTTAATATGGCAAAAGATAAAAAGATAAACCGAGTCTTTTGGCCTTCCAGTATTGCTGTTTTTGGGCCAAGTACCCCAAAGGAAAATACGCCACAAACAACTGTTATGGAACCAACAACGGTTTACGGAATTTCCAAGCAAACCGGAGAGCGCTGGTGTGAATATTTTTTCCAAAAGTATGATGTGGATGTGCGTAGTTTGAGGTATCCCGGGATTATAAGCTATAAAACCTTACCGGGTGGTGGTACTACAGATTATGCCATCGAAATATTCCACGAAGCCTTACGAAAAGGATTGTATACTTCATTTTTAGCTGAAAACACTTCACTTCCCATGATGTTTATGGATGATGCTATTAAAGCAACAGTGGATATCATGGAGGCGCCTGCTAAAGATGTAAAAGTGAGATCTTCCTATAATCTATCGGCAATGAGTTTTACCCCTAAAGAACTGGCTGCAGAAATAAAAAAGCAACTTCCGGAATTTGAAATAAGCTACAAACCGGATTTCAGGCAACAAATCGCCAATTCCTGGCCAGGCAGCATTGATGACAAACAAGCAAGAGAAGACTGGGGATGGGAACATGAATTCGATTTGGAAAAACTAACCAAAACTATGCTGGAAGGATTAAAAAAGCCTGTTTCTTAAAGGTTGCCACACAGGATAGACTGCGGTTAAAGTATTTATTAAGCACAAAAAAACCCGGCTAAATTAAATTTAGCCGGGTTTTTAATGTTTTTCGAATTAAATATACTAAATATATTAATCGTTGATAACGCGCACCTGAGCTGCGGTTAGTCCTTTTCTTCCTTCTTCTTCAACGTACTCAACCTTGTCACCTTCGTTTAAAGATTCACCGTCAAGACCTGTAATGTGTACAAAGATGTCTCTACCTGTGTCGTCGTTGGTAATGAATCCATATCCTTTAGACTCATTGAAAAATTTAACTGTACCTTCCATTGTAATAAAAATAAATAATTAATAAAGAACAAACTTACATAATTAAATTTACTGGTAGGAGAAAAAATAAAAAATATTTTTAACGTTATTGATTATAAATGAGTTAGTTCCTCTCGTTCTCCCGCATTTTTTTAAAGTTTTCTTCAGAGAGGGTATAATCTTCCAGTTTTTTTCCTTTCCAACGCACATATAAAAAGATGGGCATGAGGATAAATGCACTTGCTAAAACCGCAATCCCTATGATCTTATCCCCCAAAAGGATATCGTCATTCAGTCTAAAATAAAAGCCTGTGCCAATAGCGGCAAGGATTATTATTCCGAGTATTTTCAATATTAAATTCATAATTTAAACGGTTACTTCGATTAATTTTTGCCTGTAAGCGGTTAACAATTTCGATTTGGAAATAAAACCAATATACTTTTCATTATCAACAACTGGCAGATTCCAGGCATCGCTTTCTTGAAATTTTCTCATAATATCCTTGGTGCTGTCCTTTCTAAGATCTATAACTTCTGGTGCAGCCTGCATTAATTCCCGAACCTTAATCTCGTCATACAATGATTGATTAAACATCACAGGACGTATATCATCAAGTAAAATTATTCCCATAATATGATCGTTTTCATCTAAAACAGGAAAAAAGTTCCTGGAGGATTTTATGACCCCGTTATGGATGATATCTCCAAGAGTGGCATCTATATTCAGGCTTACAAAATTTGTTTCTATTACCTGCCTTATATTCAGCAAAGTTAATACCATTTGATCCTTATTGTGAGTAATTAATTCTCCACGGGAAGCCAGGTCGAGGGTATAAACCGAATGTGGCTGAAATTGTGAAGTGATCATAAATGAAATTGCAGCAGTTATCATAAGGGGCACGAATAAGTCGTAACCGCTTGTGAGCTCGGCAATGAGGAAAATCGCGGTAAGCGGAGCGTGCATTATGCCCGCCATTAAACCTGCCATTCCTACCATGGTAAAATTGCTTACCGAAAGTGGGGATTTTAAAAATCCGCTATTGTTTATAATTAAGGCAAAACAGTGTCCCATAGCGCTACCCATAAAAAGCACCGGAGCAAAAATTCCTCCTACACCACCAGCGCCCATTGTAAGCGAGGTGGCAATGATCTTGAATACAATAAGTCCTGCAAGCAGAGCAATAACTACCCAGATGTTGTCGAGATATGCATCAAAAATATTTGTTCCCAGGGCAGCGAGGTAGTTTTCCTGGAGTAAATTATTTATAACATCATAACCCTCCCCATAAAGTGGAGGTATAAGAAAAATAAGAATTCCCAGGGAAATCCCTCCAATTAAAAGTTTGTTGAAGGAAGAGGTAATCTTGCTGAAAAATTTGTTTATACGGAAGTATATTTTGGTGAAATATATTGAACATAGCGATGCAATTACTCCCAGGAGAATATAAAAAGGTACTTGCTGAATCTCAAATTCATCTGTGAGCTGCGTATTCAGAATAATATCTGAACCTGAAAAAAAATACGTGGTGAGTATAGCTGAAACCGATGCCAGGAGCAGGGGGATCATAGAAATAAGAGTAAGGTCCAGGCTAAAAATTTCAATCGCAAAGATTATAGCCGCTATAGGAGCCTTAAAAAGAGCAGACATAGCTCCGGCAGCAGCACATCCTATAAGAAGGGTTCTTGAAGCCTGGTTCATTTTAAAAAAGCGGGACAGGTTGGAGCTTATAGACGCACCGGTTGCAACGGTTGGAGCCTCGAGTCCTACCGAACCTCCAAAACCTACTGTAATAGGAGCTGTAAGCAGGGAAGCGTACATTTGGAATTTTTGCATGATCCCTTTCCGTTTGGAAATGGCATGCAGGGTGGTGGGAATACCATTGCCTATACTCTTTTTTAACCCAAATTTTATAATCAACAGGGTGATTGCCAGTCCAATTACAGGGAATATAAAATAGAAGGCGGCATGATAATTTATTACAAACTCCCCTTCAAGAAGTTGCTGAATATAGTGGGTAAGGTTTTTTATAGTAACAGCAACCAGTCCTGCTATAAAACCAATAAGGGCACTTAAAAACATCAAAAACTGATGGTTTGTTAAGTGCTGGGTTTTCCAGATGGCAAATCGATCAGATAATTTTTTTGTTGCTGAAGCCAAACTAAGGATTTTTATAATTTGTGAAGATAAAAAATCCTGCCAAAAGCAGGATTTAAAATTTTATAATTTCACCTCGAGATGAAGTTCCCTGAGTTGCGCTTCATCCAGTTTGGCCGGGGCATCTATCATAACATCTCTACCATTATTGTTTTTAGGAAATGCGATATAATCCCGGATTGTCTCTTTTCCGTCCAATATAGCCACAAGCCTGTCGAAACCAAAAGCGACTCCCCCATGTGGAGGTGCCCCAAATTCGAAAGCATTCATCAAAAATCCAAATTGTTCTTTTGCTTCTTCGGGAGTGAATCCCAGATAATCAAACATTTTTGCCTGGGTAGCTTTATCGTGAATCCTGATGGAACCGCCTCCTATCTCATTTCCGTTAAGCACAAGATCATATGCATTTGCCCTTACAGCTCCAGGATTTGTTTCCAGTAATTTGATGTCTTCTGGTTTTGGGGAGGTAAAGGGATGGTGCATGGCGTGATAACGATTTGTTTCCTCATCCCATTCTAAAAGCGGAAAATCCAATACCCAGAGAGGAGCGAATACATTTGGATCTCTCAACCCTAATTCGGTTGCCAGGTGCATTCTAAGTGCACTTAATTGAGTTCTGGTTTTATTGGTCTCGCCGGACATTACAAGAATTAGATCTCCGGCCTTCGCTCCGGATAACCCGGCCCAACTCAAAAGATCTTCCTGAGAATAAAATTTATCAACCGAAGATTTTAAGCTTCCATCCTCGTTGTATTTAACCCAGATAAGGCCATTTGCACCAATTTGAGGCCGCTTTACCCAGGCTACAAGGTTGTCTATTTCTTTTCTGGTATATGCTCCGGCACCCGGTACGGCAATCCCAACAACCAATTCCTGGTCATCAAAAATTGGAAAGCCTTTTCCTTTAGCAAGATCGTTTAATTCTGTAAATTCCATCCCGAAGCGAATATCGGGCTTGTCATTTCCATATTTCCGCATCGCTTCCGCATAGGTCATTCTGGGGAAATTATCGATCTCAAATCCGCGAATTTCTTTCAGTAAATGTTTTGTAAGACCTTCAAAAGTATTCAGGATATCTTCCTGTTCTACAAAGGCCATTTCACAATCAATTTGTGTGAATTCCGGCTGACGGTCTGCCCGTAGATCTTCGTCCCTGAAACATTTTACAATCTGGAAATATTTATCCATTCCTCCAACCATCAAAAGTTGTTTAAAGGTTTGAGGAGATTGTGGCAAAGCGTAAAACTGACCTTCATTCATCCGGCTTGGAACTACGAAATCCCTTGCTCCTTCAGGAGTGGATTTAATAAGATAAGGAGTTTCAATTTCAATAAATCCCTGATTGGATAGATAATTTCTTACCTGCATTCCCACTTTATGACGAAACATAAGACTTTCCTTTACCGGATTTCTGCGAATGTCCAGGTAACGGTATTTCATCCTGAGTTCCTCTCCGCCATCGGTATCATTTTCAATGGTGAAAGGTGGTGTTAAAGAAGCATTCAGCACTTCATATTCTGAAACAAGTATCTCAATATCCCCTGTAGGAAGTTGTGGGTTTTTGGATTCCCTTTCTATTACCTTTCCTTTGATTTGCACTACATATTCACGCCCAAGTTGAGAGGCCTGCTCCATGATCTCTTTTGAGGTGCGTTCCTCATCAAAAATAAGCTGGGTTATTCCATACCTGTCCCGAAGGTCTACCCACATCATAAATCCCTTGTTCCTAAGCTTCTGGACCCAACCCGAAAGGATCACTTCCTCGCCAATATTTTCTTTTCTTAATTCACCACAGGTATGACTTCTGTACATATTGATTTCTTGAAATTTTGAGAGGCAAAAGTAAGAAGTTATGGTGGTTTCTAATGATTAAAGCCGATAAAAATAAGTCCTATTTTGGACTATCTATTGGCAGCTGAAGCTTTATCAAGAATTTTTATTCCTTCCAATGTTAATTTAATGTTACCTAAACATTGTTTAAATGCAAATTTTTAGTATCTTAAGAGGGAAATTACAAGAAAAAATAAAAGCTATGAAGAATATAAAATCAATGTTGGTGGTGGTTGCCTTTCTGTTCAGTGTAACCCTGTCAGCCCAGGAAATTAAGCCTGATTTTGAAAAGCAGGGAGATTTAATTAAAGGAACTTTTTATTTTGAAGATGGAAATGTTAGCCAGGAAGGAACCTATAAGGATGGGAAACTTCATGGAAAATGGATTTCTTATGACCAAAACGGTAAAAAGGTTGCCATGGCAAATTATGAAGAAGGAAAAAAAACCGGGAAATGGTTTTTTTGGTCTTCAAATGAATTAACAGAGGTGGATTATAGCAACAATAGAATTGCCGAGGTTGCCAAATATGATTATAAAGGTACTTTGGTTACAAGGAACTAATTATTTTAATACTAAATAAAGAAAACCCCGAAGCCTTATGGTTTCGGGGTTTTCTATTGTATGAATCTATGCTTAAGCCTGCCTCATAGCTTTGAGCCTTTTAAGGGCAGCACGTTTGTTGCGAATAGAAACCTTATTTCTGTTTACCAGATAGAACATCACAGGTACTACCACCAATGTTAGGAAGGTGGCGAAGAACAATCCAAAGATTACAGTCCAGGCCAATGGACCCCAGAAAATCACATTATCTCCTCCTATATATAATTTAGGGTCATAATCTGTAAACAAGCTAAAAAAGTCCACATTGAGACCAACTGCCAATGGGATCAGCCCTAGAATTGTTGTAATTGCGGTTAATAAAACAGGCCGTAACCTGGATTTACCTCCGGCAACAATAACTGTGAAATATTCGGCACGGGTCAATAATTCTTCAGGTTCATAGCCCAAGGCCTCTTTTTTCCTGTCAATGAGCAGCTGGGTATAATCTATAAGTACTATGGCATTGTTCACTACGATTCCTGCAAGGGAAATAATTCCCATCATCGTCATAATGATAATAAAATCCATTTGGAAAACGACCATACCCAGAAAAACGCCCGCTAAACTCAAGACTACCGCCATTAATATAATAACAGGTTTTGAAACCGAGTTGAACTGCGCAACCAGAATCAATAAGATACCTCCCAAAGCAAAGAGTAAAGCTTTAAGAAGGAAGTCCATGTTTTCGGCTTGTTTTTCCTGTTCCCCTGTAAAGGCGAGATTTGTATTGGCAGGAAGGTCATAATTGTTCAATGAACTTTTAAGCTGCTCAACAATTTCATTTCCATTATATCCCTCAAGCACGTTGGAATAAATAGTAATAACCCGCTTTAAATCCTTTCTTTTTATCGAATTAAAAGCCGAAGTGGATTCTGTTTCGATAACAGAAGAAATTGGAACCTGGACAAGTTCTCCGGTGTTTTGATCTCTAAAAGTTACAGGTTGGTTAAAAAGCGCGTTCTCGTTATATCTGGTGGCTTCATTAAAGCGTACATTTATCTCATAATCATCGTCCCCATCCTTATAGGTAGAAACCTCTTCTCCATAAATGGATCTTCTTAAGGTTTGTCCTACTGCAGAAGTAGAAACTCCAAGCAGCCCTGCTTTTTGACGGTTTACCCTTACATCAAGTTCCGATTTGGACTTATTAACATCAATCTTTAATTCTTCAATTCCGGCAACATTCAGCTCCTGAATAAAAGAACGCACCTGTTCTGCCTGCATGAGCAATTGTTCATAATCTTCTCCCTTTAATTCGATGTTAATAGGGTATCCGGAAGGTGGACCTGCAGCATCCTTCTCTACAATTATGGAAGCTCCGGGAAAACCTTGAATTGCATCGCGTACTTCAGCCAAAACCTGGCTACTTTTGACTCCGCGCCGTTCATTGAATTCCCTCATGGATAAAGTTACTTTTCCTTTATGTGGGATATCGTTTTGCTGGCCGCCATCGGTTTGTGGATTTCCAGCGCCCAGGCCAACCTGTGAAATCGCAGATTCTACCATATAATTGTATCCATTTTCATCCTCATACTTCCGGATTACCTCAAAGATCTTCTCCTCCACCTGTTTGGTAAGCTCATTGGTTTTTTCAATCGCAGTTCCTTCCGGGTATTCAATATACGTGATGATTTGGTTTGGCTGATTTTCGGGAAAGAATAAAACATTTGGTTGAACCAAACCTACCAAAACAAAGGAAAATATCAATAATAGCAATGTTCCGAAGAAGAAAACATAGGCTTTCTTTTTCCGAAGCGCGAATTTCAAAAATCGCTCATAGCTATTCTCAAGTTTTTTCAAAGCTTTGTACTGGAAATAGTCTACTCCTTTTGAAAGTATATATTTGTAAACCCAGAGCATAATCGCTCCAAAAATCATTAAGTTTCCAATGGCTTTCAGGCCACCAACATTTGCTACAAATCCGCTTATTAGAAAGACCAATCCCAGTACGCTAAGGATTACGCTAAAACGGATAAGCTTTCGTTTTGTGAATTCCTTTTCCTCGGTTTTCATAAACCTGGAGGTTAGCATTGAATTTATGATAATAGCGACAAATAACGAAGAACCCAAAACGATGGAAAGCGTCATTGGGAAAATCACCATAAATTTACCTATGGTTCCAGGCCATAATCCCAATGGGAAAAAGGCCGCTAAAGTGGTTGCTGTAGAAGCAATTATTGGCCAGGCAATCTCGCCAACACCTTGTTTTGCGGCTTTCAGGCGTGGCATTCCCTCGTCCATAAGGGAATAAACATTTTCTACCACCACAATCCCGTTATCCACCAACATTCCCAGTCCCATTACCAATGCAAAGAGCACCATGGTATTGAGGGTAAAACCAAGACTGGAAAGGATTATAAAAGATAAAAACATAGAAAGAGGGATAGCAAATCCAACGAACAACGCATTCCTGAAGCCCAGGAAAAACATTAAAACCACTACTACCAGTATCACCCCAAAAATAATGTTGTTTACCAGGTCATCCACCTGGCTCTGGGTTTTAGTGGATTGATCATTGGTTAATGAAATTTCAAGATTTTCCGGGAAGTAAGTTTCCTGTTCTACAGCGATTATTTCTTTAATCTTATCTACAGCTTCGATCATATTACGGCCGCTGCGTTTTTTTACATCCAGCATAACAACTGGCTCCCCGTATTCCCGGGCAAAGGTTGTGGGATCCTTTTCCTGGAATTGTATAAGTGCGATATCTTTAAGAAAAATGGTACCGCCGTCGCGTTTCACAACTACATTTTCAAGTTCTTTTGGATCTTCCACTTCTCCAATGATCCTGATATTTTTCTGAAAACTATTAGAGATGATATTTCCTCCTGAAATGGTACGGTTCTCTGCACTAACCGCATTCACAACATCTGTAAAACTCACCTGGGAGGCAGACATTTTATAGGGGTCTAATGCAATTTCTACTTCCATTTCCTCGGCTCCACGAATGGTTGCTTCTTTTATTTCAGAGAGGATCTCGATCTTATCCTGAAGATATTCAGCATAGTCTTTTAACTGCTGAACGGTATAATCTCCCGTAAGATTGATATTGAGAATGGGCATTTCTTCTGAAAGATTCAGGTCAAAAACATTGGGTTCTACTTTAGCGCCATTATCCATCGTGGGCCAGGTAGTTTCTGCTTTTACAAGATCCACCTTATCTTTAATCTTTTGTTTGGCAATATCTACTCCAATTTCATCATCAAATTCAACAATAACCATGGAGTAATCCTGAAAAGTGGTAGAGCTTATTTCTACGATACCTCCAACATTATTGAATTCCTGTTCCAAAGGTTCTGTAATAAATTTCTCTACATCTTCAGCAGAGTTTCCAGGGTTAACAGAACTAACATATATTTTTGTTTCTATAATCTCAGGAAAGGACTCCCGTGGCATGCTGTAGTAGGAGAGTAATCCCCCCACCAATACGATGGCAATTATCACGTAAACCGTCATCCTGTTATCTATTGCCCAGGATGCAATGCCAAATTCTTTATCTATCTTCTTACTCATAGGAAATGAAATAAAGCTGCTTAATTTTTTATTTTTACTTTTTGTTGATCGCGTAAGTTTTTACCGCCTTCAGTAATTAAAAGATCTCCGGGCTTTAGTCCGTTTGTGACCTCTACAGATGCTCCATAGGAATATCCGGTTTCTACCTTAACTCTTTTCGCCACCCCGGTGGAGTCGCTTTCAGGTTCAAGGATATAGACCAAACTTTCTCCCATCGAGTTTTTTTGAATGGTATTTTCCGGAATGACCACTGCATTTTCTGCGCTATAATCGTTCAGTTTCACCGTTGCGATCAAGTTTGGTTTTACCAGCCCTTCTTCATTTGGAATTGCTACTTCTATTTGAAATGTTCTGTTGTTTGGATTTATAAAATTTCCTACCTGTCTCACTTTTCCTTCAAACTGTTTTCCAATTGCTCCAATTTCGACAATTACCGACGTTCCGGTTTTTATCTGGTTCAAATAATTTTCGGGAACCGAAGCCTGAACGTACATGTTGTCAAGATTCACCAATCTAAATAATTGATTTTGTCCAGGAGACACCACCTGTCCCTGATCTGAAATCACTTCATCGATCACTCCGCTAAAAGGAGCTCTCACCGTAGTTTTTCCCAATTGTGATTTTAGTTGATTTACGGAATTCTGGGCTGCTTCATAGGTTGTTTTAGTTTCCAGATATTGAATTTCAGATCCTATATTCTGTTCCCATAACCTTTTTTGACGGTCAAAAGTGGTTTTTGCCAACGAAGCCTGAGCCTCGATTTGCGCAAGCTGACTGGAAAGTCCACCGTCATCAATTTTTGCCAGGGTCTGGCCCTTTGTAACCCGGTCACCTTCTTTCACATAAACTCTGGTAAGCAATCCAGAATATTCGGGATAAATAAGGATGTTTTCCTTTGTAGCCACATCGCCCTGAACCTCTGTATAATGATTAAAAACGGTATCATTTACAACTTCGGTGCGAATCAATGCTAAATTTTTGTTTGGATCCAGTCTGTCTATTGCCGCGTCCAATTGGTCTATTTTGGCCGTAAGTTCGCTTTGCTGCTTGCTTAATTCCATCTTTTTGCTTTTTATAGCAGTAAGATCATCGGTTTTTATAATTTCTTCCAGGCTTCCTTTTTCTGAATTTCCACAGGAAACTACAAGCAGGCTTATAAACAACAAGGTTATTATTTTCTTCATAGCGTTTAAATGATCTGATATTTTAATTTTCATCGGAATATTTTGAAGTATCAAGTAGGTTTTCCAGGGCTACCTTATTGGTAATTACATTTAACATAGACTGCAGCAATTCCTGCTGCGCAGCATATAATTGTCGTTGTGCCTCGCTTAGTTCAAAACTGCTGGCAAGACCCTCAAAAAATTTAATCTGATTTTTGTTTTCAATCCTTTCTGAAAGTTCCAGATTTCGTTTTTGTGTTTGATAATTCTCCAGGCTAAATTCGTAGTCGCTTTTTGCGGAATTAATTTCGAGTTGGACCTTATTTTTGGTTTCTTCCAGCTGTAACAAGGCCTGTTCATATTCAATTTTCTTTTGTTGGGTTCTTGCACCCCGCAATCCGCTGCTAAAAATGGGAATGTTTAAACTTACGCCCAGGATAGACTGCGTGAAATATTCCTGGCTATCTTTAAAAAAAGTAAATTTTTCGCTAAAGCCCTGAAAGCCGTAATTCACAAAACTTGTAAGGGTAGGTAATGCTTTGGCCTGTTCCAGCCTCACAAATATTTTAGCAGACTCGGCTTGATTTTCAGCAATTCTATAATCGATATTTTCCTCTACAGGAATTTTTGTGGCCAATAAGCCAAGGTCAAAATATTCCATCGCCAGACCATCAAGATCTTCGGTTAAAGTAACTTCCGTGTCTACGGGAAGTCCCAGGGTGAGATTGAGCATTTCAAAGGAGATGTCCTGCATACGCTCACTTCTGCTAAGGTTGTTTTTCAATCCCAGCAAGGTTATTTCAAGTTGTTCCACATGTTCTTCTTCAGCAAGACCATTTTCAAATATTTTTTGGGTGTCTCGATAATTTTTATCCAGGGTTTCAATATTTTTTTTCAGAATACTCACACTTTCCCTCGATAAAAGAACATTACCATATGCATTGATAATGGCAAGTTTCACTTCTTGGTCTGTTTTTGTTTTTGCATTTTTTGAAATTGATAGCAGTGTTTTTACAGATTGTATCCCAACGATATAGGAAGGGTCAAAAATAAGCTGGTTCCAGGTAGCCGTTCCGCTTAAATTTTGTTGCGTGCCAAATCTTACAGGAACAAAGGTTCCCGGCTCACCGCCGGCAAGTTCTGCAGGAAGTAAAGTCACCGGCTGCTTAAGTTGGTTTTGATAATCTACATTTCCCGAAATTTGAGGTAACCCCTGGGCGATAATCTCCCACTTTTGCTTTAAGGATTTTTCTATTTCTTTGGTAGAAATTTGAGAAGAATAATTGTTTTTCAACCCGAATTCGACCGCCTGTTGTAGGGAGAAGGAATAGGATTTATTCTCCTCCTGCTCCTGGGCAAAAGACCCCAGGGTAAAAAACAAGGCGATAATAAAAGTACTTATTTTGTTCATCTTAGTATTCCGTTGGTAAAAATTCTTTTAAAGTCTTGAGTCCTTTTTCAGTAACAATAGCCCTCAAGTGATACTCCAGGTATTTTTCATTTATTTCCATAATAGAAAATTGTTCTGGGGGAAAAAGATCACTGGCTTTTATGGCAGAAACGCACAGGAAATAAATTTTGCCAATAAATTCTAAAGGAATGTTTTCCCTGTATAAGCCTTCTTTAATGCCTTTTTCAAGATTGTCGTTAATGCTACATTGCATGGTATCAAAATGATGATTTTGCACAGACTTGTATACCTGCGGGTAGTATTTTTGAAGCTGAAACTGAGGAGAAGATTTTTCGTTTTTTAAATGATTCATTACGAAATTTTTGATTTCAAACATTTCGACAATCGCATTTAATTCTTTTTCTTTTATTTTCTCGATTCCCTGATCGATTGTATTTAAAATAAATAGGGTGGAAGCTTGAACGAGTTTTGCCTTGTTTGGAAAATGGGAATAGATAGTTTTTTTTGAAATTCCCAACTCATTGGCCAGGTCGTCCATAGTCACGCTTTTAAATCCCAAATTCAGAAATAGATCTGCAGCCTTTATAATAATTTCTTCTTTCATATTTCAATCCCTCCAACAAATTTAATTCCCCGGAAATTTCATCGAAATTCGTGATATTTTTTCCTTGACATCCTCTTGCGATTTCCTGAGTAATTTATTTTCTGCGACTGCAAAGATACTTTAGGAAACTTTAAAAACCCAAAAAGTTTCTTATTATTTTTTTAGATTTTAATTTAACTTAAGGAATATAACTTTGGGCCAATTATGGTATTTTAGCCGAAAATTTTAACAATGTTATCCATTACTCAATATCGCGAAGCTTTTTTAGGATATTTAAATAAAAAGATCATTACTAAAGAGCCTGCAAATTTATACGAACCAATTACCTATATCCTTAATTTAGGAGGAAAGCGTTTAAGGCCGGTTTTGGTTTTAATGGCTACAGAGATTTTTGACACTTCTTATGAAAAGTCCCTGGATGCGGCTTTAGCAATTGAAGTTTTTCATAACTTTTCGCTGGTTCACGATGATATTATGGATGATGCTCCTTTAAGAAGGGGGAAAGCAACGGTGCATGAAAAATGGGATTTAAACACGGGGATACTTTCCGGAGATGCCATGTTGATAAATGCGTATCAGCTTTTTCAAAATTATGAGGGTCCTGTTTTCAAGGAATTGGCGCAGCTTTTTACTAAAACTGCCATTCAGGTTTGTGAAGGTCAGCAATATGATGTGGATTTTGAGGATAGGGAGGATGTTGATATAAAAGATTATCTCAAAATGATAGAATATAAAACGGCAGTTCTTGTAGGGGCTTCCCTGCAAATGGGGGCTATTATAGGCGGTGCTTCAGAGGATTGCAAAAAAGCGCTTTATGATTATGGCTGCCTTCTGGGAATCGCTTTTCAGTTACAGGATGATTACCTGGATGCTTTTGGCGATCCGGAAACCTTTGGAAAGCAACTTGGAGGCGATATAATTGAAAACAAAAAAACTTTTTTATATCTAACGGCTCTTCAAAAGGCCAAAAGTACAGAAGCCCGGCAGCTGGAACATTTATATTCCATAAATCCTATTGATGCCGGAGGAAAAATTGAAGCCGTAAAAAGTATCTTTCAGGAGAGCGGCGCTAAAGAGCTCGCAAGGGAAGAAATTGGGAAATATACTCAAAAGGCCTTTGAGGTACTTGACAAAATCGAGATTCCTGAGGATAAAAAAAACCTGCTCAAAAAATTTGGAAGTATGCTTATGGAAAGAGAAGTTTAAAAGTAAACACTCACAAAGGGCATAAAAGGGCTGCTGTAAAAGCTTCTGTTGTTATCGTGCAGGACATCATACCGCACCCCTGTAACCACAGGTCCTAAATTGTAACCAACCCCAAGGAATAAAGCAGGAACCCAATCCTGTTCTTTAATATTGGCGCCGTCAAATTCATAGCGACGAGTAATATTAAGTTGTTCAAATTCTGCCGAAAGTTGCACTTCCTTAATTGGTCTCATCATACCAATCAAACTTCCTCCCAGGCTGGTGGCCTTAAAATTATTTTGGCTGGAATATGCCCCGCTCAAACCTATACCTGTAGAAAAAGTTTTATTAAAATCATATATTGCTGAAGGTGCAAGAGCCCCGGTAAAATTGCCGTTACCAAAACTAAGTCCCACACTTCCTCCAAAACGAACCTGTTGCCAGAATTGATTTTTTGTCTCAGAATTCTCTCTTTCTTTGATCTGTCCAAAAAAAGTTGTTGATGAAAGTGCTAAGGCGAAAATCAGGAATAAATGAGCTTTTTGTGAATAATAAACAAAAGTTGGCATGTTAAAGTTCTTTTAATGGATTCGATAAATATAATGATTTCTATAAGCTATAAATTCTAAAAATTGTATTTTTGCCTTGTTTTATAACAAAAGGAACATTAGTTTCAAATTATGGATAAATTTTCATTTCTTAACGCTGCAAGTACAGCGTATTTCGACGAACTTTACGAACAATATTTAAAAAGCCCTGACAGTGTTGAGCCTAGTTGGCGAGCTTTTTTTCAGGGATTTGACTTTGGTCAGGAAGGATCATCTAACCCTTCGGGAGAAGAAGTAACTACAGACGAGGATTACTGTGAGCCACAATTGCAAAATCTTGAAAAAGAATTTAGGGTAATTAAACTTATAGAAGGATACCGCACTAGAGGACATTTATTCACCCTTACCAACCCTGTTAGGGAGCGACGAAAATACACTCCTACGCTGGATATCGAGAATTTTGGACTTTCCGAAAATGACCTTAAAACCGTCTTCAACGCCGGAGAAATTATTGGGATAGGACATGCCACTCTTGAAGAAATCATAAAACATCTTTCAAAAATATATTGTCAGTCCATCGGGGTTGAATATATGTTCATAAGAAAACCAGAAGAGATCTCCTGGATACAGAACAAGCTTAATGTAAATGATAATCAGCCTGATTTCAGTAATGTAGACAAGAAATTCATTCTCTCAAAACTCAATCATGCAGTCTCTTTTGAGTCTTTCCTGCATACCAAATACGTTGGTCAAAAAAGATTTTCACTTGAAGGGAACGAAAGTTTGATCCCAGCCTTGGATGCTATTATTGAAAAGGCAGCAGATCTTGGGGTTAAAGATTTTGTTATGGGAATGGCGCATAGAGGAAGATTGAATACCCTTACCAATATCTTCGGAAAAAGTGCCAAAGATATTTTCAGTGAATTTGATGGGAAGGATTACGAGCAGGATATTTTTGATGGAGACGTGAAATATCACCTGGGGTGGACTACCAAAAGAAAAACCCGTAACGGAAAGGAAATAAATATCAATCTTGCCCCAAATCCATCTCACCTGGAAGCCGTTGGAGCGGTTGTGGAAGGAATTTCCCGTGCTAAACAAGATAATAGATTTAAGGACAACAACTCCCAGGTATTGCCTATTATTTTACACGGAGATGCTGCTATCGCTGGCCAGGGATTGGTATATGAAATTGTGCAAATGGCACAATTGGATGGATACAAAACAGGAGGAACTATTCATATAGTAGTAAATAACCAAATAGGCTTTACCACTAATTATCTGGATGCCCGTTCATCTACGTATTGTACCGACGTTGCAAAAGTTACACTTTCTCCGGTATTACACGTAAATGCAGATGATGCCGAAGCGGTAGTTCATGCTGTTTTATTTGCACTGGACTTTAGAATGGAATTTAAAAGAGATGTGTTTATAGATCTTTTAGGCTATAGAAAATACGGGCACAATGAAGGAGATGAGCCAAGGTTTACACAGCCAAAATTATACAAAGCTATCTCGAAGCACGAAAACCCTAGGGATATTTATGCTGCAAAACTTATAGAAAGCGGTGTAATTGATGAAAGCTATGTTCAAAAGCTGGAGGATGATTACAAAGCGAAACTGGAGAAAGAACTGGAGAGTTCCCGTAAAGAGGATACCACGAGAATCACTCCATTTATGAAAGATGAATGGGAGGGCTTTGAGAATGCTGAAGAGGATACTATGATGCAGGAAGTGGATACCACTTTTAACATTGAAAAACTAAATACAGTTGCGAAAACCGTATCCAGACTTCCGGAAGATAAAAAATTTATGCGGAAGATCAGTAAATTGATCGAAGCCCGCGATAAGATGTACTTTAAAGATAACAGCCTTGATTGGTCTATGGCAGAACATCTGGCTTATGGATCTCTAATGTTGGAAGGTTATAACGTTAGATTAAGTGGGCAGGATTCCGAAAGGGGAACGTTCTCCCATAGACATTCCGTTGTAAAAGTGGAGGATAGTGAAGAAGAGATCATTCTGCATAATAATATTCCCGGCAAAACAGGAGAATTCAGCGTTTATAATTCACTCCTTTCAGAATATGCAGTAGTAGGATTTGATTATGGATATGCAATGGCAAGTCCAAAAACCCTTACTATCTGGGAAGCACAATTTGGAGATTTTGTGAATGGAGCGCAAATAATGATAGATCAGTACATTTCTGCCGCAGAGGATAAATGGAAGCTTCAAAATGGATTGGTAATGCTTCTTCCTCACGGATATGAAGGTCAGGGAGCAGAGCATTCCTCCGGAAGAATGGAGCGTTTTTTACAGCTATGTGCAAAGGATAACATGTTTGTTGCAGATGTAACCACTCCTGCCAATATGTACCATCTTCTTCGTCGGCAAATGAAAGTAAATTATAGAAAACCCTTGATAATTTTCACCCCGAAAAGTTTGTTGAGGCATCCTAAAGTGGTATCTACCAAAGAGGAATTTGCAGAAGGTGGTTTTCAAATGTTAATAGACGATGCCGAAGCTACAGTTGATAAAATCAAGACTCTGGTTTTCTGTACAGGAAAATTTTATTATGATCTTCTCGAAGCAAGAGAAGAAAATAAACGTGATGATGTTGCCCTGGTGCGCGTGGAACAGTTATTCCCCTTGCCTGCAGAAAAAATGAGAGCGGTCATGAAAAAATATAAAAATGCCGATGATATTGTTTGGGCGCAGGAAGAACCAAGGAATATGGGGGCTTATGGATATATGTTGATGCATTTTGAGGAATCCAAGAATTTCAGGATATGTAGCCGAAGATTTTATGGCTCACCTGCTGCAGGAAGTTCTGTCCGGTTTAAAAAACGTCACGAAAAAGTAATAGCAAGTGTGTTTGATAAAACGATGGTTTAATCAATAAATTTAAAATTAATAATAAAAATAACTTGCTTTTTTTAGAAAGGCAGAAAATTAAAAATAAAGAATCATGGCTTTAGAAATGAAAGTTCCTTCTCCCGGAGAATCCATCACAGAGGTTGAAATAGCACAATGGCTGGTAGAAGATGGAGATTATGTAGAAAAAGATCAACCAATTGCTGAAATTGACAGTGATAAGGCAACCTTAGAGCTTCCGGCTGAAGCAAGCGGAATTATTACTCTTAAGGCTGAGGAAGGGGATGCCGTAGCTGTAGGACAGGTAGTGTGTTTAATAGATACTGAAGCTAAAAAGCCTGGGTCTGATGATAAGGAATCTAAACCTGAAGGGAAAAAGGCAGGAACAGATGAGGCCGGAAAACCCAGTGGCGATGAAGGGTCTGTAGACGACTCTGAAAAGGAGCTTTCAAAAGAAAGGGAAAAACAACCCCAAAAGGGGGACAGTGAGAAGGCGCCGGCGGAGAAAGAAAAAACTTCTAAATCCAGTACGCCCAATCAAACTCATGATAAAACATACGCAACAGGATCTCCATCTCCCGCTGCTAAAAAAATCCTGGATGAAAAAGGGATAGATACTAAAACTGTAAGTGGATCTGGTCGTGATGGAAGGATAACAAAAGAAGATGCGGTTCAGGCCAAAGCATCAATGGGAACTCCGGGAACTGGAAAACGCGGGGAAAGCACTAAAAAAATGTCTATGCTGCGCCGCAAGGTAGCAGAGCGGCTTGTAGCAGTAAAAAATGAAACGGCAATGCTTACTACCTTTAATGAGGTGGATATGTCGGCAATATTTAGCTTACGAAAACAATATAAAGAGGAATTTAAAGACAAGCATGGGGTAGGATTAGGATTTATGTCCTTTTTTACACTGGCTATTGTGAGGGCTTTAGACCTTTATCCTGATGTTAATTCTATGTTAGATGGAGATTACCAGGTTAAATATGATTTTAAAGATATTAGTATCGCAGTTTCAGGTCCAAAAGGTTTAATGGTTCCAGTAATACGAAATGCAGAAAACCTTGGCTTCCGCGGGGTCGAAGATGAAGTGAAACGTTTGGCGCTTAGAGCAAGAGATGGTCAAATTACGGTTGATGAAATGACTGGAGGGACTTTTACCATTACCAATGGTGGAGTGTTTGGCTCTATGTTATCTACGCCAATAATAAATCCTCCTCAAAGTGGAATTTTGGGAATGCACAATATAGTGGATCGTCCTGTAGCTATAGATGGACATGTTGAGATTCGTCCTATAATGTACGTGGCACTTTCTTACGATCACAGGATTATTGACGGAAAAGAATCTGTTGGTTTTCTTGTTGCAGTGAAGGAAGCATTGGAAAACCCTGAAGAACTATTGATGGACAACGATGTAAAAAGAGCGTTGGAACTATAGATAATCGGTTTTTTAAAACACAAAAGGCAGCAATTTTTAAAATTGCTGCCTTTTGTGTTTAAATCCAACAGCGGCTTTACTTCCGCGATGCTCACCCGTTCCGGCTAGGCATGATTTCATCGAAATTCTGGATTTTTCTTTTTTTGATAAAGCTCTTGAGCTTATCCAACGGTACATGATTTTGGCTTCAAATCAATCAAAATAATATGAACAATGACCAAAAATTAAGGAGAAGTATCAAAACTACAGCTACGGCCAGAACAGGCATCGCAATTTTGGATATTCTCTCTTTTTTGATCTTGCTTAACATATATTCGACTTATTGTAAACAAATCTAAATCGAATAAGTCAAAAAAGCTATGGGGGTTTTCCCCCTTTTTTGAAGGTTACTTTAAATAGAGCGCTTTATTTTTATAATCTATAACCGCTTTCCCTTTTTTCAAAATATCGGCTCCTATGATCCCGTGTACTTTTTCGGCTTTATGATTTACCAAAGCCTGGTTTACATGGGTAAGATCAAATAACACGAGGTCGATTTTTTTTGTTCTCCAGCCCTTGATCTCGATATTGTTTTGCTGGGCAATTTGAGTAAGCATATTGGTTGCACCCGCTCCTGCGGCTCTTACTTCGCTGTCTTGTGCCAGCAATTTAAAATGAGTAACGGCCTCGAAACCTACACAGGTGCTGGATGCACCGGTATCTAAAATAAAATTTCCTTCAATTTTGTTGATCTTTGCGACCAATTCAAAATGTTGGGTTTCGGTGAATTTCAGCTTAATACGCTGATATCCTTTATCTTCCATCAATTTTCTTAAAGACGACATTCTTTTTGTTTTGGCAAAGATAGGTCTTCAAAATAAATTATTTTTGCATTTATGATTTTAACAGACACTCATACGCACTTATATAGTGAAGATTTTGATAAAGATAGAAAAGAAGTTGTCCAAAAGGCTTTGGAGCAAGGGGTTTCCCGTTTCTTTATCCCGGCTATAGATTCCACTCATGTCGATGCAATGTACAGGCTGGAAAAAGAATTTCCTCCAAATATTTTCCTGATGATGGGGTTGCACCCAACTTCTGTAAAAGAGAATTACAAAGAAGAATTGCTTCGGGTAGAAAAGGAGTTTGAAAAAAGGGATTTTTATGCCGTGGGTGAAATTGGGATCGATCTCTATTGGGATAAATCTCTTTTAGAAAAACAGCAAATAGCTTTCAAGCAACAAATTCAGCTTGCAAAAAGGAAGAAGCTTCCTATAGTGATCCATTGTCGTGATGCATTTGATGAGGTTTTTGAAGTGCTGGAATCGGAAAAAGGATCGGACCTCTTTGGTATTTTTCACTGTTTTACCGGAGATCTTTCTCAGGCTAAAAAAGCTTTATCCTATAATATGAAGCTGGGAATTGGGGGAGTGGTAACCTTTAAAAACGGAGGGATCGATAAATTTTTAAATGAAATACCTATCAAAGAAATCGTATTGGAAACAGATGCTCCCTATCTTTCTCCTGCACCTTACAGGGGGAAGCGAAATGAGAGTTCTTACATAAGAATTATCGCCGAAAAAGTAGCTTCTATCTATGCCCTCACAGTTGCAGAAGTTGCCGCAATTACCACCCAAAACTCCAAAGATATATTTGGAGTGTAATGCATAGATTTAATAATAAATTTTGTTCTTTTGTCAAGATAATTTGAAATATACGTGACAAACTTCGAGAAAATAAGATTTTATGAAGATTCTGAAGTGCAACCTGCGCTTCAACAATATATTAAGCATCCCATGATCCGGGCATTGCTTGTGTTTACATTTCCGGATAAATCTTCAGAAGAAATTGAAAAAATCATTTCTGAATGTCATTCAATTAAGGATTTTCAGTCAAAAGTTATTTATCAATCTATTCGGAAAGTTCTGGAAAAAAGTTCAGAGGGGCTTACCTATAGCGGTTTTGAGGATCTTAAGAAGGACCAGTCCTATATGTTTATTTCCAATCATAGGGATATTTTACTTGACACGGGTTTGTTGAACTGCGCATTGTATGAACAGGATTTGATCATGACAGCTTCGGCTATTGGGGATAATCTCGTGCAGAAACCATTCTTATTGTTGCTCTCTAAATTAAACCGGAATTTTTTGGTTCAAAGAGGATTAGGTCCAAGGGAAATGCTCAAAAGTTCCCATGAACTTTCAGAATATATCAAAAATCTTTTGCTGGAAGAAAATAGATCGGTTTGGATGGCACAGCGGGAGGGAAGAACCAAAGATGGCAATGATCTTACCCAGCAGGGAGTTTTGAAAATGCTTGCTATGGCAAAAGGGGAAAAAAGTATCGCCGAATATTTTTCAGAAATAAAAATCGTACCCGTCGATATTTCCTACGAGTTTGATCCTACAGATGTCCTGAAGATGCCTGAAATAATGGCCAAAAGGATGGAGGAGACCTATGTAAAAACCGCGAATGAGGATTTTAATTCAATAATGAAAGGGGCTTTGGGCAATAAAGGGCGTATCCATATAAGTGCCGGAGAGGTCCTTTCCAGGGAATTGCTAACTGCTATTGAAGAAAAAGAAAGTTCGGTAAATGATCAATTAAAAGCAATAGCAGATCTTATAGACAGGAAAATCCAGGGGAACTATAAATTATGGCCCTCCAATTATATTGCCTGTGATTTGCTGAATACTAATGATGAGCACAGCAGCCACTATACCCTGAAACAAAAAAGACAGTTTGAGCGTCGTTTGACGAGAAGAATCGATTTTAAAAATTCGTTGGAAGTAAATAGTTACCTGTTGATGTATGCGAATCCGGTTATCAACCAAGAAGCGCCGGATGAAAGTAAAGTCTAAAATCTTATTGATATATACCGGTGGAACCATTGGTATGATTAAGGATTTTGAAACAGGAGCTCTCAAGGTATTTAATTTCAGCGAATTGCTTCAAAGCATCCCGGAATTAAAACTTCTGGAGCATACCATAGATACCGTCAGTTTTAAGGAACCTATAGACTCCTCAAATATGAACCCGGTTTACTGGATTCAGATAGCGAAAATTATCGAAGAACGTTTTGAGAATTACGACGGATTCGTTGTTTTGCACGGAAGTGATACCATGTCCTATACCGCTTCTGCCTTGAGTTTTATGTTCGAAAATTTGACAAAGCCCATAATTTTTACGGGTTCTCAATTGCCTATAGGTGATCTTCGTACAGATGCTAAGGAAAATTTGATTACCAGCATACAAATTGCAGGTCTTCAAAAGCAGGGAAAGCCTGTAATATCTGAAGTTGGGTTGTATTTTGAGTACAAGTTATACCGTGCTAACCGAACAACAAAAATAAATGCGGAGAATTTTCAGGCATTTTCCTCTGCAAATTATCCTCCTTTGGCAGAATCTGGCGTACATTTATCTGTGAATAACAATTTTTTGTGGAAAACCAACAGAAGGAGCAGAACGAAATTGCACATTAATTTCAATCACGAGATCCTGATTTTGAAAATGTTTCCGGGGATTAATGAAAGTACAGTAGAACATATGCTTTCAAAGAAAAATTTAAAAGGTGTGATCCTGGAAACCTATGGAAGCGGAAACGCACCTACGGATGCCTGGTTTATAAATTTATTGAAAAAGTATATTTCCAAAGGTTTAATTATAGTAAATGTTACCCAATGTATTGCCGGAAGTGTATCCATGGGACAATATGAGACCAGTACCCAATTAAAAAAAATAGGGGTGGTTTCAGGAAAAGACATCACAACCGAAGCAGCTGTGGCAAAATTAATGTACCTTTTGGGGAGTGAATTGTCTCCAAAAGTTTTTAAAACTATCTTTGAGACGTCATTACGGGGTGAAATGTTATAAAATTAACGATTTCTTTTTGATGTTAAACATTTTTTTTTGTTATTTGGCGCTCCGTTAAAATTACTTAATAGAGAGGTGGCCGAGTGGTCGAAGGCGCACGCCTGGAAAGTGTGTATACCTCACAAGGGTATCGAGGGTTCGAATCCCTTCCTCTCTGCAAAGTATTTTTATTAAAAAATTATTTTTATATCTTTAACCCTTTAACTAATTAAATTAAGACAAACAGTAATGAAAAGATTATTTTCAACTTTGGTAATCGCTTCGATTATGTTATTTGGAGCCGCAAACGTAAATGCGACAAATTTCGTGTCCCCACAACCGGATAACATCGTGAATTTTGTTCAGGATGAAGAAGCGGCCCTCGATGTTCAAGAGGAAGAAGAATTGGGATTTCATCAGGAGCTTAAAAAACGTTTTATTGAAGGGGGTCCCGGATTTATGGGGATCGTACTTTTATGTTTAATTCTTGGTTTGGCAATTGCCATTGAGAGAATTATCTTCTTAAACCTTTCTACTACCAATACCAAGAAATTGGCTCAGGATGTAGAGGATGCTTTAAACAGCGGAGGAATTGAAGCTGCTAAGGAAGTTTGCAGAAATACAAAAGGCCCGGTGGCATCTATTTACTACCAGGGATTAGATCGTGCAGATGAAAGTATTGAAGCGGCAGAGAAAGCTGTTGTGGCTTATGGAGGTGTTCAAATGGGACAACTTGAGAAAAACGTATCATGGGTTTCCTTATTTATCGCACTGGCCCCTATGCTTGGGTTCATGGGTACGGTAATTGGGATGATCCAGGCTTTTGATAGAATTGAAGCGGCAGGAGATATGCAGCCTTCACTGGTAGCAGGAGGTATTAAAGTTGCGCTTCTTACCACGGTATTTGGTTTGATAGTAGCGATTATTCTACAAATCTTTTATAATTACATCATTGCTAAAATTGATAGCATTGTGAATGATATGGAAGATGCATCTATCATTTTAATTGATATGCTTGTAGACTACAAAAACAAAAAAAGAATCTAAAGAGATATAAACTATGACAATTCATAAAATTTTAAAATATTTTGCACTCGTTATTGGTGTCATAGGTCTTATCCTCTTGGGTAGAATTATTATGGCGGGCGATGATGTGATCGAAGCTTCAGCTTCAGAGCAGCAAAGTCTCATAACACCTTTTATTTGGTTAGCCTACGTGGTACTTGCAGTTGTACTGGTTTTAGTAGCATTCTTTGTAATAAAAGGATTGTTTAGAGGGAATATTAAAAACACGCTTATTTCCGTAGGAGCATTTCTCCTTGTAATTGTTATTGCTTATGTCTTAACAGATGGTGCTCCCGTTGAATTAAAAGACGGTGGTACTTTATCTGCTGCTAAATCCCATTGGGTAAGTGCAGGTCTATATGTTTTTTATATTCTGGCAATAGTAGCAGTTGGGGCAATGGTTCTTTCGGGAATCAGAAAATTAATAAAATAAATTATGGCTAAAAGAGCAGCACCAGAAGTAAATGCCGGTTCTATGGCCGATATCGCATTCTTGCTTTTAATTTTCTTTCTGGTAACCACAACAATCGAGACCGATAGAGGGATTAGCCGTAAGCTGCCCCCTATTCCTGAAGAGAATATCGAGCCGCCTATTATTAAACAGAAAAACATTTTTACTGTTATAGTAAACAGGGATAACCAATTGCTGGTAGAAGATGAATTGATGCAATTGCCAAATCTTAGGCAAGCTGCCGTAGAATTTCTGGATAATGGTGGTGGTATAGGTGAAGAAGCTTGTGATTACTGTCAGGGACCAAGAGATCCGGGTTCTTCAGATAATCCTGAAAAAGCAATCATCTCTTTGGTAAATGATCGAAAGACGGAATATAGGACGTATATCTCTGTTCAAAACGAGTTGGTTGCCGCGTATAACCAGTTGAGAAACCGGGAGGCACAGCGACTTTATGGAATGGATTTTCTGGAAATGGAAAGTAGGTATAATGACCCTTCCTTTAGAGGTGATAAAGAAACCTTAAAGGAACGTATTGACGTTGTACAGGCTATGTACCCTCAAAAATTATCTGAAGCAGAGCCTAAAAACTAGTTGCTTTAAAAACTAAAAATTCAATTATATTATGGCTAAATTCACTAAGAAAAAAAGTGGGGAATTGCCAGCAGTAAATACTGCTTCCCTGCCCGATATCGTTTTTATGTTGCTTTTCTTTTTTATGGTGGCAACGGTAATGCGTCAAAATACCTTGATGATACAAAACCAATTACCTTTTGCAGACCAGGTTGAAAAGTTGGATAAAAAGGATTTGGTAATGTATATTTATGCCGGAAAGCCAAGCCCGAGATACCAACAGAAATTTGGTACCGAGGCTCGAATTCAGTTAAATGATAAATTTGCAGATGTTAGTGATGTGCAAAAGTTTATTTATGCCGAAAGAGAATCCAAGCGAGAGGAGTTGATCCCTTATTTAACAACTGCATTAAAAGTTGATGTTGAAACGAATATGGGGTTGGTTTCTGATATTAAGCAAGAATTGAGAAAGGCAGAAGCATTAAAAATTAACTACACCACCCGTATTGGTGAGGTAGGTAAGAATTAAGTTATCTTTAAATTACTGTTCTAAAACATCCCTTCCGGATACACCGGATTTCGGGATGTTTTTTTTATATTCACCTATTCCAAAATATACCTTTTTTTAATAATTTTCTGACAAATGAAGAATCTGTATCGAGGAGTATTGATGCTTTTCACCTTTATTCCTACCTGGGCACAGGTCGATACGGACACTATTCCTACCGTTCAAGGTCCCATTCCGACTGTAATTGATAGCTTGTATAGAGAGGATCAATTTTACCTGGGATTAACCTTTCAATTGATGGGAGATCTGCCTGAGGATGTTTCCCAATCTGGTTTTTCCGGGGGCCTGCATCTTGGTTTTATAAGGGATATGCCTATCAATAAGCAAAGAAATATTTCTATTGGAGCAGGTTTGGGTTGGTCGCTCAATTCATATGGTCAGGAACTGTTCATAGGAGAAAATGAAAATAATCAAACCATTTTTCGAAATCTCAACAATCAGGAAATTGTTTATGATACCAATAGATTTTCTACACAACTTGTAGAAGTTCCGCTTGAATTTAGATGGAGAACCTCTACCCCGGAATCTTATAAGTTCTGGAGGGTTTACACTGGCTTTAGACTAGGTTATGCCTATTATTTCAAATCAAATTTCAAGCAAGGGGATAACCAGGTAATCCAAACAGATGTACCGGAGTTTGAACGTTTTAGGTTGGGCACCACATTTACCTTTGGGTACAACACCTTTAATTTTCACGTATATTATAGCTTAAATCCCTTTTTCAAGGATGCTCAGCTTAATGATAGACAGTTGGGTATAACTACTTTCAAATTGGGTTTGATGTTCTACATCTTATAGCCAGTAATTTAGCACAATAAGTTGTGGCAGGAGTCCTACGAAAAACCCAAGGACAATTTCAGCCCCTGTATGAGCTTTAAAATAAAGTCGTGAGGTCGCCGTTAATCCTAAAGCAATAATCAAAAAAACTATACTAAAAACCAGGTTTAGAGAGAAGAATATACTCAGCGAGATAACAAACATGAAAATCCCCGCCAAACCTACCATATGTAGACTGATTTTCAGTTTGAGCAACGCAAGTATATAACTGGTCAAAATAGAAAACAGAATCCCTACAAAAAAGTAATAGAGCGCAGGATAGTTATAGGCGTTTAGGATTTGATAAAGGTTCAATCCCAAAAGCAGTATATAAAAAAACAGCGGCCAGAGTCTTTCATTCACATCACTTAAAAAGGGGGATTGTGCTTTTCCCAAATTTTTCAGAAGGAAATAAAAAACAATGGGAATAAAAAGTGTAGTAATAGCTATTGCAAGGAGTTTTGCCTTTACAAGAGGCTCTGGAAAAAATCTGGGAGTCACCAAAAAATAAAACAAACTACCGGCAAAAGGCATCCATAAAGGATGAAAAATGTAGGAAGCACTTTTTACTAAAACACGCATTATATTTCTTTTCGCATTCTTGCTACAGGTATATCGAGTTGTTCCCTGTATTTTGCAACTGTACGGCGTGCAATTGGATAGCCTTTTTCTTTTAAAAGTTTGGCAAGTTTTTCGTCGGTGAGCGGTTTTCGTTTGTTTTCTTCTTCGATAGACATTTCCAGAATCTTCTTGATCTCTCTGGTAGAAACTTCCTCACCCTGGTCGTTTGTCATAGATTCTGAAAAGAATTCCTTGATCAGTTTTGTGCCATACGGGGTGTCTACGTATTTACTGTTGGCTACTCTGGAAACCGTGGAAACATCCATCCCTATTTCATCGGCAATATCTTTCAGGATCATTGGACGTAAGTTCCGTTCGTCCCCGGTAAGGAAAAATTCTTTTTGATAGTTCATGATAGATCCCATGGTTACCATAAGTGTTTGCTGCCGCTGTTTAATCGCTTCAATAAACCATTTTGCCGAATCCAGTTTTTGCTTTATAAACATTACTGCATCCTTTTGTGCCTTGGTTTTTTCACGGGATTCTTTATAGCCCTTCAACATATTATTGTAATCGTTCGAGATATGCATCTCTGGAGCATTCCTGCTGTTAAGGGTCAATTCCAATTCGCCGTCTACGATTTTTATGGTAAAATCTGGAATTACGTGTTCTGTCATCCTGTTGTTGCCAGAAAAACTTCCTCCGGGTTTAGGATTAAGGTGTTCAATAACATCAATGGCATCCCGCAATTCATCCTCGGTGATATCGTGTTTGGTAAGCAATTTAGAGTAATGTTTTTTGCTGAAGTGATCAAAGGACTTTTCCATGAGATCTATCGCAAGGGAGACATCCTTATTTTTTTCTTTTCGGTGAAGTTGTATCAACAGGCATTCCTGCAGGGATCTGGCGCCTACTCCGGCGGGATCCAGTTGCTGAACCTGTTTCAATACTTTTTCTACAGTTCCTTCATCGGTATACACATTTTGAGTAAAGGCAAGATCATCTACGATATCCTGGATACTTCTGCGTATGTAGCCACTTTCATCTACACTTCCCACCAAAAATTCAGCGATTTCTTTTTCGGTTTCGTTTAATCTGGAGGTACTTAATTGCGTTTTTAAATATTGGGAGAAGGAAGTTCCCGATGCATAGGGCACATGTTTTTCTTCGTCATCTGCGCTGTAATTATTGGCCTGCAGCCGGTAACCTGGTATTTCATCATCGCTCAGGTAATCGTCTACATCAATTTCGGCTTCAATGGTTTCATTGCCTTCAGAATCATATTCATCATTGGAAAACTCATCATCGAATTCTTTTTCCAAATCCTCTTTTCCATCTTCCAAAGCTGGATTCTCTTCCAATTCCTCTTTTATACGCTGCTCAAAAGCTTGCGTGGGCAATTGAATAAGCTTCATCAACTGTATTTGCTGAGGGGAGAGCTTTTGTGATAATTTAAAATTTAATTGCTGTTTTAGCATAATAGGTTGTTATACTCTTTCTACAAAAATAAGCAAAAACAATGCGAATGTAGCTTTGGCATCAAAAATGGTGGTGGTAAATTTTTGTTAAGAAATTTAAGATTCCTTAAAGGTCCTCTAAAATCCTGAATTTTTGCGGTGGATCTATTTTTACGGACATAGATTCCTGGCTGATTGGATGTGTAAAATCCAACGCAACTGCGGCAAGATATAATCCCTTTTTGTGAAAAGGATGAATTTTTAATCCATATTCCATATCGCCTACAATGGGAAGATCATTTCCTGAAAGATGTATTCTTATTTGATGGGTTCTCCCGGTTTCCGGAGAAACTTCAAGCATGGAATAAAGCTTGTCTTTAAAGCTGAAATTCCCAATTCTTGTAATTTTTGTTATGGCTGTTTTTCCGTCCATATGCGAGTCGAAAATGCAACTTTCCGGAGCTTCTCCATGAACTACTGCTAAATAGGTTTTATGGATCTCTGTATGTTCAAATGCCAGATTCAATATTGTTTGTGCAGTGCGCGTTTTTGCAATTAAAAGCAATCCACCGGTAGGATTATCCAGTCTGTGAACAGGTAATGGATAGGAGAGCGCATCTTGTTCCCGGGAAACCTTTAAATTGAATGGCAAAGCATTCTCAATGGTTTTAAAGTAATTCCCGCTGGTAGGATATCCTGGAGGTTTTTTTACAACTGCCAGAAAATCATCCTCAAAAACCACCTCCATACCAAGCTGAAAGACCTTTTTCACAGGAACTTCCTGTTGTAATAATTCTAATTTTTGATGTTCCTGTACCCAATCTGAAGTATTTCCAATCGTACCATCAATTAAAATTTCTTTTCGTTTTATAGCTTTTTTAATCCCGCTTCTGGTAGAAATAGATTTAAAAGCCGAAGCCGCATATTCCTGCAACCTGATTTTTTCATCAAGTGCAGGAACGATATGCGTTTCTAGTATTTTCAAATGAAGTTTAAAATTCTGCGTTTTGAGGAGTCCGGGGGAAAGGGATTACATCCCGGATATTGGTCATTCCTGTAACAAAAAGCACAAGACGTTCAAAACCAAGGCCGAAGCCACTGTGAACGCAGGTTCCAAATTTGCGGGTATCCAGATACCACCAAAGTTCTTCCTCGTCAATATCCAGTGCCTTCATTTTTTCTTTTAGAACATCCAGTCGTTCCTCCCTTTGAGAGCCTCCTACTATTTCTCCAATTCCCGGGAATAGAATATCCATAGCGCGCACAGTTTTTCCGTCTTCATTAAGACGCATATAAAACGCCTTAATGTTTGCAGGATAATCAAAAAGTATGACGGGGCATTTAAAGTGTTTTTCAACCAAAAACCGTTCATGTTCGCTTTGAAGATCGGTTCCCCAATCTTCTATAGGATACTGGAATTTCTTTTTCTTATTGGGTTTGGAGTTTTTAAGGATATCAATAGCTTCGGTATAACTTACCCGTTTGAAATTGTTTTCGGTTACAAATTCCAGCTTTTTAAGCAAACTCATTTCGCTGCGTTCTACCTGGGGTTTAGACTTCTCTTCTTCCTCGTGTCGTTTATCCAGGAATTCAAGATCGTCTTTGCAGTGTTCCAAAACGTATTTTACCACATATTTTATAAAATCTTCCGCAAGGTCCATATTCCCGTCAAGATCGCAAAAGGCTACTTCCGGCTCGATCATCCAGAATTCGGCTAAATGCCTGGAGGTGTTTGAATTCTCAGCTCTAAAAGTAGGTCCAAAGGTGTAAACCTGTCCCAGCCCAAGGGCATAGGTTTCTGCTTCCAATTGCCCGGATACAGTTAAATTGGTCTCCTTTCCGAAGAAATCTTTTTTATAATCTATGGATCCATCCTCATTTTTAGGAGGATTTTTAAGATCGAAAGAAGTCACTTTAAACATTTCACCAGCGCCTTCAGCATCGCTTCCGGTAATAATAGGTGTGTTTACGTAGTGAAAATTATTTTTCTGAAAGTAACTGTGAACCGCAAATGAGAGCTTGCTTCGAACCCGCATTACAGCTCCAAATGTATTGGTGCGAATTCTTAAATGGGCCTGTTCCCGAAGTTTTTCCAAACTGTGTCGCTTTGGAGATAAAATAGTAAGTTTTACTTCTTCCGGGTTTGCATCTCCCAGGATTTCTATAGATTTTACTTCTACTTCAACACTTTGCTGGCTTCCAACACTTTCCTTTAACGTTCCAACTACCTTGATTGCAGCGCCAATATTAATGCGTTTTAATGTTTCTTCTTTGGTATTTTCAAAATCTATAACACATTGTAAATTGTTGATGGTGGACCCGTCATTAACAGCTATAAACCTGTTACTTCTAAAAGCTCTTACCCATCCATTTACTTCTACTTCCTGTAGAAATTGATCACTGCTTAATAATTCAGCAATTTTTAATTTTATCATTTTGGTTATATTTTTTAAAAAATCAAAGATAAATCTTCCTTGTTAGCTTAGCAAGAAGCAATTTTTGATTTTATTGAAATTTATTCCCACCCTTGGGAATTATGAATTACTCTTATAGGAAAGCTTCAAATTGGCTGTTTTAAAAGGCAAACCTAAGGTTTTTTTCGCTCGTTTAAAATATCATCTTCTTCAGCGATAATCTGGATTGCCGGTTCTTTTAAGGTTTCCTTATTTGCGATGCTTTTTTCCAATGAAAGCAGGAGTGAAGGTAAGAGTATTAAATTGGACAACATTGCAAAAAGTAAGGTTGCCGAAACCAAACCTCCAAGGGCTACCGTTCCTCCAAAACTGCTAATCATAAATACCGAAAATCCAAAGAAAAGGACAATGGAAGTATAAAACATGCTTACTCCTGTTTCTTTTAATGCTGCATAAACCGATCGTTTTATTTTCCAGTTATTGGCTTTTAATTCCTGCCGGTATTTTGCAAGAAAATGGATTGTATCATCTACAGAAATCCCAAACGCGATACTGAAGACCAGAATGGTGGATGGTTTTATAGGTATTCCCAGGAACCCCATCATTCCTGCAGTTACAAGTAAGGGAAGTAAATTGGGAATAAGTGAAACCAGGATCATTCTGAAAGAACGAAACATCCAGGCCATTAATAGTGCAATAAGTAAAATTGCAAGTGATAGTGAAACTATCAGGTTTTTTACCAGGTAGGTTGTTCCTTTTTGAAAGATCAAAGCCTTTCCGGTCATGGTTACTGTATAACGTTCTTCCGGGAAAATTTTCGTTATCTGGGGCCTCAGGTTCTCTTCGATACGCTCCATTTTCTCAGTGCCAATATCCTTCATGAAGGTGGTTATCCTGGCATATCTTCCGGTGGAATCCACGTAAGAATTTAAAATAGCTCCTTCCCCGGAAATTCCTTTTAAATAAGGAGCGATAAAGTTTTGTTCCTGTGAGGTTGGTAGCTGAAAATATTTAGGATTCCCATTGTAATAGGCCTGTTTGGTGTATTTTGCCAGGCGGACTACCGAGAGGGGAGTGGAAAGCTCGGGAACTTCAGCAATAAGGTTTTCAAGGGATTCCATCCGTTTTAGAGTGGCTAGCTTTAAAGCTCCTTTTTCCTGTTTGGTGTCAATTAAGATCTCCAGAGGCATTACTCCGTTAAACTCTTCTTCAAAAAACCGGATGTCATGGAAAAAATCTGCATCCTGTGGCATATCCTCCAGCAGGCTCCCGGAAATTTTAATAGTATAAATCCCAATGATACTTGTTGCCAGAAGTATGATCGAAATTATATAAATGGTGACTCGGTGATTTCTCACCATTCGTTCTGTCCAGGCTGTAAATGCACCAATCCATCTTTTATTTAAATGCTTTAAATGTTTGTCTTTTGGTACAGACATATAGCTGTAAATAATGGGGATAATTACCAGGCTTAAAAGAAAGATGGCAATAATATTGATGGAGGCAACGATTCCAAATTCCTTTAGTAAGGTGCTGTCGGTTAATATAAAAGCGGCAAACCCGGATGCGGTGGTCACATTGGTGAGCATGGTCGCATTTCCCACTTTAGAGATGACCCGTTGCAAGGATTTTGCCTGATTTCCGTGGATTTTTATTTCCTGCTGATATTTATTGATGAGGAAAATGCAATTGGGAATCCCAATCACAATAATAAGGGGCGGGATTAATGCAGTGAGCACGGTGATCTCAAAATGAAGCAGCCCAATTATTCCAAAAGCCCACATAACTCCAATCATCACGGTAACCATCGCAATTACCGTTGCTCTTATAGATCGGAAGAAAAAGAAGAAGATCAGGGATGTCACCAAAAGTGCTGCACCTATAAACAGGCCTATTTCATCTGTGATGTTTTTGGCATTAAGGGTTCTTATATAAGGCATTCCCGATACATATACATCAAGGTTTGTATCTTCCTCAAATTGTTCGATGAGGGGTTGCAATTCCTCAAGAACAAAATCCTTTCGCTCGATAGAATTTACAATCTCTTCCTTTAAATAAACAGCAGTTTGTATGGTTTTAGAATTTTCGCTGTAAACCAGGCCTTTATAAAATGGCAATTTATTGAGCAGGTCATCTTTATAAGCTTTAACCTGGGCACTAGTCCATTCTTTATCCTGAATAAAAGGAACCATCTCAAACCTGCTCGGGTCATCAAATTTTTCCAGTTTTTTGAGATTACCAATCGCGATAACATTTTCAACGGCCTTAAAATTTTCGAGATCCCGGGTTAAATTGTTCCAGGCGGTAAATTTTTCGGGTGTGAAGAGTGAAGAGTCCTTAACCGCAATTACAATGAGATTGCCTTCTTCCCCGAATTTATCCAGAAAATCATTGTAGATCTGGTTTATTTCGTGATCATCTGGCAGTAAGTTGGCTTCGGTATGTGAAAAGCGCATATTTTGCCATTGAGTGGCTAAAAATGCAGTTATTAAAATAATTATGAATATGAATATAACCCTGTTTCTAAGAATTACACGGGCTATGGAATTCCAAAATCCAAAACTGAAAATTTTTGACATTGCTGGTTTTTATTCGCCTGCAAAGGTATAAAATGTAGGGATAATAATTGACTGTAAGAGGATTATTCCCAACAATGGCTTTGCCTTCCAAATGACCATCTGTCCCGTTTGGGTGCGATCTCAACAAAATTTCGGATGTTAAGTTCAAAATTCAGGCTTGTGAAACTTATTACAGTGTAAGGGAAAAGGTGAATTTAAAAGCGAAATTTTCCTTAAAGGTGGGTAAATGGTAGGCTCCATATCTATACGCTACACTTAGCCCAAAACCTGCATAGATCTTGCTGAGTTCCAAACCTGCTTCAGAAAAACCTTCCTTCAGGGATTTGAATTCAATATTTTGATGAGGCGCCATGTTTTTAAAATCTCCAATAACATGCCTGGAAATAATAGAAAATTCAGGCCGAATCTTTTCAGTTATTGAAATAGGACGAAATGTATGTCTCATATGAAGTGCCACCTGGCGTTCACTAAAAAACTCGTTGAAAAACATAGTTTCGAAAACAAGTCCACCTGCGACTGAAAACCGCCCCGGAATATCCGGACTGTTGGGCTGGTTGGGCGAAGCATGAAAAGCCTGTGTGAGCGGAATGTCTCCAAAGCTTTGATTTCCTCCCAGGGTGAATTTGGTTGAGGATTGGTTTATCCTATTTATTTGGTATTCTGCTTTTAAACCTATTTTGGTGAAATTAAAATCCCCACCTAAAAAGTCGGCAAAACTCTGAGATATTTGTCCGGTGAACTGCGGATATCCTTTTGCGACCACTGCATGGCTTTCAGGAGTGTTTACAAATTTGCTGAAAGGTCTCCATAGAATACCAATTTTAGCCTCGCTTATAGTGAAATCTCTATAAACTTTCCCATTATTCAAAAACGCATAATCCTCTATTTGAGAAATATCGCTGGTGGAAACCATAAGTTCCGTGTTAATATTCGGGGCAAGTCTGTGTTCAACCGAAGTTTGAAAAGTTTTATGCCTGTAGAAGTAATCTATATTGGCAAAACGGGGTCGAAGAATGGAGAATTCATTGATACCCTGAATGTAATTATGACTGGCTATTTCCCGTATTCCTTTGCTATATTTTGCATTAAACCAGGTACCGGTACGTTGATTTAAGAGTGCTCCGGCTCCTAAGCCATATTTAAATTCCCTGTCCTTAAACCCGTACGCCACATGACCTTCCAAACGGAATTTTGTGGAGAAATTAGGGTTGGTCTTCCCTCCAATTCCAAGCCTTATACCCTCATATTTGTTGTAATTTACAAATTGCCCCAAATCAAAGTCTATAGCCCCTATTGGGTAATATCCATTTGAAATAGCTTTTTTAACCTCGATCTTTCGCTCAATATCCCGCATCCGGATCATTCTTTCTACCCGCAAAGCAGTGAACTCATCTTCAAGCGTGAAAGGTTCCTGGCGATTGCCTTCCCAAAAATTGACAGATTTCCGGGATGCATCTTCTGGTACATAGATAGCGGGTTGCGATTTTTTGAGATTTAACTCCAAATTAAACTTCCTGTCGTAATAGGTCGTTTTAGAAGTGAGGTATAAATTTTCCTCAACTTCACCGGTTGACAAAAAATCATTGAGTATTGATTTTTGCCGCTGAAGGGTACCCACAGAAATACTTCCGCCAAATACCGAAATGTCTTTTCCGCCTTTGCCTGGTTTCAGGGTCACCGATTGATTTGAAGGAAACCAGATATTTTCATTTTCATAAAAGTCATAAAAATGATTTATTTCCAATTCTACAGCTCCTAATAATTGAGCCCTGGCTTTCTGTATGGCAAAGGAAACAGTATCCAGATATAATATCCCTTCCAGACCCGCAACCGTTTTTTCGCGTTTTGGCTTAAAGTAGATCACAAAGGCCGGTCTGTTTTCATTAGTTACCGTATCCAGGACTTTATAGCTATAATTTTTTAGTGCATTTTTACTCAACGGTCCGGCATAATCTGTTTTAAAAATTACGTAATCCTCTCTATAAAGCGAAAAAGCCTGTACATCTAAGGATAAAATATCATAAACAGGTTTTTTAAACCCCGCCGTTTTTATTCCTTCTACTATTTCTAATTGAGAACCGGGTGCTTCATAAAGGTGAGTGGATACCTTTTCAGAGAGGTAGGAACGTCCCTGATTGATAATGGTTTTTATATCAAGGTTTGAAGTATCTGTTTCCACCCTAAAACCCCGATCCTGGTTATCTATAATGAATTTATTATAACTTTTAAACTGATAGCTTTTCAGCCGTCTTTCAGGATCATTAATGGACTTCTTCTCAATTGCCTTTTTTATTAATTCATTCGCCGGATCTTTTCCTGAATAGAGTACCACTTCATTTAGCATTTCTTCCCTGGGAAGGAGTTGAATTTCATAATTTTCTTTTTCTGAAGAAAGCGAAATTTGTTGCGAATAAAATCCAATATAAGAAACAGTAAACGTGGAGTCCTGTGTTTGCGTATTTAGCTGAAAAGTCCCATCAATATTTGTAAGAGTTTCATTTTCAGGAGAAAGTTGAACAGTGGCATAAGGGAGCGGTTCCTGCGTTTCTGAATTCAACACAACTCCGGTGATGATCTTTTGAGCAGAAATGGTCGGTGCGGAAAGAATAATCAATAAAAGCAGAAATAGGCGCATATGATTATTGGTTCATCAAATTATTTGGGAAAAGTAGTGTTTAAAAAAGATCAGCTTCATAATATTTTATTAAATAATATTTTGAAGCTGATGTATTTTTAATTTAAGAAGAGGATGATTAAATTTTAAACGGTCATGATCTCTTTTTCCTTGTTGTCAAAGATTGAATCTACTTTCCGGACATATTTATCTGTAAGTTCCTGAATGGTTTCCTCCCCAATTTTAGCCAGATCTTCAGAGATTTCAAGTTTTTTTATTTCATTATTGGCAGACTTCCGGTCATTTCGAATCCCGATTTTAGCTTCTTCAGCCTCAGCTTTTGCCTGTTTAGCCAGGTCTTTTCTTCGTTCTTCGGTTAAAGGCGGAACGCTTATAATAACGCTTTCACCATTATTCATGGGATTAAATCCAAGGTTTGCTACCAAAATCCCTTTTTCAATGTTTGGGATCGTTCCTCTTTCAAAAGGTTGAATAGAAATAGTTCGGGCATCGGGTGTGTTCACATTCGCAACCTGGTTTAATGGGGTCATGCTTCCGTAGTAATCTACCATTACACTACCCAACATAGCTGGGCTGGCCTTTCCGGCACGTATATTAAGAAGTTGTTTCTCCAAATGCCTGATAGCATTTTGCATATTCTCCTCGGTACTTTCTATAATAAAATCTAATTCTTCACTCATTTTTATTAAACTTAAAATTTAAAAAATGTAAGGTTTTTGGATTTATAAATTCACTTTTGTTCCTATTTTTTCTCCGGTTACCACCTTTAAAAGGTTTCCGGGCGTATTCATATCGAATACAATAATAGGTAATTCATTTTCATGGCTTAATGTAAAAGCAGTGGTATCCATTACTTTTAGACCTTTTTTTAATACATCCTCAAAGGTGATGAAATCAAATTTTGTGGCAAGCTTATCTTTTTCGGGATCTGCCGTATAAATTCCATCTACACGGGTTCCCTTTAAAATAATGTCTGCTTTTATTTCGATCGCTCTTAAAACGGCAGCAGAATCTGTAGTGAAATATGGATTTCCGGTACCACCTCCAAAGATCACGACACGTCCTTTTTCCAAATGCCTGATGGCTCTTCTGCGAATAAAGGGTTCTGCTACAGAATTTATTTCGATGGCTGTTTGCAACCGGGTTTGAACTTCAGCATTTTCAAGCGCGCTCTGTAAAGCAAGACCGTTTATAACCGTGGCGAGCATTCCCATATTATCTGCCTGCACCCTGTCCATTCCTTTGCTTGCCCCGGCAACGCCTCTAAAAATATTTCCTCCGCCAATAACGATAGCAACCTCAATACCCTTTTCTATCACCGTTTTTATTTCCTGGGCATATTCTGCCAGTCTTTCGGGATCAATACCATATTGCCTGGTTCCCATAAGGGCTTCCCCGGATAATTTTAAAAGAATTCTTTTGTATTGCATAGTGATATTAAAATAAGTTGTGCAAATATATGTAATATCTTAATTTGTAAAGAATCTCTGGCAGATGTTTCCGAAAAGCGGTAAGTTTTTTTGAAAAACCCCTTTCATATTTCCTCCAAAAAAACGAATTTAACCTGATTTTGAATAGACTGTCAGGTTATATAATGGCCGGGTTTTTGCTATATTTGATTTTCAAAAAATTAAAAAATATGTTTGGATATTATATCATTGCCGGACTCATATTTATCGTGAGTTTATATGTAAGCAATAAGCTGAAGAGCAAGTTTAAGAAGTATTCCCAGGTCCATCTTCAAAACGGGATGAGCGGAAAGGAAATCGCTGAAAAAATGTTACGGGATAATGGGATTAATGATGTAAAGGTTATTTCCACCCCTGGAATGTTAACCGATCATTATAATCCTGCAAAGAAAACGGTAAACCTTAGTGAATCTGTATATACGCAGCGAAATGCCGCCGCCGCCGCCGTTGCCGCTCACGAATGCGGTCACGCGATTCAACATGCAACCGCTTACAGCTGGCTTACTATGCGAAGCCAATTGGTTCCTATGGTAAGTATTGCTTCTAAAATGTCTCAATGGGTAATTCTGGGAGGTTTGCTTTTAATGGCAACCACAGCAATTGGTAGTACTATTTTACTGGTAGGTATCATCTTGTTTGGATTAGGCACTTTGTTTAGTTTTGTCACGCTACCTGTAGAGTACGATGCGAGCAAGAGAGCATTGGTTTGGCTGGAAACAGAAAACATGTTGAGTCCGCAGGAGCACGAAGCCGCTGAAGATTCCCTGAAATGGGCAGCCAGAACTTACGTAGTAGCTGCGGTAGGATCTCTTGCAACCCTGTTATATTTTGTTAGTATTTATTTAGGAAGAGATTAATAAACAACTTTTTAAACAAAAAGAGCTGTCCAGAAAAGGCAGCTCTTTTTGTTTATATAGGGATTTCCGATAAATTTTACACTCTATTTTTAGTTTTTAGGCGCCTCCTTTTATACCGGGTATGCGCTCATCCAGTAGCTTCAATCCTAATCCTTCAGTTCCCATTAAATCAAATAATTCCAGGATTCTTCGCATCGTTTGCTCTTCCTCCATTTGCTCGTTCACGAACCATTGAAGAAAATGTTCGGAAGCAAGATCCTGCACTTTTCGGCATTTATAAACAATGTTATGAATGGATTTTGTGATGGCTATTTCCTGTTCCAGGGCCGTTTCGAAAATCTCTTCCAGGGAATTAAAATCGTGCGCGATTTTACTAACTTCCGGAGAATAAGCGGTACCTCCGTTATCATTTATAAACCGGAAAATTTTAATCATATGTTCCCGCTCTTCAAGGGATTGATCATAAAAGAATTTAGCACTGTTGTCCAGGGCATTGTGATCGCACCAGGAAGCCATTGCCAGGTAGGCGGAAGAGGAATGAGCTTCTTTTTCTATTTGTTTATTTAAAAGATCCATGATCTCTACATGGATGCTTAAATTTTGTCTTACCAGATCTTTCATATGGAGCTATTTATTGTTTTTTATTGGTCCCCCGAGCTATCGGGGGTAATTCGCATGTCTTCATCGGTGCTTGCAACGAGTTTCCGTTATGCTCATTTCATAAATTATTTTTTATAAAGTTAAGTAAAAGTTAGGGCATTCCCTAAATTCCGAAGAGATTTAGAAACAGTCTAAAGCGGATTGATCGAAGAAGTAATTACACCTAACAAGCGATCATTGAGTTGATCTCCAGTGCTGTAAATGTATTGTTGAGAAGTTTTTTGAGATCCAGGATCTCCAAAGTATTGAAGATGAAAAGATGCTCTTTGTTGCAAAGCATAAGGATTTCTATTCCCTGAGAATTCTCACCGTTAAAGTGGGAATCAAGATCAATATTAAGTAGCTTTTGCCGAAATGATAACAGCTGGCAAAAACTCATTTTAACCGTTTTGTGATTAAAATCTATATAGAAGCAACGACTCCCGTCACATTGATAGGAACTAAAAAACCGGGATTGATCAAGTATTCTCATTTCGAAAGCGAAATTAAATCTTATTTAGAATAATTCCAAATATTAAATCTTAATTTGTCTTTGAATTTGTTGATTTAGGGAAATAAAAGTTTCGGTCCTTGAAACCCCTTCAATAGCCTGTATATTTTTGTTTAGCACATTCATTAAATGTTCATTGTCCTTACAAAGGATCTTTAAAAAGATAGACCAGTTTCCGGTGGTATAATGACATTCTAGTACCTCCGGGATTTCACGAAGCCTTTTTACAGCTTGTGGATTACTAACAGCTTTATCCAGGAAAACTCCAACAAAGGCTAGCGTTTTATAGCCTAAAACCCGGGGATTAATTTGAAGTTTTGAACCTTCAATTAAACCGGCTTTTTCAAGTTTCCTAAGCCTTTGATGTATGGCTGCGCCACTAATTCCAATGCCCCTTGCTATTTCCAGGATAGGCTTGCGCGCATCTTCCATCAAAAAATTTAAAATGATCTTGTCAATACCATCGATGCTTACTTTTTCATCTGTTACTTTCATACAGGTTGATTTGGGAGGGACAAAAGATACTTTACTTTATTTAATTTCCAACCGCTCCAAAAGGATTATAGCCCAAATATTCGGTCTCTTTTTCGTTAAAAACAATTCCATGAGATTCCAATTCTTTTAAGATGGGCTCATAGACTTCCTTTGTGATGGGGATTTGTACACCCGGAGTTGTGATTTTTTTGTTTAAAATTGCCAGCGTTGCAATTCCCACAGGTAAGCCTACTGTTTTTGCCATTGCTGTCTGGATTTGATCTTTTCCAATATGTACCATCGTAGAGTCTATCTGTTTCTTTTCCCCGTTAAGTTCATATCCAAATTTGTGATACATAACAATCATATCCTTGTCATCCTTAGCCAGGGTCCATTTATCGGACAATATTTTTTGAAGTGCCTGCGCCGGGGTTGCATTTTGAATTCCTATTTTTTTATCGGCATTGAAAATATCAAGTTCCTCCAGTTTATCCCACATAATGTCATCCTGATCTATTTTTAAATTATGCCGAAGTTTAAGCTCTACAGTATCGGTTGGGGAATAAGGAAGAAAGGAATTCACGAAATCCCGGTAACTCATATTTTCAGAATCATGAAGTTGGTAGCTGTCATCTGTCATTCCAAGTTGAACAAACATATTCCAGGCATGGCTAAAACCAACTCTTCGAATGGTTCCCCGGTAAAGCGTTAATATATCGTCCAGACCATAAATACTTTTATAATCCAGCGAATTCCGGTTGGCATAACCTTCAAACCTACCGTAGTTCTCAATGTTTAGAAATTCTGTCCTTCGGAATAACCGATGATAAGGAATATATTTAAATTTTCCTTCCTGAAGGAACTCTGCAGTACCACCCTGTCCTGCAACAACAACATTTCGCGGATTCCAGGTAAATTTATAATTCCAGAGATTGGTATCGCTTTCAGGAGCTACAAGTCCGCCGGTAAAGGATTCAAACATCAGCATCTTTCCTCCCTTATCTTTAATGCGGTTTATCACCTGCATCGCACTCATATGATCAATCCCGGGATCAACTCCTATTTCGTTCATAAATACAAGTCCGTTTTCTTTTACCTCCTTATCCAAAGCCTGCATCTCTTTACTTACGTAAGAAGCGGTAACCAGAGATTTTTTCAATTTTACGCAATCCCGGGCAACTTCTATATGGAATCTTGCCGGAAGCATAGAGATTACGATATCGGCCTTTTTAATGGCAGATTGGCGGCTAATACTGTCAAAAATATCCAATTGAAGTGCCTTGCATTGTTCATTATGATCGCAGAGATTTTTCGCCTGTTCCAGGTCAAGATCTCCAATGGTGATATATAAATTCTCCTTTTTCGAATTATTCAATAGATATGCTATTAGCGCAGCGGTAGATTTACCTGCACCAATCACTAATATATGTCTCATAATAAAAATTTCTTAGTTAGTTTTGTAGGCATAAGAAATACGAATGTACTTAAATGTTCACACTAAAAAAACTAAACAATGGGTAGAAGATTTTATGTTGCCGGATTTTTATTTGGATTAATCGCGGTAATTATGGGCGCTTTTGCAACTCATGGATTAAAACCTGTCCTTACTCCAGCATCTTTGGATTCTTTTGAAACCGGGGTGAGATTTCAAATGTACCATTCCCTTCTGTTTATTTTGTTGGGGACCATGAAACCCTTGAGTCAAAGACTCTCAAACTGGGTTTTTTTACTGCTTTTAGGAGGGATACTATTGTTTTCCGGATCTATCTATTTGCTCGCCACAAATTCCCTAACAGGCTTTGACTTTACTACAATCGCCCTCATTACTCCTTTGGGAGGTAGTTTGTTAATAGGCTGTTGGGCGCTGCTTTTAATCTCTTTTGTAAAGTTAAAAAAGAAATAAAATAGGTGATTTTCGCCTGCTATCAATTTGAGATTATTTACTTTTGTAAGCCTAAACAATCACACAACTTAAATTTTTATGTTGGCAAACAATCAAATTACGAAAACGATTTCGTTAAAAAAGTACGGAATAAACAACAACAGAGTTCACTATCAGCTTTCTCCGGAAGAACTTCACCAAATCACTATTGATAAAAATCAGGGGGTTGAGGTAAATTCTGGCGCATTAGCAGTCAATACCGGGGAATTTACAGGCAGATCTCCCAAAGATCGTTTTATTGTAAAAGATGATGAAACAAAAGATAAAGTATGGTGGGGCGATATAAATATTCCTTTTGATGCAGATAAATTTGATGCTTTATATGATAAGGTGGCAGAGTATCTTTCTCAAAAAGAAGTCTTTGTAAGGGATACCTATGCTTGTGCAGATGAGAATTACAGGATGAACATTCGGTTGATCAATGAATATCCCTGGTCGAATCTTTTCGCTTATAATATGTTTTTAAGACCTGAAGAATCCGAACTTCAAGATTTTAGAGAAGACTGGGTCGTACTTAATGCTCCTGGATTCAATGCAGATCCTGAAATAGATGGAACCCGCCAGGGAAATTTCTCAATTCTAAATTTTTCAAAAAAGATCGCATTAATAGGTGGAAGCGGATATACCGGAGAGATTAAAAAAGGAATATTTTCTGCCTTAAACTTCATACTTCCGGTACATAAAAATGCACTTCCTATGCACTGTTCAGCGAATATAGGGCCGGAAGATGATACTGCGATTTTCTTCGGATTATCCGGAACTGGAAAGACAACTTTGTCTGCAGATCCTGAAAGGAAATTGATAGGGGATGACGAACATGGATGGACCAATGAAAATACAATTTTCAACTTTGAGGGTGGTTGTTATGCAAAAGTAATTTCCTTGTCTAAAGAAAATGAGCCCGATATTTACAACGCTATCAAAAAGGGGGCAATCCTGGAAAATGTAATTATTGATGAAGATGGCAATGTGGATTTTGAGGACAAATCTATCACTCCTAATACCAGGGTAAGTTATCCAATAGAGCATATAAGCAATATAGCCGTTCCTTCCATTGGAAGAAACCCAAAAAATATATTTTTCCTTACAGCCGATGCTTTTGGAGTTTTACCACCAATAAGCAAGCTAACTCCCGGACAGGCGGCATATCATTTTATAAGTGGATATACTGCAAAAGTTGCGGGTACCGAGGCAGGAGTAGATGAACCTCAGCCAAATTTCTCTGCCTGTTTTGGAGCACCGTTTATGCCGTTACATCCTACCAAATATGCTGAGATGTTAAGCAAAAAGATGAAGGATGCCAATGTAAATGTTTGGTTGGTGAACACCGGATGGACCGGTGGGGCTTATGGAACAGGAAGCAGGATGAAACTAAAATATACCCGCGCTATGATAAAAGCAGCGCTAAAGGGAACATTAGATAATGTGTCCTTTACACAACATCCTGTTTTTGGGTTACAGATGCCGCAAGAATGTGAAAATGTTCCGGATGAAATTCTAAATCCAAGAGAAACCTGGAAGGATAAAGTGGCTTATGATGCTAAAGCAAGAGAATTGGCTAACTCCTTCAAAGCAAACTTTAAAAAGTATGAGGAGAATGCAAATCAGGAAATTTTAGAAGGTGGACCTTTAAATTAAAGAGATTTCCATACATATCAAAAGGCCGGTAATTTTTAAAAATTACCGGCCTTTTGATATATTGATTTTAGGAAGCTATGTTACTTCTTATTTGCTTCCTTTATATATTTTTGAAGTGCCATTGTCATGGAAGGGGTTTCCGGGGTTGGTGCCTGTATGTTTACAACCAGTCCGTGCTCCTTTGCAGCCTTAACAGTGGTATTCCCAAAAACCGCAATGCGGGTATCTTTTTGCTCAAAATCGGGAAAATTCTCGAACAGGGATTTTATTCCGCTGGGGCTAAAGAACACCAAAACGTCGTAATACACTTCTCTTAAATGAGAAAGATCACTAACTACGGTCTTGTAAAAGGTGCCCTGCTTCCAATCTATACCTAATTTGTTTAAAGTTTTAGGGACATCGGGCTTCAGCATATCTGAAGACGGCAACAGGAACTTTTCATTTTTGTATTTTTTGATATAGGGCGCTAATTCAGAAAAAGTACGCTTTCCAACATATATTTTTCTTTTTCTATACACCACATATTTTTGAAGGTAATATGCCACTGCATCACTTAAACAAAAATACTTTAAAGTATCGGGCACTTTGTAGCGCATTTCTTCTGCAATTCTGAAATAATGATCTACAGAATTTCTACTGGTTAAAATGATTGCAGTATAATGGGAAAGATCGATTTTTTGTTGACGAATATCCTTAGAAGAAACTCCTTCTACATGGATAAAAGGAATGAAATCAATTTTTACTTTTTGCTTTTCTTCGAGCTCGGAGTAAGGTGAATTTTCCAACTTAGGCTCCGGTTGAGAAATCAAAATTGTTTTCACTTTCATAGATGGCTGATTTTTTAATTCCCTTAGGTCCTTATAATTAACTTGTATAAAATTATATAAGGAGCTATTTCAAGAGCGCAAAGGTACAAAATAAAATAGAACAAATTAGACGTGATAAATCCCTGATTTTTACTTATTATATTCACATAACTAAAAACCAATGCGGCTGCTAAAAGAGCACTGGTTAAATAGAACACCCAGTCGCTCGGAGTGCCTGAATAAACAAGGAATATGCAAACAATGAACAATCCTAAAGAGATAAAATTTCTATAGCTGTGTTTTTGAAAAAGATAGTTTTCTATCGGTTCATCAAGGTCAAAAATGTTCCCTATAATTTTTTCTACTGTAACCTTGAGCAGGATCAAAAAACTATAAGCTGTGAAAATCCGTAAAAATAAAACACCTGTTTCCTGTATTTCAGGATCTATAAATGCGCGGTAAAGCACAAATATAAATATGGATGCAATAAGCATGTGTACGATCAACATTAGGACATTAAAACCAAAAAGCGTTTTGTGTTCCCTGGATTTGATCACCATGTATTTCCCGGAGGAGAACAAGGCTATAAAATCTTCAAACCTGTATGGGTAAAGTTGTTTTGCAATTACAAGTAATAATAATACCAATAAAATAACAAGCGTCATTAAATCGTTGGGAGTGCTATATCTTTCAATTATTTCCAAAAATAAAATTTTTATAAAGGTATCATTATTACGGTTAAAAGTTGGAAGCAAATTTGAAGTTGCTAAGCGCAAAATTAGTTACATTTGCGCAAAAAATAAGGCATGTCTCATGGGATTATTATAATACCAACATATAACGAAATTGAGAACATCGAGCGTTTAATAAGAAATATTTTTTCTTTACAGCGCAAGTTTCATATATTGGTAGTAGATGATAATTCACCAGATAGCACTGCCGCTATGGTAAGGGAATTACAGTCTGAATATTTTGGAGCTTTATTTCTGGAAGAACGGGAAGGAAAATTGGGATTGGGAACGGCTTATATACACGGATTTAAATGGTCCCTGAAAAGAGATTATGAGTATATTTTTGAAATGGATGCCGATTTTTCTCATAGTCCAAACGATCTTATAAGGTTATATAATACCTGCGCCAAAAAGGGGGCAGATATGGCGATAGGCTCCCGCTATGTTACCGGAGTAAATGTTATAAATTGGCCAATGAGCCGGGTACTGTTGTCCTGGCTGGCTTCTAAATATGTTAGGGTGATAACGGGAATGGATATTCACGATACCACTGCTGGATTTGTTTGCTATAAAAGAAAAGTGCTGGAAACAATCGATTTGGATAGAGTACATTTTGTGGGGTACGCCTTTCAAATTGAGATGAAATTCAAAGCATATCAGCATAAATTTGAAATAAAGGAAATTCCTGTGATTTTTACCGACAGAACCAGGGGAACTTCCAAAATGAGTGGAGGAATAATTTCTGAAGCTATATTTGGGGTAATTAATATGAAATTAAAAAGTCTTTTTAATAAGATGACTAAGTGATGAAAAAGGTTTTAATAAAGAATGCGCGTATTGTTAACGAAGGAATAATCAGGGAAGGTGATGTATTCATTGAAAATGGCATTATTGCGGAAATAGCCGACAGTATTAGTGCCAAATCACCGGATGTAAATATTATAGATGCAGAAGGAAATTTTTTGATACCTGGGGTGATAGATGATCAGGTTCATTTTAGGGAACCTGGACTTACTCATAAGGAAACTATTGAAACAGGATCCCGGGCAGCTGTTGCCGGCGGTATCACTTCGTATATAGAGATGCCAAATACATTACCGCAAACCACCACCATGGAGAAGTTGCAGGAAAAGTTTGATATGGCTAAAAAATCCTCTTATGCCAATTATTCTTTTATGTTTGGTGGGACGAATGATAATCTCGAGGAAATCTTAAAAATTGATCCCAAAACCACTGCAGCCCTTAAATTATTTTTGGGATCCTCTACGGGAAACATGCTGGTAGACGATCCAAAAGTCCTGGAAGAGATCTTTACCAAGTCCCCTGTAATGATTGCGGTGCATTGTGAAGATGAAGCAACTATTAAAAAAAACCTGGAGGAATGCATAGCGCGTTACGGAGATGATATTCCTGTTGAATTACACTCCAAAATAAGAAGTGAAGAAGCCTGTTATATTTCTTCTTCTAAAGCGGTGGCGCTGGCTAAAAAGACAGGCGCAAGATTGCATGTTTTTCATCTTTCAACAGCAAAGGAAATCGCTCTTTTTGATAATAAGAAACCTTTAAAAGATAAAAAAATCACTGCAGAGGTTTGTGTACATCACCTTTGGTTTAACGATTCCGATTATCAGAAAAAAGGAACTTTCATAAAATGGAATCCTTCTATAAAAACCAAAAAGGATCAGGACGCTTTGTTGCAGGGATTGTTGGACAACCATATTGATGTTGTGGCAACAGATCATGCCCCGCACACCAAAGAAGAAAAGAAAAATGTTTATACCAAGGCGCCAAGTGGTGGTCCTCTGGTGCAACACGCGCTTCCTGCAATGCTTCAGTTACATCATCAGGAAAAGATAAGTCTGGAGAAAATTGTAGAGAAAATGTGCCATAATCCGGCGATTTTATATCAAATTGAAAAGCGCGGATTTATTCGTGAAGGCTATAAAGCCGATCTTGTTTTAATCGACCTGAATTCTCCCTGGGCAGTGCAACCAAGTAATATTGTTTACAAATGTGGTTGGTCTCCTTTTGATGGGGTTACGTTCAAGTCCAGGATCACGCATACCTTCGTCAATGGACATTTGGTTTACAACAATTTCAAGTTTCCACAATTTTCGAATGTGGCAGAGCAATTAACCTTTGACCGAAAATAGCATGAAGCCTTACCGGATCTTTATTTTTGCCCTGTTCCTGGTTTCCTGCCAAAATGTGGAAAAGGTAAAAGAACCGGAAAATTTAATTTCTGAAGCGAAAATGACAGAAGTCCTAACCGATCTTTCCCTGCTTAACTCTGCCAAAAATTTTAACAAGAGGATCCTTGAGGAAACCGGTTTAAAGCCAGATGAATATCTTTACGAAAAACATGGAATAGATAGCCTGCAGCTGGCACAAAGCAATGAATATTACGCAAAAAATTATGATAAGCTGGAGAGCATTTATCAGCGGGTAAAGGTGAAACTTGAAAAAATGCAAGTTGATTTGGAGAAGATTCAGAAAGAGGAAACACGAATTAAAGATTCTATAAAGCTTGCCGATTCTATTTCCCGAAATAAATATGATTCCCTGTCCGTTAGACCAATATTTAAAAAACCATTTATTGACAGCCTGGTTTCAGAGAGTCTTCCGGTATGGCAAAATTAGGTTCATTATTATCGCTGTTCTCTGAAGATTTTGCCGGTTTGTTGAATAACCTGCTTAACCGGATCAAATTGAAAATCAAAGTCTGAAATAAACTTCTGGTTACTGTAAAAAGTATGTTCAAATAAAGTTTTTATATCTTTTTTGGCAATTTGTCGCTTTTTCCCGAATAGCATACCTGCCAAATATTGATAGATCCAACCAATAAAAACCATCCATGGTTTTAAAGGGCGTTTAGGCGCAGGTTTATCAATACTTTTTGCAATCATTTCCAGAACTTTTTTGAATTTCAGGTTTTCTGCCACAATTATATACTGTTCATTTACAATTTTGGATTCCATCGCGCGTATGGCTGCGCTCACTACGTCCCGTACCCCTACAAAGCCTGTGGTTTTTGGGAAATGGTAGTTTAAGCCGGCATCAATTCTATTAAAGATTTGTCCGCTTCCGGAATCCCAGAATCCCGGTCCAATGATTACTCCAGGATTAAGAATTACAACAGGAACTCCTTCCTGACAACCTCTCCAGACTTCAATTTCGGCTCCGTGTTTTGAAATGGCGTAATCGCTGTGATTTTGTTCCTGGTACCAGGTGAAATTTTCAGAGATCTCTTTTTCCCCGGGAGTTAGATCCATCGTGGAAATAGAACTTATAAAACAAAGTTTCCTAATTCCGCCGGAAATACACAAATTCACAATATTAGCGGTTCCTTCAATATTGATCTTTCTCAGTGCTTTTTCATCTGCAGGATCAAAAGAGATCAAAGCGGCACTGTGATATACGTAAGAAATTCCTTTAAATGCCTTGGTTAGGTCACTAATATCATTGAGATTGGCTTCCTGCCAATCGATCCTGCTAAAATAAAGTTCGGTTTCTTCAGAAGATAAATAATAAGAGAACACCTTTTTTACAACAAGTAAGTTGCTGCTTTTTCTATAAATGGCCCTTACCTTATTTCCTGCTTTTAGTAAATCAAGCAATAAATGAGCGCCTACCAAACCTGTTCCTCCGGTAACTAAAATCATAGGGTAAATATAGCTATTTCCATTTAGGAAAAATCACAGGGTTTGGTATCTTTACGCCTGTTTTAGAATAAAATTACACTGATGAATAAAAATTTTGTTGAAGAGATTACCTGGCGCGGAATGTTATACGATGTGATGCCAGGCACCGAAGAACATTTACTGGAAGAAATGCGATCTGCTTATATTGGTTTTGATCCAACGGCAGATTCCCTGCATATTGGCAATTTGGTTCCTATTATGTTACTGGCACATTACCAACGTTGCGGACATAGGCCGGTTGCCTTGGTTGGAGGAGCTACAGGAATGATAGGGGATCCTTCAGGGAAATCGAGCGAACGAAATTTACTTGATGAAGCTACCCTGCGCCATAATCAAGAATGTGTTCGCGAACAGTTATCCCAATTTCTGGACTTCACATCAGGAGCCAAAAATGAAGCCTTGATGGTGAATAATTATGATTGGATGAAGGATCTTGGTTTTCTCGAATTTATCAGGGATGTGGGAAAACACATTACAGTGAATTATATGATGTCCAAGGATTCTGTTAAGAATAGATTATCCGGAGAGTCTACTGAAGGAATGTCCTTTACAGAATTCACTTACCAATTGGTACAAGGTTACGATTTTGTTCATTTATATAAAACCCATAAGTGTACCCTTCAAATGGGCGGGAGTGACCAATGGGGAAATATAACCACCGGGACAGAGCTTATTAGAAGGATTGGAAATGGAAAAGGTTTTGCGCTTACTTGTCCTTTGATTACCAAGAGCGATGGAAGTAAATTTGGAAAAAGTGAAAGCGGGAACATCTGGTTAGATTCTAACAGGACATCTCCTTATAAATTTTACCAATATTGGTTGAATTCCAGCGATGAGGATGCCGAAAAATATATTAAAATATTCACTTTTTTAGATAAAGAAACTATTCAGAAACTTATTTCACAGCATAAAGAAGCTCCTCATATGCGTTTGCTTCAGAAAGCTTTGGCAAAAGAAGTAACTAGTACGGTTCATAGTGAGGAAGAATATGAAAACGCCGTAAAAGCCTCTGAAGTTTTATTCGGAAAAAGTACAGCAGGCGACTTAAAAAATCTGGATGAGGCCACATTGTTGGATGTATTTGAAGGCGTGCCACAGGCGGAGATTTCACGGGCTGAAATAGAATCTGGATTAGACATGATCGCGGCACTTTCAGCAAAAACCAATTTTTTGAAATCCAATGGAGAAGCACGGAGAGCATTGAAGGAAAACGCTATTTCGGTAAATAAAGAAAAGGTTGGAGAAGATTATAAAATCACAACTTCTAATCTTATCAATGACAAGTACATTATAATAAACAAAGGAAAGCGCAATACATATATTATTAGAGTTCTTTGAAATACAAAACCCCTTCAAACAGGCGTTTAAAGGGGTTTGCAACTAACTAACCAATCTAATATGAAAAAACTTCATTTAGCTGTAAACAAAAACCTAACCAAAAATTATGTTTACATGGCGTAAGTCGTAGAAAATAGTTTTTTATTACATCTGTAAATGTTAAATTTTATTTAGCTTTCAATTTAATGCAGAATTCGTTATTCAAATTCAGTATTGTCCGGTAAAAGAGTAAAGATCGCTTCGCTGCAAGAATAAAGAAAAAAGACTAAATACAACCTACTGAATATCAATGTTCTTTAAGTAAGGTTTTTAAATAATGAAACTAAATGTTCATTTTTTCTAAAGCAAGGTTTGAAAAAGGAAAAACATCCAAATAGCCCTTCATCATTCATATTCCATCAAGTCAGAAAAACTTTATCGGACAACAGTGATCCAAATTATGAATTCATAACATTCAATTGACGATTCTATAATCTCAGTTGTTAGATGATTGGCGCTTCTTTGATTATTTTTATTTCCTAAATACCGTAATCATGGAAGTAAGAGATACTTTTAAAATAGCAACCTTTATTATATTCCTGTTTTCTTATTTACTGGCTGTAATGATGCTTATGAATTTTGGAAACACCAGGTACCTTATTTTTCTTGGGGTAGCTTGTTCGCTCTCTTTAATACTCTTTCTCTTAAGTCACGTAATTTTTATCAAAAAATAAAAATATGGCATACATGTTTTATAAGGTACTCAAGGATCTGCGCAGTTAAATCCTCTTTCAAAAGAAAAGATTGCATTAAAAAAAAGACCGTCTAATAATAATCTTTTCAGACAGCCTCTTATTTTGAATTTGGCTGATTCATTACAATTTCACATATAAAAAAAGCTATAAGCTATTTTTTTAAAGATCCTCTCTTTACTCTCAAAGTACAGTGCAAAAATAATATGAAAGCCTGGTTTAGAGATTAACTTAAGGTAAAGGAAATGCCAAGAAATCCATTGATGAGTGCTTAAGGAAGTAGCTTGCCCGGTGGTAGTATTCTTATAATACCATAAGGTTACATCCTCTTATATCACTATTATCAAATCTTCCCAGAATTTCTATAGATCCATCTGCGTTTATTTTCCCCAAATCCTGAGTCGCGATAAAAGAGCAGGAATTTATATTGGCAAGGTCTATAACATTTATTCCGCCGGTTTTTCCTTCAGGAAGATAGGTGAGTGCGTCTTCCGGATCACGGATAAGGATCTTCATCCATGCTGGGCATTCAAAACTGCCATTTCCTTTTGAATAAGCCTGGGAAAGAAGTTCTGTCATTCCATACTCACTGTGAATATGAGAAACTCCAAATCCTTTTTTTAAAAGTTCGTGTAGTTCGGTACGAATCATCTCCTTTCTTCTTCCTTTCATTCCCCCGGTTTCCATAATAATGGTGTTTTGCAGTTCAAATTTATATTTTTCCACCAGGTCAAGCAAAGCGAAAGAAACTCCAATAAGCAGTACTTTTTGCCCGGAATTGTCCAGAGAGATCAAGGTTTTTTTTAGATCGGATAAATTATTGAGGTAAAAGCCGCTTTTGGGATGCTGGCTTTTCCTTATTAGGTCATCGGCCATATAGATAAGGGAAGAGCCTTTCCGTTCCAGATAGGACGGCAAAAGTGCCAAAACCGCATAGTCCTTAATATTCCCGTAGACATGTGAGAATGCTTTTGTGAAACTTCGCTCATAAAGGCCAAGATCTGTCACATAATGTTTGCTGATGTTTTTTCCTGTGGTTCCGCTGCTGGTAAAGATTTTTTCAACAGGTGCTGTGGAAGATAGCAACCGTTCACTTTTAAAAAAATCTATAGGTATAAAAGGGATTTTTTGAATTTTATCCACCGTTTTCGGCTGTATTTGAAGCAACTCACAAAATCTTCGATATACCGGATTATTCGAAAATTGAAACCTGAAAACTTCCAATGAAACCGATCGAAATTCTGCTTCGGAAGCAATGGAAAAAATGTTGGAGTAATCCATATTTAAATTTAAAAAACGAAGTAGTAAAGGTAAAAATAAATGCCAAGGCGCGTAGTTCAAATTTTATATTTGAAAAGCTTCATGAAAAAAGGCCCCTATAAATAGGTGCCTTTGGTATATGAGTGTAAGAAAAAAAGCTAACGAACCACCAATTTTCTGGTGGCCTGGGAAGTTCCTTCACTTATTTTTAAAATATAAATCCCTGGAGTTAATTCAGAAACATCCAATTCTCTTCCTGTTATCCTGGCAGAAAGTATTTTTTTACCCAATACATTGAAGATTTCCACTTCTTTAACCTGATTCTTATCTGAAGTGATATATACCTTACTTCCTGTAACAGGATTGGGGTAAATAGCGAGACCTTCAATAGGTTTTTCCTGCGCATATGCAGGGAGATTGGTGTTTTGAGCCGTTATTGAACTGGACAACAGCAAGAAGCAAACCAATAAGAAACTTAATAAGTACTGTTGTTTCATTCTTTTTAAATAAGGTTATTACAAACTTACAATAAAAAATTCAAAAATAGTGCCACAACATCTTGCTTATTAAGTTAATACGATTATAAAAAAAAGGCTGCCGGGTAAGGGCAGCCTTTTGGGTAAAATAAAGTAAATGTTTGAATTTAAAACTTATAGCTGTAACTTAAAGAGATTGGAGTTCCGGGTTTTCTAAGCGAAAATATCTGGTCTTCGGCTCCAAAAGATTGAAACCTGCTTTCAATATCGTCTCCAAGCATATTAGAAACTTTTAAAGAGATAGTAGAATTTCTATTTTCTCCAAAAGATTTATTCACATTAAAATTAAGACTGTGGAAAGGCATTGTATAAACATCCGGAACAGTACCAATACCTACAAGCTCCAGGGTTTTGCCCTGGGTGTTATAAAATATACCAGCCTGCCAACCGGTTTCCCTGTCGGTATAGTCAAAACCTGCATTTATTAAAAATGGAGATTGGCCTTGTAGTTGTCTTGTGCCATCAAACTCTTCACCAGGTCTAAGGTTACGTCGTTTAGATTCAAATTCTCCATTGGCGCTTCTATCCATTTCAACGCGAGAGTCTATAATAGATACGTTAAGGTTTGCACTTAATTTTCTAAGATTTTCAGCAATAAATCCAAAATTCTTTCTCATTTCAAATTCGGCTCCAATCACGGTAGCATCATTAACATTTCTGGGCTGAAAATTATCTGCAGAGAAATCACTGAATACAGAAAGTTCTATCGGGTCTGAAAATCCTTTGTAGAACGCGCTTAGTGCAAAAAGTTGGGCATCATCACCATAAAGTTCATAACGGACATCCAAATTATCAACATACGTAGGTTGTAAATCTATATTACCAATAAAGGTTCTGTTGGTTAAGGGGTCGTAAATTTGGGCAATTGAAGCTTCTTTAAATGAAGGTCTTGCCGTAGAACGACCATAAGAAAGCCGTAGATTACTATCGTCATTAAGACTATAAATAAAGTTTGCGGAAGGAAAAAAATCTGTTTTATCTATGATTTGTTCTTCATCCAAAATTACATCACCAAGGTTATTTTGACCTGTATAAAAAAGGTCAAATTTCTCAAGGCGTACCCCTAGAATCGCTTTGAAGTTATCTGTAAGATTTAATTCTTCTGAAACATACGCCGATGCATTGGTGTTATAAGCATCATAAGTGTTTGCAGGTTCATAGAAACCATTTATATAAGATCCTGCCCTGTTTTGTGGCGTCCAGATATTACCCGGGGCCAGCACCTGGTTTGGATCTCCTTCAAAATTTTGACTAATAGACCCCTGAATTAAAATTTGGTATTGATCTATAGAAAAATCCCTTTGTTTATAGGTGTAGCCTGCGCCAAACTTAAGGTTGGCGTTTCTGCCAAATAGCTCGTGTCTTTTGGTAAGATCTACCTTTCCCGCCAGGTTGACCTCTTCCAGGTTTCTCCATATTCTTGTTGGACTTTCTGAAGAGCTTGGACGTATACTAAAGGTGTTATTGCTTGGGTTAAACTCGAAAGCCGTAATTCTTACATCTTTATCGTAAACACGGGATAAGGTTGGAGAAAGTTTCCATTCGGTAGTCCAGCTTGCGTCTTCATTTGTATGTTTCCCGCTTAACAAGGCATTGGTAATGGAGCGCTGGGTGTATTCCAGGTTATCTCTAAAAACAGTTATGGCATCAGAAACGAGAATTTCCTCCCTAAAATTACCGGCTGTAGATTCTCCATTTTGTATATGCAATAAATTAAGCTGGTATTTAGATTGTTCAGTCTTAAAGGCAAGTCCGGTGAGCGCACTAATCAAGGCGTTCTCTTTCCCAACATCACCGCTCAACAATCTTGCTGGGCGCAATTCAAACTCTGAAGTTTCCCTTGGTTTTAGCCATGAATTATTTTCAAAATCTTCAAAATATTCTGTAGTATTCTTATAAGAAAGCGAGGCGAAATAGCCTAATTTATTATTTTTCTTCCCAACCTCATATTGATTTCCAGCAGTAAATCCAAAGCTAAAATCCATATTGTTACTTTGCCTTGTACCACCTAAAGTTGGATTAAAACGCTCCGTAATACGTGTTAACGCAGCATCGTTATCAAATGGTCTTGGGAAAGTCTGGTTTCTGTTAACGGGACGATCTCTGGTGCCATCGTCAAAACCAAGAAAATCTGTACCACCTCCATCATACTGTAGGAAATTTGAATTAAAATGCATAGACGGGTTGTAGGCTGCGCCTAGTGAAACACTGTATTCCTCGCGGCTAGGAAAATCTTTGGTAATAATATTTACCATTCCCCCGGTAAAATCGGCAGACATATCTGCGGTTAAAGATTTCACCACGATTACGTTATCCAATATATTGGTTGGGAAAATGTCCATTTGTAAGGTATTACGGTCTGGATCTAATCCCGGAACATCCATCCCATTTAGAATAGATTTGGTATAGCGGTCTCCCAATCCTCTTACATAAACATATTTTCCGCCCTGAACAGAAACCCCCGGTATGGTTTTTACTGCTGAAGAAACATCTCCCGCACCAATTTTATCGAAAGTTTGCGAAGAAAGTCCATCTGTAAGGTTAATGGCATTTTTTTGCATACTTAAAACGGAGGCTTCGGTATCTCTGGCAGTAGTGGTGGTAATTACCACCTCGTCTAAAAGGCCGGCAGATGATTTCATTTCCACATTTAAGGTGGTTACGTCCCCTTCCAGAACTTCAACTCCTGTAACCTCAACGGTTTCGTAACCTACAAAAGAAAATACCAGGGTATAAGTCCCCGGGGCTGCATTAATGCTGTAATCGCCTTCGAAATCTGAAGTGGTTCCCGTAGACGTGCCTTTAAACGAAACATTGGCAAAAGGCATCACATCATTTGCTTCAACGTCGAAAATGGTACCGGAAATCTTTCCGGTTTGTGCAGCTGCAAAACTTATGAATAAACTAAAAAATAAAACTAGTGAAAATTGGGTTTTCATATAAATGTCAATTAAAAATCTGAATACTAAATTGCCCGCCTCATTTAAGGGGCGAGCAATTTTGTTAAGCGCTATTTAATATTTTGCTTTAAAATTTTAATTAAAATGCACTACGGAAGCTAGCATAGGTCCATCCAAAAACAGATAGATCTGCACCTACAGTTTGGGATCCGGCTTCTACCGAAGTGGCAAAGTTGGCAGAATCGGCTTTTAGGGTTGTACTATTGGTAGTATCATTAAATATATCTGCTACACTTGAAACTCCTTCAGGCAAAACTATTTCCCAGGCTGAAAAACTAAGAGTTCCATTGGTGTAATTTGCGGCTGAACCTGCATCGTCAATTTCTACATCCTGGACATCGTTGAATCCTGTTACATATACATTGTTAATGGCTCCCATAACACCATCTCTAAAATCTGCGATTTCACCAGATGGAGAATTAGCATCACCAATAATTGTTAGATCTTGTATGATAAACGCGCCTGAAAGTGTTCCTTCTGGACCATCGATTTCTAAAGCGTGGTCAGACTCGGCACCTTGAATTACCAAAGCGTTTGTAATGGTTCCAGAGTAAGCCTGGTCTATATCAAGACCGTCATCTCCACCAGCAAATACAACAAGGTTGCTGGAATTTACTGTTCCACCAAACCATTCTACACCATCATCTACATTTCCAACAACTTCAATATGGTCTATAACAGTACCAGCACCAACACCACCAAGGGTAAGTCCATTAATTTCGTTCCCGGCACCAATTAAGGCTCCACCGTGGCGAATAGAAATGTAGCGAAGTACACCAGAATTATCATCTGGATCGCTACCACCATATCTTCCAAAATCATCATCTGCAGGAATCCCTTCAATTTGAGATTCTTCAGAGTCACCTTCAAAAGAACTAGGTGCGTTACCCAAAACAATCACCCCGCCCCATAGGCCACGGTCGTTTTCATCAAGATTGCTTCCTTGTTTTTCACCAACCGCAATATTATCGTTAATAGAAGTAAATACAATTGGTGCTTCAGCAGTACCTTCTGCCATAATACGTCCTCCACGAGCTACAATAAGTGCAGAAGCTAACGATCCAGTTCCTTCCATACCCTTTATTATAGTTCCTGGTTCGATAGTAAGAGTTGCTCCATTTCCAACCACAAATTTTCCGTTTATTTCCCAAATAATATCATTGGTTAAGGTGAAGTCTTCAGTTAGTAATCCAGAAAGGTCTTCGTCTTGTGGAACTTCAACTCCAGTTCCCTCACATGGAGCACAAGCCCCGCCGCAGTCTATACCAGTTTCGTTACCGTTTTGGATTCCATCGGTGCAAGTAGCAAGTTGTTCTGTTGGAATATCGTCATCTTCACTACAACTGGTTAGTCCTAAAGTGGCGATAGCAAATCCTGCAATAATTAATTTTTTCATAGTTTCAATAAATTAGTTATTCTTTTGAGTTTTAAATTCAAGGCAAATTAACGAGCTAAGTTTAAGTAGGACCTTACCTAAACTTTAAGCTTATGTAAATAGGAAAGCTTTGCATGTTACCTTTAGGTTTATAAAAGGCTTCAAATAGGAATAGTTGAAATTTTGCCGGAAGCAGTATTTGTTGTGAAATGCTTTTATTTAAGGCCTTTAGACCCTTTTTAAGGGAATTTCATTGTTAACTATGTGTTACCAGTATTGTTTTTACTGAAATGCTGAAGGATAAATTTTATCTTTACTTTTGTAATCACTTGTATTGCAATACTTATATATGAAGAAAAAAGATATTACCATACTTCTGGTAGACGACGAGCCGGATATCCTTGAAATAGTAGGATACAATCTTACTGCAGAAGGATATAATGTAATCACTGCCGAAGATGGTGCACAGGGAGTGAAACTTGCCAAAAAGAAAAAACCACATTTAATTATCCTGGATGTGATGATGCCCGAGATGGATGGAATTGAGGCCTGTGAACAAATAAGAAAAATTCCGGAACTCAGCGAAACCATTATTACTTTTTTAACCGCCCGGGGAGAAGATTATTCTCAAATGGCAGGTTTTGATGCCGGAGCCGATGATTATATCACCAAGCCCATCAAACCAAAAGTGCTTGTAAGCAAAGTGAAGGCCTTGCTTCGCCGATTTAAAGAAGAAGAACTTTCTTCTAATATTGTGAAAATAGGTGACCTCGTAATAAACAGGGATGAATACAAGATCATTAAAAATGATGTGGAATTGATCCTTCCCCGCAAGGAATTTGAATTGCTTTCATTATTGGCCTCAAAACCCGGTAAGGTTTTTAAACGGGAAGATATTCTTGATAAAGTTTGGGGAAACGAAGTGGTTGTTGGTGGTAGAACTATTGATGTCCACATTAGAAAACTTCGGGAAAAGATTGGGGACGAAAGTTTTAAAACAGTAAAAGGGGTTGGATATAAGTTTGTTTTTTAATGTCTAAGGACTTTAAAAAATCATATAAATTTGCCATAAAAACTTCGCTTTTTATAACCCTGGTATTGACACTTATATTGGGTGTGTTTTTATTTTATCACGGGTTGTTCGAATTCTACTCCCTGGGGATTTTTCTGGTGTCTAGTTATCTTGTTTCGTTTTTTATAATTCAGTATCGCGTAGAGAATTTTATATATAAACGGGTTAAAAAAATCTACGACAATGTAACGCTTTTGGATGCCACTACCTTAAGGCCAAATCAAATCACCACAGATATGGCAACCTTAACCAGAGAAGTAGAAAAATTTGCTGAGGATAAAAAACTTGAAATAGAAACCTTGAAGATACGGGAAACCTATAGAAAGGAATTTATGGGAAATGTATCCCATGAATTAAAAACTCCACTTTTTACTGTTCAGGGTTATATACTTACACTTTTAGATGGAGCCATGAAAGACAAGACGGTTCGCAAAAAATACCTTCAACGAGCTGGTAAAGGTGTGGAAAGGTTGATCTATATTGTAAAAGATCTTGATATGATCACCAAACTGGAAGCCGGAGATCTTCATTTACACCTGGAAAACTTCAACATCGTGGAAATGGTTCAGAATGCCTTCGATCTCCTGGAAATGAAAGCTGCAAAAAAAAACATCACCTTAACTTTTGATATCCCCTATGAGGAGGCTATTTGGGTATATGCAGACAGGGAGCGCATTCAGCAGGTGCTTTCCAATCTTGTAGTAAATTCAATAAAATACGGCAAAAAAGGGGGAACAACAGAGATAAGTATTGAGAACCTGATAAAAAACAAAGTTATTGTTCGCGTGACCGATAACGGAGAAGGAATAGAAAAGGCGAACATTCCAAGGCTTTTTGAGAGGTTCTACCGTGTAGATAAGAGTGGTTCACGAAAAGAAGGCGGTTCCGGATTGGGATTATCTATCGTAAAACATATCATAGAAGCTCATAATGAAAAGATCTATGTGGAAAGTGTTTTTGGGGTTGGAAGTGAATTTTCATTCACCATGGAAAAGAGTAAAAGCCCTTCTAAAATCACTACTTCCGAAAAAACCGGGAACGGAAGAAAAAAAGCGTAATCCTTTATAATCGTTGATTTCCTCAAGTTTTATTGCAGTGAATTTAGCCTGAGAACAACCAGGGGAAATCCCCTTTTTTTTCAATCGGCGGGCCAAATATTCCTGTTCGGGTTGTCCCGGAGTGGGTATTAAAAAAGCAGGTTTCTCCAGTTTAGCCAGATCCATTAGGCTGGTATATCCCGATCTTGAAATCACCAACCTACTGCTATTGATCACACGTTCAAGTTCCCTGGAAGTCATGAAATTATAAACACTAAAATTTCCCTTCTTTTCAACCTTTTGGATTTCCTCAACGATTCCACGCACAACGCAAATTTTTGTAGTAGTTCCCTTCAGCTCTTTGAATAGGATCTTTTCAAGAATACTGCGCTGAGGTTCCGGCCCTGAAAGCAAAACCAGGATGTCATATTTAATCGGTCGTACTTCTTTTTCAAACCTGCTTAAGATCCCAAGGTATTTTAATGGGAGCGTAGTTTTTTTTAAATGACTCATTTTTCCGCTAAGGTTGATAGTTCCCGGAAGATCCGGAACCCAGCATTCATCAAATTTATTGATATACCATTGCTGAATTTTACTGCTTAAAAGGCTTGTTAATCCTGAAAGAACCTGGATTTGATGGGTTATAAAAACCGAGGGCACTAAGTTGGAACGAACTCCCCAGCGGTTATCTGAAATGATCCCCGATATGTTTTTGGTCTTGATGAGATCTTCGGTAAGTTTTCTCTCTTTGGAAATGGTTCTTAAGATGTGCGGTGTATTGCAAAGAAGTTTGAATTTTAACAGGAAAGGATATTTTGAATATTCGATAGAATAGGAGGGAAGGGAATAATGTTCGAGTTCCGGAAATTCTTTCTGTAATAAATGCAGGGCATCTCCGTCTGATGCGATCACCGGGACAAAATTTTGTTCGTTCAAAGCACGAATAATAGGGATACAGCGGGTGGCATGTCCCAGTCCCCAGTTTAAAGGTGCTACCAGAATTCTTTTTTTGTCCATGATCAAATATAGGAATAGGCTTCGGAAATTGCGTTGGTTTGGAGGAATTCAGATTTATTAAAGCAGATTTTCGCTTTTTTGGGTGGTTCTAAACGATTTTAGTTAGTTTTACCAAAATATTAAGAAGTAGTGGGGAGTAAAAATAAACTCAGAAGATTCCGTGAGAACGAGCAATTTGATAATGTGGTACAGCCTTCGCGGGAGGAGTTAACTCAGAATAACTTTCCTTTAAGAGGCAAATGGCGATCCAATTTTTTTAAAAACAATAACCCTATAGTACTGGAGCTGGGCTGCGGGAAAGGGGAATACAGCGTTGCCCTGGCTTTGGCTAACCCGGAAAAGAATTTCATTGGGGTGGATATTAAAGGAGCCAGGTTTTGGCGCGGTGCAAAGACCGGGATCGAAGAAAACATTAACAATCTTGGATTTATTAGAACCCAGATTGAACTGGTAGATCATATTTTTGATGAAAATGAGATCGATGAGATCTGGATCACCTTCCCGGATCCGCAAATTAAATACAAACGCACCAAACACCGGTTGACCAATTCAGAATTTCTTCAGAAATACAAATACATACTAAAACCGGACGGGATAGTGAATTTAAAAACCGATAGCGAATTTATGCACGGATATACCCTGGGGCTCCTGCACGGAGAAGGTCATGAGATCATACAGGCCAATCACGATGTTTATAAAAATGTATATTCTCCAAAAGAAGTAACCGGGATACAAACTTTCTATGAAAAACAGTACCTTGAGCAAGGAAAGCGAATTACCTATATTCAATTTAAGATAAAATAAAATTTTGGAGGAAACCAAACTTTTCCTAATCACTTATTTTGCTGCTCTCCTTGGGGTAGTACCGCCGGGATTAGTCAATATGACGGTTGCAAAAACCTGTATGAAGCATGGGGAAAAGAGCGGTATCTTCGTTGCTATTGGAGCATCCATTGTGGTGCTTATACAAGCCCTGTTGGCTGTTTTTTTGGCCGGGTATATTTTCAATAATCCATTCATTAGGAATGTGCTTTTAAGAGCTGGCCTGGTGATTTTCATCATTTTAGCCATTTTCTTTTTTGTGAAAGCACAAAATGGTTCACATATAGATGCTCAAACGGAAAAAACCAATGCCAACAGTATTTTTAAAGGAATTCTTGTTGCTGCTTTAAATGTTTTTCCAATCCCATATTTTGTAGCACTTGCAACCGCATTAAATATTGGTGGAGATGTTTCCTATGATTGGTTTTTAATGATCACCTTTGTGCTTGCAGCATCTCTGGGAACTTTTACTACACTTTATTTCTACGTTTTATCCTTTCAGAAGATCCATAGTAAAACAGCGATATTCTCTAAATACTCCAATTATTTTATGGCCATACTAATGTTTGTATTGGTAATCATTACGCTTATCCGGATCTTTTATTATTAAAATGGCTTCAGAGAAAAATTTTTTCGAACGGGTTTATGAAGTGGTAAAGTTAATTCCATATGGCAGAGTAACTTCCTATGGTGCCATTGCCAGGTACCTTGGTGCAGCCGGAAGTGCCAGAATGGTTGGCTGGGCGATGAATAATTCTCATGACATGGACACGATACCTGCCCAAAGAGTGGTAAACCGAATTGGCTTGCTTACAGGGAAACACCATTTTGGAGGCTCCTCCGCGATGCAGCAATTACTGGAAGCCGAAGGTGTGAAAATTAAAGACAATCAGGTTCTGGATTTTAAGAAAGTTTTTTGGGATCCAAACCTGGAACTCCCCGGAAGGGATTCTTAGTATGAAATACCATAATTTCAGCTTATTATCCTATCGATCAATTATAAGTAAATTCTTCGTTTTCTTGGCTTTTACCGTTATATTTGTACTTTGGAATCAGTCTATATAAGAGGTTGAAAATCAGAAAAAAAAATCAGGATGAAATTAGATAAAAAAGACATATTAGCTGCGCTGGAAACCATTTCTGTTTCGGGAGAAGGGAAAAACATGGTGGAGAGCGGCGCTGTAAAAAATATAATGACTTTTGGAGATGAGGTTGTGGTGGATTTAGTACTTAGCACCCCTGCTTTACACATTAAAAAAAGAGCCGAAGTGGATGTGATGAAAGCCATTCACGACAAGGTATATGCCAAGGCTAAGGTAACTGTAAATATCAAGGTAGAAGCGCCTGAAAAACCGGAGATTAAGGGAAAAAATATTCCCGGGATTAAGAACATAATCGCTGTTGCTTCCGGAAAAGGCGGAGTTGGAAAATCTACGGTAACCGCGAATCTTGCGGTTACCCTTGCCAAAATGGGATTTAAAGTTGGCTTGCTGGATGCCGATATTTATGGGCCTTCCATGCCTATGATGTTTGATGTTGCGGCAGAAAGGCCACTTTCTGTGAATATCGATGGAAAATCCAAAATGAAACCTGTAGAAAATTATGGAGTCAAATTATTATCTATAGGATTTTTTACCAAGCCAGATCAGGCAGTGGTTTGGCGTGGTCCTATGGCTGCAAAAGCGCTCAATCAAATGATATTTGATGCCGCCTGGGGAGAACTGGATTTTATGCTTATAGACCTTCCTCCGGGAACAGGAGATATCCATTTATCCATTATGCAATCCATGCCTATCACCGGAGCAGTGATTGTAAGCACTCCGCAAAATGTAGCATTGGCCGATGCCAGAAAAGGAGTTGCAATGTTTCAGCAGGAAAGTATCAATGTTCCGGTTTTAGGAATTATAGAAAATATGGCCTTTTTTACTCCTGAAGAATTGCCGGATAATAAATATTTCATCTTTGGAAAAGATGGAGCCAGGAATCTTGCAGATGATTTGAAGGTTCCGTTTTTGGGGGAACTTCCCCTGGTTCAAAGCATTCGGGAAGCGGGCGATATTGGTCGTCCTGCGGCCTTGCAAATAGCAACTCCTCTTGAAGCCGCTTTTGAGAAAATCACTCAAAATGTGGTGCAGGAAACGGTGAACAGAAACAAAAGCCTTCCTCCAACCGAAGCCGTAAAAATTACGACTATGGCCGGATGCAGTGCTGTTAAAAAGAAATAAATGACAACTGAAGAAATTAGGTCAAATGTTGAAAAAGCCCTTGATGAAATTCGCCCCTTCTTGCAAAGTGATGGTGGAGATATCTCGCTGGTTTCCATAGAAGACGATCGTTTTGTAACGGTGCAGTTGGAAGGTGCCTGTGTAGGTTGCCACGTAAACCAAATGACACTTAAGTCGGGGGTGGAATTGACGATTAAAAAATATGTACCACAAATCGAAAAGGTGGTAAATTTAGAAAGGTAAGCATGCTTTTTGCTACTTAGCTTTCAATTGCAAATGGAATCAAGAATGATCAAGACAGATATAATTATAATTGGTGCCGGGCCAACTGGCTTATTTACGGTTTTTGAAGCCGGATTACTCAAATTAAATTGTCATTTAATAGATGCTTTGCCACAGCCTGGTGGACAATGTTCTGAGATATACCCCAAAAAACCAATTTATGACATTCCCGGATTTCCGGAGGTATTGGCCGGTGATCTGGTAAAAAACCTGATGGAACAAATCAAGCCTTTTAGCCCCGGATTTACCCTGGGAGAAAGAGCTGAAACCCTGGATGCTCAAGAGGATGGAAGCTTTATTGTAACCACCAGCAAAGGGACTAAACATAAGGCGCCAGTTGTTGTAATTGCAGGTGGTCTTGGAAGTTTTGAACCCAGAAAGCCGCCTATTCCCGTTATTGGGAACTATGAGGATAAAGGAGTTGCTTATATAATTCGTGATCCGGAAGTTTACCGCGATAAAAATGTGGTGATTGCCGGAGGTGGAGATTCTGCCTTAGACTGGTCTATTTATCTGGCAGATATTGCCAAGGAAGTTTCTCTTATACACCGCAGAAAAGATTTTCGCGGGGCACTGGATTCGGTAGATAAAGTGGAGGAACTATCCAAAATTGGAAAAATCAATTTGATCACCGAGGCTGAAGTGGTAGATTTAAAAGGAGAAGATCACCTGGAGGCGGTAGTGATTCGCCATAAAGATCAGGTTTCAGATGAAGAGGTAAAACCAACAGATCATTTTATTCCGCTTTTTGGACTTTCACCAAAATTAGGTCCAATTGGGGATTGGGGACTGGAAATTGAGAAAAATGCCATTAAAGTGGATAATGCGTATGATTATCAAACCAATATTCCAGGGGTTTACGCCATAGGAGATGTGAATACCTATCCCGGAAAACTTAAATTAATTCTTTGCGGATTCCATGAAGCGGCTATTATGTGCCAGAGTGCATATCAGCGTATTTTTCCCGATAAAAAATATGTGATGAAATATACCACCGTTAGCGGAATAAGTGGATTCGATGGATCCCGAAAAGAAGCTAAAAGAGAAGTTGTAAAAAGTATCAATTAAAACTATAAACCTATCCGGTCTAAATCACCTGTGAGTTTTTTTGCAAGCTATGTCTGATATTAAAATAACCATTATAGACCGCGAGGGAGAAGCCCACGTGGTGGATGCCCCAACCGATATGAATATGAACCTTATGGAAGTGGTTCGCTCATACGAACTTGCTCCCGAGGGTACTATTGGTATTTGTGGTGGAATGGCGATGTGTGCTTCCTGCCAATGTTATATTTTGAGTCATGAGGACCTTCTTCCCGAAAAAAGTTATGAAGAGGAGGATATGTTGGATCAGGCATTTTTCGTTGAAGATAACAGCCGTCTTGGTTGCCAGATATTCATCAAAAAAGAACTGGAGGGGCTTGAGGTAAAACTGGCTCCGGAAAGCACTTAATTACAGCCTCTTTTTAGTACATTCTTTAACTTTCCGGTACAAGCTCTGTAATGATTTCGTTGTAGATTCCATCCCAGAGTTCTGCGCGTGAATTAAGGGCATCCCGGGAAACATATTTAACTTCCGTCCATTTTAGGGCGTCCTCACCGCAAAGTTCTTCTATCATTTTATAGGCCATCGGTCCATGTTCATCGGCATCGAGTTCTATATGTCGGTCAAAATAATATTTAAACAATTTTAGATCCTCTTCAGGGAAATTTTGATGCACCTTTTTAATAATGGAAGTAAACATATCGGGGATAAGGCCTTCCCGCCCAAACGTGAAGGCTGCCGCAATCTTATGAGGTTTTCCTTCAGAAATAATCTCGAATGTGAATTTTAAAAACTGCTTTATACTTTGGGGAAGCTCACTAACGGCTATAACCAGGAAAATATCGGTACCGTGAATTACCTGAAGAAGAAAATCATCGATTTTTTTTTGATTGGCACCGGAATTTTTCATCGCATCCAGGTACATTTCAAAATGACTTTGACGCTTTCCGAAGAAGTTGAGGTCTGATTCCTCTGCAAGAACGATTTCATTTACAAGATATCTTATTTCGGGGTTGCCTACCGGATACCAGGGAGTTGTTGTTTTGGTAAATCTTTCCTGAAGTGCCTTTAGAAGCGACATAAAATCCCAAACCGCAAATACGTGGTGTTCCATAAAACATCTTAAATGTTCGGGACTTTTTATTTCATTATAAAGAGGATGGTTCAATAGCCTGGATTTTTGAGATTTCAGGCTGTGGTTAATCGTTTCTATCATTTTTTTTGTGAAGCTTTTTGAAATATTAAGATGAATTGAAGGAACTGATAAATTACTGAGTAAATTTGTGGAATGTATTTTGTTTAAAAAAAGTGTATTCAGCAGTTTAAAATATGAGTCTTCCGTCAAAGCAAATTTATAATATCCTGGTGTTTTATTCCAATAGATCCACGGAATTTAACCTACAGGCAACAAAGCAGCCTAAAAAACCAAAACCTCTAAAGACGGAGTGTTGTGAAAAATATAAAAAGGGCAAACGTTGTAAACGCTGCCCCTGTTTTGATATTCCCAAAAAAATAAAATCTACTTAAATGCCGAAATACCCGTGATATCCATTCCTGTTATCAATAAATGAATATCGTGGGTTCCTTCATAGGTTATTACGCTTTCCAGGTTCATCATGTGTCGCATAATGCTATATTCTCCGGTAATTCCCATCGCGCCCAATATTTGTCTTGCTTCCCTGGCCACATTTAGCGCCATCGCTACATTGTTTCTTTTTGCCATAGAGATTTGGGCGGTAGTTGCCTTTCCTTCATTGCGTAAAACTCCCAGTCGCCAGGCCAGAAGCTGGGCTTTGGTAATTTCGGTGATCATTTCAGCAAGTTTTTTCTGCTGAAGCTGGAAACCGGCAATAGGTTTTCCAAATTGCATTCTTTCTTTGGAATATCTTAGTGCGGTATCGTAGCAATCCATAGCAGCACCAATGGTTCCCCAGGCAATTCCAAATCTGGCAGAATCCAGGCATCCTAGAGGAGCTCCAAGTCCGCTTTTATTGGGAAGTAAATTTTCCTTGGGGACTTTTACATTATCAAAAATAAGTTCTCCTGTGGCGCTGGCTCGCAGGGACCATTTATTATGAGTTTCGGGAGTTGAGAATCCTTCCATTCCTCGTTCTACGATAAGTCCGTGAATCCTTCCATTTTCATCTTTTGACCACACCACAGCGATATCGGCAAAGGGTGAGTTCGAGATCCATAGTTTAGCACCATTCAATAAATAGTGATCTCCTTTATCTTTAAAATTGGTGGTCATTCCGCCAGGATTGGACCCGTGGTCAGGCTCGGTCAAGCCAAAACATCCCATCCATTCTCCAGAGGCCAACTTGGGAAGATATTTTTTGCGTTGTTCTTCGTTGCCGTATTTGTAAATAGGATACATAACAAGAGAAGATTGTACAGATGCTGTGGATCTTACCCCACTATCACCGCGTTCAATTTCCTGCATGATGAGTCCGTAAGAGATATGATCTAAACCAGCTCCGCCGTATTCTTCAGGGATATAAGGCCCAAAAGCACCAATTTCTGCAAGACCTTTAATGATGGATTTAGGGAATTTTGCTTCCTGTGCAGCCTCCTCAATAATAGGGGAAACATCACGTTTTACCCATTCCCGGGCTGCATCGCGAACCATTTTATGCTCGTCTGTCAATAAATCGTCAAGATTGTAGTAATCCGGGGCCTGAAAAAGATCTTGTTTCATTTGGTTTATTATTTTAGCGGCCAAATGTAACATCCGTATAAATATTCCCCTTTGTGAGAAAATCTTTCTAATGGAGGTTTCATTTGTGTTGATTTTGTACACAAAAATAACCAACGCTTATTTAGCAACCAATTTTAATTGATTTAATATGGGCGAAGGAATCGCTAATATAAGTTGGCCAAGCAAATAAGGAGAAACTAATAGCTATAGTAAAATGGTATTTTTTTTAACCTACAAAGAATTCATTATCAAATTTTACATCTTCAAATAAAAGTCCTTTACCAGTTCCCTGTATTCTTCGGTGTACTGATGCCTGCTTATTTCAATGGTAAGTTCGCTTTCCTGTACCTTTACTACAGAAAATGACAACTGGAGCAAACTGCGTTTTAGCGGTGTGTTTACTGTTCCGCGAACACGGGTGATTTTGTTGGGAAAAAGATTTACGCTTTTTGCTATTTTCAGGAAATTTACTTCTTCGGAATAAGGAATGATCACCGCAAGTTCCCCCTCATCTGAAAGTAATCCTGAAGATAATTCTGCAAGTTCTTCAAAAGGGAGTGAATCGGTAAATCTGGCTAAATTTCTTGATTCGTTCTCGGTTTTATAATCTTCAACATAGAACGGCGGATTTGAAATTATAAGGTCATACTTTTCTTCTTCCTTCATTTCTTCAGCAAATTCATCCAGAGAGGCGTGGTAGCAAAACAAGCGGTCTCCCCAATTGGAGTTTTCAAAATTATCTACACATTGCTCATAGGCATCTTCATCTAATTCCAGGGCGTCTATGAGTCCGGCATTGGATCTTTGCGCCATCATAAGTCCTATAATGCCGGTGCCGGCGCCAATGTCAAGAATGGAATAAGGATCTTTTAAATTTGCCCAGGCGCCCAATAAAATTCCGTCGGTTCCAATTTTCATCGCACAGCGATCCTGCTCTATGGTAAATTCTTTAAAATGAAATGGTTTGGACAAATTTTCAAATGTTGAATGTTGAATGTTGAATTTTGAACCTGAAACGTTGAACTTTGAAACTTTTCAAAGATAAATTTCAATAAGCCCTGGAGGTGTTTCCAGAAGGATTATTTTATTTTTTTTGTCCACTTTTTTAATAAAATCATCATTGACCGGGATCAGGATTTCATTTCCGTTATGGTCAATTTCAAAAAGTGCCTGATAGCTGCTGTCATTTACGCCGGTTATGGTGCCAATTTTTCCAAAATTGACGTCTTCAGCGGTAAAACCGATAATCTCATGAAAATAGAATTTATCGCCTTCCAGTTCCGGAAGTTGATCTAGTGGAAGGTAGATGTCACAACGCATAAGGTCATCGGCATCCTCTTCAGTATCCACGTCCTCAAATTTTGCACGTAAAAGATCGCTCTTGTGGAGGGAACTTTTTTCAATAAAAAATGGAACCAGATTGTCGTTATAGTCAACGAAAACCGATTCCATTTTTGTGTAAGCTTCGGGTTCATCGGTATCGAGTTTGATCAATACTTCTCCCTTAAAACTAAATTTACTAACGATTTTCCCTAAATAGAAACATTCCTTTTTAAGCATCGTTAGAAAAGTAAATTAAGCTTCTTTTTTTTCTTGAGCGGCTGCTTCCTCTGCGGTTGCTGCACCACCATCATCTGTTGGCTGAGTTCCAGCTTCTGCTTCAGCTTCCACTTCCTGAGATTTTGCTTCAGCTTCAAGCGCTTCTTTTGCGACAGCTTCACGTTTTGCATTTGCTTCTTTTTCAAGTTCAAAAGCTTTTTGCTTTGCAGCTTCCTGCTCTTTGCTTAAACCTTCTTTTTTAGCAGATACGCTTCCTTCTTTTTCATCTAACCAGGACTGAAATTTTGTTTCAGCTTGTTCTTCTGTAAGAGCTCCTTTTCTAACCCCACCTACAAGGTGATTTTTAAGAAGTGCTCCTTTATAAGAAAGAATTGCGCGTGCAGTATCCGTTGGTTGTGCTCCGTTTTGTAGCCATTTAACCGCTCCGTCAACATCAAGTTCGATAGTTGCAGGATTGGTGTTTGGATTGTAGATCCCTATTTTGTCAAGGTATCTTCCGTCTCTTGGTGCACGTGAATCTGCAGCGATAATCCAGTAAAATGGTTTCCCTTTTTTACCGTGTCTTTGTAATCTAATTTTTACAGGCATATAAATTAATTTGTGAGGTCCCCGACCTCGGTTATTAATAAGTCTGCAAAGATACTATATTATTCTGTTCAATCCATTTATTTTTCATTTAAAGAAGAATAAGAAATATGGAGCCGTACAGGTTCTATTTTAAATACCAGGGTGTCGTAAAAAATACTCTTGAAACATTGGGATTTTTAAAAACATTTGGAATTTTTGAAGAATAGTAACTTTTAAGTTACCATTTTGTTTAAATGGAAAAAATTGGCAAGTAATACAATACAAAAATTATTTCGAGAAGTTTTTGCTTGCTCAACCAAATAAAATTCAGGACAAAATTTAAGGTCATTGAAATAATCGAAACCTATCAACAAGTACCCAAAGCATATTTGGCAGCAATGATTACCCATAAAGGATTGTATGAGGCTCGAATAAAATTAGGTTCGGATACTTGGAGAGTATTTTGCTTTTTCGACAAAGGTAAGCTGGTCATACTATTAAATGGATTTACAAAAAAGACGCAGAAAACACCAAAAAAGGAAATCGACAAAGCGGTTCGATTAATGAAAGTATCTTACGATAAAAAAAACAAAGGAAATGGAAACTAAGAGCTGGAAAGATATAAAAGATACTGTTTACGGAAAAAAAGGAACAGAACGAAGGGACGAACTCGATAGAGATTTTGAATCGTTCAAGATTGGTTTGCTTTTACGAAATGCACGCCAGGAAAAGAAACTGACGCAAGAGCAACTTGCAGAACTGATTGACAAAAAGCGGACATACATTTCGCGAGTAGAAAATAATGGCAGTAATCTCACCTTAAAAACCTTGTTTGAAATCGTTGAGAAAGGATTGGGCGCAAAGGTCAATATATCCATCGAAATTTAAAAGTGGGTATTACAATAATGAACATAAGTTAAAGGCCTTTCGTTAAATGCTGTTAAAGTATTTTAAAGTCTGTTAAACAGATCGATAGCGAATCTATTTCGTTGTAATTTTATGTGCATAAACAATTTAAAACACATAATTATGGACTATACGAAAGAGGTTTCCAATAAGCTAAATGAACTATTGGAAAAAAATTATGATGCAGAAAAGGGATATAAGACTGCCGCAGAAAATGTGAAAAACACCAGGTTAAAATCATTCTTTGAAGAAAGGGCAAAGGAACGCTATGATTTTGGACATGAATTGAAATCTGAAATAAGCAATTTCGGAGAAAAGCCGGATAAAGGCACTAGTGTAAAAGGTGATATCCATCGTTCCTGGATGAATTTAAAAGCAACTTTTTCTTCAGATAAAGAGGAAGCGATCCTGGAAGAAGCTATTAGAGGAGAAAAGGCCGCTGTAGAAGAATACAATGAGGTTTTGGAGGATGAAAAACTTCCGCCTTCCACAAAAAATCTATTGATGAAGCAGCGAAATATGATTACCGCAGCTTTAAATAAAGTGAAAACATTAGAATTAGAAGCATAATAGATCTTTTTGCAAGGATTTATTTGAATTAGCCTGAAACCTTCAGTTTTATGATAAACATAAGACTGAAGGTTTTTTATTAAAAATTAGTTGATAATTCCTTTTGGAATTATGATTTTCTACCTGTAATTTTTCCTATTTTTAAGCCAAATTTTACACCCCGTTTTTCTGTTATTCCTCCCTGGTAATCAGCAGAAAAAAAATATTCCATAGCTAATGTACTTGATTTTTGATACTGAAACCACCGGACTTCCCAAGCGATGGGATGCCCCTTTAACCGATTCTGATAACTGGCCACGGTGCATACAAATCGCCTGGCAGGTACATGATGAAATGGGAAATCTTATCGATAATCAGGATTATCTGGTTGCACCTGAAGGTTTTAATATTCCCTTTGATGCGGAGAAAATTCACGGAATTTCTACTCAGCTGGCCCAGACAAATGGGATTTCCCTTAGAGAAGTTCTGGAGAAGTTTAAGGTTTCCCTATCGCAAAATAAATTTGTGGTTGGTCAAAATGTAGGTTTCGATCTTAATATCATGGGAGCCGAATACTTACGGGAAGGAATGGAAAATCCACTTGATGGTTTTCCGGTGTTGGATACCTGTACAGAAAAGACTGCTGAATATTGCAAACTTCCCGGTGGTAGATACGGAAAGTTTAAACTTCCTACCTTAACAGAGCTTCACCAGGAGCTTTTCTCCCAGCCTTTTTCTGAAGCGCACAATGCCACGGCAGATGTGGAGGCAACCACGCGTTGCTTTTTGGAATTGATAAGAAAAGAGATCTTTACCAAAGAAGAACTCGATGTACCGGCAAATTATTTTCAGGATTTCTCTGAAGCGAATCCTAAGCCCATCCGGCTTATAGGATTAAAACATATCAACCTTAAAAAAGCTTCTGAAGAGATAAGAAAAAACCTGCGTAAAGCGCAGGATGTAGAGGTGATCTCTACAGAGGAAATCAATGAAAATCTGGAAAAACTGGATGAGGTAAGGTTTTCACACCTGCACAATCATTCCCAGTTTTCTATTTTGCAATCTACTATCAGTATTGCAGCGCTTATAGAAGCTGCAGGGGAGGAAAATATGCCGGCGGTTGCTCTTACGGATCATGGGAATATGATGGGTGCCTTTCATTTCGTTAAAGAAGTGGGGATTTATAATAAAGGCATAAAAGCCAAAAATGAAGCAGCGCTTGCAAATAATGAGCCTGCGGTTGGTAAAGAATTAAAGGCGATCCTGGGATGTGAGTTTTTTGTGTGTGAAGATCATCTTGATAAGAGCAGGAAAGACAATGGATATCAAATTGTGATCCTGGCAAAAAGCAAGAAAGGATATCACAATCTGGCAAAAATGGCTTCTCTGGCCTATACCGAAGGATTTTACTACGTTCCCAGGATAGATAGGGAAGTGATCAAAAAATATAAGGAGGATCTTATCGTGCTTACCGGAAATCTATACGGGGAAGTTCCCGGGAAGATCCTGAACGTTGGAGAAAATCAGGCAGAGGAAGCGCTTTTGTGGTGGAAGGAAACATTTGGGGAAGATCTTTATATAGAATTGATGCGCCACAACCAGGAAGAGGAAAACCGGGTTAATGAGGTGCTGGTGCAATTTGCCAAAAAACATGGGGTGAAGCTGGTTGCGTCCAACAATACCTATTACCGGGATCAGGAAGATGCCAATGCCCATGACATTCTACTTTGTGTAAAGGATGGTGAAAAACAGGCCACGCCTATAGGTCGCGGCCGGGGATACCGCTATGGATTGCCAAACAACGAATATTTTTTCAAGAGTGATGCCGAGATGAAATCCCTTTTCAGGGATTTACCGGAAGCCATTTCTAATATTCAGGAAGTGGTGGATAAGATTGAACCTTATGAACTGGCCCGGGATGTTTTATTACCTGCATTCGATATTCCTGAGGAATTTCTTGTGGAAGAGGATAAAGCCGATGGAGGAAAACGGGGTGAAAATGCATTCTTGAAACATCTTACCTATGAAGGAGCAAGGAAACGATATCCTGAAATTACAGAAGAAATTAAAACCCGACTGGATTTTGAACTTTCGGTAATTGAGAATACCGGATATCCGGGTTATTTTCTTATTACCGAAGATTTTATACGGGCGGCACGGGCGATGGATGTTTCGGTTGGCCCGGGCCGGGGATCGGCAGCGGGAAGTGTAGTTGCTTATTGCCTCTGGATCACCAATATTGATCCTTTAAAGTACGATTTGCTTTTTGAGAGATTTTTGAATCCGGACAGGGTGAGCATGCCCGATATCGATATTGATTTTGACGATGAAGGCCGAAGCCGCGTGATGGATTATGTGATCAAGAAATATGGATCTAATCAAGTGGCGCAAATCATCACTTATGGTACCATGGCAGCTAAATCGGCTATTCGTGATACCGCAAGGGTGCTGGATCTTCCTTTAAATGAAGCAGACAGGATATCGAAATTGATCCCAAATATGTCCAAACTGGCCAAGATCTTTGGGCAAAGTGATAAGGAATTAAAAAAGAATTTCCGAAGTGAAGATCTTGAAAAGGTCAATCAACTTTTAAACATTTCCGAAGGAGACGATCTGGAGGCGCAAACCGTTAACCAGGCCAGGATCCTGGAAGGCTCGGTAAGAAATACGGGGATCCATGCCTGTGGAGTGATCATTACACCCAGCGATATAACCAATTTTGTTCCGGTTGCACTTGCAAAAGATTCCGATCTCTATGTTACCCAGTTCGATAACTCGGTGGTAGAAAGTGCGGGATTGTTGAAAATGGACTTTTTGGGACTAAAGACCCTTACACTTATAAAGGATACCGTAAAAATTGTAAAAGGTCGTCACGATATAGATCTGGATCCGGACACTTTTCCTCTGGATGATGAAAAAACCTATGAGCTTTTCCAGCGTGGGGAGACCGTAGGGATTTTTCAATATGAATCTCCGGGGATGCAAAAGCATATGAAAGATTTGAAACCTACGGTTTTTGATGATCTTATCGCTATGAATGCGCTTTACAGGCCAGGTCCAATGGAATATATTCCAAGTTTTATCAAGCGGAAGCACGGGGATGAGGAAATTGCCTATGATCTTCCCGACATGGAAGAATACCTAAAAGAAACCTACGGAATTACAGTCTACCAGGAGCAGGTGATGTTGCTTTCTCAAAAACTTGCAGGTTTTACTAAAGGTGAAGCCGATGTTTTGAGAAAGGCCATGGGTAAAAAGATCTTTGCCCTGCTGGAACAACTCAAGCCTAAATTCCTGGATGGGGGAGAAGCAAAAGGACACCCACGGGAGATCCTGGAAAAGGTTTGGAAAGACTGGGAAGCCTTTGCAGCCTATGCTTTCAACAAGTCTCACTCTACTTGTTATGCCTGGATCGCATACCAGACAGCCTATTTAAAAGCCCATTATCCTGCCGAATATATGGCTGCAGTACTTTCCAATAATATGAATGATATTAAGCAGGTGACCTTCTTTATGGAAGAATGCAAGCGAATGAAACTAAAAGTTCTGGGGCCAGATGTAAATGAATCCTATTATAAATTTTCAGTAAATAAGGAATACGCGGTACGATTTGGGATGGGAGCGATTAAAGGAGTAGGATCTGGTGCGGTTGCCACTATTGTGGAACTAAGGAAAACCGAAAGCGGTCCATATAAATCCATTTTTGATATGGCCAAACGTATCGATCTACGTGCAGCCAATAAAAAGGCTTTTGAAAACCTTGCACTCGCAGGAGGATTTGACGGTTTCGGGAATCACCGTGCTCAATATTTCCATGACGAGGGAGATGGAATCACTTTCTTGGAAAAGGCGATAAAATATGCGGCAAAATTTCAGGAAAGCGAGAATTCCTCTCAGGTAAGCCTTTTTGGGGAAGCCAGTGATGTGCAAATTCCGGAACCCGTGGTGCCTCCTTGTGAAGAATGGGGAACCATGGAAAAATTAAAGCGGGAGAAAGAAGTGGTAGGAATCTATATTTCCGGACATCCGCTGGATGATTTTAGGGCAGAGATGAATTATTTCTGTACCGCAAAGGTTTCAGATTTTACAAACCTGGAAAACTTCATCAATCGTGAAATGGCCTTTGGGGGCGTGGTTTCAGAAGTGCAACACCGGGTTTCAAAAATGGGAAAAGGATGGGCATCCTTTACAGTAGAAGATTACTGGGATTCTTATGAATTCCGGATTTTTGGAGAGGAGTATCTAAAATTTCAGCATTTCCTGGTTCCCAATAGTTTTGTGTATATAAAAGCATTTGTGAAAGAAGGCTGGACAAACCGGGAAACGGGAAGTAAAGGAGAGCCAAGACTCCAGTTTAATAACTTTCAGTTATTGCACGATATTATGGATATGTATGCAAGAAAACTAACCATTCAGCTGGATATAAACCATTTAAAGGAAGCGCAAATCGATTCTTTAAAAGATATTTTCAGGGCACACCGGGGAGATCACATTTTGAGCTTTATAGTGTATGAGATGAAAGATATGGTAAAAGTGAATATGTCCAGTAAAAAACAGAAGGTGAGAATTTCTCAGGAATTGCTGGATGCTTTAGAAGAAAAGCAGGTGGTTTATAAACTGAATTAAAAAGTACATTCTTATAAATTGAAAATTGGAGTATAGTATTTAATCATTCTGAAAAAATTTGTTCAAAAAAATAGGTGGTTGTAATTGACATATAAGGAAATGTGATATTCATTGTAAGGTTTGCTGAAATATTTGACTATTTTTACATATTAATTGATAAGAAAAAATATATATTATGGCTTTAGAGATAACAGATGCTAATTTTGAAGAGACCGTACTAAAAAGTGATAAGCCTGTAATGGTTGATTTTTGGGCGGCCTGGTGTGGACCTTGTAGAATGGTTGGACCAATTATAGAAGATATAAGCAAAGATTACGAAGGAAAGGCAGTGGTTGGAAAACTTGATGTAGATGCAAATCAAGAGTTTGCAGCAAAATATGGAGTTAGAAATATTCCAACTGTTTTGATCTTTCAAAACGGAGAAGTAGTTGGCCGCCAGGTAGGCGTTGCCCCTAAAAATACATACGCTGAAGCATTGGATGCTTTATTGTAATAGTTAAAAAGAATAGTAGTTTAAAAAGTCCGGCTTAATTGTCGGACTTTTTTTATTGTGCTTTACGAACAATTTAAGTTGCTAATTCACGAATGTTTTTCCTGTAGGGAGCCTGGTGATGAGGATTTGAATGGCCTTGATTAAGGATGGCAAGTCTGTTTAAGGTGAAAGCTTTAAAATTATTTGGGCATTGGTGGCATTTCCCTTTACACCTCTTTACAAATAATAATTATCTTAGTAAAATTAAGTATCCAAACCTAAAAAAGGTTAGAAAGGAAGAAGAATGGATTTAGAACAGGAAGTACCCAGATCTTCTGGATTTACCAATCTAGAACTATTAGCCAGGCAGGTGGTGGAAGGTTTTATTTCGGGGATGCATAAAAGTCCGTTTCATGGATTTTCTGCGGAATTTGCCGAACATAAGATCTATAATAGTGGTGAAGGCACCCGGCACATCGATTGGAAATTATTTGCTAAAACAGATAAGCTTTATACGAAAAGGTATGAAGAGGAAACTAATTTGCGCTGTCACCTGATTCTTGATAATTCTGCATCCATGCATTTTCCAGAAGCGAAAAGCTTTAGAAGGGATTCCCTTAATAAGATTGGTTTTTCTGTGCTGGCGGCGGCTTCCCTAATGCACATTTTAAAGCGTCAGCGGGATGCAGTGGGAATGAGTATCTATAGCAACACGTATGAATACTATGCCCCGGAAAAAGGAAGTGAGCGGCATCACAAGATGTTGCTGAGTGAAATGGATAATATTCTTAGCAATTCTATTAAAAATAAAACCACCGACAGCTACACCTATTTACATCAAATCGCAGAAAAGCTAAAACGTCGTTCCCTGATATTTTTGTTCACGGATATGTTCCAGGATGACAAAGATGAAGCCGAATTGTTCGAGGCATTAAAACATTTGAAATATAACAAACACGAAGTGGTGCTGTTCCATGTAATCGATAAAAAACGGGAGATCGATTTTGATTTCGACAATGTTCCCAGGCGGTTCACCGATGTGGAAACCGGATCACATATCGACCTTTATTCCGATAATTTTAAGGAATCTTACCGGGAAACTGTGGGAAATTATATAGGAGCGCTTAAATTACAGTGTGCAAAATACCGGATTAAATACGTTCAGGCGGATATAGGAGAAAATTTTGAAAAAATTTTAACCACCTATCTTATTGAAAGACAAAAATTTGGAGGTTAAGCGGTACTATTCCCATAAATATTTTCAAAAAAATGTTTGTGCAATATAAAAACTACTGTATATTTGCACTCGCAATAACGCAACGGTCTGGTAGTTCAGTTGGTTAGAATATCTGCCTGTCACGCAGAGGGTCGCGAGTTCGAGTCTCGTCCAGACCGCTTATTACACTTCAAAATAACGCTAAAAGCCTCTAAATCAACGATTTAGAGGCTTTTTTAATTTATTTAATGTCATTTAATAGCAAATAAACATAAGTAATTGGTGCTCAATTCGGTGCGTCTTTTTTCACTCTAAAAAGACGCACCGCGAAGCTCATAACGTACTGTTAATAAAAGGGTTGCGGGTTTTCTTTAACACTTTTACATCCCTTCATTTCGTACCTTTCTGGTGAGTATTTTAAAAGACGCACCTATGGCAACTTTACTAAACATTCTTTTTTACCTTAAACGGGGAAGATCAACACCTGATGACATTTCAGTAATATATACCCGGATTACCATTAACGGGAAACGTTCTGAATTTAGCACTGGCAGACAAATTGAGTTAAGAAAATGGAGTTCTGGAAGCGGGAACGCCAAGGGTAATTCAGATGAATCTAAATCTATAAACAGGTTTCTGGATTCCATCAAATCAAAACTTTATGATATAAATGATCGATTAATAAGAGTTAATCAGTCAATATCTTCTAAGATCATTCGGGATATTTATTTTGGAAAGGGGGAGGAGCAGCGGATGCTTATGGAGATTTTTCAGGAACATAATGACCAAATGAAAAAGCTTATTGGGAAAGGTTATACAAAGGGCACCATGCAGCGCTACAATGCCTGTAAAGCACATATTGAAAATTACCTGCTGTACTCTTACAAAAAGAAAGATATTCCGGTTCAGGAGGTGGATCATAAATTTATCACCGGCTTTGAGCATTATTTAAAATCCCAAAAAGACTGCGCTCATAACACGGCAATCAAGTATATCGTCAATTTTAAAAAGATCATCCGTATCGCCTATGCCAATCAGTGGATAGATCGGGATCCATTCTTTCACTGGAAAGGAACCTGGAAATCTTCCGAACGGGAATATTTGACTGATATGGAACTTCAGAAAATGGGAGAAATAGAATTTGATATCCCCCGCCTGGAACTGGTAAGGGACATTTTTTTATTCTGCTGTTACACCGGCCTGGCCTTTGCCGATGTGAAAAAGCTATCGGAGGATGATATTGTCCTCGGGATGAATGGAAAAAAATGGATTAAAACCAAAAGGCAAAAAACAAATTCCCTAAGCAGTATTCCCTTACTGGAAGTCCCGGAAGCAATCCTTGAAAAATATAGCGATCACCCTCAGGTAAAATCCGGAAAAGTAGTATTACCTGTGCTTACCAACCAGAAATCCAATGCTTATTTAAAGGAGATAGCCGACGTGTGTGGCATCAAAAAGAATTTAACCACTCATTTAGCCCGGCACACCTTTGCAACCACGGTAACGCTTTCTAAAGGCGTGCCTATTGAATCTGTTGGGAAGATGCTTGGGCATAAATCTTTAAAAACAACACAGATCTATGCCAAGGTGCTGGATGAGAAGGTGGGAAGGGATATGGAAGCCTTAGAAGAAAAGATCCGAAGTCAGAAGTAGGTTTTGTGTTGCGTTATTGTATCCTTCCAAAGTCCTTAATAGAAGCTTTAATCCCTTCTTTTGGGCAGAATAAGATCATATTGTGGGCAGAGTTTGAGTTTATGGTGGAGGAGTTGTGAGTTATCGGTGGTAGGGTTGTGGGTTGCCAGTTGTAAAGTTTTTAGTTTTCAGTTGTCAGTTTTTTTATCCCTAAATATTAATTCCATTGGAGAGGAAGATAGTTTTTTCACTTAATGAGATCTGCGAATATTAGCGCTATCTGTGGGAAAATTGCTAGCTTTATAATAAAGGAGCCCACAAATCAGCTCCTGAAAGGATCTTTTGCTTACGAAACCTAAAAGTCTTGCCTTCCAATTATTCTCATAATTTCAATGGTATTATCTTTAATTCGATAAAAAATACTGTCAACGCCCATACCCTTCGTCTATATCCTTTCCTGATGAAATACGGCTTGATAAAGATGTGGTTGTTCTGCAATCTTTTCAAATTGTTCAAAGAAAGAATTAAAATATCCATCTGCCAGATCTTCACCAAATTCCAAAAAACTATTGACTACGTACTACCAACCTAAAGACTATTACACTAATCCCTATTCCCGAATCCCTATTCCCTATTCACAAACATCTCAACCCACAGCTGCTTTTTCCACCCTAAAAAAAGTTGTTAGACTCTGCCAAATATGACCAATATCATATTTAATACGGGCCACCTATTTTATTTTTACTCGTGAAAAAAAGTACAGAATATGGCCGGATCTGTTAAAAAAGGAAACCTTTTCAAAAGGCTTATTCCTCCCCCTAAATGGAGAATGGCAGCAACTCTTTCAATAGGAGCATTTTTAGGTCTGGGGTTTTATATTTTAAAACTCAGCAATGCAGCCTCGTATTTATCTGATGATCCTAAAGCCTGCATGAATTGTCATGTAATGACACCTCAATACCTTACCTGGAATAAAAGTTCCCACCGTGAGGTGGCCAGTTGTAATGACTGTCATGTGCCGCATAATAACGTTTTTAATCAATATTATTTTAAGGCGATGGACGGGTTGTACCATTCGGCTATTTTTACCCTTCGCGCAGAACCTGAAGTTATTGTAGCACGGGAATCTTCAGCAGCAGTTATCCAGGATAATTGTATTCGATGTCATGATACCCGGGTAACAGATGCGAAATTGCTGGCAACTATTGAAGATCACGAATTTCACAGGACAGACCGTACCTGCTGGGAATGCCATAGGGAAGTGCCGCACGGCAGGGTGAAAAGCCTTTCTTCTGTAGGCTACCAAATTGAACCCATACCCATGCATACACCTGAAAAAAGAGATATCATACCGGCATGGATGAGATCATATATTACCGGCATGGAAGAGAATAGCGATACTATAACCCGGCCTGCACCATAAAATTTGAACTCATTTGCACTAAATAAGCTTTTAGATACTAATTCTCACACCTATGAAAAACTGGATAATTCTACTTTTAACCATCATTGCAGTATTCCTACTTGCTTTACTAGCCAACTCAATTATAGACCGGAAAGCGGAAGCCCGTTTTGCCTATCAGCCTCAGGTGGAAATAGAGGGAATAGAGCCCAGGGACTCTATTTGGGGCTTGAATTACCCCAGGCAGTATCAATCATATCGCAAAACCGCCGATACCACCTTCAGGGGACTTTATAGCACCAGCGGATTTGCAGATGTACTGGATGACCAGCCGGAACTGGTGATCCTTTGGGCAGGATATGCCTTTAGTAAAGATTATAATCAGCCCCGGGGGCACTCTCATGCAATTACAGATATCCAGCGCACCGCCCGGGTAGGATCTCCCATGGAAAAAGGTGAAGGGCCTATGCCTAGTACCTGCTGGACCTGTAAGAGTACAGATGTACCAAGGCTAATGAGTGAAATGGGGGTGACCGAATTCTACAGTATGAAATTTTCAGATTTGGGTAGTGAGGTTATAAACCCCATTGGGTGTGCCGATTGTCACGACCCAAAAACAATGAACCTTACTATTACCCGCCCGGCACTTGTAGAGGCCTTTGAGACTATGGGCAAGGACATTGCCAATGCATCTCACCAGGAAATGCGGTCATTGGTTTGCGCCCAATGCCACGTGGAATATTATTTTGCCAAGGATATCCCAGGCAAAGAAGACGCGGCTTATCTTACTTTTCCCTGGCAGGATGGGTTAACGGTGGAGGCTATGGAAGAATATTATGATAATATAGATTTTGCCGATTGGGTACACCCCTTAAGCAAAGCGCGAATGATAAAAGCCCAGCACCCGGATTATGAGATCTTCTCTATGGGAGTGCATGCAAAAAGGGGAGTCTCCTGTGCAGATTGCCATATGCCGTATAAAACTGAAGGCGGACAAAAATTTACAGATCACCATATTGGATCCCCGCTGTCCAATGTTGAAAATTCCTGTTTTGTGTGCCACAGGGAGAAAAAAGAGGATCTTGTATCTGATGTTTATGAACGCCAGCGCAAGATAAAAGAAGGAACAGGGTATTTGCAAAAGGAGATCGCCAAAGCACATATAGAAGCCAAAAAGGCCTGGGACCTTGGTGCTACTGAAGTCCAGATGGTAGATATTCTTTTGGGAATAAGACACGCACAATGGCGTTGGGATTTTACTGTGGCCTCTCATGGAGCTGCCTTTCACGCACCCCTGGAAACCAGCAGAATCGTAAGCTCTGGCACAGGAAAGATCCAGGAAACCCGAATTTTATTAGTGAGATTACTGGCTTCACTAGGGCAAACTGAACCGGTGGAAATGCCCGATTTTAAAAGCAAGGAATTTTTACAGGAGTATATAGGCCTTGATATGCCTGCCGAATTGAAAAATAAACAACGCTATATTGAAGAGGTAGTTCCCAGGTGGTTAAAAGAGGGAAAATTAAGGGAACGTGAAACCTTACCCGGCAGGAAAATTTCAAAAAAATAAACTTTGGATATTAAATAGTACTCTCACCCAGGTGCCTGCCTGGTTAAAAAAATCATTTCATGAAAATAACATTGGTTATAAGCCTGGTAATTGCTTTTTGCTGCGGCTTCACAAATATTGCGCTGGCTCAGTTTAATGTTGATGGCCAAATTGTTCAACGGGCAGAATATCGCCACGGTTTTGGAAAACTTATTGAAGAGGGCGATGAAGCTGCCACATTCATAGCCCAGCGGGCCCGTATTAATGTTCAATATGATATTGAAAGCTTTAAATTTTATGTGAGTGTACAGGATGTGCGCACCTGGGGTAATACCCCGCAGGTAAAATTGACCGATGGTTTCCTTTCTGTACACGAGGCCTGGGCCGAAACCTCCCTGTTTGAAAATTTTAGTGTAAAACTGGGTCGGCAGGAGCTTAATTATGACAATTTCCGGTTCCTTGGTAATCTTGATTGGGCATTGCAGGCAAGAGCGCATGACTTTGCTCTCTTAAAATATGAAAAAGGAGCGATGAAATTACATGCAGGAGGCGGTTATAACCAGGAAAATCAAAATTTGAGCGGGAATTTCTTCAGCATTCCCAACCAATATAAAGTAGCTCATTTCCTTAGGTATGAAAATGTGTTTAGAAAATTTAATTTCTCTGCACTTTTCTGGAACAATGGATTGCAATTCTCAGAATTTGATCTTAATAATGAAGTGATTAATACCGGAATTCATTACCGTCAAACCCTTGGCCTTCCTACTTTGAGGTATCAGGTGGGCAATACAACTTTTTCAGGCTTTTATTATTACCAGTTTGGTAAGGACCGTGAAGGCAGGGATGTAAATGCTTATGATGTCAGTGCCCAGGTTTCGCAAAATGTTGCCTTAGATCCCGAAAAAGGACAAAGTCTTAGATTCACCCTGGGTATAGAAGTCCTTAGTGGTACAGATCCCAACAGCAACACCGGAGAAAACAATTCCTTTTCTCCGCTTTATGGTACAAATCACGCACATAATGGGTATATGGACTTGTTTTACGTGGGAGGAAGGCACGAGAATTCTGTAGGATTAAGAGATCTGTTCTTAAGGATAAGATATGATGTGAACAAGAAGCTATTTATGTCTCTTAATACCCATTCATTTTATAGTGACGCCCCTGTTTCCGGTATTAACAATGAGATTAAAAAGCACCTGGGTTATGAAACAGATCTTTCTATGGGATATATTTTGAACAGCGCAGTTTCTTTCCAGGGTGGGTACAGCCAGTACTTTGGGAGCAATAGCATTGAATATTTGCAGAATGTACAGGATGCGGCAGGGGTGCAAAACTGGGGATATCTTATGATGATCTACAGGCCCACAATGAAAAACCGGTTCATCGGTTTGCTGTTTTAATTTTTGCGGAAAAGAGATTGGTTTTTTATTTAAAAAGGATTGTTATGAAATTTATGAAATTGCTTTTGTCTACCAAAGTTTCTTTTCTACTTATTGTAGTCTTTGCGGTCGCGATGGCGGTAGCCACATTTATTGAAAATGATAGGGGTACGGCTGTGGCAAGAGAGGCAGTGTATGAAGCCTGGTGGTTTGAGGTATTATTGATATGGCTTGCAGTGAATTTTATCTCACACATTAAAAAATATAAACTCTTTACTGCAAAGCGCTGGCCGCTTGGGGCATTTCATATCGCATTTGTGATCATGATCCTGGGTGCAGGGGTAACCCGATATTTTGGTAATGAAGGTATTATTCATATAAGGGAGGGCGAAGTAAAACATACATATTTTTCCGCAGGGCATTTTCTTCAAATAGCCGAAGCAGATATTGATAAAAAGCTACGGTACCAGAAGCCTATGGAACTGAGTTCTTATAAGTTTAAGCCTCAAACCGTGATTGCCGGCCTGGGCAATAGGTCATTTCATGTTAACATTGAAGAATACCTGCAGGGCGCCCATAAGGAATATGTCCCCGGGAAAGATACCCTTATTGAGGTGGTATTGGCTTTTGGGGGAATAAGGGAAGACCATCTGCTCACAAAAGGAGATAATTTGCCCATGGGGAAACTGGGCCTTTCCACAAGCACAGCAGGAAAGGGAGATATACGCATATTTAAGGAAGACAGTCTCTGGATGGTACAGAGCGATAAGGATATGCACATAATAGAAATGAGCAGCCAAAGGATGGGAATGCTCCGGGTAGGGGAGACGCTTCCGCTGCAGATGCGGAGTCTTTACCAGGTAGATTCGGTTGCATTCCTTGTGAAAGGGATTTACGAAGGACAAGAGATCGTATACCATTCTGATGATCACGGGGGTATGGCCACAGATCAAATAGATGTGGTAAAAATTAAGGTGACAGATGATGCGGGCAATGAATTAATGAATAGCTATACTCCGCTTGTAAGCAGGGATCCCCAGAAACATGTATTTTTCGCCGATGGGGAGAAATATTATCTTACCTACGGGCCCCGTGAGGAGATGCTGCCATTTGCACTTCAGTTGAGGGCATTTGAGCTGGAGCGATACCCGGGCAGCGAAAGCCCTGCCAGTTATGCCAGCGAGATGCAGGTGATAGACCACGAAGCCAGTTTCCCGTACAGGATCTTTATGAACAATGTGCTGGATTATAAAGGATTCCGGTTTTACCAGGCATCCTATGACACCGATGAGAAAGGCACGATATTATCTGTAAGCCAGGACAGGCCAGGCACTTATATCACCTATTTTTCCTATACCCTGCTCACTATTGGGATGTTCTTTACTTTCTTTGTTAAAGGCAGCCGCTTTAGTATGTTAAACAGACGATTAAAATCTGAAGCGTCCAAAAATACCAAAAAATTACCCAAGGCATCTGTAAAAGGGGAAAATATTCGGTTGGCAAAACCGGAAAACGGCAGCCCAAAAGTCTTTATTCCAAAAGCAACTACCCTTAGCATATTGCAGATCTTTCTGTCTTTATCTTTTGGCATTAGCGCTTATTCGCAGGAACAGCTACCAGATGTTATACATACGGTAGTGCCTGTGGAGCACGCAAAAGTATACGGCGGGCTGGTGGTGCAGGATCTTGATGGCAGGATGAAACCCTTGAATACCCTTGCCAATGAGATCACCCGCAAGCTTAGCGGCCGCACCGCTATCACCGTAAAACAAAAGGAGGGGGATATTGTGCTCACTGCCGAGCAGTTCCTACTGGCCGTGCAGCTTGATCCTGTCGCATATAGTTCGTTGCCGCTCATAAAGGTAGATCCTAAAAAAGCCAGTGCAATTTTTAAGGCCATTGAACTTGACCCGGTAAGCAGTGTGAGTTTTAAAGATTTACTGGATCCCGACGGGCGTTATATGCTGCAGGATCTGGTTGAAGAGGCTAACCGACTCAAACCTGCGGAAAGAAACGAGGCTCATAAGGAACTTTTGAAGGTAGATGAACGGTTCAATATTTTCTATGCCATCCTGCGGGGAGATTTTCTGAAGATGTTTCCTAATAAGGAAGACACAAACAACACCTGGTTTACATCCAATGAGCATGCCAATTTCCTCGAGGAGGATGCCCGGTTTGTAAAGAATATCACGCCCCTTTATATGTCGGCACTTGGCAAAGGATTTGTCTCGGCCAATTATAATGAAGCCTATGAGATGCTTTCATATATACAACTTTTTCAGGAAAAAGCCGGAGCGGCGGTATATCCCGACAATAAAATAGTAGCAGCTGAACTATTTTATAATGAGCTTAATTTAGGAAACCGCCTCTTTGGATACTTTTGGATCCTGGGAACTATAATGCTGATCTTCGCCATTGTCAAACTTTTTAAAAATTATAAATGGCTTAATATCTCCTGGAATACAGGCCTGGTATTTGCCTGGCTGGGGCTGGTCCTATTTACCTTTCACCTGTCGTTGCGATGGTATATTGCAGGCCGGGCTCCCTGGAGTGATGGTTTTGAAATGCTGGTATTTGTAGCCTGGTGTATATTGTTTTTCGGACTTATTTTTGAAAAAAAATCACATTTCACTGTACCGCTGGGAATCCTCTTTTCGGGAACCCTGTTGTTCGTGGCTTTTCTGGACTGGCTTAATCCCGAGATCACCAACCTGATGCCGGTTTTGCACTCATATTGGTTAAAAATACACGTAGCCGTAATCGTTAGCGGATACGCGCCTTTGGCCCTTGCGGCATTGTTGGCGCTGTTAAGCCTGTTGCTGCTTATTTTTAAACCTGTAACACCATCGGCAAAATGGTGGAAGAGCATGCAGGAATTAAGTATGGTGAATGAGATGTCTATTACCATAGGCTTGTTCCTGCTGGCTGTAGGCACCTTTCTTGGAGGGGTTTGGGCAAACGAAAGCTGGGGCCGTTACTGGGCCTGGGATCCAAAGGAAACCTGGGCACTTATCTCTATTATGGTCTATGCCTTTGTACTGCATCTAAGGCTCATTCCAAAACTCAAGAATGCTCTTGTACTCAATATTGCCAGTCTCTGGGCTTTTTCGACCATAATTATGACCTCTTTTGGCGTGAATTACTATCTCTCAGGATTACACTCCTATGCCTCGGGAGATCCTGTGCCTATTCCGGAGTGGATCTATTGGATGGTAGCCGCACTGTTGCTGGTTTCAAGGTTGGCTGTAATACGCTACAAGAAATTATCAAAAAAGGAAAGGAAGAGTTTGTTGGCGGTTTAGTGGTAATCCCGATTCCTGAACCAGCAAGGAACTTTTCCTGTTATAAAGCTATTCTTCAGCTTGCTTATATTTCATCCAGGTATCGAGAAGAAAAATCTGTACCCGACTTTCATTTTTACTGTCAATAACCAGTTGGACCTTCTCTTCTTCCGCAGCCAGTGAAATAAGCCTGCCCATTTGTTGATCTGTCAAATCCATCATATTTTTAATATAATCTCTGTGGCCTTCCAAAATCGCAATGTTTTGAATCTTTTTTTCGATGAGGATATTCCGCTTTAATTCCTTGGTCCTCCCGTTAATCGCATTGAGAATTGGATCCACCTGAAGATTGCCACCTAGCAGACCCAGAAGATGTATCCATTTAAAATCTCCGGCGGTTTGCAATCTTCTCTCGTTCAAAGTAAGAGTTTTTATTTCTTTCGGAATGATCCCGAGGCTCACCGCATTTATCCTCGAAACATCCGTAACCCTCACTTCCTCCAGTTCATTGTTGCGGCTTGTCATACTTATTAGTAAGGGGCTTTTCATTACATCATTAGAATCCACCAATTTGATATGGTCATTCATTGCTACGTGCGAAAAAAGCAGGGTATCTCCGGCTTTGGCACTTAGCAGGAACTCTCCATTATTATTGGTTGTCGAAGATCTGCCGGTGGAGATATTTTTTAGGTATACGTTTTCAAGAAGGATGTTGTCACTTACTACCCGGCCTTCAAGTATTGTTCTTTCCTGGGCGGTTGAGTAAAGCGTAAAGAGACTAATTAGAAGCGTGAAAAATATTCTTATTCTGCACATTTTTTTTAGTGTAAGGCAAGCAATGCTTTTCCCTGTTTTACTTTTTTTACACCCATTGGGGCGAAAACGATATGCTAATTAAAGGATAATAAATATTAGTTTTAAATTGTTGAAGACAATTATTGAGTTATTTTCTACAATTCCTTAAAGCTAAAGCTATTGAAATGAAGAGTGGTGATAATCTACCAAATTTTTCCCTATATGAAAGCGGTGCACCGCATTTCAAATCATATCACTGCGTGGACAGAGTATATATTTTACAATAAGAAAAATAAATTTGGCAAAACAGAGTTTTAATATAACAGAAATAACGATTGGATCCGCGCCAAGCTCGATACGGCAGAACAGCGTGGCTTTTTCCATCGAAGCAATAAAGAGATATTGGAAATAGCCAGGAATGGAGAGTAAAAAGGTCTGCAGACTTAGCCTTAAGGCCGAAGAAAATCTATTAAGAATGTAGTATAGATATGGAGTGAGTAAATCCCGTAATCAACAAACTACCCGGCACTATTTTTGCTTTATTGAACAGGTGCCAATTTAAATATTAAAATGCCGGCTTCCGGAAAGAGCTCATTGACCCTACTCAACTCGCTTTTTTTCCGGAACCGGCATTGCTTTTTAAATCAATCTCAAATCTTTCATGATCCCAATAAGATGGGGGTTGGTATTTGCACCAAATTCTTCCCGCAGCTCTTTCAGGCGTTTTTCAATAGCACTCTTACTGCTGGGTTTGATATTTTTATTTTTTAATTCCTTTTCTATTTCATCCTGAGTGAGGCCATTGGACAGATGTTTTACAATACTTATTTCAAATTCATTCAGGCTTAACAGGTTATTTTGTTTCAAGGCATTTTCTATAGCGGGGGAATTATAAGTTTTGCCCTGGCATACGTGCAGTATAGCAGCCTTCAGGTCCTTAAGGCCATTCCGGTCTTTACAAACATAGGCGTCAATAGCGCCGGAATCCCATAGATCCCGAACGGTTTGCGGATGGTCTTCAATAGAATTCACGATGATTTTAAGATTTGGATCTTCTTTTTTAAGAAGTGCAATTAATTCCTTGCCCGAAGGGATTTTTTCATCCCGGTGATCCTGTTTAAAGGAAAGATCACAAATAAGAAGATTAAATGGATTTTTGTCCTGAATGGCTTTTTTTGCCTTTAGCCAGGCCTGGTCGCAATACTGGGAATGTGCCACTTCAGCAACACCAAGATCTTTCAGCACTGCTGCCACAGCCTCATTGATGCTGTCCATATCTTCCGCTACAAGAACTTTTTTAAACATGTTGCCGTTTTATGATGGAATCCGGATCACTATTTTTAATCCTTTTTCCTTTTCAGATTCAAATGTAAGGGTTCCTTTTATTGAAAAAATACGGTTTTCCACATTTTGAAGTCCATTTCCGGATTTTAGGGTTTTTATAGATGCACCAATTCCGTTATCGGAATAATGAATATTTAGATACCCTTTTTCTTCAGAAAAGATCACAGCTACCAAACTTGTATTGCTATGTTTTTTCATATTGATCATAATCTCCTGTAGCACCCGGTAGATTACAATCTTTTTCTCGACATTAAAGCGGTCCCAGTTGATAGTTTTTTCACCGCGAAGGATCAGCCTGGCATTTTCAGGTATCGTAGAACTAAGGGTTGCCAGTAAATGCGGCAGATAGTTCGTGCCGGTAGGGATACTGCTATTCTCCCGGGAGATATTCCGCGTACGACTATAAATATGTTCAAGTTTATCTATAGTGGCAGCTGGCGCGATGTTTTGCATGCTGCTCATTACATTATAAACATCGTTTGCCAGCTCGTCATGGATTTTTTTGGAAATCCTGTTTTCAGTTTGATGCACTTCCCTTATTTTTTCTCTTTTATGGCGCTGGCGTAGATAGTAAAAAATAAATCCTCCTGTAGTTAAAAGTAAAAGACCACCCAGGGAGAGAACGATTATTTTATTTTCCAGTTGTTCGGTTTCAATTTTCTGTACTGTAGCCTCTACTTCCAGCTCATCGATCTCCTGTTGCTTCTGCTCCTCATCAAATTTTATTTTGGCGAAATTATTTTGGGCTTTTAGGTTCGCATTTTGAAGGCTATCATTAAGTGTGATAAATCTGTTGGTATAGCTTTCAAACCCTTTAGTAGGAGAAAGACTTATGATTTTTTTTAAAGCACTCAGTTCTGAATTTGGACTGGAATTCTCCCTCGCTGTCTCCAGCCATTTAATAGCATAATCCATGGCTTTAGGCAGATTTGTTTCTTGATGGTAATTTGACAGATGGTCATAACTGGAAATGAGCCCGTCCAGTTCATTATGCTGTAATCTAATATTTAAGGCCAATTGAAGCTCATCCAATACGTTTTTATCAGGATCAAGTTTCCATTTTGTATATGCATAATTGTCTATAAATCTTGCTCTTGAATCCTCATCAACCTGGTCCACTTTTGCAAGGATATTTTCAAAGATCTCTAAAGACTTTTTGTAATTTCCCTGTTCCCTTAGCACTAATGCGATGTTGTTTAGGTAAGAAAGGCTGTCTTCTGTAGATCTCGAAAATTTTAATGCATTCTCATATTCCCTGATAGCATCATCCGGAAAATCCCGATTTCTGTAGGAGATCGCGATCACGTTATATGCGGTGCTGATAAATGAAGTATCTTTTTCTTTAGATAATAATCTCAGGCCGGTTGTTGCAGACTCCTGGCTTCCTAAGTAATCGGCCATTCGGGCTTGTGCATTGGCCATTTCCAGGCTTCTTTTGCCGGCTGTTAACCTGTCTCCTATACTTAACGATCGTTGCCTGGATAGATAATAGTTTCTGAATGCCTCTTCCGAATCATTTATATACCGATAAACGTTGGCTTTACGGTAGTATCCCAATGCTTCAAAATAAATGTTGTCCTGGCTTTGGGATATATCTATCAGTTTATCTGAATAAACCAGTGATGAATCGTAGGCTTTCAATTTATTTAAAACATATATTTTGCCATCCAGCAGGGATAAGGTAATAGTGTCATACTTACTGGCAGCAATTAATCCCTCTTCAAAATATGTTAGCATTTGCTGGGGAGAATCTGCTTTCAAACCTTTTTGAAAAAGAACTTCTCCGGCTCCCGGTTTTACTTCTTTAGCTTCCGCTGGCTTTTTTTCGCAGCCTGCAAAAAAAAGGCAAATCACAATTATATAAAGGTAAGTTTGGGGGGATCTCATGGAACGAAAATAATAAAAAAAGCCGCAATATTTTTGCGGCTTCAAATATTTAGCAAGGAAACTGGATTATCCTCCTATAGGATCCTCTGTTAAATCTGTTTTATCGTTCCCGGTATTTCCAATTTCTTTAAAAAAAAGAGATATTGCCAAGCCTTATATTTTTTTGACGGGAATACTGTAAGAGGTAAAAATCGCTTCGGCGAGCAACCTTGCTTTTTTGATGGATGCACCATAAGATCGAAGGACCGGTATGGAAGAAAATTCTTATTTTGTAAAATTGCTTGTATTTTTTAAAAAAGTTCAAAATAACCTGTCGCTGGCTAACTGTAATTAATTCTGCACCTGATTGCGGTGGAATCTAAAAATTTCCTTAAGCCTTGACTTTGCATTTTCAGTTTATGAAAAATCTTCGGATTCTTAAATAATAAGAAAAAGAAACCCGCCATTCCGGCGGGTTTCTATGTTTACAGTAACTTTTTAAATTAATCTTTAACTTCTTCCGTTTTAAGTTCAATAGGTTTTTTGATTTCATTTCCTTGCTTATCCAGCACTTTTACTTCATCAAAGCCCATTTCCTTAAATTGGTCAAGCTGGGTTGCAGCGTCTCCAACCACCAGGTAAGCCATTTTTGACTCATCCAGATATTTTTGCGCCAGCTTCTTGTGCTGCTCAAGGGTCATAGCTCCAATAATCTTCTCTTCCTTCTCAATATATTTAGGGTCAAGATCATAAGCACTCATTTCCTGTAGCATTCCAAGTAACGACCCCTGAGTTTCAAAACGAAGGGCGTTAGATTTTATCAATGCATTCTTTGTGAATTCCAGATCTTCGGGAGTTATACCCTCTTTGTATTTGGCGATTTCATCTCTAAAAATTCCTACAGATTCTCCTGTGGTATTTGTGCGTACACTCGAAGAAGCGGTAAAAGTTCCCGGGATTTTTGATCCGCTGAAACCTGAACGTGCACCATAGGTATATCCTTTTTCCTCACGTAGTATAAGGTTAACATTTCCGGAGAAGGATCCCCCAAGCTTGTAATTCATCACCTCTGCCGGGAAGAAATCTTCACTGGTTCTTGGTAAAGCGATGTATCCAATGTTGATAACCGATTGCTTGGCATTAGGAACATCCACAAAATATAGGGATGCCTTGTCACGATCATTACTAACATCAAATTCGGGGATATTTACCTCTTTTGGCTCCCATCTTTCGGCTAGACTTTTTGCGGCTTCTAATGCTTCAGCTTTAGAAATATCACCTACTATATGCATACGACTGACAGTAGGGGAAAAATATTTATTATAATATTCTTTTAGATCTTCGATTTTAATAGATTCCACAGATTCTACTGTTCCTGAAGTTGGATAAGCAAAAGGGTGGTTCTCACCATAGAGGACCTTGTTGTAAACCTGGTTTGCAATCACGTTAGGATTGGCCTCATTTCTTTTTATTCCATTAATAGTACTGGTTTTTATGCGGGCGAATTCCTTTTCATCCCAACGTGGTTCAAGTAAAATCTCCTCAACCAAAGCCATTGTTTTATCAAAGTTACGCGTAAGGGTATTCCCACGAATAACGATAGATTCGTTGGTGGTGTACATGTTGATACTAGCCCCAAGCATGTCTATTTCTTCTTCCAGTTCGGCAGGAGTTTTATTGGCAGTACCTTCCATCAGGATATCTGTCATTAAATTTGCCACTCCATTTTTACTTAAGTCGTCCAGTAAATGTCCTCCTTCAATAACAATACTGAAATTCACCAAAGGCAATTCAGTTTGTTCCAATCCGTAAACCTCAAGTTGATTACCAAGTGTTTCTTTCCAGGAATCAGGAATATTCAATTTCGGAGTTTCACCCATTTCAGGTTGAACAGAACGATCGAATTTTGAAGGGGTCTTTTGTATTTCCTGTTGTACTTCGGCTACTTCAGATTCCACATTCTCTGTAATCTCTTCTTCAACCACTTCGGCTTTTTCAGAATTTTCTGCAATTAGGTCCAAATTTCCCTTAGGTACAAAGCTTGTAAGAATGAAAGGCTTGTTTTTAATGTATTCCTTGTAAACGCGCATTACATCTTCTTTTGTCACTGCACGAATGTTTTGGATGTCCTTTTCGATGTAACCGGGATCTCCGGTAAAAACATCGTACCGGGCTAATTGGAAAGATTTACCAAGAACACTGCTTATTCCATTGTAAAAGTCGGTTTCCTGGCCAGCTTTAATTCTCTCGATATCCCTTTCAGTCACACCCTCTTTTTCAAATAAGGCGAAGGCTTCCTCAATACCTGCTTCTACGCTATCAAGATCTACACCTGCATTTGCGGTTACAGAGATTTGAAATTTACCGGCAATTTGGCTGGCACTGTTATAGGCAAAAGGTCGGGAAGTAAGCTCCTTTTCTTCTACAAGAACCTTGTATAAGGGTGCTTCTTTTCCATCATATAGTATTTTCCCAAGGAAATCCAGAGCATAGGCATCTTTGGTATATTGCTCAACTACGGGCCAAACCATATTGAGTTGAGGTGCTGTAGCGAAATTATCCTCGTGGTAAAGGCGTTTGGTTTGCGGAAGTGTAACAGTTTGTATTTCCAGAGGTGCAACTTCCTGTCGTTTTTTAATTTCTCCAAAATATTTTTCTATCAGCTTCTTGGTTTCTGCTTTGTCAAAATCTCCTGCAACAACCAAAGTCGCATTGTTAGGTCCGTAAAACTTATCATAGAATTCTTTTACATCAGCTACGGTGGCATTTTGAAGATCTTCAAGTTCTCCAATTACCTGCCAGCTATAAGGATGTCCATCTGGATATAGATTTTTGTCAATTACCCAGCCGGTGTGCCCGTAGGGGTTATTGTCAACCCGCTGACGTTTTTCGTTTTGTACAACTTCCTGCTGATTGGCAAAGGCAGTTTCAGTTACTGTATTGATTAGGTAGCCCATCCTGTCAGATTCCAGCCACATTACCATTTCGAGTGCATTCTTAGGCACCACTTCGTAATAAACTGTTCCGTCCTGCCAGGTTCCACCGTTTAAAGTACCTCCGGCGTCCTGAATCTTTTTAAAGAATTGATCCTGCGGAACATTTTCAGATTCCTGGAAGAGCATGTGCTCAAAAAGGTGAGCGAAACCTGTGCGTCCTTTTTTCTCGCGGTTAGATCCTACCCCATATTGTATGGCTACAGAAACTATTGGATCCGATTTGTCCTGATGAAGGACTATATTAAGGCCGTTATCCAACTCATACTTTTCGAATTCGATTGATAACTCAGGATCTTGATTGGCTCTTTCGCCTCCTACAGCCTGGTCGCAGGAAACAAATGCTACCACGCTTAAGGAAAGCATAAAGGCCATCAGTTTAAACTTTAAATTTGTCATTTTAAAATGTTTTGATTTATGATGGTTAAATATATAGAATTGATTTTTAGGGAATTGAATATTATCAACAGAAAATGAAAATAAATTGATTTTTTCTCATTTATTGTCGTAAAAATCGATTAAACCAGGTATTATTTTATTGTGAGGAATTGAAGCATACTAACCTATCTATACTTTTTCCACTATACTTCTTTTTCTCAATAAATTATCGCCAACTCGTATTGTATATGTTATTATATAACTTGTGCATTTATTTTAAGGCTTACAGTTGTGCTATTATAGTTTGTTTTGACCAAAAGAGTGTTTATGAAGAAGAAAGAAAATGGAACTAAAATAATAAAGAAGCCCTGGCCCACTAAAGATGCTATGGAACAGGTTTATAAAATGAAACTTTGGGGTGCCAATGAATCAGATTTTTATTCAGGTTTAGGGTCTCATGACCCTGAGATAGTAAAGCCGTATATAGATGTATTAAAATCATTTTTAAAATCTTTTAAAAGTCCGCTAACGGTATGTGATTTAGGTTGTGGGGATTTTAATGTAGGAAAAGAATTGGTTAAGCATACTAAAAAGTATGTTGCTGTAGATATAGTGACAAACCTTATAGAACATAATAAAGGAAAATTTAAAGAGGAAAATTTAGAATTCCTTTGTTTGGATATAGCCGTAGATGAGCTGCCTTCTGGAGATTGTGTGATTTTAAGACAAGTATTGCAACATTTATCAAATGCTGAAGTTGAAAGCATAGTGAGGAAGTTGACTGATTTCAAATATGTTATTTTGACCGAACATCTACCTGAAGGAGATTTTGTTCCCAATAAAGATATAATTTCAGGACAAGGAATTAGATTAAAAAAACGAAGTGGTATAAACTTATTAGCTGCACCATTTAATTTGAAGGTTATGGAAGAAAAACAAGTATTGTCTGTTAGTTTAAATGATTATAAAGGGGCTATAGTAACTACGTTTTATAAGATGTTTTAAACTGTAATTTTTTATGGTCTTGCATTAAGCTGTCACGCTTTGTCCGTTCCTCATCATATCCTTGTATTGAAATTTAAAGCGATATGAGAAAACTTGGAATCATACTTAAGAAAACATAATCACTGTGTAATTGAAAAAAATGAAATAATAAAATGACTGAAATTTTTCTGTATATTTTAGATTGGCCCAAAAGAAAACAGGCAGTTTTGCCGGTCGTCTTTTTATTCCTTGCATTCACTGGTTTTGCACAAACGGTATTTCCCGTAAAATTTGCTACCCAGGCCAATGTCAAGGTGTACGAGGTTGATTTTGAAACCCAGGCCGACCTTAAAATATTCCGTGTAAATTTTCAAAATCAGGCAACAGACTGCAGCGGAATCTGGTTTTATACAGATTTTGTGAATCAGGCGCATTGGAAAATATTTTTTACCAACTTTGAAACCCAGGCAGATCTTAAGATCTTCTATGTAAAATTCCGCAACCAGGCAGGCTGGAGAAATGAGGAAAAGAAACTACTTTATTGCAACTGAAATAAATTCCAAATTCCAAAAGCCAAATTCCAAAAGCCAGAACTAATTTCATAAATCAAATTTTAAAATCCTTAACATCAAAATATAAAACAAGAACCTTATATGCAACTACCGTCTACCGGCTACTGACTAACGTCTAGCCACGAGGGTCAACACACAAACCTCAAAATAAAATACGTGCCACCTATCGACTTTACCCTAAAAAGACTCCTAACCCTTAACCTTCCAACCTTGCCAAAAATCCGCCTCCTTTTAATTACGCTATTACTCTTCTCCGGAAATATTCTCATCGCCCAGGTAAAGATCTCCTCCTGGAATCTGCAGAACTTCGGAAAAACAAAAACAGAAACTGAAATTAATTTTGTCGCTGAAGTTTTAAAGGAATTTGATGTGGTGGCACTGCAGGAGATAGTGTCAGGATTTGGTGGAACCCAAGCGGTGGCGAAACTGGCAGATGCTTTAAACAGGAAAGGCGCTAAATGGGACTATGTTGTGAGTGATCCTACTGAAAGTACTCCTTATGCTACCGAGCGTTACGCTTATTTATGGAAAACGGCCAGGGTGAAACAGGCAGGTAAGGGGTGGCTGGATCAAAATTATGTGGCTGAAATAGACAGAGAACCCTATATGATGGATTTCAGTTTTGAAGGGGAGCTCTTTACTCTGGTAAACTTTCACGCAATCCCTAAAAAGAAACAACCCGAAACCGAGATCAAATATTTCAAGTTCCTTCCCGGTAAATACCCCACCAAAAACCTGGTCTTTCTGGGAGATTTCAATGTTCCGCAGAGCCACACCGTATTTAATCCGCTGAAAAAGACTGGTTATCGCCCGGTTTTTATGAACCAGAAGACCACGATGAAAATGGAATGTGTGGGAGAGGAATGCCTGGCTTCAGAATATGATAACATATTCTTCAATTCCCGAAAACTTAAGCTGCTGAATTCCGGGGTGGTATTGATCTATAAAAGTTTTCCCGATATGAAAGCGGTGCGCAGTATATCAGATCATATCCCTGTGTGGGCAACGTTTGAATTTTCTTCGGAAGGTGGGGAGTTGGAAGAGGTAATGCAGGAGTATTGAAGTTTGTAAAATTTGACTAGTAAAGATCTATTCGTTAATGTTACGGATTACAAATCCGCGCCATTAGGTAGCTGGCTATTCAGAGCTTGATTTTACAGGTTACAAATTCGCGCCCTCGAGTTGAATGTTGAATATTAAATTTTGGAACTTTCCCGAACGGTACGGGCGGGTTTTGAACCTTGAACTTTAAATTTTACTCCGGTAACAGATGTTTACCTACGGCTGGTTCCCCGACTTGGGCACCGAATTCCGGAGGAACTTTTTGAGGAAGCGGTGGAATTTTTTTTTTGGGAAGCTTTGTTATTAATTTAATTAAATGTAGATGAAGAAGCTTTTCCTGGATGATATAAGAACTGTTGAAATGGTTTATGCAGAAGCTGAGGTCGAGAACTTTGATGTAGTTCGTTCTTATGCAGCCTTTGTTAAGTATATATAGAAAAAAAATTGGCTCCCGGAATTTATCAGCTTTGACAATGACCTGGGTCTGGATGAGAGAGGAGAGGTGGCACCGGATGGTTATGCCGCAGTGAAATGGCTTATTTACGAAAGCGGACTACATCTTCGGAATTTAAAGTTTAATGTGCATTCTGCAAATCCCGTGGCGGCAGAGTAGATTAGGGGGTTGTTGGGAATTATATTAAGTTTTTCAAGGAAAGCAGCTAAATATTTTAAAAGTGGGCTTTGTTTGACGATATTTATATTTTGCTGTTGGCGATAGTTATTTTTGTTCGAGTTCTCTTGGCCTATTGTCCATAAGTTCTTCGACGTCCTTAAAGAATTTTGACTTGCATAATGAATGTAGACCATCGGATGGAAAATTTCTAATACTGAAAAAGTTCCAGCTTTGGATAAATCATAATAATAGAATAAAAACATAATAAGAATGCAATCATTAAAAAATTGAAGATAGAAAGAACAAATTGTGACAGAGTAGATAGAGGAACAGTATTTGAAATAATGAAAAAAAAAAGCAAACTGAGAGTATACGCATATCCCCGAATTAAAAAATATTGTTCAATAATTATTGTACCAATAGTGTTATTTATATTGAACAGTTGCAGCGTAAAGAAATATGAAAACATTTCTTATCTGGAAAATTCATCTATAGCTGTACCACCAACTTTAAATATTTTTTCATCGAAAAAGGAGAAAAATCAAAATTCCCCGGTTTTAATTTTTGTACACGGTGGCAATTGGAATAGTGGCAAGAAGGAATTTTATAATTTTTTTGGAAATAATTTTGCCAGAAAGGGTGTAACAGTTGTAATTGTTGGGTATACTTTAAGCCCGGATGCCAATTATGATGAGATGGCCAAACAAACAGCGCAGGCAATAAAATGGACAAAAAATAATATTTCCCAATTTGACGGAGATCCTGGTCAACTATTTTTAACAGGACATTCTGCCGGAGGGCATTTAGTTGCCCTGACTACTTTGAATCCCAAATACGAAATTGACCCGGCCACAGTTTCTGGGATAATTTTAAATGATGCAGCAGGCCTTGATATGCATCATTACCTTCAAAATAACCCACCTACAACAAGGGATAATTATCTTACTACCTGGAGCAGTGATCAAGAGAATTGGAAAAAAGCGTCTCCCATATATTATTTAGATGAAAATACCCCTCCATTTCTTATCTATTTGGGTGAAAAAACCTATCCTTCTATTACCACAGCAAATCGACGCTTTTTGCAAGAATTAAAATCATTTCAGCCAGATGCGGAGTTTATTTTGCTAAATAAAAAACACGTACCTATGATGACACAGTATCTCTGGCCCTGGAATAAAAGATATCGTGAGATCATGAATTTTATGGAGTTGCAGGATTGAGCCGCGCTTGATTGTGGAGTCGTAGGTTTTATAGTAATCCCGGGAAGCACCTAAGCGGTAAAAATAGATTTTTTGACTTTTCAAATACTAAATTCTTTTATGCAGGGGACCTTTAATAGGTAAGTCTTCTTATTAAAAATCTGTTCCAGGATTTCAGGGGAAATGGGTTGTTTTTCTGTAAGGTGTAAGGAGAGACGATTTAAAAACTGGAGTACTTCAGGTATTTCATCTTTATGCAATTTGAAAACCTTTTCTAATAGGTGTTCTTGTTCATAAAATCCTGTCTCAGAGATATATTCAATAGTATATATTTGGTTTGTAATGTCCATATCTCTAATTTCACCAAACCGCAATTTTCTTTCTACAGTTAAAGTCTTAATTTAGAGCTATCATGAGCGTGTTGATTACCTAAAACTCCCCCGACGTCTCATTCGAACTTGTAGAGGGCTCGAGGAATTGATATTTCACACAGCGGGTATTAGTTAAATTTTGCTTTGACGATTTTACGGTAAGTTTCACCAATAGGTAAACGAATATTTCCATGGAGATATATACTATTGCCATCAAGCATCTTTATTTTTCCAGAGGAAATAATATAAGACCTGTGAATTCTTAGAAATTTATTCTTTGGTAGCTTTTTGATAATATCTTTCATATTTCCGTGAGCTATGATTTTCTCCCTTTCCATATGGAATCTGATATAATCTTTCAGGCCTTCAATATATATGATTTCCTCAGGAATTATACGGTAGACCTTTCTTTCCGCTTTAATATAAAACTCCTTGTTTTCAGGAATATTACCAAAGGATTCCTGCCAGGCTGAATATTTCTCGACAGCTTCATGAAATCTCTGAAAAGTAATAGGTTTCACCAGAAAATCTATTACCTTATATTTAAAAGCATCCAGAGCATATTCCTGATAGGCTGAGGTGATGATAAAGTTATGCTTGGAATTCTTGCTCATCTGCATGATCTCCATTCCGCTGAGTTCAGGCATCTGAAGGTCTATAAATACTAAGCTATTTGTACGCTCCTTAAGCAGTTCGATAACTTTATAAACGTCACTACCTGCATAGATAATGTTGAGGGTGGAAACTTTTTCGGCATAATCCTTTAATAAACGAACTGCAAAGGGTTCATCATCAAGAATTATTGTACTAATAGAGTTTTTCATCAAGCTTAATTTCTAATTGGACGCTAAAAGTTTGTTGTTCCTTGTTTATTTTTATTGAGTGAGCATCGGGATAATTAATCGCTAAGCTTTTCTTTAAATTATCCAGGCCTATTCCTCCTAATTTATCTTTTTTCTGGTTGCCAATTTTATTAGTGATTTTAAAGAAGAGTGTGTTACCGGTTTGTTTTAGATTGAAAAGAATCGGGTTATCCTTATTGTACTTCCCATGTTTAAGTGCATTTTCCACCAGTGGACTTAATAAAAAAGGTGGAATTTGTACGGAGGGGTTTTCAATATCAATTTGAAAATTCACAGTATTTCCATCTTCGTGTCGTAACTGGTCAAGCTCAATATATGATTTTATGTAATTAACTTCCTGCTGCAAATCAATTCTCTCTTTATTGGTTTCATAGGTGGTATATCGCATTAGTTCGCCCAGTTTTTCAATTGCCGACAGGGCTTTATCAGATTTAAAATAAACCAGAGAGTAAATATTATTGAGGGTGTTGAACATAAAGTGGGGGTTGAGTTGGGCTTTAAGGAACTTTACTTCCGTTGCACTTTTCTCCTCAATGATGTGTTTATTGTATTCTAATAATCGAATATTAAAAATCAGGATCCAAAGAATAGAACTGACAATCAGCGGGAAACTTCCGTAATATAAATTATCATAAGTATAAAAGGTAAACGAAGTCCCCTCAAAATAATTACCATGTCCCATAAAATGGTTGATTAGGATTTCTTCCAGGATGTATCTCAGTGATATAAAGAAAATATATCCAGATCCAATACCGAAGAAAACCCTTTTCCAGTTGAGTTTTTCAAATACCCGGGGCAGGATCAAAATATAAGTAAAATAGAAGGTAGCCAGGAAAATGATACCGGCCGAGATCTCGAAGATATCCAATTTTCTAATTTTAAAAAAGTAGGGGTTGCTAAGTTCAAACTGGATAAGCTCAAAATAAGCAAATAGGAACCAAAAAAGGCCATGAAAGAGAACCTCCTTCTTTTTGGTCATAGAGCCGGTATGGGTAAATGGTTTCATAGGTGTAAAACTAAAACATTCTAAGCAGGAGCTGGGATGGGTTTGTCGAAAAACAGCAGGGGTTTGTAGAAAAAAGAATTCACACTCCAGTATAAATATGATATTTGGGTAATCTTAAAAATTAAAGAAATGAGAATCACAGTAATTATGATGGTACTTCTAAATATCCAGCTGCAAGCGCAGGAATTTAAGAAACCGGTAAAATTTAAAAATACCGTTAAAGTATTAAACATGGGGACTTTCCATATGGGATATACTCCTGATGCCAATACCACCGAATTTGATGAGCACGATCAAAGAAATATCGATCAAGTACATAAAATAGCTCAATCTATTGCAGAATTTAAACCCACCGTAATTCTTGTAGAAAGCCTCCCGGAAAGAAATAGTGAAGTACAGAAAAATTATAAAGATTATGTGGATAACCCTGAAATGAAATTTAAGAACCCTAGTGAGCTTGAATTGTTAGCTTTCGAAGTAGGTCGGCTTGCGGGAACAGAGCGAATTTATGGCATAGATTATAAAGAAGGCTATAACTACAGAATCGCAGAGAAAATAAATGACAACTACGGAATTGAAACTTATAAAAAATATTTTTCGATACTGGATTCTTTAGAAAAACAATTTCCGGAAGAGGAGATGTCTGTACTTCAAAAATTACAAATGAGCAACAACCCCATATATAAAGATATGCTGCTAAATATAAATGCTGATATCCTAACTCATATTTCTACTGAAGGTAATGCAGAAGGGGCAGATGAAGCTGCAAAATTTTATCACCGTAATCTGGTGATGTATTCCAACCTAAACCAAATCAAATTAGGTGAAGATGACCGCGTCTTTATACTTATGGGAGCCACCCATACCGCATTTTTTGATATGTGGATAGAGAGAAGCCCGAAGTATGAAATAATAAATACGAGTAATTATTTAAAGTAATATTAACAGAAGGGTTACCAATTCGGTTGAGAGCCAAGAAGCTTACCTTTTCTAATTTCATCAAAATGAATTAATTATAAGCAAATTCCATTACTTTTTCAAGAAGTTCATGTGGTCCTAACATTAAGATATATATTTTGAGTTAAAGTTTCAGATATTGTATTTCCCTTTAAAACTAAACTATTTTTTATTTCTGGACAGTATCCAATATTCTGCTATACCCATTTCTCAATCGTTTCAAGCCTCAATCGGCCAATCCTTATACTGCCCCTCGGCCTGCTCAATTACCTCTTTCAACAAATTATCCAGTTCAGAAAATGGTACTTTTCCCCGTAATTCTTTTTTCACTGCCAGCCGAATTGCCGCGCGGGCGTCTTCTTTTTTGGTCCAGTCGAGCTGCAGGTTTTTCTTGACGGAGTTTACTACAGTATGCACCAGGTCCTGAATGGGGCCGGTTTGGTTGAGTAACTTTTCGTTGGCAGATAATAAGTCATAAAAAGCCAGTTCGTCTTCGGTTAAACCGAGTTGTTTGGTCCTGATGTCATCCTGCTGAAACTCAGTGGCGATGTCCAGCAGGTGCTTGATGGCGGCGATTGAATCCAGAGAGTTCTTATGGTAGTTGCTAAGTACCTTTTCCAGCTCGTCTTTCAGCTTTCTCATCCGGCGGATGTTCTTGGGCATTCGCACTCTTATCTCGTCATTGATGATCCTGCGCAGCAATTCTACTTTGATATTCTCGTTGCCTTTTTCTTTTACAATGGCCTGGAATCTATCGTCTACGATGGAAATATCGATCTTATCAAGGTTGTACATTTTTGCCAGGTCTACAATTTCCTGCGATTCCAGGGATTTGCTTATCAGGTCTTTTATCTTTTCATTCTTTTCCCTGCGGGGGCCGGGAGGGAATTTGATCTTTCTTATGAGATGCCTGATCTTCTGAATGACCGCCAACTCTTCCTGGATCTCCCAAACACGCGGATCTGAACTGGTCATTGCCACCAGTTCGGCCAGCTTTCGCTCTTCGAGCAAAAAGCCATCGGTAACGGCATCAGATTTCAAAAGGCTGTTCACAACACTGCTGGACCATTTCATTTTGTCCATATCGGTCATTGCGTTGATACTTTCCGCAGAAAAATTACCTATCAAATCCTTTACTTTTTCAAATTGCTCCAGACAAAGTTTTACCGCGGCTTCAAGATCCAGAGTGGGTTTTCCTTCCCCGCCTCCGGCGGTGTATTTTTTGGTGGCTTCGGCCAAAAAGCCGGAAATGCCTATAAAATCAACTACGAGTCCATTGGGTTTGTCTTTAAATACTCTGTTTACCCTTGCAATGGCTTGCATCAGGTTATGGCCTTTCATTATTTTATCCACATACATCGTATGGGCGCAGGGGGCATCAAATCCCGTGAGCCACATATCGCGAACAATCACGATTTGCAACGGATCCTCAGGTGTACGGAAACGCTTTTTTATGGCTTCCATCGCATCTTTGGTGCGTATGTGTGCATTCCAGTCGGTAGGATCTTTGCTGATGTTTCCGGTCATTATCACGGCTATTTCAGGGCAACCTTCAAGTGCAGTGAGGGCGTTGTACATTTTAACGCAGTTCTTGCGGCTCATACAAACGATCATCGCTTTTCCTTCCAGGCTTGCTGTCCTGGCCCTGAAATGGGTGAGGATTTCTTTGGCAACTCTTTCCACCCGGTCAGCAGCTCCGGCGGCATCTTCTATCGCTGCCCAAACAGCATTGTTCTCCTCGTCTTCATCTTCTTCCATTTCATCCAGCTCCTTATCATATTTGGCTTTGATGTTGAGCGGTACCATCTTTGGCTCGTAATAAATGGGCACCGTGGCACCGTCTTCTACGGCCTGTTTAATATCGTAGGTGTGAATGGTGGGGCCAAATACCTGTTGGGTATCGGCATCTTTGCCATCTACGGGAGTCCCGGTGAAGCCTATGAAGGAGGCATTGGGTAAGGCGCGTCTTATGTTCTGCGCAAAGCCGCCGCTATGGAATCCATACTGGGTGCGGTGGGCCTCATCTGCCATCACGATGAGGTTGTAACGTTCAGAAAGAACAGGGTGGGAGAGCTCTTTTCCCGAAGCCAGTTCTTTCAAGCGGAATTTCTCAATGGTGGTAAAGATCACCCCGCCGCCATCGGTGCTCAGCAGGGCCCGCAGCTCATCTGTGGTATCGGCGTGTTGTACGTGGCCCACCAGGTCTTTGCACAGCACAAAATTCTCATAGAGTTGCTGGTCCAGGTCATTGCGGTCTACCTGGATAAGAATGGTGGGATTTTTCATTTCGGGCATTTGCCTGAGGATCCCGGTAAGGATGGCCATAGAAATGCTTTTGCCCGATCCCTGTGTGTGCCAGATCACTCCCAGCCTGCCGTCACCCGTGGGTTTTATATTTTCCACGGCAGAGTCCACCGCTTTTTTAATGCCCCAGTACTGATGATATTTTGCGCCTTTTTTGATTATTTTCCCGTTGTGGTCTTCGTGGAAAATGAAGTTTTGCAGGTAATTCAATAAGGTTTTCTTCGGAAATAATCCCTTCAGTAAGGTTTCCAGTTGCAGTTCCTGTTTCTGCTGAAGGTCATCCCCGTGCAGACTTTTCCACGGAGCAAACCACTTTAGGGATGAGTTGTACATCCCGTGCAGGGTTTCCAGCCCATCTGAAACTACCGTGATAGCATTGTAATCAAACAGCTGCGGAATATCCTGAAAGTAATGCCCAATTTGCCGGTGCGCGTTTTCCACGCCCACCTCGGGATCAAACATATTCTTGAATTCAAACACAATGAGCGGCAGGCCGTTAATGAAGATGAGCAAATCTGTACGCCGGCTGTTCTTGCCAATGATCTTTACTTCATCTGCACATTCAAACGTATTTTTCTCAGGTTCTTTGTAGTTGATAGGGTATAGGTGCCGGGCCTGTTCTTTGCCCGAAGCATCTTTCCAGGTAATGGAAACCCCCTGGGTCATTTTAAGATGAAAATCGCGGTTGCGGTGATCGAGATCCATTCCCTGGTGTTGCGTAAAAGCTGCCAGGGCTTCGTTAATGGCGGTTGCAGGAACATCGTGGTAGGAGCTCACTAAAAATTCCCGAAGGTCTTCCTCCAGCACCACCTTTTTCAAATCCCGCTGCAGGGAATTGCCCTCCTTATAAGTGTATCCCAACTCCTGAAGGCACTCTATGGCAGCTTTTTGTACCGTAATCTCGATCATTTGTGTCATAGGATTTCAGATAAAGTTTTTTCCACATCTATTACACGGACTTCCCCGCTGATGAGTTTGGGCAATAAGGTGTCGCGGAGTTGAGTGAGGGTTTGGTTTTCCAAGGCATTCTGATTTATACTTTCATAATATGGAAGTGTAATATTGTTGAATTCTATATTTACATCTTTAATTGGAACTACAACTTTAGCTGATTTTATAGCACTTGTTGAAAGATTTACCTGAACTCCACTGTTCGCCTGACTTCTTAAACGCTGAATAAAATCGGAGCTGTTAGTGAGTAAAAATACAAATGGATAATCAATACCATATTTGTTCGCTACACGTAGTAACCCGACCCGCTGATTAACAATATATTTATTGTCTTCGTTCATCAAAGCAGTATGTGCAAGGATGGTCATATTATCTTTCATATCGGTCATACTCATTAGAATATCACCAGTTTTCAGAATAAATTTTTCCAAACCTTTACAATCACTTTTTTTAATCCAACTTTTGGTTCCGTCAGCCTTTAAACCACCTCCTTTAAGAATATGACCCATTTTAAAAATATGAAAGCTATTTTGTTCTTCCTCTTTAAGAAGTTGCTTACTTTTAAAAGCATATCCATTGGAAAATCTGATTATATCTTCCAAAGTTTTTACTTCCCATCCTTTCGGAATTTCCCCCAATTCAGATTCTACAAATTCACCGTCCTGAAAAGGCCCAAAATCAAAAAACCAATGTTTGTATAGTGCCATAGCCATTTCCTCCAAAGTTTTGTTCATCTGGAGGTTGAGTTCGATTTTATCATCTATAGCGGAGAGGATGGAGGCGATGGACTCTCTTTCCTTTTTTTCGGGAAATGGAATAATTATTTCCCTCAATTCCTTTAGATTAATTGTGGCTTGAACTGAAGTAGTAGCAATTTGTTGTAAAATATTTTGAGCAAAAGGTGCTCTTAAATAATACATTACCCAATTTGGCGAAAACTCGTTTAAGACGGGAATTACTGCCAGTGCTCTTACCACGTTATAACCTATCATTTCACGAGGAACAGTATACACTGCACCAAGCGAACCGACAAGAGAAACTAATAGTTCACCTCCTCTAAGTCTGGTTTTTTTATATTTTTCTTCTACATTTTTAGAGACAAAATGCAGGTCATTAATATTAAATGAATTACCTGTAAGATTGTTAATTTTTAAGATCGGAACACCATTGGGATCGTGTTTTCCTGGTTGAACAATTCCGTAGGATATTCCCCTATCTTGATCTACAATATCTTTAAGTTTATATGTTTTCCAGTTTTGCGGCATTAGTTGTTGTTTATTTCTTTTAGTGTCTCTGCTATCAGTAGTTGCGAAAACAAGGAATAACTTATGGATTTATTAGGCAACGTATTTCTTTTTATAAGATTCTAAAAGTTTATTCAGTTTTTCTTCTTCTCTAAATTTATCAAAACCTGGATCATCGATATAATTCCAAGCAGGACATCCCTTTTCTAATGCAATTATCATGTGCTTATAGAAATTATCTCTATCTCCTTTATCTGCATAAATTAAGGCTAATGTTCCTTCGATATTTGGAAAATCTGGGTTTTCTTCTCTTGCTTTTTCAAGATATTTTAAGGCTTTGTTAAATTCCTTTTTCCTCCTGTACAATACTGCAAAATTATTGTATAACATAGCTTTATTTGGAAAACCAAGCTTTTCAGCTTTGAGAAAATCTTTTTCCGCCTCTTCATATTTTCCTGTTTCCTCATAAAAATATCCTCTAGTGTTATAAACCTCTGGTGAATTAGGATTAATTTTTATAGCTAAACCGAAAGTTTTTTCAGCATCATCAAGTTTCCCTTTTTTAGTCAGGACATTTCCTTTTACCGAATAACTCCAATCTAAGTTTGGATTTTTTTCTATAGCCTTATTGGCATATTCTAAAGCTTTATCTAAATCGTCCGACAAATTATAGGAGTTAGCTAAATTTGCAATAGCAATTGCATATTCGGGTTCGATTTCTACTGCTTTTGTCAAATGTTTAATAGCATCATTATAATTGTACGCATTGTTATAGGCAGCACCAACGTTATTTAATGCGGCGATATTATTGGGTTCAAGCTCAAGAACGTTTTTATACAATTCGATTTGGATTAAAGGGTCTTTTCTAGAAAAAGCAAGGTCGAAAAACTCTCTAGCTCTTGTATTTAGGTTTTTCTTTTTTATTTCTTTTTCCTCTTTTTCTGGAATTTCTCCTACTCCATTGGTATTTGAAGCTAACATTGAACTTATGACTTCATTTCCTTTGACTTTGATTTCATCAATTACGTTTATACCATCTAATTCAATTTTCTTCGCGATTTCAGTTATTATGGGCTTAGCTTTTTGTTCAATTAACTCTTCTATTTTACCATTGTCAATATATTCCTGAATAACTTGATTTGCTTTCTGTTCTGCATATTTTGAAGCTTGAATCTGAATTAAATTTTCAATTTTATCGACTATTAATTTTCGCCCGAAAAAGTTAATTAGAAAAAGTATTATTGCTAGAGCAACACTCCCAATTAGTAGATAATTTTCAATTTTTGAGTTTAGTTTTTCAATTTTAGCGTCTGTCTCCAATGATAGTTTTTCCAAATCAGATTGAATGGATTTTTCTAATGCATCGATTTTTAATTGAGTTTTTTCAATTTCAAAATTTTGCTTCAACAATTCGGTGTTGTAGTTGGTTTTTGAATCAATTTCCGTATTGCTATTAGACTGCGCGAAAACGGTGATATTTAAAAGCAGAATTAATATTAATAGTTTATTCATATTTAATTTTGGTAATTGTTACATACCGTCCCTCATAAAAACAGTGCGCGCTCGCTTTGCAGATTTTTCGCAGGACAATCCACTAAGCAAGCGAGGACGGAGTTTCGATTAAAGACTGGGTTGAGCATTGTTTTTACAGTGTTAATAGCAGTTATTATTCAGCCCAATCTTCAGGAAATGGTTCATCTATATGTTTTCTATAGTCGGGATATTCATTTAGTTTTTTGTTCATTTTTTCTACAACTTTTTCATCTCTTTTATCTATAACATCTACCCAACCAAAATTATGTAAAACACCCATAGTGTAATTTTGAGAAAGAAAATTAATACTCGCAATTAATTGTGCTCTGCCTAATATACTTCTGGAGTTCCAGTTAAATTTCGGTGAGCACCTTAATCTATTAGCTAATATTAATCTGTTTTTTGTGAATTTAACTCTGGTATCAAAGTCAATAAAATTTAAATCAACAATATTCTTGTAGTCAAGTTTAGGTGTCAGATACCACTTGAATTCATCATAAACCTGAAAATCCAATGGATTTGTGAATGGTTGAAATAAAGTGAATATCCTTTTCGATACATCTTCACTTTGCTTATCTAATTCTTGTGGTAGGTCACTATTAATTAATACTCGACACCCTTTAGAACGACTTTCTAATTTAGCAGCTTGGGTTACAGCATCTCCAAGTATAAACCTCCCTAATCTGTGGGATTGATTTGTTTCTATAATTTCGCCGAACGCCATTCCGCCTCTACATAGAATACCTTTTTCAACTGCTTGATGCATAAATTTTGAACAGAAAACTACTACATCAGCTATTTGTTCGGACCAAATAAATGCACAATCTGAAAGTTGAGTTATTTTTAAGCTAGTATTTCCTTTCCGTAATTTTAAAAGTAATTTTCTAAATTCCGCTAAGATTGAAGCTCCCAAAAATTGATTGGAAAACTTAGGAATATTATTATTTAACCAAGTTCTGTAATCCTCATGATTTAAAGCAATGTTATTGTTTGTAAGTGCAGAGATCCCTAGTATATCTACAAAAAATACGGCACCTTTATAATGTTGAAGTAATTCCATTTAAGTTCTTTTGTTAATTCTAATTGTCGCTAACGTCTCGTATAACGCAAGTTGCGGCTTGGAATCTATAACTTGTCGGTTAAACACTTACTTTAAAAGGTAATCAAAAATGCCATTTTTGGGAGGCCTTCCGCAATTTGTGTTATTCATTATTGTAAACAGTTTTTATTCCACCATCTGTTTTCCAATTTCTTCTGGCCAAATTATAAATTGGCCATATTGACCACTTTTTTCAATTCCGCCAACTTCTTTTCCGCGTTTTGTTGTGACCCAATCATCATCTTTCTTATACATCAATTTTTCATCAGTCAACCAACTGTTAACTTTTCGACTGCTCAATCCGGTCAATTGAGATAATTCTTTGGTTGTTAAAAGTTTTGAATTAGTATTAGATTCTGTTGAAGATTTTTCCTTTTTTCTTTTTGGGGATTCTTTATCACTGACTTTTTGCACTGAAATTGTTCGATGTTCGCTACCTCTTTTAATTTTATCAGCTTCGTTTAATATTTGTTTGTATAATTCTTCATCATCAGCTTTTGAAACATATATGCCCATTTCAACATTATTTTGTTGTGAGTACATATAAAGATTCATTGAAGTAACTATAGCTTCTTTTTCATTTATGTAACACTTTGCGTGAAGGTCTTGATGAAAAAGAAGTTTAATATCATCTATATTTTCTAACCATTCACTATCTTTTGGATTTAAGTCGGCAACTTTACCGTAAATCATTATAATATCAATTCTGAATTTTGCTCTATCCTCTAATGCAATTTTCAATTGATTATTTAATTGTAAATACGGGCTTATCAGATAAAGCCTTTGCTCTGCATTATCAATTAATTTCCCTAAATAATATGATACTCCTTGTGTATCTAAAAATTTTGCCATTTTATTCTTTATTTCTCAATTATTTTAAGTTGTTTGCAACAATGCGCTAAATTTATTTTTTATTCCTTCTATAATTTATTTGCACCGACCATTACCGCTCTGTTCATTTTTTCAGGTTGTTCACAAATCGTAAACGCTTCAGAGAAATAAGCAGGTGAAGTTGTTTTATAAGGACTACTTTTTATTTTTAAAATATTTTGTCAAAATTGGCCTTAATCTTTTCCTTTAATTCTTCCCCTTTTTCAAACTGTTCCAGCAACTGCGCTTTAAGGCTCTCCATTTTTTCTTCAAAAGGTATCCCGTCATCTTCTTCGGCTTCTGTGCCTATGTATATCCCGCACCTTCCAATATCACATTTTGAGGAATACTATTCTTAATTTTAATTACAGATATTCCATTTTCACCTAATTCTTTGGATTTATAAGCGTAGGCATTTTGGACATCTGTGATATCATCAAGTTTATATATTTTCCTATTCTCCGGCATTAATTTATTTTTTTCAATCCTTTTGCATTGAGCAAAGAAGTCATTTGGGAAATGGCTATTTGGTTAAGTTGTTTCAATCTTTCGGCTTGGGTTATTCCCTGATGTATCAGCATAGCGTTGATACTTTCCATATTTGATAAAATAACCAGTTGTTCCAGTGAAGCCATATCCCTTATATTACCGGTTGAATCTGGGTTTTGGTCTCTCCAATCTTTGGCTGTCATTCCAAAGAGCGCCATATTCAATAAATCGGCTTCATTGGCATATACAAATTTGATCTGATGAGGGGCCAAACTTTTTGGAATTAATTTTTCCTTCACCGCATCGGTATGAATTGCATAATTTACTTTTGATAGCATTCTTTGAAAATTCCAGTTGAGTTTGGCGGGATCGCTTTCTTCTTTTTTAAGCCGCTGAAATTCAACGACCAGATAGAGTTTGAATTCTGCACTAATCCAGGATGCAAATTCAAATGCGATATCCCTATGCGCAAACGTACCTCCATATCTTCCGGCTTTCGAGAAGATACCAATCGCATTTGTATTCTCGATCCATCGTTTCGGCGTCAAACTAAAACTATTTGCCCCTGCCTGATTTTTAAATCCATCGAATTCGATGGAATTAAAATCAGGGTTGTTTAATTGTTCCCAAAGTCCTAAATATTCAATGGTACTTCTGTTTCGCATCCAGTTTTGAAGAATATAGTCACTTCTTAGTGCATCTTTTTGCCGGGCTATATCTGTTAAGGATATATAATCATCCTCATTATTTTTGGTAACCCATATGGAAATGCCCTGCACTTCTATTTTGTGGTTTTTTGACATAATAATTTAGATTAAATCGAAGTTTGCCACAATTTTTTTCTTCAATTCTTCCCCTTTTTCGAACTGTTCTAACAACTGCGCCTTAAGGCTCTTCATTTTTTCTTCAAAGGGAATCCCGTCATCTTCTTCGGCTTCTGTGCCTACATAGATGCCCGGAGTGAGTTTGTAATCCTGCTTTTGCACCTCGGCTATGGTAGCTGCTTTGGAGAAACCTTCAATATCAAGGTAATCCTCCCCCGGCATGTTGCGCCATTTGTGGTAAGTTTCGGATATCCTTTGGATATCCTCATCTGTAAATACTCGCAATTTGCGACTGGCCATTGTGCCCATTTTGGAGGCGTCCAGGAATAGGATCTCATTATTGCGCTCCCGGTGGGTTCCGTCTTTTCCGTCGCGGTTTTTGCTCAGGATGAAAAGGCAGGCCGGGATTCCGGTGGTAAGGAACAGCTTATCGGGTAGGCGTACAATGGCATCAATCATAGAATTGTCTACCATATGCTGCCGTACGTTTTTCTCGCCTTTGTTGTTGGAAGTCATCGCGCCGTTTGCCATTACAATTCCTGCAGTGCCGGTGTCGCTTAAATGGTGCCAGAAGGTTTGCATCCACATATAATTGGCGCTGCCATCTGTTGTGAATTCTTCCTTGGGTCCAAATAACCTTGGGTCGCCATCGGGCAGATCCTCAGGATGCCAGTTGCTTACATTAAAAGGCGGATTGGCGATAATATAGTCGGCTTTCAGGTTTGGGAATTTGTCATCCAGTAATGAATTCCCCAGTTTAATATCAAAAGAAAGGTCCCGCAGCATCAGGTTCATTAGACAAAGTCTTAATGTTTGTGCGGTCATTTCCTGTCCGTAGATCGCGATGTCTTTTTTGTTCCCGCCGTGTTCTTTGATGAACTTCAAACTCTGCACAAACATACCGCCACTCCCACAAGCCGGATCAAAGATGCGCCCTTTATAAGGTTCCAGCAATTCCACCAGCAGCCTTACAATACTTCCCGGTGTAAAGAACTGTCCCGCACCGGAACCTTCGGCCATTGCGAAGCGGCCAATGTAATATTCATAGATACGACCCAGGATATCGCTTTCAGGATTTTCCTTTTCAGAAAATTTAGGGTGGGAGAGGAGGTTGATGATTCCGCCGGTTTGTTTGGGAGAAAGTTCACTCCGCACAAAAATCCGCGGCAAAATATTCACCAACTGGGGGTTATACCCTGTTAGCAATTCCTGAATCACATCAAAGGCATCATCTACCTTCACCTTGATATCATCCTGCTCGGCATTGTCCTTTAAATATTGCCAGGAAGCAGTTTCAGGAATTTTAAAAGTATTCCGGGAGCGGTATTCATCCCGGTCCTCCAGGACGTAATTAATCTCATCCTTATCTGTAGTGTAATAATCAGATTCCGGATCATTTAGCTGCTCCTTCAATTCCTCGCGCACCACTTCATAGCGTTCGCTAAGGTGCTTTACGAAAACAAGGGGTAAAATGTATTTTTTATAGTTATTCTCAGATACTGCGCCACGTAATTCGTTCGCTGCATCCCAGAGTTCTTTTTCAAAATCAATGTCTGCTTTTGCCATGTATTATAAATGGTAGGTTTTGGTTGTAAAAAAGGATCAAGGTAGGGTGAGATCCTGAGAGGGAAAGTTAGTTAATTTTTTTAACATTAGTAAATGTTTTGAAACATTGCAGCACGGTTACTTCAAGGTTGCTACAGTTAGGGATTCACGGTTACCCCGGCAGTTGGTAATTTGCAAAGGCCGCGGTTAGTTTGCCGTTAAAATCTCGGTTGAAGCTGTTTTTAAAGAAAATATAGCCAGGAGAAGGTTATTTGGCCATTGGAATGATCGTTGGCAATTTGTAACGGCTGTGGTTAGTAATTTGGGATATTGAAATTGCCGGTGCGTGTAGCAGTATTTATTTTAAACGGTGCTGGCTTTAGTTTTTGATGTAAATCATTTTGAAAATTTAATAATGTCATTTAAATTTAGATTTGTTTCAGGGAAATTACCACCAACATACAAGTATATGAAGCATTGTCTTCCGATAGATAGCTATGATTACATATATCTTGTTACTCACTTTTTAATTCTATTCCCGTAGCTTCAAAAATAACACTTCTATTCACTCCTAAATTTAATCTCTATTGGGTTTAATTCCCCGAGGCTTGCCTCGTTTATTATTACTATTTTGTGACTCGATGTCACAAAATAGTAAATTCATACACAAGAGCCATAACGTAACGGTGCTTCTTTACCATTTGGTGAGCAGTGCTAAATATCGAAGGGTTGTTATTTCTGATTCGGTCGACCGAGTTTTGGTCGCGACATGTTCGGAGATTGAAAAAAGATATGAAGTTTGTTTTCTAGAAGTGGGAACGGACAAGAACCATGTTCATTTTTTGATTCAAAGTGTTCCTTCATATAGCGTAACAAAAATTGTTACGATGGTAAAAAGTATCTTAGCTAGGGAAGTTTTTAGGCAATGTCCAGAAGTGAAAAAGCAGCTTTGGGGTGGAGAATTTTGGGGAAAGGGTTACTTTGTGAACACCGTCGGTCAGCATGGAACCGAGAATGTCATTGCCAAATATGTCAAGGAGCAGGGAATAGAAAAAGAGTACAAAGTGTTGAAAAAAGATTATCAGTTGAAATTATTTTAATGCCTCGTGGGCTTGCCCCGAGGATTATTTACTAGTTTATTTGCGATTTCCTTTTTCAATTTCAATTGAGAATTATATTTTCTATTATCATAATAACCAGAGCCATAATTTACTAAAACCAAATCAAGGTTTCGTACAGTAATTTCAGAAATATTTGCCATTTCCTCTACAAGTTTAATTGCTCTAATTTGATTTACTTTCTTGAAATCAAATTCACGCTCCAATACTTCTATAACACGTTGGTCAGGTTTAATAGTATTAATTCCAAAGTCCATTCGAAGATGTTGAATAGTTGCAATAGCTATATTTTTAATTCTACCAATAATGTCATTTTCATAATCATAAATATCAACATTTTCTGCCCACTTTTGCATTAATTTAAAATCATCTGGAACATTGTATTTTAATCGAATTTGATCAGTAGCTTCAATCAAATTCACCAATGTATTGTACTTTTTTAAATTCTTGTGACCCCAAAAGTCATAAAACTCTTCCCTAGTTTTCGACTCAATAAGATTTTTCAAAGATTTAAATGTTGTTAAAGATGGGTATTGTTCTATAATTCGGTCAATGTTGGGTTTAACATGAGTATTGTACTTTCTATTTGCAGCTAAAACAACACTTAGGAATATAATTGCAGGCTTATTATCTTTAGGATTTTGGTTCTTCTCCCAAATGTTCACAGCATCAATAATTTTCATTTCCTTGAATTGGCCATAAAAATGCGAGTCTTTTTTCAGGGGTTTATTTGAAATTCTCCTTATCGTTTTACGAACAAATTCTTTATCTTTTATTAGGTTTTCCATTTCTTGAAGATGTGGGTAATGCCGGGAAATTTAATTTTTAACCGCAGAAAGCGCCAATTTTCTCCCAGATTTTTGCAGAAAGATCTTTTCTCTCTTAAAATAGTCAGTATTCAATAGGCTGTAGACATTAGTTTTTTCTTGTTCCTTAATTCTGTTGTTTTAACCTTGAATTTTAAATCCATGCCTACCGGTAGGTAGGTTGAACTTTGAATAAATAGATTCCCCGCAGATAGCGCCGATTCTCTCGCAGATCACCGCGGAAAAGTCTCTTTTCTAAATTCTTTTTTTAGTCTTGATCCTTGTCTCTTGACTCTTGTTTTCAAGCCTTCCGTTCTGCTCGGAAGAATGATTAAAATAAAGAAAATAATTTGACTTCCTCGCATACCACCCCCCGATCCATTATCGGGGCTTGAAAAAATGGAAGGAGCTTTTTGTTTTTCTAATGATCCACAGCCCACCGTCCACTGATAACTAATAATTAATAACCGACTACTAATCCCCGTTAACTGATAACTGATAATTGTTTATCGACTACCGACTACTTCCCTAAAAAAACTCCACAATCATGACCATCGCCAGGGTATCTAGTTCGCAATACTTCAGCAGAGAGTTTTTGAGTTCCAGGCGCTCTGCCAGAGGCATATCGGTATACTGCAATTTTCCGTAGGCGGTGAGTGCTGCTCCGCCATCGGCGATGTCTTCCATTCTGAAACCGTGGCATCGGGTTGTTTCTGGGTCCCTCTGCTTTCCCAGGTTGTTTTCCTGAAAAAATACGCGCTAGTTATGAAAAACAACAGCTCAAATAAATATTCAGGAAAAATGCACGCTGCAATTGATTTTTATTCTGAAACTCAATCAGTAATCCTTCCTAAGTTAGATTGCGCCCATGAAAAATACTTACATGGCGTGAAAAACAGTGTTTCACAGGTAGTTTTTATGAAAAACGATTATTCTATGGGTGATATTTTGAAGAAAGGTTATTTTTCAAAGATCCAAAGAAGAAGGGAGATCTCGCCAGGATAGTTTATAAGTAGCAGTTTATCACAGAACTTTAAATTTGTACGAGTCCGTGAAAAAAGGCAATGCTTGTATACATCCTGTTAGGTTAGGAGTTCTGTACAAATTATATGGGAGGATCCTACAATTGATATCTTTTGCTTTTTTAAATCAATTTCCCGGAAGAATTACTATTCAAAAACCGGGACGTAATATTCTGCTATAATGTCCCCAAATCTACCAGAACTAACCTGCGCGTGGTTCCTGTGCTGTTTTTATAGCGTTCGGGAAGATAAGCGTAAAGTAAAAACAGCAGAGGGCGCATTGGTGCTATGATTTGAAAACGAATCTCTTTTTTCCAGTTGATAATGAAAGTGCAAGAGGTTGATCTTTCGGGTAGCTCAACCTTTAATGTTTAGGAGGAAAGAATCAAATCATATAAAATATAGTTGACTGTAATATAGCAGTTTATGTTTTTTTTATTTAAATTTAAATAAGCGTAAAAGGCCATGATCAAATGATCTGGTTTACACGTTGATTTTTCGACCTGTTCACCTAGATCAGGTAAAATCCGGAGGGTGATCTTCGTGAGAGCCCTCTTTTTTTAAGAACTTTTTATTAGGGGGGTATGCACATAATTTTTCAATATCCGATAGTTGACTTAAGAGATATAGTTTCTGGCGGTAATGGTAGGCTGAATGATCCCAAATGGCCAGATCCACAGGAAAGAAGGCAATCTTTTGTAAGCGGTTTTGGAAAAGTTAAATCACGCAATTTGGGTGGTAGCGATAATTTTACCGGGGAGTCTTATTATTGTGATTCTCATTCAGCTATTAAATTCAAAGAGCTTCAACATCAGGGGTTTTCCGAAGGTATTACAACACCAGCCTCTATTTTTAATAGTTACAGAAGGTATTATAACGATGGGCGGTTTGTAGGTAAGGTGGAAATAGGGTTGATAGATAATCTAGAAAAAATCATTCGAAATTATCCTGGTTCTGAAGGCATTCAAATTAGCTCAATTTTAAAACACTATTCCAACTTAGAGGCAACTGTAGAGGATGAACAGGTTAAATTATATAAAGCCGGCCCTCGTTTATCTAAAAAGTATCAAAGAGAGTCAACTTTGAGAGAAAAGCATTTCCAAATAAACCCAGATTATGTTCAAACTGGTGAATTAACTATTGTACTAACTTATTCCAGCCACGAACGGTTAATAGTACCCCGCCGGTCATTTTCTCTGGAAAAGATTGAATTGCCAAATGATGCTGGGTCTATTGAATTATTTGGCTATAAATTAAAGCAGGATGGTTATCCAACAAAAGTCTGGATTATTAAAATACCTGCCAATTTTCGATCAAAATCTGGTAAACATAAAACTATTCTACGTGATCTTAGGATGAACCTACTTCGTATACATCTTGAAAAAGAAACGATAAAGATTTTACTAAATGCGATAAAATATAAACAAATTGAACTTGAAAAGGAGAGCGCAGAGGCAAAACAGGTAAATGCATATTTTGAGCAAACCTCAAAAAAGTTGTTCCGTAAATCCCGCTATGATATTAAACAGGAGAATCTGTTAGATTTTGCTCTACAAAGCGAAAAAAGTATGGACAAGGGAAGTTTTAATAGTTTAAAAGAAAACATAACTTACTTTCAGGATGAGTTTATGCTAGATAATCTAGGGAAGCTAGTTGGTTCTATGGCGGTAAAACCAATGCTTTTCGTGTGTTCCAACCCCAGAGATAGCAATTTTATAGATTTTGATAAAGAGTATAAGGACTTAAAATATAACCTTCAAAGAGCAATAGATAGGGATCACTATGACATTGAAATAGAACTATCTGTTACCAAAGATGAATTCAAAGATATTCTGGATCGATATAAACCTCAATTTCTGCATTTATCAATGCACGCCACGGTTAAAGACGGATTACATTTTGAGGATAAGAATAAAGCTATACTTCCAATGTCTGTAAAAGAATTTAAACAGATCATAGAACGCTACACCAAGAAACATGAATTAAAGTTAGTACTTATAAGCGCATGCAACAGTAAGAACCATGCGAAAGCGATTAAGGAGTATTGCGATTTCGCTATTGGTACAAAAGCTGTCTTTCCTGTGCCCGCGGCTTTAATTTACTCCAATAATTTTTATACTACATTATTTAATGGTTACCAAAAGGACCTGGAATACTGTCATTCCGGTGCCATTAACGCAATTGAATTCAATAATCCAAAATTTGACGACTTAGATTATAAAAATAAAAAAATTCGCGTCCATGAAATCCCAGTATTAATTAAAAACTCAAAATATGTCTAAAGTTCTTAAGAATGCCCTGGCAGGTTACGGTTATAATTTAGTAGCTCTGCCTAAAGAAGGTATCGCTCCTTTGCTTTTGTTGTATAAAAATAAAAGAGATGTAAGTTCCTCCGGGAATAATATCGATAAATTATTTGCCCTGGCAGATAGCCCGCCTCCAATAGTTTCGAAGAATAATGCTACCCTTAATCTTCAGCAAAATTCTACGGTTAGTTTCGATGGAAAAGCCGGGGTGGATATTCTGGATTGGTTGCTTCAAAAGTTAAAAATGGGGAAACTTAGAGGAAACATAAATGCAGATCATATAAATTCTCTGCAAATAAGCTACCAAAATGTTTTTGAGGATAATGTTTCGCTTTTGCAATTAGATAATTTTATTAGTGGGTCTGAACCTAAAGTGGACCAGTTTAATACGTTTAAAGAAAAGCTTAAAGACAACGAATTATTTGTCATCAATTCCGTACTAAAGAGTAACAGTTTCTCCGTTTCAGCCCAAAATAAAAACGGCCAAAATATTGATCTGGAGGCTACTATTAAAGGAATAGTAGATGCAGATGTTAATGTAGGAAGGTCCAAAAAAGATGAAGTACTTATGGAGTATAAAAATGCAACACCAATTGTTTTTGCATTTAAAGCTCAAAAAATAATTTATGATCATAAGAAGTGGTGGCAGTTCTTTAAAAAAGGAGACGCTAAATTCCGAATTAAAGATGAGCACGGGGTGGTGTTAAAAGATGAAAGTGGTTTTCCAACGCAGAGTCTGGAAGAAACTAACGAGCTTATTAATATTTGAAGATTGCACTCCCAAATCTACCAGAACTAACCTGCGCGTGGTTCCTGTGCTGTTTTTATAGCGTTCGGGAAGATAAGCGTAAAGTAAAAACAGCAGAGGGCGCATTGGTGTTATGATTTGAAAACGAATCTCTTTTCTTTCTACTCAAGATGAAATTACATACAAAATATCGTGTATCGCGATACCCGATACTACAATTTAAAGGTTGTGAATAATGAAATAAAAAGTAATATTACATACCGCGATACGCAAGAAAATTTGCGAAATTCCAACAATAGAGGCTTTTGATAGAGAACAGATATTCGAAAATTTTGAAATTAAGAATTTGCACCTTAATCTTTTCTTTAGTTTTATCAGGGTGCCAGAACAATTCCAAAGTTTCAGAAGAAAAACCAACGCAAACCACTGTGGAAAGGGTTCAAACTACAAGTTCACCTAAACAAACTGGAGAAGCTCTGGATTCACCTTCTTCAGAAAAACCATTATTGGTTATTACGTCCAATGCACTTCAGATAGTGAGTCGACCTTCGGGTAGCACTACAGAACTCCCTACAGGAATGGAAATGGGAGAATTAAGTAAGATTGTGGCGAATGTCTTAAATACTGAAATTCCGGAACCTCAGGTTAATTCAGAATGTGGTGCAGGCGCTATGACTATGTTAATTTGGGGAAATGGTTTAAACCTGATGTTCCAAAAAGGACAGGGATCTGAATCAGATAAGATGCTTTTTGTGGGATGGAGCCTGGGAGAGTTCAACAATGAGGGCAATTTAACTACAATGGCCGGGATAGGAGTGGGGTCAAAAAGATCTGAACTGGAAGCAGCCTATACTATTGAAGTTAAGAAAACCACCCTTGGTTATGAGTTTTCTACCGGTCCTGAAGGTTTATATGGCATCCTTAAAGGCCCATCTCCGGATGATAAAATTGAATTTATGTGGAGTGGACTCAGTTGCAACTTTCGGTAAGTTGTCTTCTCCCAAAATTTCGGGAATAAATGCATTACCGTATTGGATGGCATACCCTCTCCGAAATACCCAACTTGCTTTTTAACTTAAAAACCGGCATATAATATTTGTAACTATTATTCTCTGTTTTAACCGTCTGGCCTTTAATTCTCGTTTCATCAAATAACCTATCACAAAAAGTCTTATTTTAGTAAGGAAGTGGCAGTGTGATCAGGGTTAAAAAACAGTCTGCCGTCGTAACATTAAGAAAAGAGAGCGAAATTGGAATTAAAGAGCTTAGTTCATAGCCTTTTACTAAACAGTAATCATTAAAATAACAAATTATGAAAATTAAGAATCCTGTAGTTTGGTTTGAAATATACGTTGACGACCTTGAAAGAGCCAAAAAATTTTACCAGAAGGTGCTTAATATCCAATTGAGTGAACTTCCAATGCCTGAAGTGCCAGACGGAGATGATGATATGAAAATGTTAGCTTTCCCAATGGAAATGGAGGGAGAAGGCGCTGCCGGAGCTTTGGTTAAAACGAAAGGAATTAAAGCGGGAGGAAATTCCACTTTGATTTATTTTGGAAGTGAAGATTGTAGTATTGAAGAAAGCAGAATTGCAAATGCTGGCGGCAAAGTAGTACAATCTAAGCAATCACTTGGAGAATATGGGTTTATGGTTTTGGCTAATGACACTGAAGGAAATGCATTTGGTATTCATTCCCAATCTTAAATGAACTATAGACAATAAGTAATCTACAAAATAAATACGGAAGAGTTTTTCCTTGTAAGATTTTGCCTTTCATACCATTAAATGAACTTTATTCTGGGAGTTGTTAAACGGGCGCAACGTATATAAGCTATAGCGGAGTTTATCCCCTGCATATTGGTTTTTTTCTATTTGAGGTGTGTGCTAAACCAGGAGGTTTGTATATACATATCGCTACGCTTTATTACTAAGCATTAGCAGCAAGGCAAAAAAGGTGTGATCTCTGACCCAATGCAATAGATTGTAAACCATTAAAAAAATGACAATGGAAAATGGAAAAGAGTTGTCATTAGAACAACGTGAAAAATTGATTAAAGAATTTTAAAATACGTTTTGAGAACAACATGAATCGACATAATCTGCGGCACTTTACAAATAATTAGCTCCCGGGTTTTGAGGTGTGATGGTGATATAAAATATAAACTATCTATAAAAATCTGGATGGGTATCATCCTCTTCATAGGCTTTTTTCTCACGATACAGATGCTTGTTTCTGGGATCTGCGATTTTTATAAGATTAAGAAGAATTTTGAGCGTAGGCTCTAAAGAATCTTTTTCCATTTTACGTAATAGTACTTCCAGGGCATCCATTCTTTTATTGAAAATATGGAGCAATCTGTAATTAGTAAGAGGGAATGGTCTAAAGGGAGAGATATAATTCTTTTCAAAAAAGTCCAGCATCGCTTCTAAGGTTTCGGTATAATTCACATCATTTTCCGCAGCGTATTTTTTAAAACGTTCTACTGTTTCAGTATGAAAGTTAATTCGGGAGAAATTCCTGCTCATGGGTACTATTTTTTAAAAATTAGGACAATTAAGTGTACTGTTTATAAGGCCTGCCGACCAATTACGTTAAATGTTATCTTTGGAATGGCTCTTGAAATTTCAAAAACCGTTTATAAATCACTAGTAATCAACGACCTAAATTAAAATGAGAATAACCTAACATCGCGCAGCGTGTTATCCTCTTGCTTCTCATTTTCCTTCGCTTCCAGCTCATTAAAAGAGAACTTTTTTTGTGATGATAATCCTTATTTTATCAGATTAAAACAGATCTTAAATGATTATTATTTAGACACTTTTGTGGCAATTTGTAAATCAAACTAGTTCTATAAATTTTGCTATTTGCATTCAATATTCAAGTCAGCTGGCTCAAAACATCCGCTAATTGGTTTTCAGAAAAATTCCGGCGAACTCCAACCAAAACTTTTAAAAAATGAGTTATATGTTCGAACTTTGTTCATACTTCAACCTGTTTTTCTATTCGTTGTTTTGGTTGGTGTTCAAGAACTTTTTAGAGGATCCTCTTTTTTCTGAGATGTAGCTTTTGCGACATCTTGGAAAATGTGGTGAGGACTTTTCATTCTTTATTCTCTCCAGCTTTTGCCTTCCCATTTAATGATATTGAACATTTCCGGCAGTCGGTCTCCAATATGATTTCCATACCTGGCAGCTACAGCCGATGGATTTTCATTGGTGGTCACAAATGTTTTAAGTTTCTGGTGGTGTCTTTCAAAAAGTAGTTTACCAATGATTTCTTCCCTATTGTACGCTTTATCTTCTTTTCCCAGATCGTCCAGGTATAACTTTCCGCGGTAATAATTTTCGAGTTTAAAATTGCTGCCTGGATTTTTTTGAGATTCATAATATTGGTGGAGCATATGAATGGTCGATATGCGGGGAAACCAAAGTTGCGTATTTTGGGTTTTAGTCACTATTGTTTTTCCAACTTCATGAATAGCATCGAAAAGCGTGGATTTACCTACTCCGTAATCCCCATATACCAATAAGCCTTTATCCAGATCTGCCTTATTTTTAATCACCCCGTATTCGTTAAAATCAGGTAGTTGCAAAAAATACCTGAAAATACTGTAAATTATTTTTTTGTTTTGGGGCTTGATTATGAATTGAGGTGCCTGAGAGCGGAATAGCCTCCAAAAAAGTTGTTTTGTGATCAACGGTTGATCATTGCTATTAGCCTTAATCTTTTGGGTTTTTGGAGCAAGGATTTCTGAAGTTGTACTAATCATAACTTTTAATTTTATCCTGGACCCTGATGTCCATTTCTTTTATTTTCACCGGCATTTTTCCCTGAGCGATAAGCTGACCTATTTTTTCCCTAAGCTTATTGGTATCCAGGATAATCCCGTTCCAGAATTCATCTTTTTGTAGCAGTTCATAAGCCAGTTGTAAATGAGCTACGGTAATTCCGTCATTTTCTATCATTTTCCGAATAGGTTCTACGAAATCTTCATACCCCACCTCTTTTATTTTTTTCAAAGGCGCACCCTTATTTTTTAAATTTTTCAGAAATAGCTCTTGAAATTTAATCGCCCAACTAAATGAAAGTTTTTGATCGGGGACAACTTCAAAATCTTTGACTTCCATTAACGGCTTTGTGTTTAAAGTTTTAAGGTTTATAGGTTTATTGTTTCCTTGTTTATCTATACTAGCAATGCTTTGGCCGGTGCTTCGGACTTGCTTTGTATGATGATTGGACAGTGCCTTGTCCAATGCTTGGGGAGGTGCATTGTTATTTTTTACCAAAGCAATGATGTTGGCGGTGTACTGATTTTTGCTTTTCTGAATCCATTTTATAAATCCCCAATCCACCAGATCTTGAATTGCGCGGATATAGGTTTTATAATTTTTGATGCCCAGTGCTTCCATTGCGAGATCTGTTGGAAAGCCAAATTCCTCTTTCCATCCCAGCCGGTTGCAGCGTTCTATTGCAAAAAAGTAAATAGCGGTATGGTTTGGTTTTACCTTATGAGGGTTTGCAAAACTAAAATCGAACCATGTGCGGGAAAATTCGTAGCCGGTCATTTCACTAAGGATTAAATTTTTTTAGTAGCCAGGAATTAAGTTTTTCCCTTTCGAAATAGATGAACTTCCCCCGGGGTTTGAAATGGGGGATTTTTTCGGTGGAGGTAAGCTTGTACATGTAGCTTCTCGAAATGCCGGTGTACAGGCAGGCTTCCTCCAGGGTGAGTACTTCTTTGTTTGCCAGGAGCAGTTGCTCAATGCGAATCAATCGATCTTCCAATTGTAAATTATCCATAATTTCTATTTTTTTAAAAATCAACAAGTCCTGTTGTCTTTTGTTTATGGAAACAAATGAATAACGAAAATCCTTGAAAATCAATAGGGTAAGAGGTAATCTAGTAGTAATTACCTTATAAATTCTTCTTAAGAAGCCGGGAGATATTCCCGAGGTAGGAAGCTTTGTTGTTTTTCCAGTCGGAAATGTTTTTGGTAGATAAGGTATTCTCGATTCCTTCTGAATTTTTTAGGACGAAATAATAATTTGCAAGTTCCTTCATCTGCTGATTTTCGAGATTTTCGAATCCAACAAAAAGTTGACTCAGAAATTCCAGCAGGGTTTGCCGGTTTACCTTTTTAGGTAATTTAGGAGAAGAATCTGTCCATACCAAACGCTTTATTTGTGAAACTGGTTTCAACTGAATTAACGCCTGAAAAGTTTGATAGTCTCCGCTGAAATGTTTTTCTGAAAAAGCTTTAAAAATAGTATTTTCCTGAAGTTTGGTTAATGGAATTGCCTTAAGATTTGGAAGATCAAATTTTTTGGATTCATCCTCTGTTAAAGTATAAACCTCCATCACATTTGAATTCTTTCTGATCCTTTTTCGCTTTGTAATAAAATGAATTGCAGAAATGCACAAGAGGGAGGAGGAGATATAAATGAGACTGAATAGAATTTTAATCCAGACGGCAGAAGGGGTAGCCCATGTATAATATAGAAGCCCGGTTAGAAAGAGAAGGCAGCATACAAAAAAGATTTCCCCGATTCGCGAATTGGTTTCCCGAATGAGGGAATTGAGAAAAGTTTCCAGCTTTTCCCTTACCTGAAGTGTGAAAATTGCAATGCGCTCCAAAAACATCCTATCTTTCTTACTATCATCCAATTAAAGATAATGAAAAGAAGGAATAGCTTTGGCCTTAAAATATTCGGTTATTCCAATTTTAAAAAGTAAGAAGTACTTCTCCCTCCACCTTCCCTGGTAAGAATACCTTTGTCATAAAGATCTTGTAAATCCCGTGTTGCAGTTGGTTTGGAGGTTTTATTTAAGGAAACATATTTTCTTGCATTCATTCCGCCATCAAAAGCTTTGGGACCAGATTTAAGCATACGTCGAACAGCTTTTTCCTGCCTTTGGTTTAACTGATGTTTATACCGGTCAAAAAACTTAGTTTTTTTAAGGGTAAATTCAATCAGGGATTCGGCATCTATCTGGGCAGATATAGTAGTTTTTACAAAGTAAGTAATCCAGGGCGTGATTTCGTTTGATCTTTGGGCCAGTTGCAAAGCAGCATAATATTCTTTCTTTTCTACTTCCATAGCTTTCGAAAGACTCAATACTATGGGCCTGTCCATATACTGTGACAAGGCTTTTTCTGAAATGGCCCGTCCAATACGTCCATTTCCATCTTCAAAAGGATGGATTGTTTCGAAATAAAGGTGTGCAATTGCCGCCCTAATGATTGGTTTTTTTATTTCCATTTCTCCTCCGCGGCCGGTTTGGTTAAACCACTGGATAAAGAGGTTCATTTCTTTAGGAACTATTTTAGAAGGAGGAGCCTCATAATGTATTTTTTCTTTTCCCATTGCTCCCGATATTACCTGCATTGGTTCTTCATGAGTTCGCCATTGCCCAGCCTGAATTGTGGAGTTCCCTTTCATTAACAAGGTATGCCAGTTGAAAAGGTTTTCTTCAGTAATATATTCTTTAAAAGTTTTTTGGCCATCGATCATCAATTCTGAAATGCCTTCGGCGGTTTTATCTTTGGAAATAACATCGGTTTTTAATCCAAGATTCTTTTTAATAGAGGACATTACATCTTTCCTGCTAAGATATTCTCCTTCGATTTCTGAAGTTTTAATAGCTTCGGAAACCAGTAATTCTATAATGGCTTCACTTTTGGTTTCTTCCGGAAGGCTTTCTAAGATTCCATTAATTTTGCCTGATTTTTCTGAAAATTCATAAAGCATTGTTTCCACGTGGTCGGTGGAGTACTGAAAGTTTGGCCAGTCTGCCTGTTGCCAGTTATATTTCATGAGCCGATTATAAATCTTATTCGGCTCAAATATACACAATTAATGATTGGATTAAGAAAGTTATTCGGCTCATAAATTTTCTAAAACCTGATTATGTCAAATTCAAGAAGTAAGAAGTACTTCGCCCTCCACCTTCCTTTGGCAAGAATACCTTTGCCATAAAGATCCTGCAAATCCCTTGTGGCAGTGGGTTTGGAAGTTTTAATCAGGAATTGTTTTTAGTGCGTTCATTCCAGTTACACGAACTCTAAAAAAGCTTATTATTAATAATAATCACCTGAGCTTACAACCACTCCAATTGCAAACTTACGTCATAGCCATATTCTTCATTGCTTAGGTTGATTTCGGTGGGTTTTGTATCCCTGTAATCGGTAAGCCGAATGCTTAATTCCTGGGAACTCCTGGCCAGGTCCTGGCCAATACCATTTCCGTCATCATCCCCAATTCCAAACTCAATTATAGAACGGTCCGAAATATAAAGTTCTTCCTGGGACAGATCCCACTCTAGTTGTTGCTGATTTGGATATATAGGGGAAAGGTACCATAACCTCATATCTACAGTGGCTTTGGAAAAATGGATATTTTTTAACTTGCTGAGTGAAAAAATTATATCGGCCAGTCGGTTTGGGTCGTCTTCAGCATATTCTTCGTCCCAGGTGCCATTCATGTTATAAAACGAATTGATCCTGAAGCCAATAACTTTCACCGCGTTTCCGCGTGTAACATTAAAATTCAGGGTTTTAGTTGTCTTTTTTCCGCTGATACTGGTAAATTCCAACTTCACGTCTTCGTTACGTATGTATCCAAATTGGAAGTGCAGGTTAAGGGTTTGCTCATCCAGCCCAGTACCAGGCATCAATGAAGAAACCGACTGCGTGCTATTTTCAAGAATTCGAGTGATTTCAAAAATTGCTTCATTGGATTGCACCTTAACTTCAAAAGGAATATCCACTGTAACTTCAGTTACAGAAGGTGTAAGGGTTACGCTAAAAGCTTCCTTAATTTCAGGAAGCTGTTCAGTTGCGGAATCAGGACTACACGAAAAACAAAGTGTTAGTACCCATATCAGTAAGATTCTTTTTTCCATATTCAATTTTGAGAAAAACTGAATAAATGTATAATAAAAAAGGATTCGAAAAGTATTATATTTTGAGATTTGAAGAAATTATTTCAGTTAGCTAAGCAACCTTTCCTGCTAAGATATTCTCCTTCGATTTCTGAAGTTTTAATAGCTTCGGAAATCAATAATTCAATAAAGGTTTCGGTTTTAATGACTTTCGGAAGGCTTTCTAAGATTCCATTAATTTTTTCCTGCTTTTTCTGAAAATTCATAGAGCAAAGTTTCCACGAGTTCGGTGGAGTACTGAAAGTTTGGCCAGTCTGCTTGTTGCCAATTATAGTTCATTAGCCGATTATAAATCTTATTCGGCTCATAAGTTCCGGCGGATCTTTATTAATACAATTTGTGGAGTAGAGGACTTAGCGGTTTAGACCGGCTAGGTCGAAATCAAGTTATTACTCCAGAGTCAATAAAATTTTCCCAATATGCTCACTGCTTTCCATTAGTTTGTGTGCTTCTGCAGCATCTGCTAGCGGAAACTTTTTGTAAATAACAGGGTGTATTTTTTCAGAAATAAATAAAGGCCATATATTTTTTTCCACATCCTTCGCAATCTGAGTTTTTACGGCAGCAGATTGGGGCTTTAGAAAGCTTCCCGTCAAAATGAGATTTTTACCCATTATGGTGCGAAGATTAATAGTTGCCTCCAAACTCTTCATTCCGTTAATATTAATTAGGCGACCTTTTTTATTTAGAATTTCGAGATTCTTTTGAGTATAATCTCCACCTACCATATCTAAAATCACATCTATTTTTTCATCTTTGAAGACTTCTTCAAAAGCCTCTTTTTTGTAGTTTATTGCAGTGCCGAGCTTCATTTTGTTAAGAAAATCGATCTTTTTATCACTGCCAGCGGTGGTGTATATTTTAGAACCCAAAGCTTTAGCCATTTGTAAGCCCATAGTCCCAATTCCACTGGTGCCGCCGTGTATAAGTAATTTTTCATCGGGCTGCAGTTTCCCCAAATGAAATACGTTGAACCAAACGGTAAAAACAGTTTCGGGAATTGCAGCGGCGTCTATCAAACTTATTCCATTAGGAATGGAAAGACAGTGGGAACTATCCGCCGCAACATATTCTGCATAACCGCCGCTTGCAATTAGTGCACAAACTTTATCACCAATTTTTTTGTCGCTTACATTATCGCCAATTTCTGTTATTTCACCAGAAACTTCTAGGCCGGGGATCATTGTCTCATTAGATCCTTTGCCATAGGTGTTCATGTTTTTACGTGTAATAACATCGCTACGATTTACACCCGCAGCTTTCACTTTGATAAGAACTTGGTTTTTCTCCAGTTTTGGCTTTGGGGTTTCTTTTAATTTTAATACTTCCGGTCCACCGGATTTTGTTATATGAATCGCTTTCATTTCTTCTGTTTTTCTGTTAATATTAATAAACAAAATATTTCGTAGCTCTATTATAAAAAAAGCATAAGGTTTTAAATTTATTGAATTCTAATTCCTATTCTTTTTGAGGTGCTTATTGAAAGCATTTCGTTTGGGGTTAAAACAATCACAGATGTAAGCAATGGAAGTGTGTCTAATGTTTTTTGAAACTGTAATACCTAAAGCTTGAAACCTCGAATAATGCGTCTGCCTAAGAAAGTTTCGCGCTGCTTACAAATGAACTCAGCCGTAGGTTTATAACTCAAATGTATTTTGTTTTTGTGTCTAGAGGTGTCCGTTTAAAGTTCTCTTTAAGTAAATTGCGGTTTTACTTTGTTTATTTTTTGCGACTTTTTCCGGCGTTCCTGCTGCTACCACTTTTCCACCTTCTTCTCCAGCTCCGGGACCTATGTCAATAATCCAATCACTTCCAGCCACCACCTGCATATCATGCTCTACCACAATTACGGTATTGCCTGCATCCACCAATCTCGCAAGCTGAAGTTGTAATTTTTCTACATCGGTTGGATGCAAGCCCGTAGTTGGCTCATCTAAAATATAAAGAGTATTCCCCCGGCTTACACGCTGAAGTTCTTTTGCCAGCTTTATACGTTGCGCTTCTCCACCGGAGAGCTCAGTTGCCGGCTGGCCTAAACGTAAATAACCCAAACCTACTTCCTGCAATACTTTAAGGGGGCGACTCACCCGGTCTTCTTTCTCAAAAAATTCCGCTGCTTTATTTACGGTCATGCTAAGAACTTCTGCGATATTTTTTTCGTGATACGTGACTTCCAGGGTTTCGGCATTATAACGAGTACCGCCACAAACAGTGCAGGGAGCATAGACACTCGGTAGAAACAACAGTTCAACCATCACAAAGCCTTCACCCTCGCAATTGGGACATCGGCCCTTTCCTACATTAAATGAAAAGCGACCGGCATTGTAATGACGCGATTTAGCTAATTTTGTCGAGGCAAATAATTTTCGAACCACGTCAAACAAGCCCGTGTACGTGGCAAGATTGGAGCGTGGTGTTCTACCAATTGGTTTCTGATTGACCACGACCATACGTTTTATGTTTTCTGAACCTGCGGAAATTTTACCACCTAGTGTCGCTACATCGTCCTGTTGTAAGTCATCTTCTACTTCCTCATCGGTAGATAGGCCATTTCCTAATTGGACGGACATTAATTCGACCAAAACCTGACTTACCAAACTGCTTTTACCCGAGCCTGAAACGCCCGTAACACTCGTCAATACGCCTAAAGGAAAAGACATCTCAAGGTTCATCAAATTGTTTCTGGTAACTCCACTTAATTTCAACCATCCTGAAGGTTTCCGGGGTGTAGATTTTTCAAATGGGAGATCATTAAAAAGATGTTCTTTGGTTTTAGACCGTGGAATATTTTTTAAACCGGCCGGTGGGCCACTGTATAAAATTTCTCCACCACCTCCGCCAGCATCCGGACCTACATCTACTATCCAGTCGGCATGGCGAATCACATCCAACTCATGCTCGACGACAAAAAGCGAATTACCGGAAGCTTTCAATCTATCCAAAGTCTTTAGTAAGGCTTCGGTATCAGCGGGATGTAATCCTGCAGAAGGCTCGTCTAATACATACACCACCCCAAATAAATTACTACGTACCTGGGTGGCAAGTCTTAAACGCTGATGTTCGCCAGGTGATAAGGTAGGTGTGCTGCGCTCAAGTGATAGATAGCCAAGTCCTAATTCCAATAAAACAGTTACTCTCGCAACAAGATCTTCGGCAATACGTTGGGCCACCATTGCTTTCTCCTGGTGATTTTTAGCTAATTTAGTAAGACCCGGCGCCGTGCCATCGCCATAAGGAGCGAAAATAGAAAGCAACATTTTTAGAGGTAGTCTCGAAATGTCGGCAATATCATAATCTGCAAAAGTTACAGAAAGAGCTTCGCGATTTAAACGTTTACCATTGCAGTTAGGACATTCACTACTCAGCATGTATTGTGACACTCGTTTTTTCATAAGTGCACTTTGCGTATTTGCAAATGTGTGTAATACATGTTTTTTGGCGCCCGTGTAGGTGCCCATATAACTTGGTTGCCTCTTTTCTTTAATGGCACGTTGTACCTCATCCCGGTTTAAGTTTCGGTATACCGGCACCTGTGGTTTTTCGTTTGTAAATAAGATCCAGTCGCGATCTTTTTTTGGAAGATCTTTCCAGGGAACATCAACATCGTACCCCAGAGTGCTTAAAATGTCGCGAAGATTTTTTCCCTGCCAGGCAGTCGGCCAGGCAGCTATGGCTTTTTCCCGAATTGTCAGGCTATCATCAGGGACCATACTTTTTTCGGTTACTTCATAAACTCTACCAAGTCCATGGCATTGAGGGCAAGCGCCTTCCGGGGTGTTGGTTGAGAAAGAATCTGCATATAAAATAGATTGACCTTCTGGATAATCGCCGGCGCGGGAATACAACATGCGCAACAAGTTAGACAATGTGGTCACGGAGCCTACTGAAGATCGGGTAGACCCAGAACCTCGTTGCTGCTGTAAAGCAACCGCTGGAGGCAGACCTTCAATCTCATCTACTTCCGGTATTGGCATTTGATGAAAAAGCCGCCGTGCATAGGGCGACACAGATTCGAGATACCTTCGCTGCGCTTCGGCATACAGGGTGCCAAAAGCAAGTGATGATTTACCCGAGCCAGAAACTCCGGTAAAAACTACCAGGGCATCACGGGGAATTTCCAGAGTTACATTTTTAAGATTATGTTGCCGTGCTCCACGTACAGCAACGAAGCCTTCTTTTTGCGTCTTTTTTTCACCCGGTTTTTCCATGCCTACGAAGGGACCAAAAAATATACCAAGAACCTATTGAAACAGCTTTAAAACTGATGCTTTTGGTTAAGTTTAACGCTCAATTCAGTTCGAAACAGTTCAAAATCTGTTGAGACTTCCTTTAAATTTATATGTAATATCTTGCAGTAGGGTGTCAGAAACTTGTGCAACGGTTACTGACGCTGTGTCCAGTTAAAATGTGTATTTAGTTTTATTTTTATCTCCTGTTTTTTTAAATAATTTAAGTTCTACTCCTTTTTTCAAATCCCGACTAGCTGTTGCACCAGAGATATCTTTAAAAATCTCCATATAATCCTTTCTGGAAAACGTCCTTTTATTGAGTGAGATGAAATATTCAATTCGGTCTTTTTCAGTTAATATGCGGCTATTGAAGTCTAATAGTTCATCTAAAGATTTATTGATTACTTCAAGCATATATTTAATAAATGCCGTTGAATTTCCCGATTTATCACTATCGGATAGCGCTTTATAGTATTTCTTCTGGTCTTTGCTTATCAATGTTTCAAAGGGTAAATATTCAAAAACAGGATATTTTTCCATTAATATTAAAGTTTGCCATAGTCTACCCATTCTGCCATTTCCATCTAAAAATGGGTGGATAAATTCCATTTCATAATGAAAGACACAACTTTTTATTAACTCTATTTCTTCCGATGATTTTAAATAATTAAATAAGTCTTTCATCAAATATGGAACATTTTCGTGGGGCGGAGCATAGTGTTCCACTTGTGAATCTTTCATGATACCTACACCTTGTCTTCTATATTTTCCGGCATCTTCAATTAGATTTTCCATTAAATTTTTATGGCATTCTAAGAATGATTTTTCATTAAATGGTTTATAATTTTCTAAATGTTCATAAACCTCAATTGCATTCAAAACTTCCTGAACGTCTTTCTTTGGGCCAATTATCCTCTTATTTTCAATTAAATCGGTAATCTGTTCTTCAGTCAATGTGTTACCCTCAATTTTTAAAGAGGAGTGAATTGACTTTATCCTATTTTCCTTTCTTAGTTTGGAAGAAGGTTTGTTAAGATAGTTGGCGTTGATAGCTCCAACTTTTTCAGAGATTGAAGTTATTAATCTTAAAATATTATGGGTTATATCGTAAGGTGGTTTCATTTGATACTATCATTTGATATTATCAAAGGTAAGATCATTTCATTATTATTCGAAGAGAAATCCCGATATTTAATTGGGCACAACATTCCTAATTAATGTAAATAGCCTGAAGTAAGGACGATAACTTGTCGGCCTAGTTGCTTTGTTCCCTGGTCTTTGAAATGTCACTTTTCTCTGGAATACCCGCTATTTACGATTAACCGATGTTAGCTTTTGTTATCTAGTTCAATGAGAATTTCGATTTCATCCTTTAGTTTAGGAAGGTGATTTATCAATATAGACCAGATGTTTTCATCCGAAATACTGTCATATGCGTGAATCACTTGATTTCTAAGTCCACCAAATATCAACTTTACATTAGTGATTTTATTTTCGAAACTCGAATCTTTCTTTAATATCCGGTTTATTGCTTCTCCAATAATTTCTAAATCTCGCTCAACCGCTCTTTTAAGCATTAAGTTTTCACGATATTTGAAAAAGTCCATTTCTGAACTTTCAAAGTAACTCTAAATTTCATTTAAGGCAATCTTTACATCAAATAGCCATTTTAAAATTCTTTCATCCATAAATTAATTCTTTCGTTTTATTAATAGAATTAATAAGAATTGGATTTTTCAAAGTCTGTTCCTCTATAAGGTCAATATCTCGTCCGAGTAGTTTTTTTAGATTTTCCTTGAAATGCATATAATTTTCAAAGTATTCCGCTAAATCGAAAGGTTTAAATTTAACCAAAAAATCAATATCGCTTTCGTCTGAGAAGTTGGAATTCAGAGCCGAACCAAAAAGGTACATTTTATCAACATGGTAAGTGTCACAAAGTTGATTCAATTTTTCAATATGATTCTCAAGTAATTTCATATTTTCAAATTTAGCTAAAAATTATTTAGAACATTTATTCTGAGTTCAAATTAATTCAAGCAACGGTCTTGGTTTAATTTAAGTAGCGTAGAGGTATTGTCGGCTTAGTTGCTTTGTCCCCTGGTCTTTAAAATGTCACTTTTCACTGGAATACCCGCTATTTGTGGGTAACCGATTTTGTAACCAGTATTGTTACAATCATATACTATCAAATTCTATAAAATCATATTCTGGTGAAGAATCAAAAAGTTGTCTAAGTATAGCAGCGTGACCATTACCATAAATAACTAATATTCTATCATCAGTGCCATTGTTAATTTTTTGGATCTTTCTAAAAATTCGCAAATTTCTATTATACCACCATACGGACAAAATATCCGCTCCTCTTTCATTCTCTAATTTAAAATCTCCTACTAGATATGCCCCAAATTCATATTTATGATGTTCTCTTGAATTGATGTATTTATAGTAACTCAACAAATTCATTTCTGTAGGTAATTTTCCTATGGTTTTGTACCATTCGTTTGTTATTTCCCATAATGGATCATCACTTTTGAAATCAAAACCTTTGAAGAGATTTTCGGTATACGTTGAATCTAATTCTTGCAAATCTTCAACCATAGGATTAGCATCGATTGCGTACAAGGTATCTAGGTTTAACTCCGATGCTATTCGTATTCCTAATTGATAACGTTCGCTTCTTTCATCCCTAAACTTCCCCTTTTTATATTCTCTTAATTTTTCCGTTGCATTAAAGTTATCCCAAGCTTCTATGACTACTTTGGTTGGTTTAAATTGCTTAATATAATTGACTAACTCGGTAACTTCCTTCTGTTTAGATTCTTCCAATACATCAATTTGGTCTTTTTTGTCTGTTTTGGCTGCATCTAAGTTGGGATAATCTAGATGAATAGTTCCAACTACTAATATTTTGGTCCTTTCGTTGGGAAAATATTCCGACGGAGATTTTAAATCAGTTTTTTGTGCATTAGCCTGAAGAATTAAGAAAAATAGAAGAATGTAAGTTGTAAAATTATTTTTTATCATTTAAAGTTCTTTTTTGGTTCTCTGTAAATTTTGGCTTCAACGGTTTTAGGTCCGCAAGTAGCGTTGAGTAGGGACGAGTTCTTGACGGCTTTGCTGCTTTATTCCCTGGTATCTAAAATATCACTTTTTACTGGAATACCCGCTATTTGCTGTTAGCCGTTAAGTGCAGGTTTTATAGTTCATTATCTTTCAAGTCCTTAGCCAAACTTGCTATTTTTAACCTTCTATTCCGCTTTAAATATTCTAAATCTGATGAATTGTCAATCATTAACTGAAGTTTATAATAATTTATATATTCAAGTACTCCGAAAACATTGGCTAAAATGCCCCATAACATTAAGTTTTCGGGTATAATTTGCCAGTTATTTTGATAAATTTGAATTCCAAATATTAATGGAATCAGAGAAATTAAAATTAAATTTAATTTTTTGGAGTTCTTAAAAAAATTTAAGTTTTTTTCTTGATTGAACGGCTTATTAATCAATCTGTATAACTTCAATTTCCAATAGTGTTGACCTTGAATTAATAGTATTATACAGATTAAAAGTCCGTATAGAAGAAAAAATATATCTGTGATTGAATTGTTAAGAATCAGATAAACCAAAATCAATGGGAATGTCACAAAAGCGTGGAATCTTTCCATTGGATAATAACTCTTCAATCTTTTAATCAGTTTTTGTTTACTCATTTTTATTTAGTTTGTTACCAAAGGTCTTGGTTCGCTAGTAGCTTGGAGTAGGGACGGGTACTTGTTGGCTTAGACCTGATTTTTTGGTCAGGAAATTTTTTCTTTAAAGTTTTATCGCTTATTTGCGATAGCCTTGTTATACACGAGGGCTTCATGTTATGCTTGATTAAACTCATACGGTAGTTGAATTAGAAACTCAACTGCTCTTTGAAAAGATAAGATTGCCTTCTGGAGATTTCAACTTCTTCTCCGGAATTCATCTCTATTTTTAGTTTTCCGTTAAACCAAGACACAACTTTTTTAACATGATTAATGTTGATTATCTGTTGTCTATTGGCTCTAAAAAACACATCACCTGGTAATTTTTCTTCGACTTGTCCTAACGATTTGTAGATTAATGGTTTGTTATTTTCAAAAAACACACGCGTGTAGTTACCAACAATTTCCAACATAAAAATATCCTGAATTTTAACCAGCCAGCACTTCTCACCATCTTTAATAAATATCTGCTTATCTAAACTTAAAGCAGCCTCATTTTTAGATTCTGATGATAAGCCCTTAGTGCATTTTTCAATTACTTTTTCGATACTTTTAGTAAATCGTTTTTGATTAATAGGCTTCAATAAATAATCGAAAGCATTGTATTCAAAAGACTTAATGGCATATTCATCGAAGGCAGTTGTGAAAATAGTTAGTGGGACATCATCTAACATTTCCAACAACTCAAATCCATTTTTTTCTGGCAAATTAATATCTAGAAATAATAGGTCTGGTTTTGTTTCATTAATCAACTTAAAACCTTCGTCTACGTTTTCTGCTTCACCTAAAAGTTCAATTTCCTTGTGGGCCTTTAAGAGTTCTTTTAACTCATTACGAGCCAATCTAGAATCTTCTATAATAACTGCTTTTAATGATATCATTCTAGTGGGATTTTAATAATGGCAACCACTTGATTTCCGATTTCTTTCAAATTGAAAGTCGCTGCTTCGCCATAAAGTAATTCAAGACGCTGCTTAATGTTTTTCAAGCCTAATTGCGTGCTGTTTTCGCTGGGTTTCAATATTCCAGTATTGGCGACTTCTATGAGCAATTGACTATTCTTTATTTTTGTAGTTAGCGTTACTTTCCCTCCTTCTTTCAAATTAGAGATGCCGTGTTTAATAGCATTTTCTACTAGCATCTGAATAATCATGGGTGGAATTTGGGTGTTTAAAGTTGACTTATCAATGTTTGTTTCGAACTGAAGTCGATCCTCAAATTGAATTTTAGAAATCTCAATATAATTTTTAACCATTTCCAATTCATCTTCTAAAGCAATGGCATTTGCTTCACTTTTTGTGAGTGAATAACGCAATGTTTCAGACAAACTCGTGAGCATATTCCTGGCTCTATTAACATCCTCTAACATCAATCCACGAATATTGTTTAAACTATTAAACATAAAGTGTGGATTAATTTGCCCTTTTAAAGTATTTAGTTGAGATTCCTTTAGGTTGGACTCAAGTTGCAATCTAGCTTCCCTGCCTTTATTTAATTCCATCAAACCTTTTACTGCAACATAGAATCCTGTCCATACAAGAAAATAAATACTATAATTAATGATGAAAAGTAGGTTGCCTTTTAATCCCTGAGATTCATGATCAAAAACATCTGCTCTGTCATAAATAAAATGATAAGTGAATTGAATATATAAGGTATAGGTTATATAAAACAATAAAATTGAACCTAATAATAAACCCAAAATTTTAAGAGCATCTATACCTTTTAAATTATCAAACTGAATAAATCTATTGATCGATCTTTTAAGTTGATGGGTATAAAAGATGGATAGCAAAAAGACGCTTGTGAAATCCATTATAAATTGCCAAATTTCTAGATTTAACCCATTGTCATTAATCCAATAAGCAAAAGCCATAAGACCAGTTATCAAAGACCAGAAAGCTATATTTAGAAGCCAATAAGTTGTTTTTTTTGTAAACACTATATTTTTTGTTAGCTGAAAATCAAACTTAGCATTTTAATATTTACTAGGATTTGCGTCAAGATTATTTTTCAATTGTTAATTCGGAATTTCTTATACTCACAATTCTATCCTCATTTAAAGATATTACAAATCTTAATTTCACCAAATCTGCCTCTTGGAAATTAGGAATAGCATATTCAAGGTGTTTGTTTAAATTTTCAACGTATTCTTCAAAATCAGTAAACTTACAATTCGTTAGCGTAAAGTTATGATAGTCTCCGTAAACTCTATCTGGAAAAGACAAGCCCTTACCATTTATTCCTTTCTTTATAATTGCATGATCGCATTGCTCTCTAAGCACCTTTTTTTTCTAAATATGAGTCTAAAACTACTGTGTCTACAAAAACAAAAGCAATTATAGCTGGTAGTAAAAGGAGTATTTTCTTTTTCATAATTTTAAAACACTTATTCAAGGGCCGCTAAAAGTTCTAAACTCTGTCTAGATTTTGGCTTCTAAAGTTTTTAATTCTTTTTCTGCCTTTATAAAACCTAACATTCCCAATACTGCAGTTATTGTAATAAATATAAGCGCAGCCATTATAGCCTCAAGGCCAGATCCTAAATAAGAAGATAGAAAGGGAGTTAATGATAAAGCCCAAATTGAAATATAAAGAAGTTCGAATTTTTTTCGCTGTGTCACATAAGCTCTAAATTTGGAGATGCTAGAAGTCAATGACATTTGTGTATAGGATTTTTGGTCAATATTTTTTAGAAGCAAGAACTTAAAAATATACACTACCAATACGGCACTTCCTATTACCAAAGAAATTATAACTATCATGTTTTTTTCAGAATAAAACATGAGTATAAATGAAATACATATAAGGAGAATGGATGAGAATTTTGCCATTTTAGAACCCACTATGAGCATTTTGAATTTCTTTAATTGATTCTGAAATGTGTCTTGATTTTTTGCTTTTAAATTTTTCATATGTGTTTTTATTTATTGTTTTTTAGTGGTCCTATGCAATTCGAATATCTTCATTGGTGTTTGTATCGTATAAGCGTTATGCTCATTTCATAATTGCTGGTTTAATTTATTTAACCCGTTACCATTTTAACTATTAACTGGACGATTAAGAATATAATTGCGATCATGTTGGTTTGTTTTTAGTATTAATAGTGTAAACTTAATTTAGTTTTTCTTTCAATAAAATGATTATATGATGAGTGGTAAATGGAGTAGGAGGAACGGAAAACCCAATTGGGTTAAATAAAAAAACCTTTTCAAAATTGCACTAGGGTAGAATATTGAGAGTTTGCAAAATCTGCCTGTTGGTAATTATATTTCATGAGCCGATTATAAATTTTATTCGACTCATAAGTTTTCGGTCTTATAATGGCATTTTACACTGTATTACATATACATAATTAATTTGTTCAATAGACAGAGGTCTTGTTTTTAGCTCGTTTTCTAAATATGATTTCCGTGAATATCATCGGCTAAACTGTAAATTTCCGTAGTATCAAATTATTTCTGATCCTTTCTCGCGATTGAATTTGAAAAAAATGTCAAATAGGTTCCCCCTTATAATAATCCAGTACTTTTACCCTGATTAAATACTCATATTTAGCATTTGCCAGGTTGATTCTGGCGCGGTCAAGATTGTTTTTACTTATTATGAATTCCACAATATTGGAAACTCCATTTGTAAACCTAATCTCGTTTACTTCATAGGATTCCTCATAGGCATCTACCTGATCCTGAAGTATAAAATAGTTTTCATAAGCGGCTTCCATATCATTGTGGGCGCTTTTGATAGCCTGCAAAAATTGGTTCTTAGTATTTTCCAGTTCCAGTTCGGCATCTTCCAATTGAATCTTCTTGAGTTGAACATTCCTTTTAGCCCTAAATCCATTGAAAATGGGAATATCTACAGCGACCCCTACTACGGAGTTTAAATTATTTTCGAACTGGTCACTATATGATATTTTTTCCTCTGCAAATTGACTTTGGTTCGTTATAACGGGGTAGGTTACATCATCTACAGTGATAAATTGCCCGGTTTCAACAATCTGAGTTCCTGTCTCGTTAAATAAACTGGCGACACTGGAATAATTAGTGTTCAATTGTGCAAAAAAGGAAATATCAGGGGCAAACAGCGAACGGGAAACCGCTATATCCTCTTCTGCAGCCTGTATTCTTAATCGCTTGCCTTCAAAAGTTGCCAAATTTTCCAGGGAAGCTTCGTAGGTTTCCTCAGGAGTTAAACGGTATTTTTCCATTTCTGAAGAGGCTTGAAAGTCCTCTATGTCTATTTCCGAATCTACATTTAGTAGTTGAGCCAGTACAAGTTTAGACTGGTAAAGGTTATTTTTTGCATCCACTGCAATAGATTGGTCATTATTCACCTGACCCTTGATATCGGTGTAATCTGCCGGATTGCCCTGCCCTTGTTCATTTAAAATTTTTAATCTATCCGTCTGCTGTTTGGTACTTTCCAGTCGTAACCTGGCCAATTCCAGAAGATCTTGGTTGTTCAAAACCTGAAAATACGCCAGTGTTACCTCAAGAATTAGCTGTTGACGTTCAGCCTCAGCTTCAGCTTCAGAAGCTTTCATGCTAAACCGATCCCTTTGAATGGAATTCCTGAGTTCAAATCCGTTGAAGATCTGCGTATTGAGACTGAGACTAGCATTGCTGAAATTTAATTTTTGGTCGATAAAATCGTTGGTAAAAGGGTCGATGCTCCGGCCATTATTGACTCCATAATTGTACCTTCCATTTAAATTAGGAAGTACTTCAGAACGTGTTCCCCTAAAATTGAGTTCTGCAGTTTCTGCCTGCAAATGTGATCTTTTTAAATTGATATTATTCTTTAGTGCGATCTCGATACTTTCCTTCAGCGAAAGTTTTTCCGAAGGGATATCCTGGGAGTAAAGCTGAATGGAAAGTAGAAATGATGTAATGATGATGAATGTTCTCAAAATTGAAATTTTTATGATTTTTGAATGCTTCCGTCAAGAAGATTGATAATTCTAGAGCCATAAGCCGCATTGCTTTCAGAATGGGAGGCCTGGATAATTGTAACCCCTTCCTGGTTCAATTCTTTGAAAAGCTGCATGATCTCATCGCTTTGCTTGGAATTAAGATTTCCGGTAGGTTCATCGGCAAGAATGAGCTTCGGCTTAATGATCAGGGCCCTTGCAATACCAACAAGTTGCTGCTGTCCGCCGCTTAACTGATGCGGGAAAAGATCTTTTTTGCCCACTATATTAAAGCGGTCAAGAATATCGGCTACCAAAGCTTTTCTTTCTGAACTTTTCACGTTCTTATACAGCAGCGGAGTTTCAATATTTTCATACACAGTTAGATCATCCAGCAGATGATAAGCCTGAAAAATAAAACCGATGTTCTCGTTGAAAATCTCTGTTCTTTTCTTTGATTTCAAAAGGTGAATAGGTTCGTTTTCAAAGAAGTATTCCCCTTGGTCAAAATCGTCCAGCATGGCGATGACATTGAGCAAAGTGGATTTTCCCGAACCTGAAGGCCCCATAATGGATAGGAATTCTCCTTCTTCAATATCCAGATTTAGATTGTTCAGTAGAATAATTCGTCGTCCACCTGATTTTACCCATTTACTGACTTGATTTAGTTTTAGCATTTTGATTTTTGATTTTTGATTGATTTTTTTAGTTATAAAATTTTATTAGATTTTCAGTCGATTTTTCGAACTACGGTTTCTCCTATGTTCAGGCCTTTTTTCACTTCCGCGTTTCCTTTATATTGAATAGCAGCCTCCCCGAAAGCCGAAACTTTAAGTTCTTCTGAAACATTGACCACAATATGGTTGTTACCGTAAGCCGCAATTTTGGTTTTTGTAGATGGTAGATTAATCGCATTTACCTCGCTCTTTCCGTAACAGCGATAACGCTGGAAATCTACATTTCCAGCCTTGATTTCCAGGTAGCTTTCCCCATAGATCGCTACTTTCAATTCTTTAGCAATGATACTTTCGAAATACACCTTTGGCGAACCATAAATGTCCAGGTCAAAATCTTCAGTATTAATCGCATCTTCAAAATTGATCACTTCTTCACCTCGAATTTCAACCTCTTCCAGATTTTTGTAATAAACAATAATGCTCACTTCGGTTCCATTATAAATTGGGCGATCGCGTTCCATTCCGTCTATCACAACTTCCTCCTCTTTTGTGACCACTTTCGCATCCTTCAGGTAAATATGAAGCGTTTTCTTATCGATTTCCACATTGATTTTTTCCCTAGCTACTTTCGATCTTTCAATCACCACCGATTCTTTATCAGATTGTTTGAAAACAACCTCAATATATGGGCTGATGATTACTTCCCTGAACGGAGAAACTTCGATGCTTTCAGATTGCGCATTGGAAAAATTGAAGCTTAGCAAGCTTAATACAAAAGCGATAAGCAATTTGTTCTGAGTTAATATTGACTTTTTCATAGTTGTAATTTTATTCTGTTTTTAAACTTTTTATAGGGTTTACGCTGGCCGCCTTATAGCTTTTAATGCTGATGGTTAAAAATGCAATTCCTATGGTAATACCTGCGGCCAGGAGGTAAAGCCACCAGTGAATTTCGGTGCGATAGGCAAAATCCTGTAACCATTTGTTCATTAAATAATAACTGAGCGGAAAGGCGATTAAAAATGATATTCCTACAAGCTTTAGAAAATCTTTCGAAAGCAGTGCAACGATCTGGGTTGCTGAAGAACCCAGCACTTTTCTAATCCCAATTTCCTTAAAACGCTGCTCCGCAGTAAAGGTCACCAAGCCAAATAGTCCTAAGCAGGCGACAATAATGGTGAGAATGGCGAAAAGGCTGAGGATAGTTCCCATTTTTCGTTCTTTTAAATAGGTGTAATTGTAGGAGTCGTCCAAAATACTATAATCAAAACCTTCTTTTACATTGTATGCATTCCAACGATTATTGAGGTTTTCAATAAGCCCTGACATATCGGCAACTTTGGAGCGAATGATGATACCGCCGTATGGATTGTATTTTAAAATAAGGGGTTCAATTTCCTGGTGTAGCGATTTAAAATTGAAGTTTTTAATAACGCCAATCACCGTCATTGTTTTTAGCCCATCATGCGTATCACGTTGAAAAGATTTTCCAATAGGATTTTTGTTGAAGCCTAGAATTTCCACGGCTTTTTGGTTGAGAATTACTTTATCCGACTCAGCTCCAAAATCTTCTGAAAAATTTCGGCCTTCCAATACTTTCATGCCCATGGTGGGAATATAATTTTCATCTACATTATAAAATGACATTCTGCGTTGAAACTCGTTGTTTTTGAAGATGCCTCCAACCTCGTTATCACTTTCGCCCGCTGGAACAAATGCTGAATGCGTTACATTTTCCACCAGTGGATTATTTTTAATCTCGTCTATAAAATTATCTTCATTATTGCCCAGCAAATATGAGCTTCTAACCACCAAAAGCTGATCCTTCTCATAGCCTAACTCTTTATTTTGAATAAAATTCATCTGCTCTTTTACTACCAGGGTTGAGAGAATAAGTCCTGCTGAAATCACAAATTGAAAAATTACGAGTCCGCTTCTAATACCGGAGTTTTTTCCGCTACCAGAAAATTTAGATTTTAAAGCACTTAAAGGATTGAAAGAGGAAAGGTAAAATGCCGGATATCCACCAGCAAGAAAACCAATAATAAGTATAAGGCTAAAAATAGCCAATATCACTTCTGGAGAAAGCAAGTATTGAAAATTCAAATCTTTCCCTGCCAATTGATTGAAAAATGGAAGCGCCAGCGACACTATGATAACAGCCAGAAAAGCTGCAAGGAAGGTAGCGATAAACGATTCTGCCAGAAACTGGTAAATAAGTTGCTTTTTATTAGAGCCAAGCACTTTCCTGATGCCTACTTCCTTCGCCCTTTTTGAAGCTGAAGCCGTCGCCAGGTTCATAAAATTAATACAGGCAATAACCAGCATAAAGATCGCCACCGCACTAAAAATATAGACATATTTAATATCGCCGCCTTGTTCCAGGGTGGTCGAATCAGAAAAATCGGAATGCAAATGAATATCTGTAAGCGGCTGCAGGAAAAGTCCAATTTCATTCTCTTTGGTGAATTCAGTAAAAGTCATCCCCAAAGCTTCTTTCAATTGCGGGCCCATATATTTTTCAGAAATAGCCGGAAGCTTTGATTCAACAACATCGATATCTACATCTTTTTTCAAAACTAAATAGGTGAAAAAATCAGATTCCATCCAGGTTGTCTTTTTTGCCTGTGCATATCCCAATGTGGAAACGAGGAGATCAAAATGAAAATGCGAGTTTTTGGGCATATCCTCCATCACACCAGTAACTAAAAGATTTTCATCCCTATTAGTTACCTTCAGCGTTTTACCTATGGGATCTGTATTTCCGAAGGTGTTTTCAGCGAAAGATTTGGAGATGACTACGGTATTAGGTTTATCCAGCGGCTCAGTTTTAGCACCCTGAACAATTGGAAAGGTGAATACCTCAAAGAAATTAGGATCTACATAAGCCAGGCTGCTCTGGCCATAATAAGCACCGTCAAATTCTATACGATTATTAAATGATTTTGCCAATCTGGTTGATTGGGTAACTTCGGGAAGATCATTTTTGAGGACTTGTGCAACGGGAGCCATCACTACGGCTTCTTTTATTTCCTCTCCATTAACATTCGCCTGGAAAATCACCCGAACAATCCTGTCTGCTTTTTCATTAAAACGATCGTAGCTCAATTCATCTGTCACAAAAAGGAGGATCAATAAGCAGGAAGCGATGCCAATAGCTAAACCTGCAATATTGATAGAAAAAATGCCTTTGTTCTTGATGATATTTCTCCAGCCGGTTTTTAGATAGTTTTTGATCATGACTTTAAGTTTTAAATTCCAGTTGAGTTACATAATTATTTTGAAGCTGATTTGTTGTAAATTTAAGTTTGTATAAAAAGCAAAAGTTATGGAACGTATTGAAATTGAAGTTGCCGATGAGACCGCCAAAAAGTGGAGAAAAGTTCCCATGAAGGTTCGTCAGCACCTTGAAAAATCTTTTGATGAACAGATTCAAAACATTTTCGATAAGAACAAGCATCTCAAATTTGAAATACTTCTCAATAAAATAAGTGATGAGGCTCAGGCAAATGGACTTACCGAAGAAATCCTTCAGGAAATCCTGAACGAAAACGAGTGATGTTTTTGTTTTTGACACTAATGTACTTTTCAGTGCGCTGTTGTTCAAAAAGTCCAAACCAGCATTGGCATATGATAAAGCATAAGAATTTTGCCAAATGGTTACAAGCGAAGCTACCCATTCAGAATTTTGCCAGGTTTTTCTACGTCCTAAATTTGATAAATACATTGCTTTGAACGGAAGGCAATTATTACTTGATACAATTTCTAAGAATCTCGTTTTTACAAAAATTAAAAAACCTGTCAACGCCTGCCGCGATCCTAAAGACGATAAGTTCCTTGAACTTGCCCTGGCCGCAAAGGCTTCCTGCATCATCACTGGTGATGAAGATTTGCTTGTTTTAAATCCATTTAGAAAAATTCCCATTTTAAATGCTTCCAATTTTTTGGTTCAGTTTTAATTTTCTTTAAGACCTAACAGGTTTCAAAAACCTGTTAGGTCTTGTTGTTATTTATTCGGTTCTTAAAATTTTTCCTGGGTTTGTTCTGGCTGCCTTAATAGTTTGGAAGCTAATGGTAGCTATTGCTATAATAATTGCAAAAAGGATAGCTCCACCAAAAATCCACCAGCTTGGTGTGATGCGGTAATAATAATCCTGTAACCATTTATCCATCAAAATCCAGATGATAGGTGACGCAAAAATTCCAGCCATCACAATAATTTTTAAAAAATCCATAGAAAGAACTTTAGTAATTCTAAATACCGAGGCTCCCAAGATTTTTCGGATTCCTATTTCTTTAATTCTGGATTCTATTACATAAGTAACCAATCCGAAAAGTCCAATGCAGGATAAAAAAATTATGAGACCACTAAATAGCTGGAATAAGCTTTGGAGTTTTCGATCCTTTTCATATTGCTTCGCCAAAGTATCTTCGACCCAGGAAAACTTGAATATTTTTCCCGGATAAAAAGAAGAATATATTTTTTGAATTTGATTTATTACTCCTTGCCTGTTTTTAGAATTTGTGCGCACCAGCATATTTCCCATTTCAGAATTATTGTCTGCCCTAATAATTGTGGGATTCAAAGGGTTTTTGAGAGATTGGTTGTTAAAATCGGCTATAATTCCAACCGGAATTGCATCTATAACAGTATTTCGCTTATTCAGTTCTTTAATGCCTAAGACTTTGGCCGTATGTTGTGTGATTAGAACGGGTAGTTGCGCCTGTATTTTTTCTATTTCATTCCAATCATTTTGGGCAGGATCATAATTTGGGGAATCGCTTGATTGGTTAAGATATCTTCCTTCTAAAAGCTGTATGTCCAATGTGGAAACAAAACTTGAATCGGCATCTATATACCAGATTTCTATATCCTTAGCAGGATTTTCAGGATTCGGACGTGACCTTTGCATATTACCGCCCCCAGATGTGGGGTACCAACTACTGATACTAGAATTTTTTACTCCAGCAATTTTATTTACTTCCTCCTTAAAGGCATTGGCTTTGGTTCCCCATTCTGTAAAATCTATGTTTAGAAGATTATCCTTATCATAACCAAGATCTTTTTGATCTATATAATTCAATTGATTATTCACAATTATGGTAGCTATAAGTAAGGCTATAGCCATAGAGAACTGTACAGCTACCAAAATTTTCCTTAAGACTCCAGAGTCACCAGATGTGGTTGATTTTTGGTTTAATATGCTAATAGGTTTAGGTTTTGAAAGTAAGATTGCAGGATAAATGCCGGTAAACAGGCTCACCAAAATCACTCCGCCTATTGAGAAACCAAATATTACCAGATTATTTGTAAGGGTCATTTGAAGATCAAACCCCAGAAAATTTTCAAGGATTGGCAATCCGGTCTTAAAAAGTAATATGGAAAGAAGAAAGCTTAACCCGAAATAAAGAAGAGCTTCTGTAAGGAATAATTGGATGAGTGATTTTTTATCTGCTCCAAGTACCTTTCTCACACCGGTTTCTTTCATTCGGCGAAGAGCCCTTGCCGTACTTAAGTTTACAAAATTTATACATCCTATTAATAGCAATATCAAAGCTATTCCAGAAAATATGTAAACGTCTCTAATTTTACCTTTTATTTCCTGTCCCTGTGCAAAATCAGATTTTAAATAAATATCAGTAACGGGTTGTAATTTATAGATGTCGGAATTATACGGAGTGAGGCTATTAAACCAATTATTTACTTTTATTAATAATTTATCATTGTCAGTACCGGGTTTCAACAAAATATACTGACTGGCGAATTGACCAAATCCCGAAGTTGATAATTGTATTTCTTTATACTGTTTTATAACAATAACATCACTTCTTAAATGAGTGTTGGTAGGAATATTTTTAATTACCCCCGTAATTATGAACTTTTCATTTTCACCGAAAATCGGAACATTTTCTACCAGTTCACCAATAGGATTGGTATTAGGAAAAAAACGTTCTTTAATTTTTTCTGAAATGATTAAGTTGGTATACCCTTCCCTGAAATTTTTTGGGTTCCCATCTACGATTTGAAAATCCAGAATGTTCCATAGATCCTTTTCTCCTGTTAAAGCATTGAATTGAAAGGGCTGTTGATTTTTATCAAATTTGAACCACATCTCACTGTTATCAAATCGGCTGGATGCTTCAACTTCAGGAAACGTGTTTTTCATAGCATCTCCAAATCCCACCAAACAACTGGAATATTGTCTACCGGTTATGGAATCTGTTCTTAAGATCCTAAATATATTTTCGGCTTTATCCCAATTCCTATCGTAATTCAACTCGTTTATAACCATAGTCCCAATTAAAAGACACGCGGCAATACCAATAGTAAGACTTATGATATTGACAAAGGAATACACCTTGTTCTTGAAAAGATTCCTCCAGGCTATTTTGATATAATTCCTGATCATGATACAATCCGTTTTTTAATTTGCTGCTTATTTTTCATTCCCTTTTAACTCTCCCCCTTCGGGGGAGATGCCCGTTAGGGCAGAGGGGGCTATGGCCTTTTACTCCGTTCTTAAACTTTTTACCGGGTTAGCAAGGGCAGCTTTGATGGCCTGAAAGCTTACCGTGACCAAGGCGATACCCAAAGCCAATATCCCGGCAACCACAAATGCCCACCAGGGGATATTAATCCTATACGCAAAATCCTGCAACCAATGGTTCATGAAGAGCCAGGCGATAGGCGATGCCACTACCAATGCGATGATGACCAGGCGCAAAAAATCCTTAGAAAGCAGTTTTACAATTCCGCTCACCCTTGCGCCCAATATTTTTCGGATCCCAATTTCTTTGGTGCGCTGCTGTGCGGTAAAAGCAACGAGACCGAAAAGTCCAAGACAGGCAACAAAAATGGACAATGCTGTAAGAAGGCCAAACAATGATGCCAATTGCCGTTCAGATTGATAGGCAGCGTTCAGGTCATCGTTCAGAAATGAGTATTCAAAAGGAACAACTTGCTGATAATTTTTCCATTTGTTTTCAATGGTGGCGATAAGTTTTTTCGTATCACCAGATATATACTTGAGCGTGATGAAAGAAACTCCTGTATCATAACTTTTCGATGTTTTTGAAAATAGCGCAAAAGGTAAGATCGAACTGTGCAGGAATTCCAAATGAAAATCCTTTACAACACCTATTACCGTATAATATTCCATATTTCCCCCTGGATAACGTATTTTTTGCCCTATGGGATTTTCCCAACCAATCTGTTTGGCCGCAGCGGCATTGATTACCACCGAGAGGGAATCGTTAAAACGGGCATCAAACCCACGACCCTTCTCAATATCTATGTTCAATGTGGGTATAAAATGATCATCCACCAAATAGGAACTCAAACTGATATCCTTGGCGACCGGACGATCGGTTTCGGTGGTTTGTGGCACATAAAAATCCCCAAAAGAGCCTTTCGTGAATATACCTGTAGAGCTGGTGGCATTTATAACATTAGGAAGTGCAGCGATTTCCTGCCTGAAACTTTCGACTCCGGCATCCAACTTTTCGGTATTGTTTATAATCAGAACATTTTCCTTGTCATACCCCAGATTGCGCTGTTGGGTATATCTTAGTTGTGTGAAGACCACAATTGTCGAGATGACCATCACAATGGCAATGACAAACTGAAATACAATCAGGCCATTTCGCAAGAAACCGGTTTTCATGGATGAAACTGAACCTTTGAGAACAGTAATTGGTTTAAATGCAGTAAGGTAGAATGCAGGATAAATACCGGCCAGAAAAGCGGTAAGCACGGTGAGGCCGAGAAGGATCAACCAAATTCCGTTGCTGAATATCGAATAAAATGAAATAGTTTTCCCCGAAAGGGAATTAAAAAACGGAAGGATCCAAGCTACCAGTAAAACTGCAAAAAGAGCAGAAATAATAGTGTATAAAAAAGCTTCCGCCAAAAATTGCCTGATAAGCTGGCCCCGCTGCGAACCTAAAACTTTTCGAATACCTATTTCCTTGCAACGTTTGTTTGCCTGGGCCGTAGCCAAATTTGTAAAGTTGACACATGCCAAAACGATAATAAAAAAGGCGATCAGTCCGAAAATATAAATGTTCTGAATATCGCCCTGATCTGAAATCGCCGAAACAATTTCCCCGGAGCGCAAATGTATATCGTTTAGGGGCTGTAAATGGATGTCCCAATAATTACCATTTTTTTGAAACTGCTCATACGGCTGTCCGATTCTCTCAAAGGCACTTGCAGCCTGGGTTTTGAGCATTTCAGGAAATTTGGATTCCAGGTTTGCAAGGACGTCGGGATCTTTTGCAGCTTGATCGGTCAGTTTTACATAAGTGGCCATATTGAGCCAAACCCAACTCCAGTTAAAATATGCAACTTCATCAAAGTTTTGAACCGGCATCAGGATATCAAATTTTACTGTGGCTTGCAGCTTGGTCAGGTCTTCTAGCACGCCGGTCACTTTTAGTGGCTGTTTGTCTTTTCCGTAATAGAGGATTTCGCCCATGGGATCCTTTTTTCCGAAGTATTTCTCCGCGATTTGGGGTGTGATAACAATGCTATTGGCCTGTTGTAAGCAGGTTTTCGGATCGCCTTTTGCCAATGGATAGGTAAGAAATTCTAAGAAATTGGGATCTACAGCATAAATATCGGTCTCATTAAAAAGATGCTGACCATCAATTGTTTTGGATTCAATTACATCAGCATTGGGACGATAAATTCTGGTATAGCTTTCCACTTCAGGAAAATTATCTACCAAAGCTGCGCCGGCAGGCGGTGGGGTATAGCCGGCATAGAAGGAATTATCGCCCATTTTCCCATCAATATTTACCCTGTAGATCTGCCCGGAATCCTCAAAAAATTTATCATAATCCAGTTCATCCTGAATCCAAATTAGGATAAGGATCCCCACGCCCAGGCCTATGGTTAACCCAATAATGCTAATGGCTGCATAGAAATTATTCTTAAGCAGGTTCCGCCAGGCGATTTTGAAATAATTTCTGATCATGATACTATCCGTTTTTTGATTTACTCCTTATTTTTTATTCTCTTTTAATTCTCCCCCTTCGGGGGAGATGCCCGGTAGGGCAGAGGGGGATCGGGGGCCTTTATTCAGTTCTTAAACTTTTTACGGGGTTCTGAATAGCGGCCCTTATTGTTCTAAAACTGATGGTGAAAATGGCAATTCCAATAGCAAGAATCCCCGCAAACAGGAAAATCCAGATATTCAGCTCCATTCGGTAGGGATAATTCTTTAACCATTCTTCACTGAAATACCAGGCAATAGGGGTCGCAATCAAAAATGCAATGCCAACGAGCTTTAAAAAATCTGAAGTGAGCATCACGGTAATCTTTCCAACACTGGCGCCTACTATTTTTCGGATTCCTATTTCTTTCCGGCGTTGGGATACAACCAGCAGGGAAATTGCGAAAAGTCCCACGCAGCTTAAGATGATGGCAATCACAGATCCACTGGTGATCATCGTGGTCATATTTCGCTCTTTTTCCAGGGTGCGGTTTATATTTTCATCAAGAAAAGAACCTAAAAATTCAGCGTTTGGTTCTATCTTATTCCAGGCCAGTTTTACTTCATTAAAAGAACCGTTTAGGTTTTGAGGGGCTACTTTTACATAGCCGTATCGTAAATTCCACTTTGGTTTCAGGAAAATCGTGAGGGGTTCAATTTCTTTGTCGAGTGACTGAAAATTATAATCTTTCACCACTCCAATTACCGAATGCTGAAGACTGTCATCTATATTAATACTAGCACTCAAGATTTCCTTTTCATTCAACTCTTTGGCCATAGCTTCGTTAATAATAACAGCAAGCGAATCAGAAGGACGGGAATGGTCAAAACCCCTGCCTTTAATAAATTCCAGGTCCACTGTTTCGGGATACTCATAATCCACCATAAGGATATTGGTTTTTACCACTCTTCCCTTGTGTCCAAATCCTATAATACTGGTAGTAGTGCTATGGTCTTTTCCAATTCCCAGAATATTATTACTGGCGCTTATATTTATAATATTGGTTTTGTTCTGAAGTTCATTCCGAAGCAATTGCATAGTGCGGAAATCATCTTTTTTTCCATTCAGCGGAAAAGAGATGACCTGTTCTTTATTAAAACCGAGATCTTTATTTCGCATAAACTGAAGCTGATTCCAGAGTACAAGCGTGCCGCTAATCAGAAGTATTGCAATGCTAAACTGAATTACGATCAACGTATTCCTTACCCGGTTGCCACCATTTAAATTGATTTTTCCTTTCAGCGCTTTTAAAGTTCCAAGCTTGCTGAGCAACAATGCTGGATATCCGCCAGCGATAAAGGTGATAATCGCAACTGCCGATATGAAACTGAAAATATTCCAGAAACTGATAACATTTTCAAACGAAGCACGAGTATTAAAAAGCGTTTGAAAAGGCTCCATCAGCAATTTTCCCAGGAGTAAGCCCAATGATATTGCACCTATGAAAACAAGGATGCTTTCGCCCCAGAACTGGAAGAACAACTGGGTTTTCCCGGCTCCAAGTGTCTTGCGCATACCAATCTCCCGCAATCGCTGTGAACTTTTCGCAATGTTCATATTGATAAAATTCACACTGGCAATGAACAAGATCAAAAAAGCGATTCCCAGGATTAGGTATGGATAAGTTCTGTTTACGTTTACTTCACCATTTCCAATTTTCGCAAAATTCAAATCCTTAACCGATAGAAGTCGCTGCTGAATATGTTGGCCTTCCTTACCGGGTTGCGCACCATCCCTTTTGGCATTGCTAATATCATTGGCATAATGGAGAGTTGAAAATTCGCGGGTAGAATTTTCAAATTGAGCGGGAGAGATCCCTTCTGCCAGTTGCATATAAACTTCGTGGTTGGAATTATCCCATCTGCCAACATTCCTTCCATAAGCGTGTTCATTCTGACTTTTAAAATTCAGAGCAATAGCGAATTCAATATTACTTTCTACAGGAAGATCCTTAATGATGGAGGTTACGGTAAATGGAACTTCCTGTCCATCAATAAATATATTTACAGATTTTCCGAGAGCAGCTTCGTCGCCAAAAAGTATTTTTGCTGCTTTTTCGGTAAGTGCAACTTCAGATTTACCTGAAACTGGATTTTTATCTCCTTTTAATACCGGAAAAGTGAAAATTGAAAAGAATTCAGGATCTACAAAAGCCGATTGCAAATGAACCTGATTTTCGCCTATACTTACCAGAACGCCACCGCCGTTGAAACGGGTGATTTTTTCCACTCCCGGAACTTCCTCTTTTAACGCACTAGCAAATGGCACCGGATTCGCTATTCCTGCTTCCGGCCCTTTTGGGGTATATTCTGTATGGTAAACCTGAAAGATGTTATCTGCATTTTCGTGAAACTTATTGAAGGAAAGCTCAAAAAGCGAATAGATGGAAAGCAAGATTGCTGCTCCAAATGCAACTGAAAGTCCGAAGACATTGAGGAAAGTAAAGGTTTTCTCTTTCCAGAGACTTCGCCAGGCGATTTTTAAGTAATTCCGTATCATGTTTTAAAAGTTAATTGTTAACCTTATTCGTTTTTTATTTATTCCCCCTTAGGGCCCGCCTGTACCGGAACGGGCAGGGGTTAGGGGGCTTTTTAGGGGGCTTCTATTCCGTTTTCAAACTCTTTGTTGGGTTTGCCATCGCTGATTTTACTGCTTGAATTCCGACTGTAAAGGATGTTATGAGCAACGCGATTAATCCGCTAAGTGCAAACATCCACCATTGAAGGCTAATGCTATATGCAAAATCCATCAACCAGGCATTCATAACATACCAGGCTATCGGGAAGGCTATTATAGCGGCTATACCTACGAGTAGGATATAATCTTTAGATAACAACACGATTATTTTTAGTACACCCGCACCCAAAACTTTTCTTATGCCTATTTCTTTAACCCGTCTTTTGGCCATAAAAGAGATAAGGCCGAACATACCTAAACATGAAATGAAGATAGTCAACAGAGCTACCACATTTACTGTTTTCAACATCCCTTCGATCAACCGGTATTGGGCACTAACTTTCTCGGTCAAATATTTTTGTCCATAGTCCCTTCGGGAAGCTATAGTGCCGAACCTACTAGCAATAAGCTCCTGTACGCTCTTTTCATGATCCTCTGCGACCCTGACCGAAAGAAAGCGACTGTTTGCCAGGGCATTCCTTTCACGATAAAAATGGACTAAGGGTTCTACTGCGTTTTGCATATCCTGATAATGGAAATCTTCCATTACCCCAACAACAGAATATCCTGAAGTAGTACTTCCTTTTCCCTTCAATCGTTTACCTTCAATGGAATTCCATCCAAAAGCCTTCATTGCCGTTCTATTGATTATTACGACATTATCGTCTGCCTGATCCAGATTTTTGTCAAAATCCCTTCCGGACACTAGAGGAATTTCAAGAGTTTTCAAATATCCATCGTCCGTATGCGCATAACGGGTGCGGACTTCCCTTTCGGTTTCAGGGTCATAATATGTGGAATAATTTAAATTATAATCGGAAGGAACCCCATCGCTCACCGTAACATCCTTTACATAAGGATTTGTACTAAGTTTGTCCAATAAGGTATTAAATTTTGATGAAGCAGTTTCTTCATTTTTATACTCCAAATTTATGTTCCCGACGATGACATTATCTTTGTTGAAACCCAGGGGAGCATTTTTCATAAAGCCGATTTGGCTATTCAGGATAATTGCCACACAAATAAATAGAATTGCTATGGTAAACTGTAGCGCGATAAATGAATTACGAACGAAGAAATTCCTTTTGATAGCATCTATCTTTCCCTTGATTCCTATTGAAATTGGCACCGAGATAAACCTCAGTGTAGGAATTATGCCCACCACCAAAGTGACCAATAGTCCCAATGCAATGGCGTATAGAATTACCGGATAATCATTTGCTACAGTAAAGGAGATCTCACCAAAATCGGCTCCGTATATGTTGTTCAATGTTGGCAACAAAAAACCGAGAAACAGAAGTGCTGAAATTGAAATCGACGCAAATACCAAGATGCCATTTTCGATACAAAATTGTATGATGATGTTTTTCTTATTGCCCCCTAATATTTTACGTACCGCTATATCCTTGGTGCGGCGATACATCGTAGAAGAATTTAGATTGAGCAGATTGATAAGTACAATAAGCAATACAAATACCGATGCTGCTATAGAGCCATTGATAATAGTATCCACCACTGGAATACTATCCGATCTAATACCTGCAAAGGGCATTAGCTTTATTGCCGCAACCAGGCTAGGATCGGCATAGTTTTTTTTGACCAATTCTTCAACACGGCTTTCAAACTGTGCAATATCCGTATTTGGTCTTAGCCTTAAATAATTAAAGGTAAAACTATCGCTCCAATTGTTACGGGCTATAAAACCAGGAGTGTCCTCCAATAGCCTGGTAGACATTAAAACACCCACGCGAAATGCCGAATACGGACTTATAGGTTCCAGAACTCCCGTTACTGTAAGGTTTAAGGTATCATTTGCCTTTAGGGTTTCACCCATGGGATTCTTCTCCCCAAATATTTTTTGGCTAACCTTATGGGTAAGTACAATGGAATTCTTTTTTTTCAGAGCAGTTTCGGGATCACCATATTTTAATGGTAAGGTAAAAACCTTAAAAAATTCAGGTTCTACATAATTGGTAGGTTCTTGAAACTCCAATTCGCCATATTCCAACCACGGTTGGCTCCAGCCCTGCATGTGCGTCGCGGCAATAACTTCTGGTGATGATTTAACGATTTCTTGTAGCAGCGGGTATGGGGTTTCAAAATAAGTATCACCACCGGTGTTTGTTGTTTTTAGATAATAGATGTTTTCCTGATCCTCAACATTAGAATCTGCATTATAATAGGCATAGACTGAAAAAATCAGGGTCAATACGCTACCAATCCCTATACTCAATCCCAAAAGATTAAGCGTGGTGAGTAATTTGTTTTTCCACAAATTACGAAGGGATATTTTAAAATGGTTCCTTATCATGATACTTTCCGTTTTTTAATTCGCTGCTTATTTTTTTTTTCTCCCCTTCGGGGGCGAGGGGGCCTATTCCCCCTTCGGGGGCGATGGGGCTTTCACTCCGTCCTTAAACTTTTTACCGGGTTGGCAACAGCTGCTTTGATAGCCTGGAAACTTACTGAAATGATTGCCACCGCAAAAGCAGCCGTTCCAGCAAGCACAAAGGTCCACCAACCCAATGTGGTTTGATATGCAAATTCCCGCAACCATCTATCCATAACGTACCAAGCAAGCGGCACCGCTAAAAGAAAAGAGATTCCCACCAACTTGAGAAAATCCTTGTTGAGCAACGTGAGAATCTGCAGTACCGACGCTCCACTAACCTTCCTGATACCAATTTCCTTTTTACGTTGTAAAATGGTATATGATGTAAGTCCGAAAAGTCCCAGCCCGGCAATAAATATGGCCAAACCTGTAAAAAGTTGAAATGCCGCACCAAACTTAGTGTCTTCCAGATATTGCGCTTCAAACTTTGTATCGAGAAATGTATAATTCAAGGTGCTCTGAGGAAAGATATCCTCCCATTTTTGCTGAATTTGCTCTATATTTTTTCCCATCGAAGCCAAAGAGAGCCCTTTAGCGTCCATTTTTACCAGGATATTGTCCAGGTCGCCGCCAAAGGCCCAACTAATATCCCCGATAAACATTGGTTCGATTTTATTTTTTAGGCCAAAATGATGGTAGTCTTCAAAAATTCCGGTGATCGTCCAGGTCTCATCCCAAAATTTTACGTTTTGACCGATGATCTTAGACATATCGGTAAACCCTATTTCTCGTGCGAATGTTTCGTTGATAACTATATCGAAATTTTGAACGCCGGGATTTTTCCGCAAATAGGTTTTTCCAGCCAAAAATTTTATGTCTAAGACCTCAAAATAATTGGGCTGTGCACCATATAAATAAAACAGCTGGCGTTCGTTGTTTGTGCCATCAGGATAGGTAATACCAACAGAAGAGGAAAGATTGTCGTACCCATCACCAGGATACGTTTTTGCCTGTGTAACGCCTTTAACAAAGGGCAATTGGGATAACTCAGATTGCAAAACCATTGATTTTCTGCGCATAATGGAATCGCTTTCATTTGCCAAAAGTTCGCCCTTAAGTGCTACTATTTGGCCAAGATCAACACCAAGCGGTTGTTCACGTAAAAACTGGATCTGTTGCGATACAACCAGGGTGCCAATAATCAAGACTACGGTAGCGAAAAACTGGACGCCAATCAATGCTTTTCGGATATTGACTCCCCCACGAGATGCGATTACTTTTCCCTTTAAAGCGCGAATGGGTGAAAAACCGCTGATGACCATTGCGGGATAAAGACCCGAAAGCAAGGTTCCCAGGAGAATAAACCCAAGATAAGGCAATATGATGCCTAAATTTGATAGACCCAAAACGAGTTCTTTACCCACAAAGCGATTAAATAACGGAAGCAATAAATAAACGAGTCCAATTGCCAACAACATGGCGAATAGATTGAGCAACAGGGATTCTCCCAAAGACTGGAATATCAATTGCAATCGCTGCGCACCAGCAACTTTGCGTATGCCAACTTCTTTAGACCGTTCCATCGATTTTGCCGTAGCAAGATTTACGTAATTTAACCACGAAAGAACAAGTATGATAAAGGCAATTGCCGAAAGAAACCGAACCCGGCTTATGCTTCCGTTCGCTTCGGCTTCATAGGGCTTGTCCGAATGTAAATGGATATCTGAAATCGCCTCGATGTTATGCCTTTCATCTGGATCTTTTTCAAAATCGCTGGCCATGACCTTTTTACGAAGATCTTTTATATTGGTGTTCGGACTCACTTTTACATAAGTGAAAAAGTTATTCTGGCTCCAATTGGGTTTGCCATTGTTTCCCATCCGTTCCCATGTATTTATGGTTGGATAGGATATTAAAAAATTCGTTTTATAATGTGTGTTCTCCGGAATGTCATTAATAACACCTACGACTTCCATGGTTGTTCCACTTTCATCAAAAACCGACAAACTTTTGCCAACTGCCTGCTTATTTCCGAAGATCTTTTTGGCCAGGGTTTGTGTAAGAATAAGCGTATTGGGCTTTTCAAAATCGCTTAGATTACCCGCTACAAGCGGATTGTCGAAAATCCTGAAGTAGCTCACATCTGCCAGGGAGCCATTAGGCTGTTGGATTACCTTGTCGCCTTTGACGAACGTAACTTTTTCCAATCGATAAAGGCGTACTTGCTCGGTAATTTCGGGAAATTCCTTTTTAAACGTGGGGCCGGTGAGGTTGTAGGTCTGTGCGTCACCGGGAACAAAATTTCCACCTTCGTCATAGTCCATATAAATCCTGTAAACCTGATTTGAACCGTCAAACTTATCGTAACTGCGCTCGTAACCCACATAAAGCGTAATTATTATGAATGCCGCAATCCCCGAAGCCAACCCAAGGATATTGAGAATAGAGTACAATTTGTTTTTGAACAAATAACGGATGGCAATCTTAAAGTGGTTACGAATCATTTTTAAAAAGGTTATTTGTTAGCTGTTATCATTTTTATTCGCTGCTTATTTTTTTATCTCCCCTTCGGGGGCGAGGGGGTTTATTCAGTTCTTAAACTTTTTACAGGGTTTGCAATTGCGGCTTTGATTGCCTGAAAGCTAACTGTAACTACAGTTAGCAGCAATACGCCCAACCCCGCAATCAAGAAAACTTCTGCTGAAATATCTGTTCTATACGGGAATTTCTCAATCCAGCCGCTCATAAAATAATAAGCGAGAGGCGTTGCAATAAGAAGAGCAATCATTACCAAGACAATGAAATCTTTTGAAAGCAACATCCACAAATTTGTTACGGTTGCGCCAAGCACTTTACGTACACCAATTTCTTTGGTGCGTTGCTCTGCCACGAAAGAGGCCAAGCCAAATAAACCAAGACAGCTTATGACGATGGCCAAGATCGTAAATATGTTCGCAAGACTTGCAACACGTTCTTCGGCGGCAAAGGTCTTCGCATACACTTCATCTACAAAATCATATCTAAAAGGTAGGTTGGGAAAATTAATCTTAAATACTTTTTCAATGGACGCAAGACTTTCACTTGTGCTTTGTTCAGGATTTAGTCTCAAATAATAGAAACCACCAGTACCTTGGCCAAATTGATACATCTGTGGCGAAACAGGTTCATAGGCCGATTCATTTATCACATCTGCTACCACGCCCACAATCTGCATCGGGACATCGTCAGGACCTGCCGCAGTTCCGCGAATGTATTTTCCTATAGGATCCTGAATACCCATATATTCAACAGCAGTCTTATTTAACACAACAGCATTTGAATCTGTGGCAAACTCACGAGAAAAGGATCGGCCTTCCACTATTTTCATTCCTACAGCATCAATATAATCGTAAGAAACAGCCATTAGCGCAAAACTCTCATCAAAATTAGTAGGCTTACCATCCCACTCAAATCCAGACGAATAATTCCAAATACTCGTTGCCGGACTGGTGCCCCAACCCATTTTAGTTACGGCGCCAGAACTTAAAAATTCGTTACGCATTACTTCATATTTACCTGAAAAATCCTGACTAGAGGTAGGTAGTTGAATCAATTGAGAACTGTTAATACCCACAGGTCTATTTTTACCATAATCAATTTGATCCTTTACGATCAGGGTTCCAATAATAAGCGCGATGGAAACCGTAAACTGAGCTACCACAAGTACTTTTCTAGGAACTGCAGCAAACTTGCCCATCTTAAAAGTACCTTTCAACACTTTAATAGGTTTGAAAGACGATAAGTATAAAGCGGGATAACTACCTGAAACCAATGCTGTGAAACCGATAAAGACTAATGATACCATCCAAAACATAGCATTTGACCAAGGAAAGATAACTTCCTTGCCGGCTATTATATTGAATGAAGGAAGTGATAATACCACAAGCCCAATGCCGATGATAAATGCGAATAATACAACCAAAAATGATTCGCTCAAAAATTGATATATTAGTTGCCTTCGTGTTGAGCCGATAGATTTCCTAATACCCACTTCAAGCGCACGTTTTTCTGATCTTGCCGTACTGAGATTCATAAAATTAATACTGGCAAGAATTAATACAAACAATCCGATTATGCCGAACAACCATACATTTTCAATACGCCCGCCAACCTGTTCGCCATTTTCAAAATTTGAATGTAAATACCACTCTGTCATTGGGAAGACAAACAATCGAGAATTAAATGTATCCCCTCCCGGACGGTTATCTTTCTTTACGTTCTCAATTCGAGCATTTACAGCGACCAAATCTGCGTTTTTTGATAACTTTAGATAAAGGAAAAACGGATTATAACTCCAATTAGAATCTTGATTTTCAAGCCAACCCCATCGCGTAGACATCCAATGTTTAAAAGGCATTATAAAATGCATATCACTAAAGCTATTATTGGTGGAGATATCCTTGTAGATACCGGTTACAACCATAGTGTGTTCATTGTTTGAAACGACAGATTTTCCCATCGGACTCTCACTCCCAAAAAGTGTTTGCGCCATAGTTTCAGATAGAAGTATAGAATTAGTTTCCTTTAGCCCTTTTCTTGTTCCTTCAACCATATCAAGCTCTAATAAGTCTGGGGCATCAATTTGCATAAAACGCCCACTGCTGGAAATTACTTTATCTTTTAAGCTGAGGTAACGTTCATCAATTCTTGATGACATTACGATATAATCAAATGCATCGCCAAAATTCTCGCGAAGTTGAAATTCCAATGCTAGAGGAATACCTTCATTAGCTTCTACAGTACCATTAATTGTCTGGTTTTGCATTACCTGTGCAATCTGATCTTTATTTTCAAAATGGTTATTATAGCTGAATTCATCTACAATCCATAATCCAATAATGATAGTTACCGCAAGACCAAGTGCAAGACCAAAAATATTGATTGCCGAATAGCCTTTATGTTTTAAAAGGTTCCGCCAGGCGATTTTGAAATAATTCCTAAACATACTATTCGCTTTTAAATTTATTTGCTTTTTATACTTTGTTCCCCCTTTGGGGGTTAGGGGGCTTTTTAAGCACTTTTATTCTGTTCTTAAACTTTTTACAGGGTTTGCAATTGCGGCTTTGATAGCCTGAAAGCTTACCGTTATTATAGCGATGGCAATGACTAAGAATGCTGAAAAGCTCATTATTTCCCACCCTATTTGTATGCGATATGAAAAATCTTCCAACCAGATATTCATAAAATACCAGCCAAATGGCAACGCAATTAGAGTAGCGATAATTACAAGTTTTAGAAAGTCTGTTGTCAACCCAATGGTGATCTGGCTCACACTGGCACCCAATACTTTGCGCACACCTATTTCCTTGGTTCTATTCTGAGCATTGAATGCTGCCAGACCAAAAAGACCTAGGCAAGCGATAAAAATGGATAAGCTTGTAAATACAATAAAGATGCTGCCTAAACGACGCTCCTCTTTGTAGGAGGTATCAAATGCGTCATCCATAAAGCGATAATTGAAAGGCTGGCCAGGAGCTCTTTTTATCCAAACACTTTCAATGCTAGCAATGGCGCTTGCTAAATCATGTGTTTTCAACTTGATAGCCATAGATCCTGTAGATCTGTTCAAGAATAGTCCCAGCGCACCAATATTCTCTCGCAAGGATTCATAATTAAAATCTTTGATAACACCTATCACATGATAATATTCAGGATTTTCACGTTCAACTTCTTCGGTAATTCTTATTCCAAGAGCATCCTCTGCACTTAGACCTAGCGTTGCTAATGTCGATTCATTGATAATAACGGCAGTAGAATCTGCTACAGATTGACTGTTGAAATCGCGGCCGGCAATTAACTCTAGGCCTAGCGTATTTATATAATCATCATCGACATCCCATGTTTGCATTTGGATGGCATATTGCTGATCCGTGGCACCTTCCTTAAAATAAGAGCTATTGGAGCGTGAGGATGGAGTAGGCATGAAGCTGCTCACTGTAGCGCTCTTGACGGCGCTCAAATTGAGAATATCCTGTTTAAAAGCATTAAGTTGTTGTCCGGCGGCATACGTGTCATTAATCACTAGAACCTGTTCCTTATCAAAACCAAGATCCTTACTTTGTATAAATTCCAATTGTTGAAAAACCACAAGTGTTCCAACAATCAAAAACACAGCAACCCCAAATTGAAATACGACAAGCATGCTTCTAATATTCCACTTGCTACTGTTCTTCATTCCGATTCCCTTGAGTGTATCCACTGGAATAAATCGAGATATGATAAAGGCTGGATAACTGCCAGAAAAAAGTCCTAGAAGTAAAGTGATTAGTAAAATAGCAACATAGAACGAAGGCTCTGTAAAAGGTATGCTAATATTCCTTCCAGCTAGATCATTGAAAAAAGGTAATGCTATAAAAGCTATTATAATTGCTAGAATCATTGAGGCAAAAGCAACAAGTCCAGATTCGGTAAGAAATTGCACTATTAATTGAAGCCTATTTGATCCCAATGTCTTGCGTATTCCTACTTCCTTGCTTCTTTTTAGGGAATGAGCAGTGGATAGATTCATAAAATTCACGCATGCCAGAAAAATAAGGAAGAAACCAATGAATGATAAAATGTATACGTTTTGGATCGTTCCTTTCTCGCCCATTTCATTTTGATTTTCAGAATACAGATGAATATCAGTCAACGGTATGGTGTGATATCTTATATAATTACCAGATGCTGCAAAAGATTCCTTTGTCATACCAGGAAATGTCTTTTGAGCCCAAGGAAGTACATACTTTTGAACCATATCTTCCAGTTGTAGCTGAAAATTATCGAGGCGGGTTTCTGGCGATAGTTTGACAAATGTATAGTAGTTGTTGTTGCCCCAAATATTTTCCCGAGACGCGACATTTCCGGCCATTGCCATAAATATGCTATAATCCTTTAAAAAGGAGTTTTCCGGAAGATCCTCCATCACTCCAGTTACTATATAGATCTCTTCATTATTTAATAAAAGACTCTTGCCAACTACATCCACACTGCCGAAATGATTTTCTGCAGCCGTTCTGGTCATAACCAGCGTATTGGTTTCTTTCAATGCCGATTCTTTGTTACCTTGAATGAGTTCAAGACCGAACATATTGAAAAAGGTAGAATCTACATAAGTAGTAGAAAGCTCTTTGATATTTTCCGTTTTATCAGGGCTCCTAAATAGATTACTACCTAGACTTCTAAAGCGAACGGTATTTTCCACCTCCGCAAAATCTTTTTCTAAGGTTGCAGCCATTGGTGGAGCTGTTTCGCCGCTTTTAATCTCTGCGCCACCAAATTTGATATTCATATCGACTCTATAGATACGGTCTGCATCTGCGAACATATTGTCGTAATTCAGCTCCTCATAAATGTAGAGTGCGATTAATAAACCGCCAGCCATTCCTATGGCAAGCCCTAATGTATTGATCAAGGTGAAAAAGGGTTGCTTTTTTAGACTTCTAAATGCTATTTTTATATCATTTCTTATCATGATTATTCCGTCCTTAAACTTTTTACCGGATTTGTAATGGCTGCTTTGATAGCCTGGAAACTTACCGTTAAAAGCGTTATGATTAATGCTACAACTCCGGCAATCAGAAAAACCCACCATTCTATTGAAATTCTATAAGGAAAATCCTGTAGCCATTTATTCATCCCATACCAGGCTATGGGCGAAGCAATCAAAAAGGCGATTCCCACCAGCTTTAAAAAGTCCTTGGTTAAAAGACGGACTACATTTTGTACACTTGCGCCAAGCACTTTCCGGATACCAATTTCTTTTTTCTTCTGTTCTGCAACAAATGAGATTAGCCCAAATAAACCCAAACAACTTATCAAGATTGCCAATGAAGTAAAGACAACCGAGATTTTACCCAGCCGTTTTTCTTCAGCATATAATTTTTCTACTTCCTTATCCACAAATGTGTACACGAAGGGGGTATTAGGATTAATGGTTTTCCAGGATGTTTCAAGATTATTTAAAAGGGCTTCGTACTGCTGTGTTTCGGCTTTTAAAATGATCCAACCAGGTTGCGTTTCATTAAATAGCAACATGGGAGCTATTTCTTTTTTTAGGGAAGCAAAGTGATAATTGTCTGTAACGCCTACAATTTCAAACTCATCAACTTCACCTTCGTAGGTTTGTATAAGTTTGGACCCAACAGCTCTATCCAGCGGAATGTTGAAGGCATCGATGGTGGCTTTATTTACAAGAACCTGAATGCTATCGTTGGTACGAAGCGTACGTCCTGTTAAAAGAGAGGTGCCGACGGTTTTAAGATAATTGGGGCTAACCCCATCGTAATGCACCAAAGTTTGATCGGCGGGATTCCCCCCAGGAAGTGTCAATCCCAGATCACCCAAAATAAATTCTGAAGGATAGTGGTTACTTCCAGAAACTTCGGTAACACCATTGACTGTTTCAAAATTCGATTTTATGGCATTAAAATTTTCTGAAACTTCCTGTGTTCCCAAACGCACGGCAATTAGATTGTCCTTGTTGAAACCCATATCCATTTTTTGGGAATGTTTTACTTGTTGGGTGATGATTATCACGCTGGAAATCAATCCGATGGAAACTATAAATTGAAAGACCACCAAAACTTTTCGCAGGTTTCCGCTACCTAAATTTAGGCTTATTGATCCTTTTAAAACTTTAACCGGTTTGATTGCCGAAAGGATTATAGCGGGATACAGGCCTGCAATAAAACCTGTAAGGATTCCCAATGTTAAAAGTGCTACTAAAATTTTCCAGTCAAACAAAGCCAAATAACCTATGTTACCTTCCGTTAATTTATTTAGAAATGGCAATGACAGGGCTGTTAAAGGAATACTGATAACCGAGGCAAAAAGGGATAGTAGTATAGATTCCCCTAAAAATTGCCGTACGAGGGTTCCTCTATCGGCACCAATAGCCTTTCGAACTCCAATTTCCTTAGCCCGTTTATTAGCACGCGCCGTACTCAGGTTTATAAAGTTGATACACGCTACCAATTGTATGAACAATGCCAAAATTAGGAGCATATAGAGATAGTTGATATCTGAAACTTTGTCAATCTGGTTTCGGATTCCTTTTGAATACAAATGAATATCTGTAAGCTTTTGTAGAAAGAGCGATTTACTGAAACCTACCGCAGCCAAATCCTTTGCTCCGTGTCTTTGTAGAAATTCGGGAAGTTTTGACTCCAGCGCACCGGCGTCTGCGCCTGGTGCCAGCTTTAAATAGGTAAGCACAAAATTTTGTGTTGCAAAGTTTTGAATTTCCATTACACGTTCTCCGGTCCCGCCGGAATTCATGGTCAAAATATAGTTGGGATTTAGGTGTGTTTTACCAAAATCATCTTTGAATACGCCTTTTATTCTTAAGGTCTGTTCTTCTTCGCCACTTCCAAGAACCAGGGTTTTGTTTAGCGCCTTTTTCGTTCCAAATAGTTTCTTTGCTAATGTTTCTGAAAGTACAATAGAATTGGGTGTGTTTAAAGCTCCCTCAGGTTTTCCTTCGATAAAAGGATAATTGAACAAATTAAAGAAAGTGGAATCTGCTAAATAGCCGCGAGACTCGTAATATGATTCGTCACTATCTGTAACCCTTAAAAGAGATTCATTTCCTTCCCCAAAATAAACTATGCGACACACTTCAGCCACTTCCGGAAAGTCTTCCTTCATTGCAAATGCAATAGGCGGCGAAGTACCTGCAGATGGATTCCCATTATCGTTTTCATTGATAATGGTTTTTAGCCTGTAAAGCGATGAGGAGTCTTCAAACTGTTGATCATAACCAAACTGTGCGACAGCATAGGTAAGGATACTCAAACAACAAACCGTCCCTACTGCTAGCCCCAAGAGGTTAATGCCGGTCTGGAGTTTGTTTTTCCAGAGACTTCGCCATGCTATTTTAAAATAATTTCTGAACATGCTACTATTCGTTTTTTGATTGATTTGATGTTTATTTTTATTCCCCCTTTTGGGGATAGGAGCCTTTTATTCCGTTCTTAAACTTTTTACTGGATCGGCCATTGCTGTTGCTATGGTTCTAATACTCATAATAATTAATGCCAATAAAATCATAGCAATTCCGCTACCAGCAAAAATCCACCAGCTTAGTTCTGTCCTATTGGCAAAATCCTGTAACCAATTGTCAAGTGCCCAATAGGCAATAGGTATTGCGATGACAAATGCGATGAATATTAGTATCACAAAGTCCTTGCATAGCAATGTATTGATCTGGACGATTGATGCACCCAGCACTTTACGTATTCCTATTTCCTTTACACGCCGCTCTGTAGTATAAATAACCAAGCCTAATAACCCGAGGCAGCTGATAAGTACGGATAAGCCCATAGCCCAGTTGAGTAACTTGGACATACTTTGCTCTTTTTTATAAAATGTCAGGATGGTTTCATCCATAAATTTTAGATCAATTGGCTCGTTAGGGTACACCTCTTTGTACATGCTTTCCACGTCAGCGAGTGTAGTGGTTAAGTCCTCGTAATTTTCAGTGGAAATATTGAAGTGAATTACCTGAAAAGCTGACGAAAAAGAACGCCACATGTCACCAACAAATGCCATGGGCTCAATCTCTTTTCTGAGAGAACCCTGATTAAAGTCTGCCATAACTCCAGTAATTAAATATGGAACACCGCCGGAGGTAACGGTTTGGTTCACGGCTTCATTTGGATCATCAAATCCCATTTTTTCAAGTGCTTTTGTATTAATTACCACCTCTTTAATGGTATCATTCAATGGCTTTCTACCTGCTAATAAAGGGATTTCATAGAGATCGAGATATTCCGTATCTCCAAAAAGTAAGCGTACACTCGTTTCTCTTTCTATGCCGTCATAATTGGAGACGAACGCAGTAGCAGATTGATCAAAAGAAGCTGGCGATTGACCGCCCAGACTTACTTTTTTAAGTTGAGAAAGGTTTGCAAGTTTTTGGGAAAGCAACTCCTGATCGGCTAAGCTCGAAACGTAATGAGGTGTTTCAATAAAAGCAACAGATTCCGTTTTGAAACCCATATCCTTGTTGATCAAGAAACCAATCTGTTTACCTACCAAAAATGTAGAGATAATAAAAACAAAGGCGATGGTAAATTGAAATACGGTGAGGAACTTTCGCAGTTGATTTTTCCCGCCAGCTTCTGTATGTTTTCCTTTCAATACACGTACTGGATTGAACTTGGAAAGTACAATTCCAGGATAAAACCCTGCCGCAATGGTTACTATTACGAGTAACGTTCCTATAGACAACAAGATGACCGGATTCATCAACAGAGATATATCAATACCATCTGCAATAAAATCTTCAAAGATTCTAATAAGCCACATGGATAGAATTATAGAGACGGCACCTGCAATAAGTGTAAGTAAAAAAGTCTCTCCCAAAAATTGAAAGATCAATTGACCTTTTGAACTGCCCAGTGTTTTTCTAATACCTATTTCTTTGGCTCTTTTAGAAGCTTGTGCCGTATTTAGATTGATGAAATTAGCACATCCCAATAGCAAGAGAAACATGGCAACCAATCCTAACATGGTTAGCACATCCTTATCTGCCACAGCCTTGTCTGGATCGTAAATACCTAGTTCGCTATTAAAATGCAAATTATTTAAAGGCTGACTGTAAAATTCACGGCTAGATCCAAATTTCAAATCTTCCTCCATTTGATGCTTTCCTGCAATATCATCCAATTGAGCTTGGAAGTTATTCAATAAGGTACCTTTCTCAATTTTGATCCATAACTGTGAAGAATTGTAAACACCATACCAGTTGTTTCCTGATATTTGATGATGAATATTGGTTTGTGATGCGGTATCCAGCGATAGGAACTCTTGAAAAACCAGATCGCTGCGTTCTGCAAAATTTGCCACTACTCCGGTAACCACCGCTGGTATGGAGTCGTTGTAGTTCAAGGTTTTTCCCATCACTTGTGATGGTGATAAATTAGGGAAATAGAGTTTTGCTCTGGCTTCGGTCAGAACAACTTCGTTAGGTTGTGATAATGTCTTTTGGGCTGATCCCGCCAACCAATAGTAATCAAAAAGATCGAAATAACCTTGATCAGTAAATACGACAAAATCCTGTTGTTTGAATAGATCCTTGGTCCCAGTAGGTTTAACGTTTACCGAAGTGAATTGGTGGAAAAAAGCGGCGGTCTCTAATCCGCTTACCTCGTTTTTAACGGCATCAACTAATGGAAACGGAATTCCAGAACTAAAGTAGTCCCCTTCAGGATCATTGAATTGAGTAGTAACTCTGTAAATACGATCTCCATCCGTATGGAATTTATCAAATGTAAAATCGTAGTACACCATCATCCCTATTACAAAGGAGGCGCTCAAACCAATAGCAAGACTTATTACATTGATTAACGAAAAAAGCTTATTATTCCACAAATTCCGCCAGGCGATTTTAAAATAATTCCTAAACATGATGTTCGTTTTTTGATTGATGAATGATCCCCTTACACTAGTACATTTTCGGTTACTTTTTGCCCGTCCAGCATCCTGATGATTCGATGACTGAATTTTGCGTCGTGTTCGCTGTGCGTAACCATGATGATAGTGGTTCCCGCTTCGTTTAGTTCGGTTAAAAGATCCATTACTTCGTTTCCATTGCTGCTGTCCAGGTTTCCTGTTGGCTCATCGGCAAGGATCAGTTTCGGATTGTTCACAACAGCCCTGGCTACCGCTACCCTTTGCTGCTGTCCTCCCGATAATTGCTGCGGAAAGTGTTTCCTACGGTGCATAATTCCCATTTTCTCCAAAACCTGGTGCACTCTTTCTTTTCGCTCGGCAGTTTTTACTCCAGTGTAGATCAGTGGCAGTTCAACATTTTCAAAAACACTGAGTTCATCGATGAGGTTAAAGCTCTGGAAAACAAAGCCAATATTGTGCTTTCTAAGCTGCGCTCGTTTCCGTTCATTGTAACCTGCTACTTCTATCCCGTTAAAGAGATAACTCCCGCCGTCAGGATCATCAAGTAATCCAAGAATATTCAGTAATGTAGATTTTCCACATCCGGAAGGACCCATGATGGCGGCGAATTCGCCTTCTTTTATTTCAAAAGAAAGCTTGTTGAGTGCGATGGTTTGTACCTCTTCGGTTTTGTAATATTTTTCGAGGTTGCTGATTTTTATCATTTTTGACTGATTTATTGATGTTATTTTAAAGGTGTTTTTTAATTCAAATTTGGAAAACTAATCCAGCACTAATTCTTCAATATCCCCAAAATTGGAATAACTTGAAGTAATGACCTTATCGCCAGGTTCAATTCCTTCCAGCACTTCATAATATTCGGTATTCTGGCTTCCCAACCTTATTGGTGTTCTGTAAGCCGTTTCTCCATCGTCACTCAGTTTGAAAATCCAATTCCCGCCGGTTTGCTGAAAAAACCCTCCTTTTGAAACCAATACCGCTTCTTTTTCCTGACTAAGAGCCAGCTTGATCTGGAGGCTTTGTCCGCGTCGTATATTTTCTGGAACTCCGTCCACAAAATGCATATCTACCTGAAATCTTCCGTTAGAAACCTGTGTATAGACTTTTCTGATTTCCAGGTCGTAGTCCTTTCCGTTAAAGGTAAAAGTTCCACGTTGGCCGTTAAAGATTCTCGAAATATAATGTTCGTCAATTTCAGCTCTAACTTTATAACCGCTTATCACGTCTATTTGCCCCAGGCGTTCCCCTTTCTGTTTGGATTGTCCAATTTCTGCATCCAGGGCGGTAAGTTGTCCATCTACCGGCGCTTTAACCACAAGGTCACCTACTTTTCTACGCATTAGCTCCAGTGCTTTTCTTGTACGTTCATAAGATTCCCGAGCTTGTTGAGATTCCTGTTTACTGGAAAGTGAATCCTGCGCCATGACCTCATTTGCCAACTGATATTTTTCCTTCTGATAATTATAATTATTCTCAGATTCCATATAATCCTGTCTTCCAACAGCTCCTTTTTCGTAAAGGTTTTTGTTTAATTCATATTTACGCTTTCCTTCAATAAGATTGTTTTCCACATCGGTAAGATTGTTCCTTTTAATTATGGTATTCTGTCTGGCGGCATTTTGTGAGATCTGCATTTGTGTAAGAAGATTATATACCTGGGTTTCCTGATTTACCAGACTTAATTCAAGGTCTGTATTAGACAATCTAATAATAGGCTCTCCTTTTTTCATCATGGTGCCGTCTTCTACAAACTTTTCTTCCACTCGTCCTCCTTCCATCGCATCCAGGTAAATGGTACTTATGGGTAATACCACTCCGTTTACCGGAATGTTTTCCTGAAAATTGCCTTTTTTTACTTCACTAATTGTGATTCGTTCCTTTTCTACATTTAGTTTGGAATTTCCAGTAGAGGAAAAGGTCACAAATAAAATTAGTGCGAGAATAAGTCCAGATCCCGCGATGATCGCGATTTTCTTAGGAGTAAAACGTTTCTTTTTAAGAGGTATGTCCATAAATAATCTTGTTTCTGCCTATGTTACTATCAAGATAATGCCATAATATTAAAAATCTATAAATCAGTAAGTTATGTATTTCATTCAGTTTAAAAGTGTTCGATTTCGGACACTAGCTGTTCGATTGCAATACACTATTAGCACAAACAAAATTTCTGCTTTTGAAATACAATAGAGGCACGAATAAATTGTAATATTGTGTCTATGCAGCTCAAAGATGCTAAAATACTGGTTATAGATGACGATATCGATGTGCTTACCGCACTCCGGTTATTGCTGAAACCTTTTGTTGCCGAAATTACCGTCGAAAAAAAGCCGGGAAACCTTAGTTCCCTGTTATCCGGAAATAAATATGATGTTATTATTTTGGATATGAACTTCAATGGATTAGTAAACACTGGCAATGAAGGGATATTCTGGCTGAATAAGATCAAGGAAACAGCGCCCGAAACCGATGTTATTTTAATCACGGCCTATGGAGATATAGACCTTGCCATAAGGTCTTTAAAAGAAGGCGCTTCAGATTTTATTGTGAAACCATGGCAGAACCAAAAAGTGATCGAATCTCTTCGGGAAATGCTTCAGAATCGTAAAAAGCAAGGTTCAAAATCGGTAAAACCCAGTGTAGCAGGAACAAAAATAATAGGGGAGAGCGAAGAACTTCAGCAGGTGTTTTCAAAAGTAAAGAAAGTAGCGCCTACAGATGCTAATATCCTTATTCTGGGAGAGAACGGCACCGGAAAAGACCTTATAGCCAAAGCCATTCACGAAAATTCCAATAGGCAAACGATGCCATTTGTTAAAGTAGATGTAGGAGCACTGACATCAAGTTTGTTTGAAAGTGAATTATTCGGGTATAAAAAAGGGGCATTTACCGATGCCCGCGAAGATCGGAAGGGAAGGTTTGAAGCCGCACAGGGCGGGACTTTATTCCTGGATGAAATTGGAAATATCAGCCTGAGACAGCAGGCCCGATTATTAACGGTTCTTCAAAATAGACATATTACGCCTCTTGGTTCTAATGAAGTGATCCCCATAGATATTCGCCTGATTTGTGCGACAAATCTCGATATTTCGGAACTATCAGACGAATCAAAATTTAGAAAAGATCTTATTTACAGGATTAATACCGTAGATCTTATGATGCCTCCGTTGCGGGATAGGGGAACCGATGTTACCCAATTGGCGAAGCATTTTCTAGATGTTTATTCTGAAAAATATTCCAAAGGTCCGTTTAAATTAGATCCTGCTTTTCTCAAAAAACTTAAGAGCCATGCTTTTCCTGGAAATGTGAGGGAATTGCAGTTTGTGATTGAAAGAACAGTAATTATGGCCGATGCTATGTTACTTACGGAGAAAGACCTTTCTTTTTCAGCACTTGAAAACAATCATGGTTCAGCAGAAATTGACGATATGCGCCTGGAAACGGTAGAGAAAAACACCATCTTAAAGGTGATAGATAAGAACAAGGGAAACATATCAAAATCGGCAAAAGAACTGGGAATCACACGTGCAGCCTTGTATCGTAGATTGGAGAAATATGATCTTTAAAAGCTACCATAGCGGTATTTTGATCAGGATTTTAATGCTGGTACTAGTATTAAGCGGACTGGTATTCAGCATTTTTAAAAGCTATTTTATTGCCGTTGTTGCTTCACTGTTTTTCGTTTCAATCCTGATCTATGAATTCTTTCGATTTCTAAGCCGAAGGTTTGAAGTCATAGACGACTTTTTTGAATCGGTTAAATACAAGGATTTTTCCCGACGGTATTTGGCAGAAAATAAATCGAAAGACATCAGGCGGCTTTACACCGGCTTCAATACGGTTAATGAAATGGTACGAGAGATAAACTCTGAAAAGGAAACTCAGTATCTTTACCTTCAGAAGATATTAGAATTAATAGATATTGGGATTTTAGCATACAATATTGAAAGTGGAAAAGTACTCTGGGCAAACGAATCTTTTCAAGATACATTAGATTTTCCATCCTTTAAAAATATTAGGTTTGTGGCTAGCAGAAACCCGGAAGTTTACCAATTACTCTTTGAAACGAATTACTTAAAACCCACGGCTGTAGAGATTAAGGTACATAAGGAAAATAGTTTGGTGTTGCTTTCTAACAGTATCTTTAAGATGGAAAATAAAAGCTTCAAACTTATTGTTCTGCATAACATTGAAGACACCCTAAATAAAACCGAATCTGAGGCCTGGAAAAAATTGTTGAGCGTAATGACTCATGAAATAATGAATTCTATTGCCCCAATTTCTTCCCTTGCAAATACTTTGAAAGTTCAGGTACAAATGCATCAGGAGAACCCTGGAGAAAATCAGCTTGACGTTGAAGATCTTGATGCGGGACTTTCCAGTATCGAAAAGAGGAGCGAAGGTTTATTGAAATTTGCCAAAACCTACCGAAGCCTGAATAAAGTCACTAATTTAAACCTGGAACAGGTATTTGTAAAAGATCTTTTCAGCAATATCAAACATCTCATGCAGCCACTTATTACTGTGAAAAAGGCTGAGTTGAGTTTCCATATACAGAAGGAAGACTTAGAAGTAGAAATTGATTCATACCTAATGGAACAGGTACTTATCAATCTTATATTGAATGCTGTGGAAGCCTGCGAAAAAGTCACCCATGCGAAGGTCCGGATTTCAGCAGAAAAAAAACTGGATGGTAAAATTTTTATACGGGTTTCAGATAATGGGTCGGGTATTCCTGAGGAAATAAGTGGAGATATTTTCGTGCCGTTTTTTACTACAAAGAAAGAGGGGAGTGGGATAGGACTAAGTTTATCAAAACAGATCATGACGCTGCATGGAGGAAAGATTCAGATCTCCGGGAATGAAACCGGGGGAACTACCATCAACTTGATTTTTTAGGTTAGGTTTTGAAAAAGGGGGTGTACCTTTATTTCATAGAATTATGAACATTTAGATTTTGAAAATAAACTTATTAAAATCTCTATTTAAAGCCCGACAGGATGCTTTTGCCATTCATTGACAGAAAGGTAAAAAAAGTGGATACATGCCTGCTTATAGCTATGATCCTTATATGTACAACCTACATAGAAGAAATGGGGGAACCTTCAAGGACTACAAAGACAAAATATACTTACCGCTTACCGATAGTCAAATCGAAAAACATCTCAATGGGGAAAAACTAATAGGGATTTATCCCTTGTTGAAAGACAATTCATCCTGGTTTATTGCTGCTGATTTTGACAAACAAAATTGGATAGAAGAATGCAGGAAATTCATTGAAATTTGTACTGAAAAGAATATTCCTGCTTACCTGGAAAGATCCCGTTCAGGTAAAGGCGGACACGTTTGGATATTCTTCGAGCAAGCTTACCCAGCTATTAAAAGTAGAAAAATTATACTCAACTTACTGGAACAGGTTGGTTTGTTTTCGGTCTTTGATAAAAGTTCCAGTTTCGACCGTTTGTTTCCCAATCAGGATTTTCTTTCCGGTAAAGGCTTGGGCAACCTCATTGCATTACCATTTTATAAACCTGCTTTTGACCAAGGAAATAGCTGTTTTTTGGATCCATTAACGGATGGACTAAATCCATACCCTGACCAATGGCAGTTTTTATCCACTATTCAGAAAACATCTGTAAATCAACTCGATAAATTATACGATTCGCTAATGCTTATTTCTGAAAGTAGTAATCCCGGTCATAATACTTCGGGGAAACTTCGAATAAGTTTAAGAAATACTATCCGATTGAATAGAGTAGGAATTAATGCCGATTTAATTATTTTCCTAAAAGAAGAACTGAATTTTGCCAACTCTGAATACTTCATCAAAAAGAAATCGGGAAAAAGTACCTGGCGTACAAAGGCTTATTTCAGCTGTATAGAAGATACTCAAGATGAGGTAATTATACCTCGTGGTTTTATTGGAAAACTTATCAGATATTGTAAAAAACAAAAGGAAGATTTTGAATTCCTGGACAACAGGGAAAAACAGCCTCCAGTCAAATTCTTTTGTGATGTAAACCTTCGTTCCCACCAAACTTTGGTAATTAAAGCGGCATCACATAAAGATTTTGGGATTATATCGGCTCCACCCGGTTCAGGCAAAACAATTATAGGCTTGAAAATTATTGCGAATAAAGAGCAACCGGCCCTTATCATTGTCCACAGAAAACAGCTATTGGAACAATGGATTGAACGAATTCAAGCTTTCCTCGGAATTCCTAAAAATGAAATTGGAAAAATAGGACAGGGAAAAGTAAAAGTGGGAAAAAGAATTACCGTTGCCATGATCCAAAGCTTGGGAAAGTACATTGAAAAACAGGAGTCAAAAGAATTTATTCAGTCTTTTGGTACTCTAATTATTGATGAGTGCCATCATATACCTGCGGAAACCTATAGAAATACTATTTCTAAACTATCACCTTATTATCAATATGGATTGACTGCCACTCCATTTCGAAAAGGGAATGATGAAAAACTGTTGTTTATTTATTTGGGGGAAACAATTGCTGAAATCAAACCAAATAGCATAAAGAAATACAAGCGCCCAAGAATTGTGATAAGGAATACTTCCCTAAATATCCCTTATAATCCAAAAACCGATACTTTTGAAATCCTTTCAAAAATATTGGTACACGATTCCGCCAGAAACAAGTTAATTCTAAACGATGTAGCTTCAGAATTGAAGCTTGGTAAAAAAGTAGTTATTATTACAGAGCGTAAGGAACATATAGATGCTTTAAATCAATTGCTGAAACATTCTTTTGAAACTGTTACATTGAGCGGAGAAGATTCAGAAAGCAGTCGTAAATCCAAATGGGAATTACTAAATGAAGGTAATTATCAGGTATTGATTACTACCGGACAGTTTTTTGGTGAGGGCACCGATCTTCAAAATGCTTCCTGCCTGTTCCTGGTCTATCCTTTTTCCTTTAAAGGCAAACTTATTCAGTATATAGGGAGAGTACAACGCTCTGAAATTATTCCAATTATTTATGATTATAGGGACCATCAAATTGATTATTTGGATCGACTTTTTCTAAAAAGGAATAAACTTTACAGGCACTTTGATAAACAAGCCACCTTGTTCAATGAAGAAATAGACGCTCCGGGTTCTTCTAATATCTTAACTATTAACAAAATAATTAAAGTGCCAGTGGCTGATTTGGACTTTCGGTATGGCGCGGTTGCTTTTCAATATCGGGTTCCGGAAATCAATATAGACCTTGAATTTGAAGTTGAAAACGATGATTTGCTACCGGAATTTGATGTTTTAAAACCCTATTTCTCGAAAGTATTAAAATCAAAGTTAGTAGAAATTGAGATTTATGCAGAATACGAACATAAGGTGTTGATGGCGCAGTCTGCTAACTCAAATGATTTAGAAAAAATCAACAAGGAAATTATTGAAAATGTAAAATTTCGTTTTGTTGAAAAAGGTATTCTTGGTAGATCTTATTCCTCTGAGGCTGAAAAAAAAATATTGGATTTAAATCAATTACAGGAGAATCAAACTAATCAATCTATTTATGGTTTAGAAGAGGATTTATTAAATGATATTTTAAAGAGCAGGGAGGTAAAACATTTCCGGCAATTAAGATTTCTTGCCTCCAGGCACGAAAGTAAAATCATGAAGCTTCGCTTTGTACTACAACCATTTTCATTTGTCTTCTTAATATCAGGAAATGAAGCTTATCATTTGGTTTTGGAAACTTTGGATACGGAAGAGGCAACTTACTTATGGCATTTGGACAAGAAATAGGTGCTTTAAAAGACCATATAAATGTGGTTGATAAAGATTTAAATCTAATCCGTAATAAAGGCCGAATGACTTTTTTAGAAACCCCTGGAGAAAATTTTAGCAGAATAATCCATGATTATTCAGATCAACGAAAAGGTTTTATTGTATGGAAAAGTGCTTTAGAAGAAAGACTTTTTTAATTTGTGCGGCTGGGTGTGGTTGCTTTACTTTTTTTAGGTGCTTTACAGCCCTTGATGTTAAAGTTACTGGTTTGACTATGCCTCCCACCTGTCCACTATTTTTTGGCTTCTTTTAAACTGTATGTTCTGCCGTCCTTAATATCTTCTTCCCCTTGTGCGATCAGCTTATCTTTTTGTAATCACCCGACACAGTCTTTAGCCATTTCATAGAATATTCTCACAAACTTGTCATCACCGGTATCTATAATCTGGTGGAGCTCTTTTTTCATTTCTACAGTTTCCATAATTTCCGATTTTAGTATTTACTAATAACTTAAGCTTTTATTATTGAATGTTGTTCCCCGGTAAAATTTGTTTCTGGATAACTGGATTATTGTACGTCTGAATTAAACCTGTTTACAATGCGGTAGTAAAGGTGGAGTGATCTTTCAAGGACCTTTTGCACAAGTGAAGGAAAAATATTCTATGACTAAACGTATCCGGTAAAGAATTTTCCCTCGGATTATACAGAAAATATAAACTCCGCCAAGTTACAGGTTTTTGAAAGCTAGAAAAAGGAGAATAAAGCGTATAGATGCAATAAAATCCTACCTAATGTAATGTCCTTTTGATTTAGGCCTCTAATGTTGCTTTTACTTCGCTTACAGAATCGGAATATTTGGAGCGTGTGATAGTGACCGCTAAGTTTTTATACTACCAAATGTTGGAGAAGATCAGGGAGTTTGGAGAAGTTATATGGATGGGGAAAAGAAAACGAAAGGATTTCTGGATGATTTTTTTTAGCAAAAGCAAACTTATAGTGGATCAGATTTAAATTTTTTTGCAACTTAAATTCAATCTAAAAATATAATTAGGATTCTATAAATTCCCTAAGAACAGTTACCAAATAATCTATTTCTTCTTTAGTGTTGTATACCGAGAAAGAAAAACGCAAAGAAGGTTTTTTGAGGTCATCTTCTCCAAGAAAAGCATTTAAAACATGAGAACCTTTATCACTCCCGCTTTGACAAGCACTTCCTTTAGAGCAGGCAATTCCTTTTAGATCCAGCTGAAAAAGCAACATAAGTGCTTTCTCCTGGGAAACCGGTAAACATACATTAACTAAAGTATAAGTACTTTTATTATTGTCACGGCAGTGACCATTGAACTTTACATTTGGTATTTGTGCTTCCAGTCGTTCAATAAAATAGTTTTTGAGAGAAGTAATATACTGCTTTTCTTCTTTCAAATTTTTAATAGCAATTTTGAGCGCTTCTTCCATTCCTATAATATTATGTACGCTTTCAGTTCCGGCGCGTTGCCCCCGCTCCTGCTCTCCTCCAAAAATCAAAGGCTTTAAACCGCTGTTTTTCCGGACAAAAGCAAAACCCACACCTTTAGGTCCGTGAAACTTATGCGCACTAACAGCTGCGAAATCTACAGGAATTTTAGAAAGGTCTAAATCATAATGACCAATAGACTGGACCATATCACAATGGAAGATCGCTTTATTCTTTTTACACAATTCACCAACCAACTTCACATCAAGGAGATTTCCTATCTCATTGTTCACCTGCATGAGGCTTACCAGGGTTTTTTCTTCTGAAGAATTAAGAAGATCTTCTAAATGAATTAAATCAATGGAGCCTTTTTCATCAAGCCGAACGTATTCAACCTTGATTTGAAAACACTGCTTAAGCTGATCAACTGTATAAAGAACTGCGTGATGTTCAATCTTTGAGGTTATAATTCTTTTTACTCCCAGGTCACGAACGGCAGAATTCAAAGCCAAATTATCTGCTTCAGTTCCTCCTGAAGTAAAAATAATTTCAGAGGCAGCCACTTTTAGAAAACCTGATACAGTCTTGCGTGCATTTTCAATTAGTGTTTTAGATGATCTTCCATAACTATGAATGGAGGAAGGATTTCCGTAAAAATCCTTCATAACTAATGTCATTCTCTCAATAACTTCTTCTCGCATCTGTGTGGTTGCAGCATTGTCAAAATATATTTTATTCATGGTCAAAAAGTCTATGGGGAATAACGGAAATTACAAACAAATAAGATACTAAAAATGATCAAAAATCAATTCTTTTACAACATTACATTACATCGTAAATTTAAAATAATTTTATGATTTCCCCAGTAAAAGTCGGTCTTAATAGAAATAATTTGAAGTATTTTTTTATTTTCCTAAAAAATCTCTGTTGAATAAAAAAAAGAAATAAATTATTTTTGATTTATTTCAGGAAAGAGCCTTGTTCAACATTTTTATCCAATGTTTCTGGAAGTCCATTAAATGTGAAAAGAAATTTCTGAGACCTCCAAGCGGAGGTTTGGATCTCTATCAAACTTTAAGAAAGTATATTGAAATTTACAATACCAAAAATAGGCGCATTTAAATAGGAAAAATACGGCCTGATCAAATTTATAACACTAAAAAGATAGCAACATAAGTAATAATAAGTATATTTAAACTGTCTTAAAGATGGGGAGTAGTATAATATTTATATCAGAAAAAAAATTCAGTTTAAAATTCTGTATAGACCTACTTTTTTAATTATAAATTTATGAGGCTTCTATATTTCAGACGCTTTTAAAAACAGTTTATGACATATTTAAAGGATTTTATATTTAAAAACCATTCAGAAAGTGCTTTAAGTAATATAGAAAGGAAAAAAAATTTACAAAAGTTAAAGATTATAAAGCATCTGTATTTTGAAGGAGATACTACTAACGGGAAAATTTGCAACACCTTTAAATTTAGTCTTCCTACTTCAATGTTGCTTTTAAAGCAATTAATTAAAGAAGGTATTGTTGAAAAAAGAGGTCAAGGTGATTCTGTGGGTGGTAGAAAACCAGATTTATTTGGTTTAAATGAAAATACATTTTTAGTTTTAAGTATTCATATTGAGAGGTTTAAAATTAGAATGGCAATTTTAAATAACGCTCATAATATTTTATTTGAACAAACCGTTCCGATAATCATCTCAGCAAATACTAAGATTGTTGATATTTTATTTGAGAGCGCAAAGAACTTAATTTCCAAATCAAAAATTAATACAGAAATTTTAATGGGTGTGGGTGTAAGCATGCCCGGTTTAGTCTCTACTGAAGAAGGAAAGAATTTAACCTATTTTTTAGAGGATCAGGGAGAGAATTCTTTAAAGGAAGCTCTGGAAAAAAGATTTTTAAAACCAGTTGTTATCTTTAATGATGCAAATAGTGCTTGTCTTGCAGAATTTAGATTTGGCCTTGCCAAAAACAAAAAAAATGTTTTGGTCATCTCAATGGACTGGGGTATAGGCTTAGGAATAATAATGGGAGGAAGGTTACAAACTGGCACATCCGGTTTCGCTGGAGAATTTGGTCATATTCCGATTGTGGAAAACGGTACTTTATGCTATTGCGGTAAAGCTGGATGTTTAGAAACGATTGCCTCTGGTATTGCTTTGGTAAATAGAGCCAAAGAAGGGATAAATGATGGCCAACCCACAATTTTAAGCAGTTTAGTAAATGAAGATTTAAAAATTTTAGAACCAGATCTTATCATTGAAGCAGCAAATCAGGGAGATCAATTCTCGATTAATCTACTTTCCGAAATTGGAAGTAATTTGGGGAAGGGACTTGCAATATTAATACAAATTTTTAATCCTGAATTGATCATACTAGGAGGACAAATTGCGGAAGCAGCACAATTTATTACTACTCCCGTTCAACAGTCAATAAACACTTATGCTAAAATCCAATTAAAAGACAGGACAGAAGTAATCCTCTCAGAATTGGGGAAGAAGTCAAGCCTCTTAGGAGTTTCTCAGGCTGTAATGGATCAAATTTTCACTGATCGAATATCTGCGGTAAAATCTTACCTTAGCTAATTCAACTTTTTAAAATTCGTGTTTCTATTGGTTGAAATTCTCAAAAAAGTGATAATCATAAGGATCAAAGTTCCATAGGAAGGGCAGTAAAAAATATACAATAAGGGATAAAAGAATAATTGATACAAAATTCATAAATAACCCTGTTTTAATCATATCTGGAATCGAAAGATAACCAGAACCAAAAACTACTGCATTAGGTGGGGTCGCTACTGGTAACATAAAAGCACAGGAGGCGGCAGTAGTAGTAGCTACCAGAAGCAAATAAGGATTAATTTCCAAGGCGATTGCAACAGGAGCAATTATTGGCAATAACATGGCGGTAGATGCTGTATTTGATGTTACCTCTGTCAAAAAATTAACTGAGGCAACTATTACAACTATCAATAAAAAGAGAGATAAGTTTTGTAATAAAGAAATTTGACCACCAAACCATTCTGCCAAACCAGTCTCTTGGAATCCCGCAGCCAATGCCATTCCTCCACCGAATAAAATAATAATTCCCCAAGGCATTTTGACGGCATCTTCCCAGGTTATAATTCTTTCGCCTGTTCTATTTGCTGGTATTGTAAATAAAAGAATTGCAAAACCCATTGCAATAATTGTATCATCAAGTCTTGGAATAATTTCTATAAAAAGAAATGAACGAGTAATCCAGAAAAATGCTGTCAAAACGAAAATTGCCAAAACTGATTTCTCTTCTCTTTTAAGTGGTCCTAATTCCGCTAAAAGTTTATTTACTTCATCTTTACCTCCTGGAAACTCTGTTTGTTTAAAAGTGAAGGCGAATCTTGTCAGATAAATCCAAGCAATGATTAATAAAATAACTGAAATTGGAAAACCATACTTGAACCACTGCCAGAATGAGATATCAATTCCATAACTTTCACTGAGAAATCCAGCAAAAATCAGATTAGGAGGGGTTCCTATCAAAGTCGCAATTCCACCTATTGATGCAGCATAAGCCATTCCCAACATTAAGGCTTTCCCAAATCTTTCATTTTCTTTTTTTATAGTAGATGGATTATCTTCTAACAAGGCAATAATAGAAAGGCCCATAGGCAATAGCATAACTACAGTAGCAGTATTGGATATCCACATAGAAAGAAAGGCTGTGGCGACCATGAAACCTAGGATAATTCTAAAAACATTTGTTCCAATTGATTTGATGATATTCAAGGCAATTCTTTTATGCAAATTCCATTTTTGTATCGCGATTGCTAATATAAAACCTCCCATAAAAAGAAAAATGTATTTATTCCCATAGGAAGCTGTTGTGGTTTCAAGATCAACAGCCCCGGTGAGAGGAAAAAGCACAATAGGTAAAAGCGCTGTGACACTTATAGATACAGCCTCTGTAACCCACCAAACTGCCATCCATAAGGTTATGCATAACATATCATAGGCAGCCTCTGGAATACCATTAGGAGTATATAGCTGCAGTAATAGGAAAAGTAAGGGGCCAGTTAAAATTAAAAGATTATTTCGGCTAAAAATCATTTTATTTATCATTCTTTCTATCTATCATATTCAAAAAGACTTTACTTATTCCCCAGAAATTTTATTAATTTTAGGTTTATTGATCGTTTCCTTTTCTTTCTGACCTTCTTTATCTAACCAATAGAGTAAATATGGAATATTGTAGGCATGAGTCCATCCAAACACTCTTAAACCTTGGTTAGTTTCCCAATTAGTAAACCTTCCATCTTCTTCTTTTGGAAGGTGAGATATATTTAGTAGTGCTTGACTATATTCTTTTTGGTTGTTAAATTCATTACTTGCTTTTTGAAGTTTATCAACCTTAAGATATTCTGCTCTTTTTTTGGCTTCATTTAAGTAAATTTCATTGCCCGTGAACTCATAACCCAAGAGTAAAGGGTAAATTGTGGCTAAATAAGATTCCATCTGGTGATTATAAGGGGGAACATTTAAGACCCATCTTGCGTGATCTAAAAGAGCTTTTTTAACAGCTTCATCACCAGTTAATTGATAATACTTATAAAGTCCTTGAGCTACATAGGTTTGGCTGTAACCATAGCGGTCTATTATAATATTACCACCTTGCTCCTTTTGAAGCTCAAGCATAATTGCTACTCTCTCGTCTAACTCTTTCTTATATTTTGTGCTTTTTGTCGCATCATATAGTTCAACCAAATTTAAAACTGAAAGATAGAGACGCCTACCTCTTAAATCATGGTCTCCCCAAATTCTTTTTAAGTAAGTGTCCCCTGTCATTTTCGCTACCTCCAAAGCTCTTTGATCTCCGGTAAGGTAATAGGAGGCTATCCAACCTTGAATCCAAACGTGGGCACTTAAAAGTGAATACCAATGTTCTTCTGCATGTCTCCTTCCTATGCCCAAATATGGAGTGGATTCCGGTTCGTCTTCGTAATCCCAATAATCTACAGCATCATTGATTTGACCTAAATAAGTTCTTTTCTTAGGCCAATGAATATTATCAACATCCATAGTATGCTTACTCATTCCTTCTGCTAAATAATAATATTTTGCATCTCCCGTTCGCATAAAATTGGTCCATAGTTGAAAATCCACCATAGGTTCGTTGTTGTTCCACTGGTACCACTCTCCTTCGATGTAATAATTTTTTCCGTCTCCATAATCAAATATTCCAAACCAAGGTTCCCATTTTTGATTAAAGGCCCACCAGTCATATTTATATTGTAAGGCATTTTCAAATTCTTCATGTTTTGAAGAAAAAGGAGCCATGTTTCCATAAACTTTAGTTTGAGCATACCATTGAGGAGAAGCATGACCAACAGGAGCCTGCAAGGAATAATTAATAACATCTTTAATTTGTTCTATTTCTGGTCTTCCATGGAAATAATATATAAATTCCGTTGTTTTAGTAATTCCCTGAGCGAAATTGGCCAACATCCCTCCATCTTTTTCTGTATGCTTTCTTTCAAAACTCATCGGTTCGATGCTAGATGGCCAGATATAGCCACTCAAGGTATTGCTATTGGGATCTACTTGAAGTTCTTTGGGGTATTCTTTAAAGAAGTTTTTTATTCCCACACTAATTCCCTTTGAGGAGTCAGAAATATCTATCCAACCTTTAGATTGTTGTGTTTCTTTAAGGATATTTTCTCCGTTATAAATTTTAGAATTAAACCCATTTATTCTTTCAGTGGAAGAAGAGGTCTTATTCGGAAGGTTTTGATTGGGTCCTGTTTGTAAAATTCCAGTCTTTTTATTGTTTAATTGATCTACTTTAAAATCTTTCAGATTAGGATTTTGATACCAATCTCCCTCATAAGTTGAACTTGAAAAGCTAGCTTTATTATTTAAGTGATAATTAAAAGTTAAACCACAGCCAGCAATTTGATCATTAGGTTGAGTCCAACCAGGATCGTTCATAGTTTCCTCTGACAAAAGTATTTCATTTTGTGTTGCTATGTTAGCGTGCTGGCCCTGCTGTTTTTTATGTTTATCTGGCTCACCTGTATAGGTTAGAGTATGAAGAACTTTAATATATGATTTTCCTGCGTAAGCATGTATCCTTATTATAAATGGAGAAGGATTATTTTCATTTTCATAAACATAGGTGCCTTCAACCCGAAATATTGTATGCAGGGGGCCAGAGCCTTTTTCTCTAAAAACTTCATGAATTACCGCTCTGGACATATCCAAACCGTTTTCGTCTAAAATGTCTAAAAAAGTGCCTCTTTTTTCTTCCGGAGCTGAAGCAATTTTTTCATCCTCCTCAAATTGATTATTATTGTTCAAATCTAAATGTACCTGATCTAGAAAGCCACTACCTTGTTTATCAATGGTAAATTGCAGAGGACCTGTGTTGACAGAAATACCTCCTTGAGGCCTCATGTTATTTGTTGAAACAATACGTTCAGAGTATAATTTGGGCGATACATCTGGACCGAATTCAAGTGTATAACTTGAAGATTTTTCTGAAAAAAAGAAAATCCACGCCCATTTCACGCTTGAACTTGAAGGCAACCAAGAGGTAACCTCTGTTGTTTGCACCGGAATCTCCTCACCCTGGGAATTTAATAATCTAATATTATCAATGGATTTCAATGCATCTTTAGGAAAAGGAATTCCTATAGTAATAGGTGCACCCTCAATATTATTTTCAATATTTATTGGTATTTTTTGTTGCGTCTGGGCCGTACTCACAAATATCAATGTCTGGACGAGTAATAATAAAAATATTTTTTTCATAAGTGCTAATTTTTTTCTTGAAGACATAAAGCCGCGGCACCTAGAATAGGTGATCCTTGATTTGTTGAAACTTCAATTTTTAAATTTTCTATTTGTTTTTTGTACGCGAAAGTCTTTAAATTTGTTTGTAAGGATTCCTGAAAATATTTATATGCTTTACTTATTGAGCCTCCTATTAATATAGCTTCTGGTGCATAGAGATATAAAATTGTCTTAATTGCCTCTGCCAAATGAAAACCAAAATCTTGAAAAGCATTTATTGATCTGGCTTCACCTTTTTCTGCACGTTCGAAAACTTCTATGGGGTGCAAACCATACCTCTGAATAAAAAAAAAGCTGCTCGCATAGTCTTCTATTATACTTTCTTTATAAGAAACCATTCCAATTTCTCCAGCTCCACATAAAACACCATTATATAAGGAGTCATTAATAATAATACCCATTCCTATTCCTGTCCCGAGAGAAAGGCCGACAAAATTTTTATAGGGGAGTCCTTTACCATAAATTTTTTCCCCTAACGCAAAACAGTTAGCATCATTATTTAAATGAACCCTTATTCCGTAGCGTTCTATAAGTAATTCTTTCAATGGTACTAACTTCCATGAGTGTATATTTTGAACATCATAGGCTATTCCTTTTGAAATATCTACAACTGCTGGAACACCTATTCCAATTCTTTTTGTATTCGGAGTTATAACCTCATCTATACAAGTAAATAAATCATCTAGAACCTGATTATAAGTTGCATTTCTTGTAACAGGTTTTATTGATTTTTTTTCAATCCTACCTTTTACAACTCTTCCTGCCTTTAAATTTGAACCTCCTATATCAACACCCACTAACTCCATCATATAGCATTTCCTTGTTTTTTCAGTTTTATCGTTTTATTATTAATTATTGGGTTGGACCAAAACCCTATAGATAGCACGAAGGCTAATGGCAGAATTAAAAAAAACAAGCCTACTCTTAATGTTAACATCTCTCCAATCCACCCTACTATGAAAGGAAAAATGGCTCCCCCGGCAATTCCGGTACATAAAATTCCAGATAGTGCCCCATGATTTTGCTTAACCGAATTTAAAGCAAGTGAGAATATTATAGACCACATAACCGATATGAAAAACCCAATGAGAGGAAAGGCGATTAAAGCAATGTTGCTTGATCCAGTCAACGCCAGTATTAGGCATAAAATAGTGGCAATGGTAGCCATAATCAACACTCTCCTACTATCTATAAATTTTAGAAGGAGGAGGCCTAATAAACAGCCTGCGGTTAACATCGCCCAAAAATATGCTACAGTATTTGCTCCAATAGTCCGCGGATCTAAGTTGTGATACTGAAGTAAAAATTGAGATATCCAATTCCCAACTCCCTGTTCAATGCCAACGTAACAGAAGATTCCCAAAAAGTAAAGCAAAATCCATCGATTTTTCAAAAGTTGTAAATAGGTGCCAAAAGATTCTGCACGCTCATCATCATTTTTTTTGAATTTAGGATATGAGGTTGCTAATACTACTACCAACAAAATAAATGAAATAAAAGCAAAAACTATATAAAGGGCTACCCATGGTAAATCGACTGGAACTAAACTTCGTAATATTGAAGCTAGGTTATCAATTGTTGTTGCTGAGGTGTTGACTAAATACTTATACAAGAAAGGACTGGCAAAGGAGGCAAGACCAAAAAATAATTGAGCTAAAACAGAATTAAAAGCAAAATTTTCTTCGCCGCCAGCAATTCTTAACATGGGGTTTATAATCACCTGGAGGACAGCCATGCAGCATCCTAGAACAAATAAAGTCAACGAAAAAACAATATACCCGGGAAAAACCACAAAGCTTAAGGAGGTAATTGTCATCAATAAAAAGGATGCAGACAATAATTTTTTATTTGTAAATCTTTCTGCAAGAAAACCTGCGGGGATAGACATAACACCATAGGCAATAAAAAAAGAAAAGGGGAGTAATCCAGTCAAAGTCAGACTTAATTCGAAGCTTTCCTTTACATCTGCAATAATGGAATTTAAGATATTAGTTATAAAGGATATGACAGAAAATATGATTATTACCAGGATTACTAAATGATAATATCTTTTAGAGGGGTAAGAATTGCTCATTTTATATTTTATTTACAAGTTTCCCAGCATAGGGAAAAGTTTTTTTATTTCTTCCTCTGTTGGTTGTTTCCCATATTCACATATTTCTAAAAACTCTGCATGCTCAACATTAGAAACATCTTTCTTTGGATACCATTTTTTAATTGCAGCAACCTCAGTTTCATCAAATGTTTCCTTTCCCATTCCATTTTTTAACCAGGCCAACCTCTCCTTTTTGCCTTTTGGCACTTCAGATTCTTTTATTCCATTTGTCCATGGTCCCCATTCAAACATCTGAGATTCATGAGCAGCTAACGCAGTCATTTTTTGATCATATACCTTATCTATAATTATGGCAATATCATTTGAAAAAGGATTGGGTTTTTTAAAGTTATCTTTCATGTATAGAAAAACCGGGTTCTTTTCTAAAGGTGGAGTGTCTGGAGTGACATTAGGAACAATTACAAGGTATGCTGCATCTTGAACTACAATTCCCGCATTCCTATGGTCAGGATGATAATCATTAGCCCTCAAGCCCAGGACTATGTCTGCATTCCAATCTCTTATTCTTCTAATAACCTGATGTCTTACGTTTAGAGTTGGCAAAAGCTCTCCGTCGTGATTATCCAGAACTTCATATTCAATTCCTAAAATTTCCGCAGCTTTCTTCGCCTCGTCTCTTCTTCTCTTCGCTAAAACGCCACCCCCCATATTCTGGTGCCCGGCATCTCCACTTGTTAAGGCTAAAAATTTGACATTATGCCCCATTTTAGCAAATAAAGCTGCAGTACCACCAAATTTAAAATCACAATCATCGGGATGAGCACCTATAGCGATAATGTTTAAGACCTTTTTTTCATCATTTTGTCCAATCATAGGCAGACCTATTAATATAAATACGAAGAACAATCTTATTTTCTTTTTCATTGGGTTTACTTTAATTTGATATCGGGAAAAGATTTAAAATTTCTTCTTTTGAAGATTTTTCTTTTTTCTTTATCCATTTTAACAACTCATACTTTTAGGATCTTTTCTGGGTGCTAAGTAACACTTGTCTTTATATCATAGATAACTTTAAAGTCTGGCTTGATATAAATCTTCGTTGTTACTATTTTACCTCAACATTGGAAATAATTCCTTAATTTCTTCCTCGGTTGGCTGTCTTCCGTATTCACAAATTTCAAAGGATTCTGCATATTTAATTTCCTCGCCCTTCTTTTCTCCATACCATTTTTTAAGAGCTTCTCGCTCATCAGAAGTTATACTTCCCGACCAATTTTTTGACATGTACTCTCTTCTTTCATCTGCTCCCGTTGGAACATCTTTTAATCTATTGCTGGTCCATGGTAGCCATTCAAACATTTGTGATTCGTGAGCGCTTAACGCCTCTATTTTCTTGTCAAAAGTGCTAGTAATGTCGACTACAATATCAGGCTGGAAAGGATATGGTTTTTGAAAATGATCTTCTAAATATAGAAAAACCGGATTTTTTTCTAAAGGTGGAGTGTCTGGAGTAACGTTAGGAACAATTACTAAATAAGCTGCATCCTGCACTAGGATACCTGTGTATCTGTGATCTGGATGATAATCGGCTGGTCTTGGAGACAAAACAACATCAGCGTTCCAATTACGGATTTCCCTGATTATTTGGTGTCTGACATCTAAGGTAGGTAAGAGTTCACCATCGTGATTATCCAAGACAGTATATTCCTTAATTCCTAATTCTTTTGCAGCTTCCTTTGCTTCTGCTCTCCTAATCTTAGCTAAATGGCCTCCTCCCTTATTATAGTGACCCGCATCGCCATTTGTAACTGAAACAAACTTCACATTATGTCCCATTTCTGCAAAAAGTGCAGCAGTTCCACCAAATTTATTGTCAGCATCATCAGGATGAGCGCCAATGACAATAATATTCAATTTTGAATTTTCATCTTGTGCAATTACATCGATTGTAATTGATATTGTAAAAAAAGATGTCAGAAAAAATAAAAAGGTTTTATTCATAATTTTATTTATAAAACATCACATCGATGTCTAAATAGACAAAGATGCGATGGACTTAATTAATTAGTGTTTTGAACGAAATTGGGATTGATATCTATTTCTCTTTGCGGAATAAAAAACAATTCTCTCACATCTGTAGGGTCTACTAGTGGTTCAGCAACTTCAAAAACTTCTCTTTCTAAATCAAATCTTCTAAGATCTGCCCATCTATGGTTTTCAAAAGCTAATTCTAGTTGCCTTTCCTTTAGCAGTTTTTCCTCAAATGTTCCAGGTGTGCCGGAATCAATTCCTGATAAACCAGCTCTTTCTCTCACCTCATTAATCAATTGATAGCTTTCTTCAGATTCACCTATAGCTTCTGCGAGCATAAGAAGAACATCCGCATATCTAAAAACGATAAAATTAACGTCAGAATCATTTTCTGAAGATGGATCACTTTCATACTTGCGAACAAAATTCGCCAAAGTTACCTCTCCTTGTGCATTGATATAGGAAGTTCCAATTGATGCTTCAAACCTTTCATCTTCAGAGTCAAATGAATTTATCAAAGATTGAGTTGGCCGATTTCTTCCAAAGCCTGAACCAGTTTGTAGAAATGCGCTAGGTGAAAATTCATTTGTAAATGCACTCCCTTGGCCAATTCCTCCACCCATAAATTGCACTTCAAATATCGATTCTATATTATTTTCGTTATTAATTCCCCAGATATTTTCATAATTTTCAACCAAACCATATCCGTAATTATTAATAATTCTCCTTAAGGCCTCTTCCGCAGCTACATTTTGTCCCGTTGTTAGTAAAACTTTTGATAATAAGGTGGCTGCTGCACCTTTTGTTGCACGACCAACATCGCTCACGGGGTATGAAACCGGAAGGTTTTCTTCTGCTGATCTTAGATCAGTAATTAGCTGATCATATACAGTTGTGGCATCCACTTGTTCTAATTCTTCTCCCGCTATAAAAGGTTTCAATTGCAAGGGAATATTTCCGTATGCGACTGCTAAATGGTAATACATTAATGATCTTAAAAATAGTGCCTCACCAACAATTCTTTGTTTTAATGATTCATCCATTTCTACAGATTCTATTCTCTCCAAAATGACATTGCAGTTTGCAATTACTTTATAAGAATTAATCCAGGCAGCAGTAATTTGTGGATTTAAAGGATCTTCTGTAAATCTATTTATTTCTGCATATTGTGCTGCCAAACCTGTTGCATCAGGTCCTTGATCGGTATTATCAGATCGCATTTCGAACATTGTCCAGTATGCTCTTCCATAAACTCCATCATCTTGTAAGCCCGCATAACTTGCATTTATAGCACCAATAAAATCATTCGCAGTGTTATAAAATTGGGCTTCATTTCGGTTTGAAATCGGTGCTAAATCTGTAAATTCATCTGAGCAGGAGATAGCAGTAATTCCTACCAATAAATATGTTATTAAATTTTTCATCTTAAATGTTTTTAATTAGAAGTTTAAATTAAAACCTAACGTTAATGATGTTGTTAATGGATAGGTACCATAATCTTCCCCTGGAGTTAAAGCACTTGTTGTATTATTACTGACTTCAGGATTATAGCCTAAGTAATCAGTAAAAGTAGCAAGGTTGGTACCCGTTAAATAAACTCGGAATCTATCGAAGGTTCCACCTAGGAAAGTATCTTTTGTGTTTAAAGAGTAACCTAATGTTACATTCCTCAATCGGATAAATGATCCATCTTCAACTTGAAAAGAAGACGGCCTGTTATTATTCCCATGACTCCCTGATTCTCTGTCTGCACGAGGAATACTTCCGTTTCCAGGCTCTAAAGGGGACCTCCAACGTTCATTAAAAACCGCATAGGAATTAAAGTTAGCTTCCCCATTTTTAAGATGTCGGGAGGTTAAATTTAATATTTCATTTCCTTCAACCCCTTGAACCAAAAAGCTAAAATCAATGCCTTTATATGTGAAGGTGTTTGTTATTCCCCAAGTAAAATCAGGAAAATAGCTTCCGGTTACTGTTCTATCATCCGGTGTGATTTTTCCATCACCGTTAACGTCAAGAAATTTAAAATCCCCGGGAGCAGGATTCCGTGCTTCTGTATCTTCAGGAGAGTTAGCAATGTCTTCCTCACTTTGGTAAATTCCGTCAACAACGTAACCAAAATAACTTCCTATAGGATCACCTACCCGAGTTATATGTCTTATACCAGCGCTACCAGAGGAGAATATCGGCTCATTATTAGCATTTAATGATAATACTTCATTTTTGTTGGTAGAGAAATTGAAATTTGTTTCCCATGTAAATTCTCCAACAAGGTTCCTTGTGCGTAAGGCAACTTCAAAACCTTTATTCTCAACTTCTCCAATGTTTTGAAGAGTTGTTTCAAAACCAGAAACGGAAGGAATACTTACAAATAATAATAAGTCATTGTTTATTGTTTCATAATAATCAGCCAATAAAAACAGCCTGTTATTGAATAACCCTAATTCAATACCGAAATTAGTTTGGGTAGCCTTTTCCCAGGTTAAGTCTGGATTGGGTATAGTAGATTGTATAAGACCGTTAACTTCATTTCCATTAAAATTGTAATTTAATGGTGATAATAAACCTATAGCCCCATAATTAGGAATTTCAAAATTTCCGGTCTGACCCCAGCTAAACCTTAACTTCAATTCGGATAAAGCATCTACAGAGCTAAGAAATTCTTCCTCGTTAATTCTCCAACCAGCTGAAAATGAAGGAAAATATCCTGTCTGATTGTTTTTCCCAAACCTGGAGGATTTATCTGACCGAATTGTTCCTGTAAAGAGATATTTATCTTTATAGCTATAATTTACCCTTAGAAGTGCAGAAAGTAAAGACCATTGTTCTTTTACAGAACTTCCTGCGAATACCTGGCCTCCACTTATTGTGGTCACTAAATCATCGGGAAAATTGTCTGCTTGAACCTGCTTAACAGTTACGTTATCTTTTTGCATAGAATAACCTGCAACTGCATTAATAAAATGATTATCATATTCTTTTATCCAATTTATAGTGTTTTCCCATAACCAATTGATCTCTGTTGATGAGGATGCCTGTGCATAAGATTCTCCTTCTGTAGATTCTCTAAATAAAAGAGTATTTCCGCGGTAGAAATCTCTATTGTATATATTGATATAAGACCCTCCAAATGTTTTAAAAGTAAGATTAGGGATTAACTCGTAGGAAAGACCTAAGGAAGTTCTTGTTTGAAATTGAAAAAGATTATCATCTACTGCAGGAATAATTGCAAGAGGATTACTTGCACTAGTCGTTCCGGCACCAAGGTGGGATTGGTTGTTGGTTTGATTTATAGTACCATCTTCATTATAGGGCCGAACGGTTGGAGAATGAACTAAAGCCGAATACACAATTCCTGGAGGCCTTGCGAAATAAGGTGCAGAGGCTGGTTCTCTTTGATTTTCTGTAATGGAAGGAGCTATTCTTAGATCAAGATTTAATTTATCCGTTAGTTGAGAATCTAAGTTCAGCATTAAACTATACCTTTCGAATTGAGAATCGGGAATAATTCCTTCCTGAGTGAAATAGCCTCCGGATACATAATAACTGGTATTGTTTTCTATTGGAGAAGCATAAGATAAATTATAGCTTTGGATTGAACCAGTTCTGAAAATTAGATCCTGCCAGTCTGTATCCGTTCCATCCCAATTTAAAAAAGATTCGGGAAGTTCATAGTTTCCGTTACCTCTTTCTCCCGGGCCTATTGGATCATCAGCGGAAGCTCCTGGGACATCTTGTACATAAGGATTGTTCCGCGCATCACGGGTGTATTCTATCAATTCTTCAGCATTCATCAAGTCTAATTTATTTGCAACTTCTTGTGAACTATAGTACGTATTGAAAGAAAAGACTCCTTCTTCAGATGGAGTTCCGTTTTTTGTTGTTATCAAAACTACACCATTCCCACCTCTTGATCCATAAATAGCTGTAGAGGAGGCATCCTTCAAGATTTCCATTGATATAATATCGTTAGGATTTATTGTAGCCAAAGGATTAACAGGGGGAGCTTGAAAAGAGCCACCTCTTCTTGCTAAATTTCCTTGAATATTTACTGAGGTAAGATTTTTGGAAATAGGAATTCCATCTACTACAAAAAGAGGATCGCTACCCGCAGATATAGATCCTGAACCCCTTATCTTTATATTAGGGCTAGAACCAGGCTCTCCGGACACTTCCTGGACTTGTACACCTGCAACCTGTCCTATAATAGCGTTTTCAACACTTACAACGGGAATATCGACTATTTGTTCAGGGCTTATTGAGGACGCTGCGCCAGTAAACCTCCTCTTTGAAAGCGTTCCATAACCAACTACTAATACCTCATCCAAGGCAGCTGCATCTGCTTGTAAAACTATAATGACATTAGTTTCAGCATTTAAAGAAACTTCTTTAGTCTCAAATCCAACAAAGGAGACTACTAAAATATTTTCATTTCCTGGTATTGTCAAGTCGAAATTTCCATCAAAATTAGTTATTGCCCCAATATTTGTTCCTTTAACCTGTACAGTGGCACCGGGTAAAGGCATACCGTCTGTATCTGTTACGGTTCCCGAAATTTGTTTTTGTTCAGGAATTGGATAATCTATTTTAAAATTTTTCTCACTACCATTCGAATCATTGGCAGCGAATGAACATGGTATGGCAGATAAAATCGACAATACAAAAATGGCAGATTTGGAATCCCAAACCACCTTATTTTTAAACATTAAATAGAGATTTTTCATAAATGAATATTTTGGTTAATAGTTAAAAACCGGTATGTAAAGAATTAAAATTTATTTTATAAACTTTTATAATTTAGGTGTTCTTTATATTATTTAATCCTGTTAAAATTTCCATCTCACAAAGGCTTCCATAGCTTCATAGTTGGCTAATCCTAATTTATGATAATTTTCAGCAGTTTTTTTATTCCTTTCCTGAGCCCTCACCCAAAATTCTCTTTCGTCATCCCCTGGGAAAACAGGATGATCCTTTTGGGACTGGTGCTGAAAAATTGCATCTTTTTTACGCTCAACTTCCTGAGGAGAGAGGGGAACAGCCATTTCTACTTCATAAGTTTCAAATTCCTGCCAAGCTCCACGGTACATCCATAACCAAGCTGATTGCGCCCATTTTTCTGTTTTTCGAAGTTTCTCCATTGCTTTGAGAATTATGTGGAAGCACACCAAATGGGTTCCATGTGGATCAGCAAAATCCCCTGCAGCAAATATTTGATGAGGTTTTAACTTTTGGAGCAGTTGGATAGTTAGCTCAATATCTCTTTCTGTAACTGGATTTTTCATTTTTTTTCCGCGATCATAAAATGGAAGCGCCATAAAATGGATTTGATTTTCCTGTAATCCTGCATACCGAGCAGCGGCAATTGCTTCTGATTTTCTTATGAACGCCTTTACATTCTGCACCTCTACCGGGTCTGTTTCGTTGGGCTTTTTATTTTTAATGAATGAACTCATTTCACAATAAATTTTCTCAAATTTCTCCGGTGCTACTCCTATACTTTTGTAAAAATCGATTGTGAATTCTACGTATCTCAAAACATCTGTATCCCATACACTGGTGTTTCCAGATGTTTGATATGCCACATGAACATTATGCCCTTGATCTACAAGACGAATAAAAGTCCCTCCCATGGAAACCACATCGTCATCTGGGTGAGGAGAAAAAATTAAAGAAGTTTTTACTGATGGCTCAGCACGTTCGGGGCGTTGGCTATCTATTGCATTAGGTTTTCCTCCTGGCCATCCAGTGATGGTATGTTGAAGTTGATTAAAAATCTTAATATTAATATTATAGGCTGGTCCGTATTCTGTGGCAAGCTGAGCCATTCCGTGATTATTATAATCTTCATCTGTTAACTTTAGAATTGGCTTCTTAACGGCATTTGACAACCATATGACTGCTTTTTTAATTAGAAATTCATTCCAGTTGCAGTCTTTCACAAGCCAAGGGGTGTTAAATCTGGTTAGTTCAGAAGCGGCATCTGTATCAATAACAAATTCTATATTTTCAGCTAGCTGGAGAAATGATGCTGGTACTTCTCCTGAAATTTCACCTTCAACAGCTTTCATTACAATAGCTGCCTTTTTGGTATTCCAGGCCATTAAAATAATATCTTTGGCCTTAAAAATAGTTCCAATTCCCATTGTTATCGCTTTGGTAGGAACATTTCCTTTCCCTCCAAAATCTCGGGATGCATCTTGCCGGGTTAAATCATCTAACGTTACTAGCCTCGTCCCTGAATTTGGTGCTGACCCTGGTTCATTAAAACCAACATGCCCTGTTCTTCCAATTCCTAAAATTTGAAGATCAAGGCCACCAAGGTTTTCAATTTTATTTTCATAGGCCAAGCAGAATTCTATAATTTTTTCTCTATCCAAAGTGCCATCTGGAATATTTATATTTTCTTTTGGGATATCAATATGATCAAAAAAAACTTCATTCATAAAATGAACATAACTTTGTTTGGATGAGGGATCCATAGGGAAATATTCATCCAAATTAAAGGTTATGACCTTTTTAAAGCTAAGTCCCTCTTCTTTATGTAATCTTATTAGTTCATCGTAAACCTGTACAGGTGTAGAACCTGTAGCAAGTCCAAGGATAGTGTTAGAACCATTCGCCTGGCGTTTTAAAATAACTTCAGCAATTCTTTTAGCAACCATCTTGGATGCAATATGCTTATTCTCATAAACAGATACTGGGATTTTCTCAAATCGAGTTTCTTCCAAAAAATTTAATCTTGCCATTTAATATGCTTTAATCACTTAAACAAAAGGTGAAGGAATTGTAAAAAGTTAAAACTAACGAAAAAATTTGATTTAACTTAAAAACTTTTATAATTTTTTTATGAAAGTTTTGAAGCCAAGTCAAAAAATTATTTAGATATGACAACGCCGGTTTATGAATATCCTTGTTTTGCGGAAAAATGGAATCCAAAAGAATGCATCAGCCAGGATGGGAATTTATCAAAAAGTAATGTTCATAATAAATATGATCAGGAGCATGGAATAAGGAATAGCCCAGGAATTAAAAAGGGTCCCTCTCAAAAAGAAAAGGCAGCATAAAAAAAAGATTTAACCGATTTATGAATTTATTTCCCGAATGAGGGAAACGAGAAAAATTTCCAGCTTTTCTGTGATCTGAAGTGCAAAAATTGCAATGCGCTCCAAAAAAATGCTATCTTTCTTACTATTTACCAAATAAAGATAATGAAAAGAAAGAATAGGTATCAGTGAAATGAGACCGGTGTCATCTTAGTTTATTTTTGTTTATAATTCTATCTATACTTTTTACTTAAAATTAATAATACTTCGAAATTTTTAAAGACCTCCTATTTTGAAGTGAATATTGACATTATGTGGGATACTGTTGACGTTATTTCTTAAAGATAAAATTCTGTAAATTATTCACAATTAAGCCAGAAGACAAGATTTATAACTAAGGTATATCCCAATGTATTCATATCATTCTATATTTGTTTTTTACTAATGTGAAATTAACCAGTTCTACCTGAAATGTTCAGATCGCTAAAATTCCTCGGTTTTATTTATGTGCTTTTTATATTCGCTATGAATTCTTGCCAGTTAAAGAAAAATAGTGAGGTAATCAACATAGGTTTCTCCCAGTGTATTAGTACAGATCAATGGCGGAAAGATATGAACCATTCTATGATGGTTCAAACCTCCTTATATCCTAATATCAGTTTAAAAATTAGAGAGGCAGACCGCAGTATAGAGAGACAAATAGAGCAAATCGAAGCTTTTATTAAAGAAGATGTGGATGTACTGATTGTTTCACCGCTTGAAACGCAAAAGATCGTACCGGTTATAGAGAAAGCGTATAATAAAGGGATACCAGTAATTCTTATTGACAGAAAAATTAATTCTGATAAATATAGTGCCTTTGTTGGAGCAGATAATATTGAGGTTGGAAGAATGGCAGCAAGCTATATTGCAGCATCTCCTAAAGAGAAAATCAATGTACTAGAAATTAAAGGAACAGATAATTCATCTCCTACTCTGGAAAGAAGTCTTGGGTTTAATCAGGTAGCAGAACGCGAAGGCAAAATAGAAAGTGTAATTACTATTGAAAATTATTCCGATGCGAAGTTTTCTGATATTTTGGATACGATTGATGTATCTAAAATAGATTTTGTTTTTGCCTTTAATGATATTCTGGCACGGTCGGCATGGCAGGTAGCCAAAAACAAAGATGTTACAGATGATTTAAAGTTTATAGGTGTTGATGGTTTGGTAGGTCCAGATGGAGGAATTAATATGGTTCTTGAAGGTACGTTGGAAGCGACTGTTTTATATCCTACAGGAGGGGCAGAGGCGATTAAACTTGCCAGACGTATTTATGAAGGAGAACAAGTTCAAAAAAACAATTCACTCAATATTACGCTTATCGATAAACTAAATGCTGGTATTATGAAAAATCAGTATGAGAAAATTAACGAGCAGCAGGAGGAATTGGAAAAGCAACTGGAAGCGATAGATGAACAGGAGCAAAAATATTATGTACAAAATAATCTTTTAAAAGTAGCCATGGCATTGCTTGCCATCATTTTGAGTCTGGCCGTTTATTCTATTTATTCCATTAGAATCATTAGAAGGAAAAATAAAGAATTACATCGAACCAATGAGAAAGTGGTATATCAGCGAAATCAAATTGAAAGTATTGCCGAAGAAGTCAAAAAGAGTAATGAGGCAAAAATGAACTTTTTTACCGGTCTTTCTCATGAATTTAAAACGCCTCTTACCTTAATAATGAGTTCCCTTGAGTCCATTCACATGGAATTAAAAGGTTCCAAATCCAAATACCAGTCCGATCTTGATGTTATAAACAGGAATTCTAAACGGCTGTTACGACTCATAAATAACTTACTTGATTTCAGGAGAATTGAAGATAAAGAGTTTAACCTGAAAGTGTCGAAAACAAATCTTTTCGAATTCTCTCAAAAAATTAGCAGGGATTTTAAAAGAGAAGCAAAAAAGCGTAGTATCAAATTCAATATTGAGACGAATAATGAAGATTTAACACTCCTGTTAGATAGTAACTTAATGGATAAGGTATACTTTAACCTGCTTTCCAATGCTTTTAAGTTCACTCCGGATCACGGAGAAATTTCTATTAAAATAGAACAGGTTCAGGAAGAAAACAGTGTGGAAATTCATTTTAAGGATTCAGGAATAGGAATTCCAAAGGATGAAATGAATCAATTATTCAAACCTTATTTTAAGGCCCGTAACAATAATAAAAACAGTTCAGGTATTGGTTTAGCTCTTTCCAAGCAGTTTGTGGAATTGCATCATGGGACAATTGATGTTCGATCGCATCAGGGAACCGAGTTCATTGTAAGCCTTCCCACCACAAATGAACATTTCAATAAAGACCAGATAGCGAATACAAAAGATGTGGTGCAGCCTTCTTATTTTGAATTACAATTTGAAACTGAATTGAGCGACACCCTACCGGCATCGCCGGGAGACAAAGTTGATAATCAATATTCAATTTTGATTATTGAAGATAACGAGGAATTATCGCGTTTCCTGAATAATAAGTTAGGAGTTCATTATAAAACTTATTTATCTGATGGCACAGATGCTTTAGAGCAGGCTTTCGAAATGATTCCGGATATTATCATTTGTGACATTAACCTAACTGAAAAGGATGGATTTGAGATTTGTGAAACCCTAAAAAAAGATCTAAGAACCTCTCATATTCCTACTATTATATTGACAGCTCTTAGTGATAGTGAATCGTATTTAAAGGGACTCGAAAGCGGAGCAGATCTCTATTTGACCAAACCTTTCAGCTATTCAATTCTAATCCAGTCTATAAAATCACTTCTTTACAATCGTGAAAGACTAAGGTATTATTATACCAATAATCTTTTCAAACTGGAAAAAGACAATAAGTTCCGGAATCATGAGCAGGAATTTATTTCCAGTCTGAACAATCTTATAAAGGAAAATCTGGATAATTCAGATTTTACGGTCGAGAAGCTTGCCGAGGATCTTAATATTTCCAGGGTACAACTTTATAGAAAGGTGAAAGCCCTTTTAGGTTTAAATGTAAGCGAGTATATAAATAACTATAAATTGGAGAGAGCAAAAATAATGCTTGAAGAAAGTGATTTATCTATTAGTGAAATTGCTTACAAAAACGGCTTTTCTACACCCAATTACTTCTCTACGTCTTTTAAAAATAAATATGGTTCCAGCCCGGCATCCTTCCGAAAGGATTTAAAAGATTACAATTAAATTAACAATAGTTTAATGTACCCTCAATTCTTAAGTAGCAGGTGACTCTATTCCTGTTCAATTATGTATCAAAAATATAAGTTCAGGTTACAATTTCAAAACTACAACGTTTTAGTAAATTCTTATTATATAATCTATAAGTCTGAATATCAGTATTTTACGAATAATTTTACAATTTTCTAACATATTTGAACGCAATTGAAACATTATCAAAATCGATATTCTGAAATTTAGAATAGTTTAGACAAATCGAGTAAAAAATGTGATAATGAAAAAAATTTGGATTTGGTCTTTGGTGGCTGCACTGGCAGGATTTCTCTTTGGATTTGATACTGTTGTAATCTCAGGAGCCGATAAGCAACTTCAGGAATTATGGCAAACTTCTGATGCCTTTCATGGTTCCATAGTAATGGCTATGGCCTTATGGGGAACCGTGGTTGGTGCTATTTTAGGAGGAATCCCCACCAATACTTATGGAAGAAGAAATACCTTAATAGGGATTGGAATTCTCTATTTGGTTTCGGCTTTAGGTTCTTCCCTGGCAGGTGACCCTGTTGTATTTGCAATATTCCGTTTTTTAGGTGGGCTCGGCGTAGGTGCTTCTACGATCGCCGCACCGGCCTATGTTTCTGAAATTGCTCCCCCAGATAAAAGAGGTAAACTTGTATCCCTTTATCAGTTCAATATTGTATTCGGAATTTTAATAGCCTTTCTTTCCAATTATCTACTCAGGGATTTTGGATCACAACCCTGGAGATGGATGATTGGGGCTGAAGTAGTACCAGCACTAATTTACCTTATTTTGGTCTTCTTTATACCAAAAAGTCCTCGCTGGTTGTATTCCAAGGGAAGGGTTGAAGAAGCTAAAAAAGTACTGAAGTTTATTCTCCCAAATTCAACAGATTTGGAAATTACTCTCAAGAAACTTGAGAAGCAGGCTGAAGTGGAAGAAGTCAATGAGAATATTTTTATGAAAAAATACAGATTCCCGCTTATGCTGGCATTTTTTATCGCATTCTTCAACCAGCTTTCCGGGATTAACGCTTTCCTCTATTATGCTCCCAGAATATTTGAATCTGCCGGACTTGGAGAAAGCACAGCTTTATTAAGCAGTATCGGCGTTGGAGTTGTAAACCTGATCTTTACCTTGTTTGGTGTTTTTCTTATAGATAGAATGGGAAGAAAAAAACTAATGCTCATTGGTTCTATAGGTTATATCATTTCCCTTAGTCTAGTAGCAATGGCATTTCTTCAGAATTGGGGTGGCATGTGGGTGCCCATTTTTCTTTTCCTGTTCATCGCATCCCATGCAATAGGGCAGGGTGCGGTAATATGGGTTTTTATTTCTGAAATTTTCCCGAATAAACTAAGAGCTTCAGGACAGGCTTTTGGAAGTTCCACTCACTGGATTTTGGCAGCGATAATTCCTTCCTTGGTACCGCTTTTATTTTCAACTATAGGACCCGGCTACGTTTTCGCCTTCTTCGCCTTTATGATGGTATTACAGCTCATTTTCGTGATTTTCATGATGCCTGAAACAAAAGGAAGATCCTTGGAAGATATTGGTCTCAATTTTTCAAAAAATAATAATAATTCAAAAATCATAGAACTGAATTCTACAAAATAATGAAACATTTTTCCACCCTATTATCCGGTTTAATATTGCTTTGTGTTTACGCTTGCGGAAATACAAACGCTGAACAAAAGGACGAAACAGCCAGTCACTTATCTGATTCCTTAGATAGTGATCCTTACCGTCCTAATTTCCATTTTACCCCTAAGGAGAAATGGATGAATGATCCTAACGGCCTGGTTTATCAAAACGGCCAATACCACCTCTTTTTTCAATATTATCCAGACAGTACCGTTTGGGGCCCGATGCACTGGGGGCATGCAGTGAGCAAAGACCTTTTAAACTGGAAGGAAAAGCCCATCGCCCTATACCCGGACAGCCTTGGTTATATTTTCTCAGGAAGCGCGGTAATAGATAAAAATAATACAGCAGGTTTTGGGCAAGATGCTATGGTAGCCATTTTTACCTATCATAATCCTGAAATTGAAAAAACAGGGAGTGAGAAATTCCAAACTCAGGGGATTGCATACAGTTTGGATGAAGGTGAAACATGGACAAAATATAAAGGGAATCCTGTGATTGAAAATCCTGGAATCCGGGATTTCAGGGATCCTAAAGTTTTCTGGAATGAGGATCTTGAAAAATGGCAAATGTTGCTTGCTGCCAAGGATCATATAGAATTTTTTGAGTCAGAAGATTTGAAGGACTGGAAAAAGTTAAGTGATTTTAGGTTTAATGATCAACCAGAATTGGGAGTATGGGAATGTCCTGATCTTTTTGAACTTCAGGTAGCTGGTTCAAATGAAAAGAAATGGGTTTTGATAGTGAGTCACGGTGGGGAAAGTTCTCCAAACGGAGGATCTGGGACAAGATATTTTGTCGGAGAATTTGACGGTAAAAAGTTTACGACCCAGCAGAAAGAAAGTCAGTGGCTGGATTTTGGAACCGATAATTATGCAGGTGTGTCTTTTAACAACGTACCAGATGGCCGGAGAATAGTTATAGGCTGGATGAGCAACTGGAATTATGCCACAACCACTCCAACCAAAGATTGGCGAAGTGCCATGACCTTAGCCCGGGAGTTAGAATTGATGAAAGATGATAGAGGTTATATCTTAAAAACAACACCAGTTAGGGAACTGGCTTCGGTTTCTAAGAATATTAAAATGGAACAAAATACTACGGAAAAAGGACTGGAGATTAAATCGGAAGAGCTTTCAAACAGCATAATAAGTTTTGAAATTGATAATCCCGAAGGCTTCAATTTAGTCCTGGCCAACGATTCGGGTAACACTTATGAAATTGGGTATAAGGATGGAACTTTTTACACAAACAGGAAGAATTCGGGAATTGTGGACTTCAACGAAAAATTTACAGAGAAAGAACCGCAGAAAATTCCGCTGGGAGATTTGGAAAAAATGAAATTGAAGCTCATCATTGATAAATCTTCCATAGAGATCTTTTTAAATGAAGGTGAGTACGCGATGACCAATCTGGTGTATCCCAAATCTCCCTGGAATACCCTCAAAATAGAGCATGATGAAAATACGAAGATCAAGGATTTGAAAACTCAAAAAGTGAACCTCATACTCGCAAATGCTGTAGATGAAAATAAATAGAACATTAACACAAACTAAACCGATGAAAAAAATGATTTTCTTAAAACTACTAGTAGTAGCCAGTTTGTTTACATCCTGCCATGATGACGATGTAGTTTTTATCGATGAAACTGATAATCTCAGGATTAATAAAATTCTGGAATTTAATTTTGATGAAACTACCGGCACCACGACTACTGAATCTCAAACAGAAAGCAGTTTCGAAATAGTAGGAAAAGCGGTTAGCCGCATGGCAGGGGTTTCTGGAAACGCCATTTTCTTTGATGGCTTAAGTAACGAAATCGATGGAGAGGTAAATACAAATCTATTGCCAGATGGGGAATTTACGGTTTCTCTATGGGCATCCCCAAGATCCTATCCCGTAGGTACTGCCGCAATGCTTGCGATGACTTCTGAAGGATCCAGTACCGGAGTAATGATAGGCCTTAATAAATTTGGACAGATCGTGGTACAATATTTCATAAACGGCTCTTTTGCCCAAACGGTTACCAACGAGGTAATTCCTAGAAATAAATGGAATCATATTATTGTGGGAATTAGCCCCGCATCCCAAAGTGTGGCCATTTATATGAACCGGGAATTGCTTACCACTGCCAATATACCATCAGGTTCTATTACCTGGCCGTCCGGTTCAACTCCTTTCAGTATTGGTAAAAACACTATGGGGCAAATGATGGGGATTTTTGATATCGATTATTATTCGGGAGGGCTGGATGAAATTCAGGTGTATTCAGGGTTTTCTACACCGGCCGTTTCTGATTTTATTTCTGCGCAGTATGGAGCTCCGGGCGAAGTTCAATATAATTTAAATCTTGATTATTCGGGCGATTCCAACAGGCCTCTTTACCATCCAATCCCCGACTTTGGTTGGGCAAATGAATCCTACGGACTTGTGCTCCTGGATGGGACTTATCATATGTTCTACCAGAAAAATGAAGTTTTTCTCGGGATTGCAAATCAAAACTGGGGTCATTTTACAAGTTCAGATTTGGTGAACTGGGAAGAAGAGGATGCCGTTTTATGGCCTTCTACCGGATGGGATAATTTTGGGATCTGGTCCGGGGATGCAATCATCCTTGAAGATGGCACTCCTGCGGTGGTTTACACCGGAGTAGATGGTGCAAGAGCTGGAATAGGTACTGCTTTTTCTAATGATAATTATCAAACTTTAGATAAGAATGATGGGAATCCCGTAATCGCTGCTGCTCCTGCTGAAGTTGACCTCGATTTTCGTGATCCTTATGTTATATTCAAAGATGGCTTATACCATATGATCATTGGCAGCGGAAAATCTGCTATTGGTGGAAATGTGGTGTATTATACCAGTGAAGATTTTGAAAACTGGAATTATGAAGGTGTACTTTTTCAGGGTGATAAAAATCAAGGTGAAGGAAGTTTCTGGGAAATGCCGGTGCTTCATGAAATGGAGGATGGCAGATTTATCCTTCTTGTTCAGAAAACTCCAGATGCTACTCCTGCAATCACCTTCTACTGGACAGGGACTTTTGAAAATGGAGTTTTTACACCGGAATTTGAAGATCCAAAATATCTTGAGATAGTAAATGGATTTTTATCTCCGGCGGTTGTCTTAGATGACGCGGGAAGGACTACGGCCATAGGCATAATTCCAGATGAGGTTGCCCCCGAATTTCAGCGGCAGCAGGGTTATGCCAACCTGTTTAGCCTCGCTCAAGTTTGGACATTGAATGCGGAAGGGACAATTCTAATAAAACCTCATCCAAATTTAGAGAATTACAGAGGTGAGGCAACCAATTTTGGCTCTATTAACCTGGAACCAGGATCTATTGGTAATATCAATTTCAGCGGAAGACATTTTGAAATGTTAACCTCCTTTAATACGGGTTCTGCAGATAGATTTGGATTTGTTCTGGGTCAATCTGAAACCAGTGGTGAAGAATACCGGGTCTATTATAATTTTGGAACCCAGGAATGGGTTGTTGATGCTTCAAATTCTTCAACATCCGACCTTGTAAGACGTGATGTGCGCAGAGGTTCCTTCAGCCTTACTCAGGGAGAAAATGTGGATTTAAGAGTTTTTGTGGACGGTTCTGTCCTGGAAGTATTCATCAACGGGCAATCCCATTTTACCGGAAGATTCTTCCCGGAAAGTGGTGATGCAAATGGAGTAGATCTCTTTGTAGAAGGAGGTTCAGCTTCCGCAGAGGTAACCATATTTGAAATAGAAAATAATTAAAAATAACGAACAGCTAAATATGAAAAATTTAATTGTGATATCGCTCTTATTATGGTCTCTGAGTTCCTTTTCTCAAACCAAGACCATTACCGGGACTGTATTGGACGAGAATGAAATGCCTATTCCGGGAGCTACAATTGTAGTAAAAGGCACCAGTCGCGGTACTATGACAGATTTCGACGGGAAGTTTCAAATAGAAGCTGAAGAAGGAGAAGTCCTTAGTATCTCTTTTATAGGGTTCAGCACTAAAGAATTACTCGTTGAAAGTGCCGGGAATTATAGAATAATGCTTAGTGATGATGTTTCACAACTCGACGAGGTCATTGTTACCGGGTATACTTCAGAAAGAAAATCTGATATAGCCGGTGCCATTACCGTAGTAGACGTGGAAGATCTCAACCGGGAGGTAAGTCCAAATATCATTACAAGTCTCCAGGGGCGTGTTCCTGGGATTCAGGTTAATTCAGGTGGTACACCCGGAGGGAATGATTCACAAATCACGATCAGGGGACTCACTACCATTACTGCCGGATCAAGTCCCTTATGGGTGATTGACGGGGTTCAAACTTTTAATCCCGCTTCTTTAAATCCTGAGGAAATCGCAAGTATTCAGGTATTGAAAGATGGAGCTTCTACAGCCTTGTACGGAACATCTGCAGCGAACGGGGTTATTGTGGTGACCACAAAACGAGGAAAAGAAGGAGTTTCTGAATTTTCAGTAAAATCTGAAACTACTTTGAATATGCTTCGCGATGATATTAATATCCTGAACGCAAGACAGTGGGCAGATGTTTATTACCAGGCCAGAGCCAATGATGGAATTTCCGGAGATTTTAATGTGCTTGCAGATAATGGTAGCGGCTTCGATCTTCCTGAATTCCTGGATGAAGCTGAATTGATTAGGGCTTCTGATACCGATTGGGTAGATGTGATCATCGATGATTCTTTTTCTTCTAATACAGACCTTAGTTATCGCTATGGAGAAGAAAATGCCCAGGTTTTTACCAGTTTAAATTACACTAAAGATAATGGTATTCAAAAACACACCTATTATGAAAGATATAATGCAAGATTAAATACCAGTTTCGATTTTTGGGATGACAGGATAACGATTGGAGAAAATTTTCTCTATTCAAATTTCAACGAAGTGAAAGCGAATGAATTTGAAAACGCCATTCTTCAGAATCCACTTATTCCAGTTTATACCGTAGATGGGGATTATACAGCTCCAACCATTCAGGATAAAGCTAATTCCCTGGCCAACCTATGGTCAAATAGGAAAAATGAACAGCGAAATAATCGATTTTTGGGAAATGTATTCGCGAATATTAAAATTATAGAGGGGCTTACTTTTGATACTTCCCTCAATTTCGATTATACACGATTCGCTTTTGATACCAGAACGCAACCTTTTGTTCAGGTAGGTCGTATCCCGAGTGTATTCAACAATATTACGGTGGCAAAAGACCGGAATAGTTCCCTGAGGACCATTTTCACAAATTTGCTTACTTATGAATTTGAAATGGACAAACATCGGTTCAATGTTTTGGGAGGGATAGAATTTACCAAAGAGGACTTTGAATCTGAAGTTGAATTGACTAATGGAGTGGATATTACAGAATATCCAACTTATATTATAAAAAGCGACGCCGAGTTTAGAACGGTTAGAAATGAGATCGATTACCGAAAAAGATCATTTTTTGGTTCGTTGAAGTATATTTTTGATGATCGCTATATCCTTTCCGGAAGTCTTCGTCGAGATGAATCTTCAAGATTCGGGCCTAATAATAAAACCGCATATTATCCTGCAGGTTCGGTAGCCTGGAATGTTTCGAACGAAAATTTCCTGGAAGATTCTAAATTTATTTCCAATTTAAAACTTCGTGGTTCCTATGGGATTAATGGAAATGACCAGATTCCCAATTATCTCTATTTAAGTACGTTTTTTGACAGCTCTATTGGTAATGCGATCGAGTTCCTCAATTATGATATCGATGGAGATGGTATTGGAGCAGCAGAAGGAATAGTGCAGGCAAGACAGGCGAATCCCGATATAAAATGGGAACAGACCGCACAGACAAATGTTGGTTTTGATCTTGGTCTTTTAAACAACAGAATAAGCTTAACTGCCGATTTCTTTGACAAAAGAACTACAGATCTCATCCTTCAGCCAATCCCACAGGCAATTAATGGGGAAGCAGAGCCACCTTTCATTAACGCAGGGGAAGTTTCCAATATTGGTTTTGAAGCAATTTTAAGTTACCGGAATCGAGGTGAAGGGGTTCTGCGTTATGGTATTGACTTGAACTTTTCACAATATGAGAATAATGTAGAATCCCTGGATACAGATAATAACTTCCTGCTTAATGGGGTTTCCATCACCAGAGCAGGAGATCCTATTGCCTCTTTTTACGGATTAATTGCTGATGGAATCTTTAGAACTCCTGAAGAAGTTGCAGTTCACGCTCAACAACCTGGAAAAGGCCTGGGTAGAATTCGATATCGCGATTTAAACAATGACGGCGTGATAAATACGGATGACAGAACGATAATTGGTAATCCTCATCCTGATTTCATTTACGGGATTAACCTGAATGTTGGTTATAAAGGTTTTGATCTCAGTGCCTATTTTGACGGGAAGCAGGGTCATGATCTTTATAATATTCAAAGAAACCTGGGAGACTTTACGTATTTCAGTTTTAATTTCGGGCAGAATACGCTTGATGCATGGACTCCTGAAAACGCGAATTCCAACATTCCGGCACTAAGTACCAGTAATGTAAACAATGAAACGCAGCCATCCAGCTATTTCGTTGAAGATGGGTCCTATTTCAGATTGAAGAATATTACGTTGGGATATACTTTCCCGCAACAAGTTTCAGACAATGTGGGACTCACTGATCTAAGGCTTTATCTTTCAGGACAGAACCTTTTCAATACAACCTCTTTTACAGGATTTGATTATGAGGTTGCTGGACTTGGTGCCGGGGGAATAGGAGTTGCCGGCTATGGGATACCACATACAAAGACAATCACTCTTGGAATTTCTACAAAATTTTAAACATATCTTATGAAAACAAATAATAAATTAAAAATCGTATTACTCCTGCTGGGAATAGGGGTGGTTGTCGGCTGTGTTTCAGAAGATGATCTCGAGGTAAAAGAATTCAACACCATTTCTGAAGATAATTTAGAACCGGAGGCTTTGGTTATCTCGGCCTACAGTGCTTTAGATTATAGATTCAACACCGGTCAATTCCGGGATCTTTGGCCCTTAGACCATGCTCCATCCAACTGGGGGACCTCAGATATTCGTTCCGGAGATGCCTACAAAGGTGGAGGTGGAACAGGCGATAATCCAGGTGGTGGTATGCATCAACTGGAAACCCATGATCTTTTTCCGTCCAGTGAAAATGGATATAACCTATGGAGGTCAATTTATTTTGGCCTAAAAAGAGTGGATGCCGGAATCAGGTTTCTTGTAAACCTTGAAGACGGGGAATTCGATAAGAGAGATGTACGGCTTGGAGAATTATATACACTAAGGGCTCATTTCTATTTTGAAGCGATGAAAAATTTTGGTTCTATCGTATGGTATGATGAAAACACTCCAGTTGTAGAACTTACTTCCATTCCAAATACTTTTGATGAAGCATTTATCTGGGAGAAGATTGAAGATGATTTAAATAAGGCAATCAGCCTTTTGCCTGATTCCCAGGTAGATCTTGGAAGGGTGAATGCAATGGTTTCCCGGGCGTATCTTGCAAAAGCTCACTTATACCAGGAGGAGTGGCAGGATGTGCTTACTCAAACCAATATCGTAATTAACTCCGGCCAGTATAGATTGGTTGAAGACATCGAAAGATTATATTCGGAACCGGGATATGGAAATCTAGAAAATATATTCGCAATCCAGTTTTCTATTAACGACGGATCTCAATTTGGGAACCTGAATTTTGGAGATCTTTTAAATTCTCCTGACAGTCCAAGCGATAACTCAAACCATCCTTATTTAAATGGGGATGATTTCCATAAACCTTCACAAAACCTGGCAAATGCGTTTAAGGTTGGTGATAATGGATTACCTCTTTTCAATAGCTTCAATTCAATTAATCTTGGTAATGATGATCTAGTAGATCCAAGACTCGACCACACTATCGGGCGGCCTGGAATAACCTGGAAGGACTGGACGCCAATGGCACAACAGCCTAACTGGAGCCGTGATATTGGTACTTATGGATTGTTTGTTCGGAAGAAAAACATGATTTATCCAACTTCGGACGGATTGGCATCCAATCCAAACGGATTTCCCTGGGCCTTAGGTAATCTGGATTTCCCGCTAATAAAATATTCAGATTTACTGCTTTGGAAAGCTGAAGCTTCTATAGAAACCGGAGATGTAGCTACGGGAATTGATATTATAAATCGAATTCGGTTAAGAGCAAAAAATTCCCCTTATGTAAAGGACTTTGAAAATCCTTCTGAGGATGCCGCCAATTATCTTATTAATACCTATTCAACAGGAATGTCACAGGAAATGGCAATACAGGCCTTAAGATTTGAAAGAAGATTGGAGCTTGCAAATGAAGGACATCGCTTTTTTGACCTGGTGAGATGGGGAATTGCCGCTACCTATACCAGCGAGTATATATCTAATGAACAATCCAGAAGACCCTACTTATCTGGTGCGAACCTGGCACCTCACGAATATTATCTGCCCATACCTCAGGTAGAGATCGATGCGAGTGGTGGAACTTATACCCAGCGTTCCGGATATTAATAAACTAATCAAGAAAACAACTAAAATAGACAAGATGAAATCATTAAAAAACATTGCAAAATACGCCTTCGGGATCTTGCTTTTAATGCCGCTTTTTCTAATGCATTCCTGTAGCGAGGAAGATGATAATTTTACTGATGTGGTACCTGACTTTTCTCAGGCTATAATTAGATCGTTTGAAGTGGATGGCAAATTTGCACAAATAAACCATACTTCTGCAACCGTAGCTATGACGTTATCTGCGGGAGCAGATCTTTCATCGGTTACCGTAGATCTTACGGTTCCGGAAGGAACAACTGTAACTCCTGCATCTGGATCTACTATAGATTTTACCAGTGGTCCGGTTATTTTTCAAACCAAGGCTTCTAATGGTGCAAGCCGGGAGTACACCGCAATGGTAGGAGCATTCGGTAATCCCAAGTTTTTAAGTTTTGCAATAGGTGATAATGCAGGGCAAATAGATGAGGCGAATAATACGATAAATGTGGAAATTGGAAGTCAGGATGGGAACATCGCAGATCTTGCACCTAATTTTGTAATTGCAGACGGAACAAGCGTGGATGTTGCCTCCGGAGTTTCGAGAAACTTCACCAACCCTGTTACCTACACTATCCTTTCAAACGATGGTTTTAGCGCCAGGGAATATACGGTAGTGGTAAATCAAATTAAAGCACCAAGGATCACTTCTTTTATGATTGGAGAAGCTTCCGGAGTAATAGATAATGAGGAAAATACAATCTTTGTCTCACTTGCGGCAGGAACAAATGTTTCAGCGCTTAGCCCACTAATTGAAGTTCCGGAAGGACAAACTCTTTCTCCTGCTTCCGAAGAAGAAGTGGATTTTACAGATCCTGTGGAATACTCTGTAACCAATTCTGAATCTCTTACTAAAACCTATACGGTTACTGTTGAAGCTCAGGATGTAGAGCCTAAATACTATGCTTTTTTGGGTGAGCAGGCAGATATCGCTTCTTTGGTTGACGATGATGCCAAAGCAGCCGCTACCTGGATGAAAAACACCTATGGAGAAGATTTCAGATATATTCAGTTTAGCGGAATTACACCGCAATCTATGGCTGAAATAAAAGTAGCGATGATCTATTATTTAACACCCGCGGAAGATTTGGGTTACAGCGCTACACCAGACAATGCTCTAACGTTATTACCTCCGGGATTGAGACCCGGTGGAACAAGAGCTCAGGTTTTAAAGAACTGGGTAAAAGCAGGTGGTGATATGCTTATCGCGGGAGATGCAAATCCACTAATATTTTCTATCGACCGTGTTCCGGCAAACTTTTCTGCTCCCAGAGAGCCAGGTAATTATGTATATTCAGAATTTGGCTGTGCAGGATCGGCCGGTTGTGTGGATATGGGTAAACCAGCAGATGATATCTGGGGGCTTGGAATGCGTGCATCCAATAACTCTCAGGATAGACAGGCACATCCTATTTTTGATGGATTGAATTTTGTGAATGGTGAGTATCTGGCACTTCAGAATTCCGCAACCCGCGAGGTTCGTTTGATCTGGTGGCAACACTTTGACGGTATATTAAACCCAAGCTGTTGTGGTCAGGATGCGGCATTAACTTTTGAGCAAACGCTTTCAGCAACCAAGTTTGGTACCCTTGCTGCTATTGGAGATGCTTTTGGCTATGGCGCAGTTCTTTGGAATAGAACAGATATGGCCAATAATGAGATTTTTGACGATCAAATTGCTACAGACTTTAAAGGATCTGTTTTCAGTATCCAAAATACAATTGTGGGATACGAATGGGATTCAAACGGGACAACCAATGATTACCAGTCTAATATTGAAACCTTCACCAGGAATATTCTGGATTATTTATACAACCTGGAAGACTAAAACTGAAACTCATGAGACATAAATTTAATTTTTATATGATCTGTTTTCTCTCATTTACCGTTTTTACGGCATGCGACAAGAGAGAGAATTACGATGAAGGTTTGGAACCGGTGCTTAATGTGATCACTTCCTTACAGGGAAATGGTACAAAAGCAACGATAAATGATTTGCAGGGAACCATTAATCTGGTGCTGCCTCCAAGAACAGATATTACCACTGTAGAACTGAATATCGAGGCCCCGCAGGGTGTGGAGATTAATCCGTCCAGCGGAACGACTTTAGATCTTTCAGAAAGAGAGATGATCACTGTTAAGTTTGGTAGTTCTACGAGAAATTATCAGCTTATCACTAAGGTATTACCAAGTAAAATTGGTTTTCTTGGTGAAGCTGAAACTTATGAAGAATTATTGGCAACTGCAGACGATGATATAGTCGCGGCTGCTCAATGGGTGCAGGAAACCTACTCAGAAGATTTTGAATATCTGAATGCTGCTGAGGTAAGCTTTGAAGATCTGCAAAGTGTAAATGTCGTTGTGTTCTATTACGATCAGGTTGGAACTTCTCAATTACCTTCGGTTTTCACTGAAGGAAGGAACAAATCTGCATTTATAGAATATATGGTTGAAGGTGGAAAAATGGTTTTAGGCGGAATGGCAACCAGTTTTGCGGCGACTATTGGCAGGGATCAAAGCGGGCTGCAAACCATTAAAGGAAATGGGGAAGGTTTTAGTTCCCCGGATACATGGGCTGTGGACGGAGGAGTGAATTTTGTCACCTCCAAGCTTGGGCACCCTATCTACACATTTAACCAAGGATTAATTGAATTTGATGAGAATGGGTATATTCCTGTAATTGATGCCGGTTTCAGGGAAGATCATAATAACCTTTGGGACGCTTCTTCATTATTGACACCGGGAAACCAACCAGGACAATTTGGAGAGTTCGAAAGACTTTACAATGGAGTTGTCCTGGGTGTATGGAGTGGAGTAGCAGACGAATGCTGCCCGGGAATCATCGAGTTTAAACCAAATCCACCCTATAACGGAACTATGATCGCTATTGGAATAGGCGGTATTGAATGGAATATGAACGATGGCCGTACAAACGAATATCGGAGTAATGTTGAGGGCATCTATAAAAATGCTATCGATTATCTAAGTACACTTTAGAATTAACCATAAACTGGCTGGGAAAGTTCACCTTTTCAGCCGGTTTTTTTAAATTAACGAATATGTTTAAAAATCTCTTCCTTTTCAGTCTAATTTGCCTCTTCACATCGGGCTTAAAATCCCAGGAAAAACCCCGTGTAATAAGTTTTGATGGAGTAGAATGGTGGGAAGGTTTTAAAAAAGAAAATCAGGCAGAACTGTATAATTCTCCATATTCGTTAACAGAAACGGCACCTCGGTATTTATGGAACGAAACTGGTGTTGAAAACGGCAGTTTGCTGTTTGATGGGTATTCAACCTATTTGGAAATCCAAAACGTTGCTTTAAATAAAGATTTTGCCATTAGCTTCTGGATAGCGCCAAGAGCATTTGATAGCGCTATCGATTCAAAAATATCATCTATTCTTGATTTTTACAATCCAACAGATTCAACAGCTTTTCGCATTGGATTGCTTCAGCATGGAAAGCTTGCGGTAGAATTTGATAATAATATGAACCTCGAGAGATTTACGAATGAAAACTCTTATGTAAATAAAAATCATTGGAACTATGTAAGTTTAATTAAGAAGGGTAATCAGGTTAAAGTTGAAATCAATAACAAAGCGGTTATTGAAGATTCTTTGGGGATCGATTTTTCAGAATTCTTTCAGAAGAAAAAACATTTGATGATCGGCCGAAATTCAAAAGCCAGCGGATTCGGGGACAAGTTTAAATTCAATATGATAAGCGGATTGATTGACGAAATTATCGTTAAAAATGAGCCATCTCTTGATGAAATTGATCAAAATAAGTTAACCCAACTTCAGAATCAGGATCTTTCAGGAGCTTTACGGCTGGACTTTTCAAAATATGAAAACGAGCGGTTTAAACCCGCTTATCACGCCACTGCTCCGGCACACTGGATGAATGAACCACATGCCCCGTTGTATTACAATGGAAAATACCATTTATTTTACCAGCATAATCCTTTTGGCCCTTATTGGGGGCAAATACATTGGGGGCATTGGGTAAGCGATGACATGGTGAACTGGGAGCATACGGAAATTGCGCTTGCCCCTGAAAAAGGGAATATGGCTCCCGATGGGATTTGGTCTGGTTCCGCATTCGTAGGTCCGGAGAATATTCCTTTGTTATTTTATACTGCCGGAAACCTTTCAAAAGAACAAAATCAATACACGTCCATTGCCATTCCAAAAGATACCACAGATGTGAACCTTCAGGAATGGAAAAAAACAGAGATTATTGTCGATAAGCCTTCGGAATATAAAGAGAATGAATTCCGCGATCCTTTCGTTTTTCAGGTTGATGGAACCTACTATATGATCGTAGGTTCCGGAATTGAAGGGAAAGGTGGAACGGCACCTATATTTGAATCTCAAGATGCTCTCAGTTGGAAGTACCTAAATCCATTTTACATTGCAGACATTGAGAAGTATCCTTTTTTAGGCGGTGTTTGGGAATTACCTGTTTTGCTTCCGCTTAGAGAAAAAAATGGTACTCCAACTGATAAATTTGTATTTATGGTGCTTCCCCTGCGTAACGAAGCAGATGTAGAAGTCTTCTACTGGATTGGGGAATTTGATACTGATCAAAAAAAGTTTGTTCCGGACAATCCTGAACCGAAACTAATGGACTATGGCGATTTTGGGTTTACCGGCCCGAGTGGGTTTATAGATCCAAAAACCAATAGGTCTATTGTCTTTTCCATCGCTCAGGGAAAATATGGAAATATAGATACTTATGATATGGGCTGGGCACATAATGCGGGATTACCAATTGAATTATGGTTGAGTCCCAATAATGAACTTAGGTTTGGCCCAATAAAAGAACTTGAAAAATTAAGGGAACCCGAACTTATATCCTGTACTAATTGTAATGCTAAAACCATAAACCAGCAATTAGAAGAGATTAAAGGTGAACAACTTGAAATCCTTATGGAATTTGAAGCTTCGGACCTAGAACAGGGAATTGAAGTGAGGCGTACTGATGATGGTTCATTAAAAGGAATGATCTATTATGATCCTGAAATTGAATCCGTTGTCTTTGATAAAAAACAGGAAAATCCGGAAAGGGATTTCAAGGCTTTACAGGCTCCGCTAAAAAATGCTTCAAAGGTAAAACTTCATATTTTTCTTGACAGATCGATGGTTGAAATTTACATTAACGATGAGGTATCAATTACAGACAGAATCTATTTTATAGATGATGATGCCACAGGCCTCAAACTAATAGGTCCGGAAAATATGAATTTAAAAAACTTTAATGTCTGGAGGTTGAAAGGAATTGATTGGAAATATGCCGAATAGAATAACCCAAAAATAATTTACATAGATGCCAAAAAATGTTGTTTGTTTTGGAGAAGTTTTGTGGGATAACCTTCCGTCTGGAAAAAAGATTGGAGGGGCTCCGTTGAATGTAGCACTAAGGTTGAACTCCTTTGGTAACCAAACTTCTATGATTAGCCGGGTAGGAAACGATATTGATGGTAAAAATATATTGGATTTTGTTCTTGGTAGTGGAATACAAGGTATTATCCAGATAGATAAGAATCTAGAGACGGGTATAGTAGATGTGGAAATCAATGAAGAGGGAAATGCCAACTACCATATAAAGCAGCCCTGTGCATGGGATAATATTAAGTATGAAAAGGAACTGGTAGAAGTTGTAAAAGATACCGACGCTTTTATTTTTGGCAGTTTGGCGTGTAGAAGTGAGGAATCTGCTTCTACTCTTTTTCGCCTCCTAGATCACGCAACTTTTAAGGTCTTAGATGTTAATCTTCGAAAGCCTCATTATTCTATAAAAACACTTTTAAAACTTATGGAGAAAGCTGATTTGATAAAGTTAAATGAAGAAGAACTTAATGAAATTTGTGAAGGGATAGATACAACGGCAAAAACTATTGTTGATAAATTGAAAATTATTTCAGAAAAAACTTCTACCAGCCATATTTGTGTAACAAGAGGGGCACAGGGAGTGGTACTTTATTATCACGGTGAATATTATCATAATTCTGGATTCAGTATTAAAGTAAGAGATACGGTTGGTGCAGGAGATTCTTTTTTAGCAGCATATGTTTCTGAAGTATTAAAAAATACGAGGCCTGCAATGGCCATGGATTTTGCCTGTGCTGTTGGTTCACTAGTAGCATCTAAAGAAGGCGCCAATTCTCAAATTTTAGCAACAGAGATTAAAAAATTGATGTGGATGGATGAGTTTGTAATCTCCAGGGGCTGATGTAGAGTTTCGCAATTAGCATTAGTCTTTTAAAGATCATTTCATAAATACTTTAGGTACGGATGTAATTAGAAAAGCCGAAATAAAGAATCCGATCCATATCTAGTATTCATTTACCCTTTTCAGTTAAATAAAGCCAAAAAATTTGTTTGTGTAGTAAAAAGAAGAAATTGTATATTTGGCATCCCTTGATGAAAACCTGGGTTTTCATCGAGATTGTTCTTAAAAAAAAATGGATCCGAATAGCATCATTTGCATTTAAACGTTACCCTTTGAGTGTATATTTTCCAGAGGCTGTTAAAGTGCGTTAAAAGGTGCAAAATTCGGTGAGTTCAAAATTTAGGCCTCTGAAGAAGCCTATAAATAAAGGGTTTGTGTGGTTGGTTCGAGTCTCGTCCAGACCGCAAATTGCAAAATGAGCTGGAATAAATTATAGCTCATTTTGCCATATAATGAAGTTGTGTTGTGTCCCAACGTGTTGGGATGTGTGGTTGAGATACTGTGGAAGCAGTATTCGCCAATGAGAAGCTTTTTTCCATTTGATTGGAAAGAGGCTTTTTTGTTTTTGGAAGCTTTTTGAGAATTTTTCAATTCCCCGCAACTTTTGAGATTGCCCCCTTTTTCAATTCCTCCACAATTTTATGAATGATCTCTTTTATGACTTTGGTCATAAAAAAAGTATGGTTTTACGGGTAATTTTATATCCAAATTTAAACAAAACCTTATTTATGAAAAGTCATATTAAAATTTTCACACTACTTGCAGGTGTCTTTTTAATGATTTCCTGTGGAGATTCAGAAAAAAAAGAAAAAGAAGAAGTTAAAACTGGAGATTACAGCCAGGAAGCTCCTAAAAAAGAAGCTGCTGCAACCAGTTCTAAAGACATGGTAGATATGTCCAACAAAGGCATAGGTCCGATAAAATCGGTAACCTTAAATGCTGAAATAGACCAAGCCCTCGCTGTAAAAGGAGAAACAGTTTTTAAGAATATGTGTACTGCCTGTCACAAAACCAATAAGAAATTCATTGGGCCGGCATTAGTTGGAATAACTGAACGTCGCTCACCTGAATGGATTATGAATATGATCCTGAATCCCGAAGAAATGATAGCCAAAGATCCTATTGCTAAACAATTACTATTGGAATCCAATATGGCAGTAATGGCAAATCAAAACCTGACCGAGGAAGAGGCCAGATCAATTTTAGAATATTTCAGGACACTTAAAGAAGAAATATAGAACATGACAATCATCATATTTTAACTAAAATTATCACGGTAATTTCACACCATCTAACCAAAAATGTATAATATGAAAACAAAATCTGTTTTATTTGCTTTCCTTATAATGGCAGGTACAATGCTGTTTGTAGGATGTAAGGAAAAATCCTCAGAGGATGTTCCGGAAACTTCTACGGAAACCGGAACAACCGTCGAGACTTCTTCCAATCGCGGACAGGCTTTTATAGAGGATGAAAATTCTGAACCCAACGCCTTACGCACAGCAATCAATTCTCCAGATCATACTACACTTGTGGCTGCGGTTCAGGCTGCCGGAGTTGAAAATGCTCTGGTAAACGTTGGCCCCCTTTCAGTTTTTGCCCCAACCAATGCTGCATTTGCCAAGTTACCTGCAGGAACTGTAGATGACCTCTTAAAACCTGAAAACAAGGAAAAACTTGCTTATATCCTTAAAAACCATGTGGCACCAAGCAATTACCCTATTGAAACCCTAAAAAAGAATGTAGAAAAAGGGCGTACTCTCTATATGGCATCAGGTGAATCTGTAGAAGTAACTCAGCAAGGTGAGGACATTTACGTGGGAGGAATCAAAATAGTTGGCTCTGTAAAAGTGAGCAATGGATGGGTTCATATTATAGAAGACGTTATTTTACCAAAAAACACTAATTAACTAACACATTCACTCTAATGAAAAAAATCAATTCAATTTTATCTCTCCTTGTCCTAGTGGTTATAATGATAGGCTGTGGTGGGGATGGGGACCGGAAAAAGTCCGGTGCAATGGCAACCAATGCTGCAGAGCGGGTATATGTAGCCCCGGGAGAGCATGACGAATTCTACGGATTTTTCTCCGGAGGTTTTAGCGGACAAATGTCTGTATACGGTTTACCCTCCGGCCGTCTTTTAAAAGTAATGCCTGTATTCTCTCAAGATGCAGAAAAAGGATATGGTTATAATGAAGGTACCAAGCCAATGCTTAACACCTCTTATGGATTCATTCCCTGGGGAGACCTTCACCACGTAGATATCTCACAAACTAATGGAGAACTGGATGGTCGTTGGGTTTTCACCCACGAGAACAACACTCCGCGTGTAGCCCGAATAGATCTTAATACGTTTGAAACAGGCGAGATCCTTGAGATTCCAAACAGTGCCGGAAACCACAGTTTTGCAATCACAGAGAACACAGAGTACTTAATTGCAGGTACCCGCTTTGCCATCCCCTCTCCGCAAAGAGATATGTCTATTGAAGATATGAAAGGGAATTTCAAAGGCCCGCTAACGTTTGTGAAAATAGATCAGGAAACAGGTGGAATGGAGCTCGCATTCCAGGTGATCATGCCGGGATTCAATTTTGACCTTGCTCACCCCGGAAGAAGTGCTTCCCACGGCTGGATGTTTGCAACTACCTATAATTCTGAAGAAGCAAATACGCTTCTGGAAGTAAATGCTTCTCAAAACGATAAGGATTTTATTGTTGCACTTAACTGGAAAAAAATTGAAGAATACGTCAAGAATGGTGGCGGAACCATGATGGATGCAGAATATGCCCATAATGTTTACAACCATAATTCCAGCACTGCCACCTCCACTATGAAAAAAGGGGTTAAAACAGTAGATCCCAAAGATATTCCCGGTGCTGTATTTTTTATGCCAATCCCAAAATCTCCTCACGGCTGTGATGTAGATCCAACAGGGGAGTATATTGTAGGTAGCGGTAAACTTGCTGCGGAACTTACAGTATTTTCATTCTCAAAAATGATCAAAGCCATTGAGGACAAAAATTATGACGGGGATGCCTACGGAATTCCAATCCTAAAATATGAAGATATTCTGGGTGGTATTGTAAAACAACCGGGCTTAGGACCACTTCATACAGAATTTGACGGGAAAGGAAATGCTTATACCACATTCTTCATCTCATCTGAAGTTGTAAAATGGAGCCTAAAAGATTACCAGGTAATTGACAGGAAACCTACTTATTACTCTGTAGGACACTTAATGATCCCAGGTGGTAACTCAAGAAAACCTTTTGGGAAATACCTAGTGGCAATGAACAAAATAACCAAGGACAGATATTTACCTACCGGCCCGGAAATGAATCATTCTGCTCAATTATATGACATCTCAGGTGATAAAATGGAACTGCTGCTGGATTTCCCAACGATTGGGGAGCCCCATTATGCCGCCGGTATTCCTGCCGATCTTATAAAACAAAATTCCAAAAAGATCTACCGTCTTGATGAAAACGAGCATGAACATGCAGTTCGGAATGAATCTGAAACCCGTGTAGAACGTAAAGGAAATGAAGTTCACGTTTATATGACAATGATAAGAAGTCACTTCGCACCAGATAATATTGAAGGAATTAAAGTTGGTGATAAGGTGTATTTCCACGTAACCAACCTTGAGCAGGATTTTGATGTACCACATGGATTTGCAATGATAGGAGCTAACACTGCCGAGCTTCTTATTATGCCGGGTGCAACAAAAACAATGCTTTGGGAACCAAAACGCATAGGTGTATATCCTCTTTATTGTACAGACTTCTGCTCTGCACTTCACCAGGAGATGCAAGGATATGTAAGAGTTTCGCCAGCCGGCTCAAATCCAGAGCTTAAATGGTCACTTGATGGCGACTAGAAACAGTTTTAATTAGTTGAAAACTTTTACTGGTAAGGCGGGTGAATAATAGTATTTACCCGCTTTTTTATAAAACACCTACCCAAATGAAAACATCAGGAATAATTATGATACTGGGATCAGCACTTTTGCTTGGTCTGTTTTATTTTCCATTGTGGAACATCACCCTTGGCGCACCTCAATATCCTGAACCCCTGGGAATGGATATCTATATATCAGGAATCCAGGGAGAAGAGGAGTTTGACATTCAAAATATAGATGGTGTAAACCATTATATAGGAATGAAAAAAATACCAAAACCAGAGGAAATGTGGGAGTTTAATGTATTTCCGCTGGTAATTGGAGGGATGGCTGGCCTGGGAATACTTCTTGGATTTTTAGGATTTTTTAGAAAAATAAGTCCAAACTGGTTTCTTGGATGGTTTGTTTTAATGTTGGTTCTGGGCGTTCTGGGTATGTATGATTTTAATGTTTGGCTTACAGACTACGGGACAGACCTTGATCCAAAAGCCATACTTAAACTCACAGATGAAGCCGGAAATCCTATAAGTTATAAACCCCCACTCTTTGGCACCCAACAAATTCTGAACTTTACCGCACATTCCTACCCAAGATTGGGCGCCTGGTTAATGTTTGCCGGAATGTTCCTAACTTTAGTGGCCTGGTGGATCGGGAAAAGATCCCTGAAAACTCAAAATATTTGAAAAATGAAAAAATATGCTTATTTGTTAGTCACGATGTTGATGATTTCCTGCAGTAACGAGCCGGAACCAATTGTATATGGAACTGATAGCTGCTCCTATTGTAAAATGACAATTGTGAGTAAAGCACATTCCGCCCAAATGGTCACCAAAAAAGGCAAACAAATAAAATACGATGCCATCGAATGTATGGTCAAGGATAATCTTCAAAATTATGAAGAGTCAGAAATCACCATAATGCTGGTAGCAGATTTTCAGGAACCGGGATCAATGCTGCCGGCTCAGGATGCAAACTTCGTAATTGATGAGAAAATAACAAGCCCCATGGGGGCAAATCTGGCAGCAATTAAAAAAGGTAGCAACCAGGAAGATTTTTCTGAAGTGCATACCTGGAATGAACTTAAAAATAATTTCCTCAAAGAGGATCCCCAAAACCTGAGATGAAATATTTTATAAGTATTATATTTTTATTGAACCTCCTTCCTACCCTGGCCGGAGAAATAAGGGTGTGCTCCCCCTGTGAGGTTAAAACCGTGAAACAGGCAATAGAAATTGCCCAATCTGGTGACACCATTATTATTGAAAAGGGGGTCTATGAGGAATTTAATATCAATATCATTAATAAAACCCTCCATATCAAAGGTGTCGATTACCCCGTAATAGATGCTGGAATGAACGGTACTGCCTTTGGCATAAAAGCGAATGGGGTTACAATAGAAGGCCTTAAGATCATAAACATTGGCAGAAGTTACACCAAAGATTTTGCGGCCATTCTCCTTAACGGGAGTGAGAATTTTACGATAAAGAACAACATCCTTGAAAATGTTTTCTTCGGTTTCCTGATCGAAAAATCAGTCAAAGGTGTTATTGAAGGTAATCGTATTAAAAGTGAAGGCGGTGAGGAAGCAAACTCCGGCAACGGAATTCACCTTTGGAGCTCTTCTGAAATAATCGTGAGGAACAACCATGTGCAGGGAATGCGGGATGGGATCTATATTGAATTCGGAAAGAACTGTGAGATTCTAAACAACCTTAGTGAAAAAAATATACGTTATGGCCTGCATTTTATGTTTTCTGACAGGAACAGCTATATTGGAAACACCTTTGAAGATAACGGTGCCGGGGTTGCCGTAATGTTTTCCAAATTTATAGAAATGAAAAAAAACCTGTTCAGGAAGAGCTGGGGATCTGCTTCCTATGGATTACTGCTCAAGGAAATTTCAGATGCCACCTTGGAACATAACATCTTTGAAGACAACACCATCGCTGTAAATGCCGATGGTACCACAAGGGTGCTATTCATAGAAAACGACTTTAAGAATAACGGCTATGCCATTAAGGTGCACGGCGGTGCTTATAGCACCAGTTTTACGCGTAATAATTTTCTCTATAATTCATTTGATGTTGCTTATTCCGGCAGGTTGAATGACAATTCCTTCACCGGCAATTACTGGAGTGATTATACAGGATATGACCTTAATAAAGATAAAATAGGCGATGTGCCATTCCGGCCGGTTAAACTATTTTCATACCTGGTAAATAAAACCCCCGAAGCAATTGTATTACTTAGGAGCATCTTTATAGACCTGGTAGATTTTTCAGAAAAAGTTTCGCCCATCTTTACCCCGGCCGAATTAATTGACCATGAACCTCAAATGAATAGAATCAAATGGTAAGTATTAAAAACCTGCATAAAAAATTCGGTGCCCTGGTGGTGCTTAACGGACTTGACCTTGAAATAAATCAAAAAGGTATCATTGCTATATTGGGGCCAAACGGTTCAGGAAAAACAACCCTTATAAAAAGTTTATTGGGTATGGTGGTGCCTGCCAAAGGTGATATTGAAATTGCGGGAGAAAAAGTTAAAGATCATTGGAATTATAGAAAAGATATTGATTATTTGCCTCAAATTGCTCATTTTCCGGGCAATCTCAAGGTGAATGAGCTTATTAGGATGATCAAAGACCTTAGAGGAAAAGATGCCCGGGATAAGGAACTTATAGAATTCTTTAAACTGGAACCTTTTCTTGATAAAAAGCTTAACAATCTTTCTGGAGGATCAAAACAAAAGGTAAACCTGGTTTTGTGTTTTATGTTTGACAGTCCGCTCATAATCCTTGATGAACCCACTTCGGGTCTTGACCCGGTTTCGCTTCTTCGATTGCGGGACCTCATTCAGCAGGAAAAAGCAAAAGGAAAGACCATTCTTATTACCTCTCATATCATGAGTTTTGTAGAAGAAGTGGCAGACAGGATCGTGTTCCTGCTGGAAGGAAAAATCTATTTTAACGGCACCGTTTCAGAACTTAAAACCTCAACCGGACAACCCGATTTTGAACATGCTATTGCCAATATCTTAACCGAAAACAATGCTTAAAATTTTAAAATATAGTTTTTTCGATCTTTCACGTAGTTTATGGAGCTACGTTTATTTCCTTTTCTATTTGTTACTGGGAATTATCCTGTTATTCCTTAATAATGACCTTTCAAATGCGGTTATAACCTTAATGAACGTGATCATTATCCTGGTTCCACTTATTGGGACAATTTTTGGGGTGATGTATTATTATGATTCGCGTGAATTCACCGAGCTCTTGCTCGCGCAACCCATAAAACGAAGAACCATTTTTATAGGTCAATATCTTGGAGTGGCTATTTCCCTGGCCCTAAGCCTAATCCTGGGACTTGGAATTCCCTTTGTGGCGTACGGTTTATTTGAGTCGGCAGCCATTTGGAATTTCTTTTCACTATTGGTGTCGGGAGTATTTTTAACGTTCATCTTCACCGCCCTGGCCTTTAATATTGCTTTGTCCCACGAAAACAAAATCAAAGGTTTTGGACTGGCGATCTTGCTTTGGCTTTTTCTGGCAGTAGTATATGACGGCATATTTTTACTCATCCTGGTATATTTCCAGGACTATCCGCTGGATAAATTTGCCTTAATTGCTAGTGTCCTCAATCCTATTGACCTGTCGCGTATCCTGGTATTATTGAAGTTGGATATTTCGGCCCTACTTGGATATACCGGCGCCGTATTTAAACTATTCTTTGGCACCTCACAAGGGGTAATTATTTCCTTTGGTGTCCTTGCCCTGTGGGTTGTGCTACCGGTTTACAGGATCATAAGGGTTTCAGCAAAAAAGGATTTTTAAGGCATTAAATAACTGTCGATATGAGAACGCAATCAGAAACCATTGAAAAAATAAATGAGCTTCGAATTAATAAAAATGCGGTAATTCTTGCCCATTATTACCAGGAGGAAGCCATACAGGACATTGCAGATTTTGTTGGCGACAGCCTGGAGCTGGCCAAAAAGGCCGCTGAAACTTCAGCAGATATCATAGTTTTTTCGGGGGTATATTTTATGGCTGAAACCGCCAAAATTTTAAATGCCAAAAAAAAAGTGCTGGTACCGGACCTTAACGCGGGATGCTCCCTGGCCGACGGATGCCCTGCACCAGAATTTTCTGAATTCCTCAAAAAATATCCCAATCATAAAGTTGTTACCTATATCAACACAAGTGCAGAAGTAAAAGCCCTGAGCGATTATGTTTGCACTTCTTCGAATGCCGAGAAGGTTATAAATTCAATTCCAAAGGACCATCCTATTATTTTTGCGCCAGATAAGAACCTGGGGGCATACCTTAACAAGATAACAGGGCGCAATATGTTATTATGGGACGGTTCCTGTATTGTCCATGAAGCTTTTTCCATTGATAAACTTATAGGGCTCCACCTGGAATATCCTAAGGCAAAGATCGTTGCCCATCCCGAGTCTGAAGATCCAATTCTGCGGTTGGCTCATTGCATAGGTTCTACTTCCCAAATGCTTCAATACATTCTAAAAAGTGATGACGAGACGTTTATAGTTGCAACCGAGGCAGGCATCCTGCATCAGTTAAAAAAACAGGTGCCCAATAAAAACCTTATTCCGGTTCCTTCCAGGGAGGATAATTCCTGTGCCTGCAGCGAGTGTGCATTTATGAAGATGAATACCCTGGAGAAGCTTTATCGCTGTTTAAGAGATGAAACACCAGAGGTTACTATAGATGAAATGTTGCGGGTTAAGGCCATAAAACCTATAGAACAAATGCTGGCTTTAAAATAAATCAAATGGCTTATACAGATGTACTCGTTTTAGGGTCCGGTATTGCAGGCTTGTCCTTTGCACTCAAAGTAGCGCAAAAACGACCCGACCTGAGTATTTGTATACTTACCAAGGCCAATAAGAATGAAACCAATACCAAATATGCGCAGGGCGGGATCGCTGCGGTCATGAATACCCTCACAGATACTTTTGATGCACATATATCAGACACCCTGAAATCGGGGAAAGGATTTTGTGATACCGGCGTAGTAGAAATGGTTGTGAACAAAGCTCCCCGGCGACTATTGGAAATGATTGAATGGGGCGCATCATTTGATAAAACACCCAACGGGGATTGGGATCTGGGCCTGGAAGGAGGCCATTCCCAATCCCGAATCCTTCACCATAAGGACAAGACAGGTTATGAAATAGAGCGGGCTTTGCTAAAAAAGCTGGAAGCCTATAAGAATATCTATTTTTTTACACATCATTTTGCTATAGATCTCCTGGTACAAAACGAAAGCTGTGTTGGAGTAAAATATTACAATAAAAAATTGGGGATGATTGAAAATCTTTATTCAGGGACAATCTATCTGGCAACCGGCGGGAGCGGACAAATTTTTGAAACCACTACCAACCCTGTGATCGCTACAGGAGATGGCGTGGCAATGGCACACCGTGCGGGTGCAGAGGTTAAAGACCTGCATTTTATCCAGTTTCATCCTACTGCCTTGTTCCTGAAAAAGGAAAATCCCGCATTTCTTATTTCTGAAGCAGTTCGCGGTGCGGGAGCAAAATTGGTCAATAAAGCAGGAGCACGTTTTGTTTTTGACTATCATCCTGCGGGAGAACTTGCAACCCGCGATGTAGTTTCTAATGCAATTTTTTCAGAATTACAAAAGAGTGGCGAAACCTGTGTTTACCTAGATTGCACCCATTTGGAAACCGAAGCCTTCATCGCTCATTTTCCCACTATAAAAGAAAGATGCCGGCAGGCAGGTATAGATGTTTTCAGTGACCTGATTCCGGTCACTCCCGCAGCTCATTATCAATGTGGAGGCATTGCCGTAAACCGGAATGCCCAAACCAGCTTAAAGAACCTTTATGCCAATGGGGAATGTGCTCATACCGGCCTGCACGGGGCCAACCGGCTTGCTTCCAATTCTCTCCTTGAAGCGCTGGTATTTGCTCATGAAGCAGCAAAAGAAGTAATAAATGAAAAGGAAATTGGAGAGCAAAAAATTTCACTTCACCCGGCTTCGGAAAGTTCTATGATCCCCGACACCCTCCCGGGAGATCTTGCTGAATATGTGAAACTGAAAGGCCGGCTTCAATCTCTTATGCAACACTATTATCTTGGCAAACAAGGTGGCACTAACAGGCAGGTAGAATTGAAAAATAAGATCACAACATTAGCTGAAGAAATAGAAATACTATATCAAATTAAAGATTTTCATATTTCTCTTTGTGAACTGCGCAACCTTGCCACTATATCCCTGTTGATCATTAAAGATGCTCCTTCCAGTTAAAAATTTGTCCTTTGCCCTCTTCTGGGGTCAGGTTTCTGGTTTTTTTCCCATAATCCAGGATATCAAATAACCTATATTTTATTAAATTTTCACTGCAAGTTCTGCGTATTTTTCAAGGATATTATACTTTAATTCTGTATTTTATAAGAAGATCTTCCCCAATGATCTAATTGACTAATCCTGTAATCTTCACGTGTATGAAAAAAAGAGTAATTGCTTTAATAGATTCCACACATTATTCAGAAAATTTATGAAACTTGCCACTTCTCTTGCCTATAATAACAGCAGGCGCGAGATCATAGAGGTTGAAAAATTGGACGTGCTGGAGCAATAAAATCTACCTTTTCGATTCACTATTTTCCCATTTCACAACTCCAACCATACTATCTGCGGTGCCATAATATAAATACCAGGCATCCTTAAAATACACAAGCCCTTCAATAAAAGTGGTGCCATCAATATATTGTCCTGATTTTTCAAAAGGCAATTCGGGTTTAATAAATTCTTCATCGGCCCGGTCCAGTAGCTTCCAGGGTTCTTCAGAATCAAATAGTGCCTGACCGCCTGTGTACATGCGGTTTGCCAGATCCTGATCTCCTATATTCCGGGAATTCCCTGCATTGTAAAGCACTACAATTCCGTCCCCGGTTAAAACCGGTGGTGGTCCTGCTTCCACAAGCCAGGAATCAAAATAACCCGGGCGCGGACTTAATACCGGGGCCAGATTCCCTTCATAATCTTCTACAGGCTCCCAATTTATAAGGTCTTCAGAACTTGCCAGCCATATATGCGGAACCCCAAAATACATCCAGTATTTTCCGTTAATTTTGGCTGCTACCAGTTTATTGTTTTTTAATTCGGTTACGATGGCACCCGATTTTGTTTCAAGGTTATGATATTTTCCTTCTTTCCATTTTTCAAATATAGGCCCGTGCTTTTCCCAATTTTCAAGATCTGAAGAAGTGGCTACCGCCAATCTTGGAATAGATCTGTTCCATTGTGTATAAGTCAAAACATACATATTTTCAGCTGTTTCCACAATCCGGGGATCTTCTGTTCCTCCCGTCCATTCGTATTGCTTTTGATCGTCTTCATCCGGATAAAATACCGGTTGGTTATTCTGAATATATTTTTGCCCATCTTCCGAAATTGCCAATCCAATTCTTGAGGTGTGCCCACCAATTTCTTTTTCACCTAATTTTTCTTCGGCTCTATAAAAAACATGTATTTTTCCATCCTTCACGATTGCTGCCGGGTTGAATGTCGCCATGGATTCCCAATTGATGGTCCTGTTTGTCATAGGATCCTTAAACTCGGTTTCGCTGTTTTTCTGAATAATTGGTTGTGCATCCTCAAATCTTTCAAAGGGTCCCAGCATCCATTCTTTTTCCACTTCCTGGGCATATCCAAACACCCCTGAAACCAATGTTATAAAAAGTATGAGGTAAATATTTTTATAGTCTATCATAATAAGTGTTTGTTTTTAATTACCTATATTTTACAAGCTTTAAGGTGATTTGTTTTTCTCTTCGGAATATAGTAAAGATAGTTGTAAATTGATCAATTTAGAACATATACAGGATAAGAAAATTGTTGTATCCAATTCTGATACCTGAAGATTAGTAGTTATTTTAGCATACCCACAACTTAAAATAAAAAGCATGAAAAAGGGATTTTTAATTGATATGGATGGTGTTATTTATGGAAACGACACTTTAATTCCGGGAGCCGATAAATTTATTGCAGAGCTTCAAAAGAAAAAAATACCATTTTTGTTTATGACCAATAACAGCCAGCGTACACCATTGGATACGGTGAATAAGGTCGCGAAAATGGGAATTAAAATCAAAGAAGAGAACGTATACACCAGCGCGATGGCAACGGCCTTCTTTTTATCGTTTATGCAGCCTAATGGTAGTGCCTATGTCTTGGGAGAAGGCGGATTAATAACCAGTCTGGCCCAAAATGGCTATAATTTAGTAAACCATAATCCAGATTTTGTGGTAGTGGGTGAGGGTAGGAATTTCACTTTGGAAATGGTGAATAATGCTGTGGATATGATCCTATCCGGTTCTAAATTTATCGCGACCAACCTGGATCCCTCTCCCAAGAAAAAGGGATGGTCTAACCTGGGGATAAAGGCAATCGTAAAGATGATAGAGGAAGCTACCGGAAAAAAGGCTTTCTCAGTAGGAAAACCAAGCCCGGTAATGATGCGTGCTGCCCGAAAATATCTTGGTCTGGAAGCAAGTGAAACTATCATAATTGGGGATACTATGGATACCGATATACTTGGTGGGGTGCAATTGGGGTATACCACGATTCTTACGCTTTCCGGGGTTTCCTCAAAAGAAAACCTAATCGATTATGCGTTTAAACCAGATCTCATCATAAATTCTGTAGCAGATATTGAACTGGAAAAGGTTTTAGCGCTTAAGTAATACGTTGGTATTGGCTAGTTTTGAAAACAGGAATCCTCTTTAAAGCTTTTTTTACTCCCACCGTATTCAACTTTACGGTTTTAGGAAAGTTTTAGATAGCTTTTTTAATGGAGCCTCAATTTCTTTAAAATTCTTGAAGTTTTGCTTTTTTTAGTTTTGCTGTCTTCTCTTGTAACAAGACTATAAACCATATAACCGGTTCCTACCGCGGCAAGAATTCCAATACCAGCTAAGCCAACACCAGATATTAGTACACGCTTTGTTAGGATTGCTTTCCCAACTCTAAGCGCTACGGCCGATTTTAAGACCTTTCCTCCTTTATGTACTATATTGCTCATTTTTCTTAATTTTTACGTTATTAGAATTTCAACAGAAACTCGCTCATAAATTAGAGGGATTTTTGTTGGATTTGCGTTAAGGAATTTGGAAATAACACAGTTTTAACGAAAGCGTTAAAAAAATTAGGGAATACAGGAGTTTACTCCGGTTCACCAAGATCGTTGGCTGCATAGGCTTCAGTTGCTGAATTTAATTCGCCCCCCAAAAGAATTATGAAACTGGTAAGGAAAAGCCACAGAAGCAGGATGACTACGGCTGAAATCGATCCGTACATCTCTCCATAATTCCCGAAGTTGCTCACATAAAAAGAAAATCCCCATGAAGCTATCAACCAAAGCAAGGTTGCCAGGGAAGCTCCAATAACTACCCATCTAAATTTAGGTGTTTTGCTGTCTGGAGCATATTTGTAAATAAAGGTTATCACCAGGATCACAATACCTGCAAGAATCGGCCATCTTAGCCAGCTAATAAGGTTTTCGATATTATCTGGTAATCCAAAGGTGCTTACTATTGCGGGAAAGATCACTATAAGGACCATACTTATTAACAGGGTGATAATAAAGCCGAGGGTGAAAAGCAGGGTAAGGGCGTTTTGTTTTATCAAACCCCGGTTATTTTTTGTTTCGTAGGCAATGTCAAGTCCTGTGAAAAGTGATTTAGTTCCTGCGTTGGCACTCCACAAACTTATTAAAATACCCAGGGCCGTACCCCAACTTAATGCACTACCAGAGGTAGAAAGAAGATTGTCTATTCTTTCTTTAATGATCTCAAAAGCTTGATCGGGCATCAGGCCCGAGAGTTTGGAGATTTGTTGTTCTGCCTGCTGTGGGTCTACGGCTAAACCATAAATAGACAAAATCGCCATAATGGCCGGGAAAATAGCCAGAAAAGCGTAAAATGCCACACCCGCGGCAACTATAGTTATATTATCCTCACCTATTCGATCTTTTACCCGCATCAGGATCTTTTTCCAACCATCGCCTTTAATTTTTTTCGGTGACTTAATAGTTTTAATCTTTTTCATTTCCCTCGTCATTTTCATTTCTTTTAAAATTATACTTTATTTATAAAGTTGCCAAAACTATTTTGAGAACTGCTTTTCCAAAAATTTGATCTCTGCAGCATGGGGTGGAGGCACAGAAGGTAGAGTTAGGGTGCTTGCTCCTATTATATTTAGTCCCTGCCAATCCCTGTTCCGCGTACTAGTCTTGTAAAGGAGGTTTTATTTTACTGAATAGTATCTATAAACAGGTTCCCCGCTGTCATTTACACAAAGGTAGGTAGATGCAGTGGGAATAGGATCTTGCATTTTAAAGGCTATGTTTTACGCTGCATAGCAAAAGGAGAATTAAAATCTCGGGAACTTGTAAAAGATTGTGGTTATTTTGTCAAGCCACTTCTTTTTCTATCGCCAGAAAGTGGGTGAGGTTCAAGGAACTGTCTAACAATGGAATAATTGTGATCTTACAAATATATTCTTCTTTATTCTTTCTATAATTCACGACGGTTTCAGAAAACATATCAGGCCTGCCAAGTTTTTCCCGTATGCTTTTTCTAATTTCAGGTTTAGTGGCTGCCCCCTGTAGAAATTTTGGCTGTTTTCCTAAAGCATAGTTTGCCGGATATCCTGTCATTTTTGAAAAGCCCTTATTAACCCATTGAATGGTTTGGTTTGCATCTGTAAGTACAAGCGCATCATAATCTTTATTCAGGATTAATTCGTGGTCAAATTGCCATTCCCTTTCGGTATCATGTGTTAGAAGACTTGCCAAATCCATTCTTTTGCGCCCTTTTTCAAGAGACTGGAAGTGACTGCCGGAGAAAATATCCATACTTAGCAGTGGACTTACCTGCTCTATAGGCTGGATTTTATGTTGTATCTTCTTGTAATCTTCGTTGCTTAGCGAGCTAAGATAAAGATCAAGACAAGCCATATTACTTAAATTATCTTTGAATTTGCTCATAATCGAATTATTTAAAGTTGTTATTACTTCATAATTTTTAGAAACCTTTTACAGGATTTTAAATCTATAAATATTAAAAATTAAGGAGTTAGATATCGGTTGAACTTCCCGGATGTATTAATTGAAATTCGGTTTTTAAAGATATTAATCAGGCAAATATAGAACCTTGTTTCAATCCTTTTTAAATTTTAATAGGTTTTATGATTTGTTTGAGATGCAGCTTGTATCCTTAAATTCAATTAATTAAGAATTATACAGATGCTATTACTATAATTTTTCATAAAATACCTTGCTCTATATAATTAAATAATGAACAATAATTCCCTTTCCAAAGGACGTTTAAGTTCCTATCCGTATTTTCGGGTTGAAAAAATGGAACAACTTAAAAAGGGGCTTCAATCACAGGATTCTTTATCCACTAAAGGGAATTTATTTCTTTTTTAATTCCTTCATCAAATCTTCAAGATAATCTGTCTGGACTTCCTGGATCTCCAGAAGCTTTTTGTTTTGATGTAATAACAGATGATCGATTTTTTCAGAAAGCAATTTTATCTCAAGTTCTGCTTTCAGGTTGATCTTATAATCGTGTTCCCCACGTTGCCGGTCTTTTTGTTCCTGCCTGTTTTGACTCATCATAATAATGGGGGCCTGGATGGCGGCTAAACAGGATAGGATTAGGTTTAAAAGTATGAATGGAAATGGATCAAAGGGTTTGGTGGCCAGAAACCAGATGTTTATTAACATCCATAGTAGGATAAACGAGAAAAATGTGATGATGAAAGTCCAGCTTCCTCCAAACTCGGCAATCTTATCGGCAAGTTTTTGTCCTGAAGTGAGTTGGGCTTCGATCTCATCCTGGATATTTTCTGAAAGAATGGAATTGTTGGTGATGGCATCCAGCACATCCTTATCAATAACCTCCAGCTCCCCTTTTTCCTGACTAATAAGAGAGCTTAGATAGAGCCTTCGATATCGATTGAGTTCATCTATAGTTATGTAATCCTCCTTTTCAAATTGGGGATTTGCCAGTTTTATAAGGTTAAAAATACCTTCCCTAAGTTCGGCAGCCTTAACTTCTTCCCCTTTTTTAATTTTCTTTTTACTAAGAAAGCTTATCATCATCTGCTCTTTTAAAAAACCTTTTAGATTTTTCCGGATCCTGAAATAAAAGGCTTTATTGGTTTATATTAAAAATAAGAAGAAAGTAGATCGGTTTTGAAATTCTAAGCCTTTTATCTAATAATTTATGAAAACATAATTTCCGCAGATCTCGAACTATGTTGCCAACAAAATAAACCCAACTTCAAATTTTTAAAGGTAATTTATATTGCAGCTCTCAAATAAAGTTCAAAAATTTTGTATCTTTTTGAGTCGAAATTGGTCTTCTTGGTGAACATTAAATTTCTATAGCCATGAATAATTGTAAATGCACTAATTGTGAATGCACAAAATGTAATTGTGTGAACTGTCTGGAGAATAATTGTAGCTGCGCTGCATGCGAATGCAGTAAATGTGGTTGCTGTTAACCAAAAAGGTTGGCTGTATGTCCAACCTTTAAAAATAGTAGTGTATGAAACATCCATTAGAAAAATTTTCTCCCACAGGGGGATGATTTTATGGATGTTAAATACAGCTGCTAAAACAATAAAATATACAGATGAAAATGGAAACCATCACAATTTGGAATACATTTAACAGTGAAATTTATTTTTTTATTCTGAAAAAAGTAAAAAATAAGGATACCGCTAATGAAATTCTGCAAAATTCCTTTCTAAAGATCCACCAAAATATCGATCAATTAAAAGCTTCCGAAAAAGTAAAGGCCTGGACTTTTCAAATTGTTAGAAATGAAATCGCCAATCACTTCAATAGTCAGGCAAAGACATTGCATAATGTGAATTTCGAGCTGTTGAAAAATCCTGACAGCTATAAAGATTTTTGCTGTTTGGACCGTTTTATATCCAATTTGCCGAAGGAGTATAATGAGATCGTTGAACTGGTTTACATCAAAGGCAAAAAACAAGTTGAAGTAGCAGATTTGATGGGAATAAGTTTAGCAATTGTGAAAGCCAGGATAAGGCGCGCAAAATCTCTCCTGAAAATTAACTTTAATGAGTGCTGTAAATTTGAATTGAATAAGGAGGGAAAACTTGTAGGAGAACCCAATTGCGCTTACTGCGATTAATACCGAAATGTAAGATCAAAATCGTTTAATCATCTAAATGTAATAAAAAAAGGCTGGACAGGCTGGGAGTAATTTTGAATCGAGCAAGGTGAGGAAAAAATGAAATTCAGCAAATTTCTACTTGAATTAATTCTTTCACATCTTACAACAAGTGAATAAATCCTGAATCGGCTCTTAATTTTCACGTATCTTTCTATCCCAAAATCTTAATCCCATTTATAAAAATCACTTATGAAAAAAATCTTCCTTTTAATTTTTTTGGGCGTCCTAAGCAATTCAGTATTCGCACAGCAATTTGAACTAAAATATCATCATACTGCAATTTTGGTAAGTGACCTGGATAAAAGCGCCGATTTTTATGGAAATGTTCTTCAGCTTAAAGAAATTAAAGTGCCGTATTCCAATCCTGTACTCAGGTGGTTTTCACTTGGAGGCGACCTGCAACTTCATCTCGTAAAAGATAATACAGACGGCGTTAAGCTTCACAAGGCTATTCATTTTGCATTAACCGTTTCAAATTTTGATGCCTTCGTGAACTATCTGGAGGAGAATAAAATTCCATATTCAGATTGGCTCGGGGAAGCCGGAAAAGTTGCCATTCGGGGAGACGGTGTAAAGCAGGTGTATGTTCAGGATCCCGACGGTCACTGGATTGAAATAAACGATGCCGGGTAAAATCGGGATTTAAATCCAGTATAGGTTTCTTCTTATTCCTTCGGTTTGTCCTTGCCGGGTTTTTGTACAAAATAATTAATGATAGAAGGTGCTGTAAGGCCGTGAACCACGATGGAGATCAGGATTACATAAGCGGTGATGGAGTATAATTCATTTTTATGTTCAAATCCGTTATATTGAGTAAAAGCCCAGGCCAGGTAAAAAACCGATCCAATCCCCCTTATACCAAGAAAACTAATAGCCAATTTGGTTCTAATAGGATCTTTAACACCCATTAACCCTATCAAGCCTGCCAGTGGCCGGATAATTAAAACAAAGCTAAGGGCAAAGGCAATTCCCTTCCAGTCTGTAAGCATTAAGATACCATTCATAAGGGAACCCCCAAATAAAATAATCCAGATTACCAGCAACAATCGCTCGATTTCGTGAATAAAATCGTGCATTTTCTTTTTATGATTTCCGCTTATTGTTTCATAATATCTTAGCGTAATACCCACAAAAAAAACAGCAAGAAAACCGTACCCGTGTAATAATTCTGTAACTCCATAAGCCATAATGGTGAGTGATAGGGAGACGAAACCATCAAAGGTTTTTAAACCGGTTTTTGTATGTAAGCGGTCCATTATAAAACCAATAGACCGGCCTATTACTATTCCTAAAACTACTCCTATTACGATTTTTAGTAGCAATTTATCCCAAAACCATTCGCTAAAATTGAGTGTGGCCCACCCCCCCGCTTGTCCAACCATGACCGCCAGGTAGGTAAAAGGATAAGCCATGCCGTCGTTTAAACCAGCCTCAGTGGTAAGGGTGAACCTTCTTTTGTCTTCGGGTTCCTTTTCCCGGGTGGGTTCATTTAACTGTACCTCTGCCGCAAGGACGGGATCTGTAGGAGCCAGAATAGCAGCCAGTAAAATGGCAGAGGGAATGCTCAGGGCCAGGAAGTATACCCCAATAAAATACGCAGAGAGCATACTGAGCGGCATGGTGATAAGCAAAAGCAATAAAGGTCTTTTCCAAGCTGAAAAGGAAAAAATCGTTCCTATTTTTAGGCCTGCACCCATCAGGGAAATTATCACGATCATCTCAGAAAAATACATCAAATACAGGTCATTCCAGAGAGGATCCGGCCATTGCAGTGGAATGTCTATCCAAAAAAGCAAAAACCCAATAAGAAGTAATATAATAGGAAAACTTATCTTAATTTTTTTTGAAACAGAAGGAAGCCAGGCCATGATAAGCGTTGCAAGCCCAAGTGCGGCCATAATCAAATAGTGGTCTTTCATACCCTAAAATTACCTATATTTTAAGAAATTTGGAAAATTATTTTAAAAAGTGCACCATTTTAGATTTAAGATGACTTTTTATTAAAGCTCGTTAAAGCTTATTAGTCAACATATTAAGCACCTGAAAAATAAAGGGATTATGAAATATTATATATTGTTTTCTCCTTATTTCCAATACCTTTGTTAGTATTTATAATATTATACGTAATCCCCAAATTATGACCCCTACTGAAACTTTGGACAATTCTGAATATAACCGCGTAAAGAGTTTATTGCAATTAGACCTTGACTATGAAAACTTACAGGACGAATTTCAAAATTTAAACCGACTGGCCGCCAGTATCGCCGACACCGATATCTCACTGGTAAATTTAATCGATAGTTATACGCAATGGACCGTTTCTCATTTTGGAATGGGCGTACAACAAATTCCGCGGGAAGAGTCGGTTTGCAATTATACCATTCGGGAGGAAGATCATTTAGAAATTGCCAGGCTGGATAAGGATCCTCGTTTTAAGGATAAGTTTTTTGTTGCCGGAAATGGCAGCGATTTCAATTTGAAATATTATTATGGGATTCCATTAACTATGGAATCCGGTGAGAAAATAGGGGCGCTGTGTGTTCTGGATAAGGATGAAAAAGAAATGACTCCGGAAAAAATTCAACAACTAAAACTCATCGCGCTGGAAATTGTGGAGCATCTGGAATTAAAAAAGCAATTAAAAACACTACGCCGGGAGGTTTTGGAGGGCTTAAAAATAAAAAATAAGCTCGCGCATGACATTCGCGGCCCACTTACAGGTATCCTGGGTCTCTCAGAGATCGCTCTGGATGATGAACTCGCAAAAATAGAGATGAGATCTTATTTCAAAATGATAGGGAAAAGCAGCACCCAATTGTTGGATCTTACCAAAGATATTTTGAATTCTAAAAATCCCAAAAAAAACCCGGGTGTCAGGAAGGTCAGTATAAAAGAGCTTGGTGATAAAATTATCCATCTTTATCAGCCGCAGGCAACCTATAAAAACATTGTTATTAAAGTGGACATTTCAGAGAACGATCAGGAAAAGTCGGTTTACCTGGATAGCCTGTTGCAAATTATTGGGAATCTTATCTCCAATGCTATTAAATTCACCCCATCTGGCGGCAACGTGATTTTAGGCTTATCCATAGGAATTTCTGAAGAGATTGAAACCCTGGAAATTCAGGTAGAAGATTCGGGAAGTGGTTTTTCTGCTGAAAAAATAAGGAATATCCTTGACGGAAAGGGGATCTCTTCTATGGGAACTTCAGGAGAAATAGGTTTTGGCCTTGGGCTAAAACTGGTAAAAAGTATGGTGGAGGAAATGGGCGGTGATTTTAATATTTCCGCTGTGGAGAACTCCGGAGGAAGATTGAAGATGGTCATTCCTCAGTATTAAAGAAATTTTCAAATCTGAAAATAGAGAACTCTGATACATATCATAATTTTTATTGAGCTTGTTGGCTAACTTTATACTTGTATTTTAAAAATAGTGATATGAAGATCCTTGTGCCTACTGATTTTTCCGATAAAGCAGTCAGCGCCTTAAATTATTCCTTAGCCCTCTTTAAGGGAAAAAGTTGCGCCTTTTATTTGCTTAGTATTCTGGAAACATCAGAATATATAAGTGGTGATCTATTACAGTCGGACGCAAATGATTCCCTGTATGATTCCCTTATTCTTAAAAACAGGAATAAACTTGATGAACTTGTAAAAGATCTGGAAAAGAAATATTCCGGAGAAGATTACACCTTCAAAACCATTGCCGATTACAATGGATTTACAGATGCGATCAAGAAAGTGATAGCGCTTGAAAAAATAGATCTTATCGTGATGGGCAGTAATGGCTCTCATGGAGCTAAAGAAGTGATATTTGGGAGTCATAGCCTCCGGGTGATCCGTAAAGTGCCCGCTCCTGTTTTGGTAGTCCCAAAGGAGTATTTATACAAAGGCCTGGAAAAAATCCTTATAAGTATGGATTATGATCAGGTATTAGATCCTTCGGAAATAGAGCCATTAAGAAAAATAATTTCGGGATCTCAAATTTTTGTAGAATTCCTCCAACTGAAAAAGGATGATTTTGACGAGCTACTATGGAAGGATCAAAGTGAAAAATTGAACAAGACTTTTAGTGATCTTAATTTTACTTTTCAAACAATAACAGGGGTTCATTTTGTCGCAGCCGTCTCTTCCATGGTACAAATCCAAAAACCAGATCTACTCCTGTTGCATGCAGAAAAAGAGAAATTCCTGGATGGAATTTTTTACGCGTCCAATATATCCTCGGTTATTAATAAAATCAAGATCCCGGTTTTAATCCTTCATCCTATTCCGGAAAAAGGATTAGGATCATAATCATAATCACTTGTGTCTTGTAATTAAACCCCTGTTATACTGATTTTTGTCATAGTTTATGGGTTGCCTGATCCATAATTTAATAGTTCAAAAAAACAGGCTTTACCAATGGACAAAACTAAATCTATTCTTTTAGGGGTATTTATTTTAATGGCTTGCAATATTTCTGTTGCTCAAAACCAATGGACCGCAGAATTTCGACCGGGACTCAATTTTCCAGCAGATGAGATCGCAGGAAGCGATGTTAAAACCGGTTTTGGATTTGAAATTACCATGGCCTATAATTTTTTGGAAAGCCTTGGAGCATATGCGGGATGGGGCTGGAATGATTTCAGGGCAAATGATGCCCTGGGGGAAATAAACGTAAATTTTGAAGAAACCGGATACAGCTTTGGCCTTCAGTTTATTCATGCAACCGGGATCTCTTCACTCTCTTATTTGCTTAGAGCAGGAGCAATTTACAACCACCTGGAAGCAAAAGATAATTCTGGAAATAGAATTAACAATACAGGTCATAATTTTGGATGGCAGCTGGATGGCGGAGTGTCAATAGATTTGCCCGCGGGCTTTAATTTGCGGCCTTCGATACGATACAGGTCGCTTCCCGGAGAATTTGAGATTGGAACTACCAGCACAAATGCCGATCTAAATTATATTTCCTTCGGGGTTGGACTTGCTAAAACATTCTAAAATGTTTTCCGGTATGGCTAAGAATATTTAAAAAAATGGGTTTTGCAATCTATAGATGAACTAAAAATTCAGAAATGATCCTGATGGAAAAACCCTGAGAATTTTGGTGGTAAATCTTTTATTCTTTTTAGGAATATCAGACGTCCTATTAAGTTTTATCAGTATTAAAAAATGCTAATTATGAGCGGGGATCCTTTAGCTGTGATTTACCAAATTCACTAATGGGGATTGGTTTAAAACTGAGAAAATCCGCAATGAAACATCCATTAGAAAGATTTTCTCAAATAAGGGAGTGATTATATGTCCGGTAAAAAATAATATAAACAGATGAAAACAGCATTTTTGATCCTGCTATTTTTACATGGAATTATCCATAGTATTGGTTTTGTAAAAGCTTTTCACCTGGCCGAAGTTGCAGCGCTTTCGCGCGCTATTCCAAAGTCTTTGGGGATCCTCTGGTTGCTATGTGCAATCCTGTTTTTAGCAGTCTTTGTACTTATGATCTTCATCCGTTCCTGGTGGCCATTTTTTGGCATCGCTGCGGTGCTCCTTTCACAAACGCTTATCATTAATTTCTGGCAGGATGCAAAATTTGCTACCATCCTCAATGTCGTTATACTTTTAGTGAGTATTCCCGCCTTTGGGGAATACTATTTTGAAAAGATGGTTCAAAAAGAGCAAAAACAGCTGATTTCAAATATACCCGGGAAAACTTCTAAAAAGATTAGCGAAGAAGACCTTGTGCACTTACCTGAGATCGTTCAAAAATGGATGATAAATTCCGGGGTAGTTGGAAAACCGGAAATTCTTTCGGTACGCTTAAAGCAAAAAGGTGAAATGAAGAGTAAACAAGACGGTAACTGGATGCCGTTTTATGCCGAACAATATTTTGACGTAAAAGATCCGGCTTTTAACTGGCGGGTGGAGGTAAAGCTTTTTCCGGGAATTCATCTTGCAGGCCGGGATAAATTTAAAAATGGGGAAGGGGAGATGCAAATAAAACTGCTCTCACTCTTTAATGTTGTAAATGAAGGGAATAATGAAAAAGTGAATTCGGGAACTATGCTTCGGTTTTTGGGGGAATTGTGTTGGTTCCCATCTGCTGGCCTAAACCAATATATAGTTTGGGAAGAAGTTGATGCCACTTCTGCAAAAGCCACTTTCTCAGTAGGTAATAAAGTGGTTTCAGGATTGTTCACATTTGATGAAAACGGGGAATTAAAATCCTTTGAAGCTGAAAGATTTTACGGGGGAGGACAAGATGCGAAAAAGGAAAAATGGTTTATAGAGGCAGTCTCTTACAAGGAGTTTGAAGGTATCACAGTTCCTGCGGTATGTTATGTTACCTGGAAATTTCCGGAAGGCGGTTTTACCTGGTTAAAGCTTGAAATAACTACCCTGGACTATAATAATCCAAGGATATTTGAAGAATGATCACGAAGTTTATTTGAAGCTGTAATAAATAAAACACTCATGAAAATAGCAGTAGTATCTCCCATTTCCTGGCGGACTCCTCCCCGAAAATATGGACCATGGGAACAGGTTGCTTCAAATATTGCCGAGGGCTTAATTGAAAGTGGTCATGATGTTACTTTGTTTGCAACAAGAGATTCCATAACAAAAGGCAAACTGGAATATGTATGCCCACGGGGCTATTCTGAGGATAGCGAACTAGATCCAAAAGTGGAGGAATGCCTGCATATAAGTCATTTGATGGAACAGTCATCCAAATTCGATTTGATCCATAACAATTTTGATTTCCTCCCGCTTACCTATTCGGGTTTAATAAAAACTCCTATGGTTACTACTATTCATGGATTTTCTTCACAAAAGATCCTTCCGGTTTATAAAAAGTACAATCCTATAGGCAACTACGTTTCTATAAGCGATTCAAATCGCAGTCTGGAACTGGATTATGTCGCTACGGTTTACAATGGCATCAATACCGGTGAGTTCACATTTCAGGCACAACCAAAAGACTACCTGCTTTATTTTGGGAGGATTCATCCCGATAAAGGCACTTATGAATCCATTCAAATCGCAAAACAATCCGGTAGAAAGCTTATTATTTCAGGCCTGATCCAGGATCAGGGATATTTTGAGAATAAAATAGAACCGTACCTTAATGAGAAGGATGTGGTATATGTTGGTAATTCTGGACCGGTGGAACGGGATAAATTATTGGGGGAAGCCGTTGCCCTTTTACACCCCATTGGTTTTGAAGAACCTTTCGGATTAAGTGTGGTAGAGTCCATGCTCTGCGGAACCCCTGTTATCGCTTTCAATAAAGGATCCATGCCGGAACTTATCCTTGATGGGAAAACCGGTTTTTTAGTGAATTCCATTCCTGAAGCCGTTGAATCTATAAATAAGATCAAGTTTATCGATAGGAAATTTTGCAGGGAATATGCTTCGGAAAAATTTAGCCGACAAAAAATGATCGAAGGTTATCTGGAAGTTTACAGAAAAGTTTTGAAAGCGAAAAAATAGAGAATCCTGCAAGGGAAACAACTTTCATATTTAACAAAAATCCGCTATCTTAGAGTAGGTGTTCAACCAGGTACATAAAATAAAACCAAACACTCCTCCTATTTTTAAATGTCGCAATTTTTGATAATTGATAAAAGAAACAATTATCCCAGGACTTGTTTTCTATTTGCCATATTAATGAACTTTATAATATTCATAAAAACAATTACTAACCAAAAGAAGAGTTTAAAATGGACACTAAAAATAATGAACCGGACGAAAATAATGACCAAAACAACCACAACGAAAAACCAAACGAAGAAGTTGTAAAAGAAGACAATTCTACCAATAAGTTTCTTGATTTCGTTAAAAAGAATATCATTGCGGTGCTGTTGGCATTGATACTAATTACTGTATTAATATGGTATTCTGTAAAAATGAATACGAACGAAAAGCAATATGAAAAGGAAAAAACAGAGCTGGTCATCAAATCCGAAAATGAAAGATCAGCGCTAATAACAAAATATGAATCAGAGAAAGACAGTTTACAAATTAAGAACCTGGAATCTTCCTCGAAAATATTTTCCTGGTCTGTGAGAAGTGAACTGCTGCGAAACAATACCGAGAACCTAAATCAGCTTTTGAATGCATTTGTGAAGGAATCCGGTGCCGATTTGGTACAGCTTATAGATCCTAAAACCAATATCATAACCCTGTCTTCAGATAAAAAATTTGAAGGTGCGGAATATGCTCAAAAAATTGATTACGGCTTAACCGAGCAGCATACAGTTGTGAAGGAAGATGGTATTAAAATCATAACTCCGGTAATGGGTTTAAATTCTGCCCTGGGAATTCTTATTGTTCAAATGGATAAATAGTCCTCAAAAACTTTTGCCAGGCTGTATTGGTTTCTTAGTTGCAGTATGAGGAACAAAATAATTAACTTTGTGGAATACACTTTCATTAATGTTTGAACTGCTGCATAAAAAAAATACAGAAATCATAGATATTTCCGAAGAGGAATTTGAATATGCCCGGACACTTTTCATTCCGAAAAAGCTAAAAAAGAAAAGAATTTTAATCGGGGTTGGGGAAATTTGTAAATACACTGTTTTTGTTGAAAAAGGGCTCCTGCGTTCTTTCAAGACAGATGACAAGGGAAATGAATCCATCCTGCACTTTGCTTTAAGCGGATGGTGGACAGCAGATCTTTACAGCTTTCTCACCAACGAAACTACCACCTTTAATATTGAGGCGCTTGAAGATTCTAAACTTCTTTTGATAACCAAGCCTTTCTGGGATCTATTGTTGCAAAAGTTCCGGCTTTTGAACGGTAGTTCAGGGTGCTTATCCAAAACAATCTTGCAGGCTAATGGGTTCTTTTACTGAAACTGCCGAGAGAAAATACAAAAAGCTTCTGCGGGAATTTCCAGATATTCTGCAGCGCGTGCCTCAACATATGATCGCTTCGTATCTTGGTATCACCCGCGAAACGCTTAGCCGCATCCGAAGTCAAATTATCACTAAACCTTAATAGTGTGACATAGATCACATGAATTTAGTGTCATAGGTCATTTTTATTATTACTGTTTGCCATTAATTTTGTCATATTAATGAAAAAGAAACACTGTTGTCCGATAAAGTTTTTCTGACTTGATGGAATATGAATGATGAAGGGCAATTTGGATGTTTTTCCTTTTTCAAACCTTGCTTTAGAAAAAATGAACATTTAGTTTCATTATTTAAAAACCTTACTTAAAGAACATTGATATTCAGTAGGTTGTATTTAGTCTTTTTTCTTTATTCTTGCAGCGAAGCGATCTTTACTCTTTTACCGGGCAAAACTGAAAAAGAAACACTAATTATGGCAAACACAAAATGGGTAATAGACCCAACACACAGTGAAGTTACTTTTAAAGTAAAACATTTAATGATCTCTACAGCAACTGGGAATTTCAAGGTTTTTCAAGGAAGCGTAGAAACGGAAACAGAAGAATTTACCAAGGTGAAAAACCTGAAATTTAAAGCCGACGTTAAGTCTGTGAATACCAATAATGAAGACAGGGATACGCATTTAAAATCTGAAGATTTCTTTAATGTTGAAAAATTTTCCGAAATTGAGTTTACCTCTGAAAAATTCGATGTTGCTGCCGGAACGATAGAAGGGAAACTAACGATAAAAGACACCACAAACCTATTAGTCTTGATGTTGATTTTGGAGGCGTAGTAGTAGATCCTTACGGTCAAACCAAAGCAGGACTTACCGCAAATGGAAAAATAAGTCGGAAAGAATTTGGATTGGTATGGAGCGCGGTGACAGAAGCAGGAAGCGTCGTAGTGGGAGATCAAATAAAATTGGGCGCTGAAGTACAGTTCATTAAACAAGCATAAAAACCAAATGCCATGGAAAACAGGATATTAGGATTGCATCATATTACCGCTATTGCGGGAGATGCCCAAAGAAATTATGATTTCTACACAAAAGTGTTAGGATTGCGAATGGTAAAGAAAACCGTGAATTTTGATGATCCCCAAACCTATCATTTTTATTTTGGAGACGGAATGGGAACACCGGGAAGTATCCTTACATTCTTTCCATGGCCCCGGGTGAAACAAGGTAAAAACGGTGCCGGAATGGCCACAGGAATTGGGTATTCTGTTCCGGAGGGAAGTCTGGAATTTTGGAGAGCGCGTTTTAAGAAATTCAATATTCCTCATGGTAAAATTTCAAAGAAGTTTGGAGAAGATTTTCTCGATTTTCAGGATCCGGATGGTTTAAACCTGGAGTTGATAGTTTCAGGGAACAAGGATGAGCGCAAACCCTGGGAAACAAATGAAGTAAAGTCTAAAGTAGGCCTAAAAGGTTTTCACAATGTTACGCTCACCTTAAACGATCACAAAGCCACCGCTGAAATACTCACCGAAATTTTTGGATATGAAATGGAAGGAACAGAGAATAACCTATACCGTTTCAGGACCAGTGCTATTGAAAATGCAGCTGTGGTAGATATTCTTGAAGACCCAAAAGCCGAAAGAGGACAAAATGCAGGTGGAACCAATCATCACGTAGCCTTCAGGGTGAAAGATGAAGAGACCCTTATGGCATTCCGGGAAAAAGTAATGCAAAAAGGATTGCAGATCACAGAGAAAATTGATCGGGATTATTTCTTTTCCCTTTATTTCCGGGAGCCGGGAGGAGTATTATTTGAGGTTGCTACAGATAATCCTGGTTTTGCCACAGATGAAACCTTGGAAGAACTGGGAAGTAGTCTGCAGTTGCCCGATCGTTATAAAGGGGCGAGAAAACAAATTGAAAAATTATTGCCGGAACTGAAGCAGTAAACATTGAGAATTGGAGTTCAGGGAAAAAATTCCCTGAGCTCTTTTTACTGTCAATTAAAAAAGAAAACAATGCATACAAAAAATATTATAACCGCGGGAAAAGACATTTCAGAAGCCAAAAAAGTATTGGTGCTTTTACACGGGCGCGGCGGTAACGCACAGGACATACTTTCTTTGGCAGATCACTTTCCCTTAGATGACTTTTCGGTTTTTGCCCCACAAGCCACTAATAATTCCTGGTATCCGTATTCTTTTTTGGCCCCACCTGCTCAAAATGAACCCTGGCTTTCTTCAGCATTAGAGATTTTGAGGAATTTACTGGAAGAAATAAAAAGTAAAGGAAAAGCATCAGAAAATATTTATTTTGGCGGATTCTCTCAGGGAGCCTGCCTTACAGCAGAATTTGTTACCCGAAATGCATCCAGGTTTGGAGGGGTATTTCTTTTTACTGGTGGACTCATTGGCGATAAAATAGATACTGAAAATTATAAAGGAGATTTTGCAGGAACTCCTGTTTTTATTGGCACCGGAAATCCGGATGCCCACGTACCGGTAGAAAGGGTGAACAAGACCGCTGAAATAATGGAAAAGCTCAAGGCAGAAGTAACCGTAAAAGTATATGACAATAAACCGCATAGCATTTCACAGGACGAAATCGAAATTGCGAATAAACTCGTATTTAAATAACCAGTACGTTCCATATCACACGCATTTATAGCGATGAGAATGGAGACAGCCGTTTTGAAGATACACAAATCGCCCTGGAGGATTTCGGTGATGCTCCGGGATTATTGATCTATTAATTTCTTTCTTCCAAGGATCCTCAATCTATACTGCCGAAGTTTTACCTTGATATTGCTGATATGATTTCTGTCATATTTAAAATGCCTGTAAGCAGTTAACTTTATGAGGAAGTTTAAAAACCTTTTAAAATGGATGTTTCTATTTTCTTAGCACAATTCTGGGGTTGGTATCTGCTTATCTTTTTCTTCGTTCTAAGTTTTAACCCTATCAGGATCAAACAAATATTTATTGATTTTAGCGATCAAAAATTTTCTATAATCACCGCCTTTCTTGCTATTATTTTAGGATTGGTTAATATCCTCTTACATAATATTTGGGAGCCAGATTGGAGATTTCTTATTACCGCATTAGGCTGGGCCTCCCTTTTCTTTGGCCTGGCACTGTTCATTTTCCCAAATCCCTCGAGAAAACGCCTTGAGGTCATAAATGTAAAATTGGTTCAGGTTATATATGTACTCCTATTTCTACTAGGTATTTTTCTGTTGAATATGGGGTATCAATTGGTATTATATTAATTTTAAATTATTAAAAATGGGAGTCCTTATTAAAAAGTTCAAAGATATTAGCATTGCAGATATTCCCCAGGTAGGAGGAAAAAATGCGTCTTTAGGGGAAATGTACAATGAGTTATCTTCGGAAGGAGTGATGGTTCCCGATGGATTTGCAACAACTGCGGAAGCTTTTTGGCTGTTTTTAAGGGAAAATGAAATTGAAAAAACCCTGGAAGATCTTCTGAAAGAATTGAATAGGGAAGATTTTTCAAACCTCCAGGAAATAGGTCCAAAAGCAAGAAAGCTAATTTTAGAAGCAGATCTTTCTGAAATTTTTCAGCAGGAAATTATAGAGGCATATCGTGATTTAGGGGATGATCATGAGATAGAAGTAGCCGTGCGCAGTAGCGCTACTGCTGAAGATCTTCCCGATGCGAGTTTTGCCGGGCAACATGATACCTATCTGAATATAATGGGAAATGAGGCTTTGTTACGATCGGTGAAAGAGTGCTTTTCTTCATTATATACGGACAGGGCAATAAAATATCGGGAGGATAAGGGATTTAAACATCACGATATCGCACTTTCGGTTGGAGTTCAAAAAATGGTGCGATCAGACAAAGCCTGCTCGGGAGTTGGATTTACCATTGAACCGGAATCGGGTTTTAAAGATATCATTCAGCTTTCCGGGGTTTATGGATTGGGAGAAAACATCGTTCAGGGAACTGTGAATCCTGACGAGTTTTATGTTTTTAAACCCACCCTTCAGCAGGATAAAAATGCCATCGTGCAAAAAAAACTGGGCAGTAAGGAAAAGACCATGGTCTATGCGGAGTCTAACGGCCATGTTTCCACAACAAATATAGCTACCGAAATCTCAAAGCAAACCCGGTTCGTACTTTTAGATGAGGAGGTAATTACCCTGGCGAAATGGGCTTTGGTTATTGAGAACCATTATGAAAAGGCGATGGATATTGAATGGGCAAAAGATGGCATTACCAATGAGCTTTTTATCACACAGGCACGGCCCGAAACCGTTCATCATTCAAAAGATAAAAATATTTATATTGAATTTAAACTAAAAGAAAAAGGGGAGCTTCTTTTGAGCGGGAACGCCATAGGATCAAAAATAGCGGTAGGTCCTGCCAGAATTTTACATTCTACCAAAGATTCGCATAAATTGCAAAAAGGAGATTTTTTAATTACAGATACCACCAGTCCGGATTGGGATCCTTTATTAAAAATAGCAGGCGCTGTGATCACTAATCGGGGGGGGAGAACAAGTCATGCGGCTATAGTAGCCCGGGAACTTGGAGTGCCGGCAGTAGTAGGAACAAATCTTGCTACTCAAAAAATTAAAGATGGAGAGCTTATCACGGTTTCCTGTGCCGACGGAAATACCGGATCGGTTTATAAGGGAGCTCTCAAATTTGAAGAAAAAGAAATTGATTTTAGCAGCATAAAACTTCCCAAAACCGAAGCTAAGTTCATCCTCTCCGATCCTGAAAGAGCTTTTCAGCTTTCCTTCTATCCAAATAATGGGATTGGACTGCTTCGAATGGAATTTATCATTACCCATATGATCAAAATTCACCCAATGGCGCTGGCTAAATTTGAGGAAATAAAAGATCCGGGAGTAAAAAAATCCATTGAAGAACTTACACAGAATTATTCCAAAAAAGAGGATTATTTTATAGATCAGTTATCTCAGGGAATAGCTGTAATGGCAGCTGCTTTTTATCCAAAAGAGGTGATTGTGAGGATGAGCGATTTTAAGTCTAATGAATATGCAAACCTTATTGGTGGGAAGCAGTTTGAGCCAAAAGAGGAAAATCCCATGTTGGGTTTTCGTGGTGCCGCAAGATATTACAGCGATTTATACCGGGAAGGCTTCGCCTTGGAATGCAAAGCTATCAGCAAAGTAAGAGAAGAAATGGGGCTGATAAATGTGAAAGTGATGATCCCTTTTTGTAGAACTTTAGAGGAAGGGAAAAAGGTCATTGAAATCATGGCAAAGAATAAACTTGTACAGGGCGAAAACGGGCTTGAAGTCTATATGATGGTAGAAATCCCCAGCAATGTTATTCTGGCGGAGGAATTTGCAAAGATCTTTGATGGCTTTTCAATTGGTTCCAACGATCTTACCCAGCTTACCCTGGGCATAGATAGGGATTCGGAATTGATGGCTTCTCATTTTGATGAAAATGATCCTGCAGCAAAAAAAATGATCGCTCAGGCTATTCAAAAAGCGAATGAAGCCGGGTTAAAAATAGGTTTATGTGGACAGGCACCCAGCGATTTTCCCGAGTTTGCATCTTTTCTGGTAAAGGAAGGAATCAGCAGCATTTCCTTTAACCCGGATGCATTATTGAAGGGAATTGATAATATCAATAAGGCAGAAGCTCTTAAAAAATAACGATACCACTTAAAAACAGATCGATCTGGATTTCACGACTCATATTCTGGCAGCTAAAGAGGTTATTCTCAGCTTAAATTCAAATTTCCTTTATCTTATCTACCGCTTCTGCTTCTGTGAAAAAATACGTATCCCAATCATTAAAATGGGATTAGTTAGTTTGCAGCTACAGGAAGGAATTCATCGAAATTCCGTATTTTTTTTTAATCATTTGTATTCTTTCCAGGTGAAACTTTTAGACTGAAAACCCTGATCCTGGCAAACCGGTTTTTTTATCCCTGACTTTGCCTTTAAGACTTCTGTTAATCCGGGAGTTTTTTCTTTTTTCGTTGATTTTTTTACTTAAATCAGGAATACGAACAGGCTTATCCAGGCCTTCCATTAGGATCCTCGCCATCAAATAACAAACTGTAGATTCTGCTCCCTGATTAATATTTACGTTTTTTTCTTCAACTCCATCCCTGCATCCTCCTGTTAATGGATTGTATACGATTTGCGATAGGTGATTTTCGCCCAGGAACCAGTTGAAAGCCCTTTTCATCAAATCTTTATAGGCCTCATTTTTAAAGGTTTTATAGAAAATATCCAGACTGTTTATAATACAAAAAACATCAATAGGCTGTTCTCCGTAACGATTAGGTTGAGTACCCTTTTGATACCAGCCCCTGTTTGATATCACCCTAAAATCTCCATTCACGAACATTTTGGAGAGCAAGAAATCAAAAGATTCTAAAGAGGTTTTTTTATAGGCTTCATTTCCGGTTACTAAATAGGCATAAAGCAGAGATTCCGGAAGTATACTGTTGGCATAGGTTAAGTTCTCTTCAAACCATTGCCATTCCTTTTCCTGGTTGATATCATACCGTGTAATGAGGTTTGCCGCAAGGTTTTCAATATGCCGTGAAATATAGCTTTCCTTTTTCACCTGCAGATACTTATAAAGCCCCTTTATTGTGAAACCAATAGCCCTGGGGGATAATACCCCAGCGATCCAGGGATCACATTTCAGCATGCATAGTAAGGCTTTATTTGTTATTTCTTCAGGCAGGATGTTTTGTAGGAAGATCACGGTTCCTAAAGCCCAAACAGCCCGGGCATTGGAGTCTTCTAAATTGACGTAATCATTTTTGATGTGAACTTTATCATATTCATCTATATAATTCACAAAAGTGCCTTGAGGAGTCTGACAACGTTCAATAAAATTCACATAAGTTTTTATGTTTTTAAGGATCCTGGTTTCCTTAAAGGATTCAAAATGCATGCACAGGGCAATTAGGGCCCGGGCATTGTCATCTAAGGTATACCCTGAACTTATATCCGGAATACAGATTTTTGAAAACTGTATCATTCCTCTTTCTGTAGTAAGCTTATTAAAGTGGCTTAAATTTATTGGCGGATAATCATATATGATCTGGTCTTTGATTTTTAGGAGTTTATGATAAAGTTTTACATGCCGTGTAGCGATATTTTCCCAGGAGGACGCACTGGTATTTTGAAAAGTATTTAAACTCATTCTTTCCCTGAGCTTTTTATTTGAAAGCAATTTTATCCCTGCTTTTGCCAATTGTTTGGAATCACCAATATTTATTATATACCCCAGATCTTTAGTGAGTATTTCCCGGGTGTGGGGAATAGAAGTGGCAATTATTGGGCAGGCACAGCTCATTGCATAGGCAAAGGTGCCGCTAACGGCCTGATTGGGATCTTTTGATGTGAATAAATAAATATCGGTAGCTTGTAAAAGTTCCAGCAATTCTTGCAGTTCTACATAGCGATCAATAAATATTACATATTTTGAAATCCCGAGAGCCTTTACAAGCGCTTCAAGGTATTCCCTGTATGTATCCCTGTCATTTTGGATATTGTTTGGATGAGTTTTTCCAATGATAAGATAAAATACCTCCGGAAATTTTTCAATCATTTCCGGAAGCGCATATAATGCGGTTTCAATACTTTTTCCGGAGCTAAGAAGCCCAAAGGTGGAAAGCAATATTTTCCCGGAAAACCCATATTTTTCTTTTAATTTTTCGCCTTCGGCCCATTTGACCAGGTGGGTACCATGTGGGATATATTCTATCAATTTGGGATCTATATCATATTCTTCCTGAAGGATCTCTGCAGATCTATGTGTCATTACTGTAATAGTCATGGCGTGAGAAGCTAAACTCTTCACTACCGCTTTCAGTTCATCATTGGGATTGGACAAAACTGTATGGAATGTGAATACTACCGGTTTGTTGATGACATTCAGAAAATCAAATAAATAATCTCCATAGGAGCCACCAAACAATCCAAATTCATGTTGAATATGGATCAATTTTATAGCGTTGTCCAGATTTAATTCCTGAGCGATTTTTGAGTACTCCTCACGCACAGTAGAATTCAGGACATATTCTGCAAAGGAACCTGGTTGCCCTTCTTTTTTTAGATCGCATTTAATACAAGTAAAGCTCTCACTGAATTTTCGGGATATAGCTTTTATAATATCGGTGGTAAAAGTCGCAATTCCGCACTCCGTTGGTGGAAAACTGGACATAAATAATATTTTGGAATTTTTGATTTTGCCGTTCATCACATATCATCTTTAAGTTCATTTAGCAGGGTTTTTATATTCATCGAGGCTAATGCAACCCGGAGGTCGGCTGCACCATAATAGATGTAAAATTCTTCATCTTACAAAAGTCTTTCAGTTGGAAATACGACATTGTTCACTACGCCTTTTTTTTCCTCGGGGTTCAATTTTGGGTTTTTCTAGATGCGCCAATACTTTGCACGGATTATCATCTAATAAGGCGGCAGCCGCGTGGTAAATTACCCCTGTTTTTGTTGCCTGTGCCGCGTGATAAATCAATAACCAACCATCATCGGTTTCAATTGGGGGACATCCGGCCCCAATATGACTACGTTCATAATGAAATGAGGGGTTAAGAACGATATGCTCTTTTGAGCTGGAAATATAATTGCTCCAGTATTCTTCAGTTAATTCTTTAGGGTCTTCATAATAAGCAATTTGAATAGAAGGGTACAAGCGATGTGAAAAGGCAAATTTTCCGTGGATCTTTCGCGGGAAAAAAACAAGGTTTTTATCCCACCCATATAGTTCTGTGTTAAGCAGCCTTGAAAGCTTATATTTTTCAAATAGATTGTAGAACATCAAATGTTTATCGCTTATATCCCCTAAATTCATACGTATAAGAAGACTGTATGCATCATAACTGAATCTGGGGGTGATAATGCCATGCCTTTCAAATTTTTTCAGGTTCTTGGAGATAGCATAGGCACTGGAAACATTTACCCCGTCATAAGCCGAATAGGTCAAATAATAGGTGCTTTCTATTTTTGTTATACGAGGGTCTTCGGTTCCATGGGATTCATTGTTATTACCCGGGGAAAATACCGGCTCTGTACACCGCTCGATTACCTCTCTTGGACCCTTTAATTTGCAGTAACCTGGGGTGGAAAAATTTCCCTCGCTAACAGCCCTGTAAAAAAGATGCACAAATTTGCCTTCCCTTATAGCAGCGGGATTGGACACTCCTGCGTTATTAAAAAAATTCTCCGTCTTACTAAGAATTATTCCGTGTTTTTTTACAAGTGGATACATTGCTTTTATTGAAAATTTTCCTTTTCAATTTGATTTAAAAAAGGATCTAATCCTATGATATTTATCATGTTACAGAAATTTGATATAGGATTGAAAGAAAGATGAAATCCAAAAACATCAATGCTTACAATTTGCATAAAATAGCAACTGAAGTTGGCTTAAATTGAGAAGTGAACTTCAAAAACTTTGAATTTGAAAATTGATAGTACACTATGGGAAGATATCTTTCAGCGAAACCATAATCGAATTTGTGGTTGATAAACTGAATGTATTAAGGGAGCTATTTCAATAGACAGGCAGTAAAAAAATACCCATAAACCTGAAAAATAGCTTAAAAGAAAATAGTGTTCTATAGAATTATTTATGGTGAATTTTAAAAGAGAACTTCTTTGAATTCCCAGACTTTCCATAGAAAGAGCAGGAAGAATGAAAATGCCACAACAAGTTCCATAAAACTTGAAGCCAGGAAACCAATAAAAGACCCATAGGCTGCTTTTAATGCCGATTTTCGATTGCTTTTATTAATAAGCTCACCAATAAATGCCCCTACAAACGGACCAATAATAACTCCGAATGGAATTGGTGAAAAAAGACCAACAACGAGCCCAAGCGTGGCTCCTATCATGCCATATCTACTTCCGCCATAACGTTTGGTTCCCATAGCCGGAATGATGAGATTGAGCGCATAAATTAAAACTGCAATAAATAGGGTAATCCCTAAAAACCAATAATTCATTGGCACAGAAGGGGAGAGGTACAAGACCAGCAAACCTACCCAACTAATTGGAACTCCCGGTAAAACAGGTAGAAAGCTTCCAAGAATTCCTAAAACCATGAGAAATGCAGCAAGGGAAACAAGAATAATATCCATCTAGTTGGAACGGTCTTTAAAGGACAGGTCTTCTTCACTTAAACCATTTTTAAGAGTATCCTTATTCCCGGATTTTTGAGCTTTTCTGTCTTTTAAAAATTTCAGAAAATCATTTACTGTGTCATCGGAAGCAGAATCCAGAAAATCATTAAACTCCTTTCTTAATTGTTCTTTATCCATTTTAGTATCGATTATAACTATTTTTTATCGCTTAACCCTTAAATTAAAATCTTCTCAATTGCTTTTCCCCTATAAATTTGACAAAGTTTTGGGTGGGGTCTTCTTAAGTATTATAAAAGAACGGCTACAATTATTTAGTTGTTTACGCCATACTAAATACAACATTAGTATACCCAAAAATACAAAATTTTGGGGCATCATTGATTTCTGAAGTTTGCTAAAATAAATTTTTAAACTAAAAGATTAGGTTTAACTAATTATTTAGTTTAGATTAGCAATATCAAAATTAGTTACCTCGCTTTTTAATGAGGTATTCCGTGTAATAGTAAAGCTTTTTTTGATAGATGAAAATTAAAATATGAACATACCTGAAAAACTTTCTAATATAGAAGAATTCCAGAGGATATTGTATAGGTTCGTTAAAACAATAATTTAAGCAAATGAAACAATTAACCAAAGCAGAAGAGGAGATCATGCAGATCCTATGGCACCTCAAAAAGGCCAATGTTGCAACCATAATAGATGAGATACCGGAGCCTAAACCCGCCTATAATACCGTATCTACCATTGTTCGGATTTTGGAGAACAAGGAATTTGTAGCGCATCAAAAAAAGGGAAAGGGATATGTTTATTTCCCTTTGGTTGACAAAGAAACCTACAGCAATCAAAGCATGAATAAGCTTATGGATAATTATTTTAACGGTTCTTTTAAAAGTATGGTTTCCTTTTTTGTGAAGAAAAACGATCTGGATACCAAAGAACTGGAAGCAATTCTAAAAGAGATCAATAAAAAAGATTCCTGATATGTTAGTTTATATCCTACAAGTAATACTATTTCAACTCCTGTTTCTACTGGTGTATGAAGGCTTTCTGAAGAAAGAGACGTTTTTCACCTATAACAGGTGGTATTTATTATCTACTTCAATATTTGCTTTTTTGCTGCCATTGATCAAGATAGAAGTCTTTTCCACGCTTGTACCTGCAGAATCCATCGCTGCTATAACCAATGTTTGGCTGCCGGAGGTATTTATAGGAAATACACCCCAGGAAATTCAGTATTTACCTGCTGTGGAGATCAGCCGGGAAAGCAACTTTATCAACTGGTGGTTTATTGCTTATGGAGTTGGAGCAATTGGAAGCCTGTTCCTGCTGCTTAGAAAGTACCAGAATTTAAACCGATTATTCAGCTTTAAACCGATTTCTTCGGAAAAAGATCTGCGCATCATTGAAGTTCCCAATTCTACCATCGCATGTACTTTTTATAAAACGGTGTTTTTGGGCGATAAACTTTCTGAAGTCGAAAAACAACAGATCCTTTCCCACGAGCTGGTGCACGTAAAACAGAAGCACAGCCTGGATTTGGTGTTTTTTGAAGTGCTTAGGATTATTTTCTGGTTTAATCCGCTCATTTACATCTATCAAAATAAAATCGCTACAGTTCACGAATTCATTGCAGATGAAGCTGTAGTGAAAAATACGGGGAAGCTGAATTATTATGAGCAATTGCTCAACAGTGCCTTTAATACCCAAAACATTTCATTTATCAATCAATTTTTCAATCATTCATTAATCAAAAAACGAATCGTTATGTTACAAAAATCAAAATCTAGAACAATCGCAAAATTCAAGTATCTCGTAATATTGCCGCTAATGCTGGTGATGCTTACAGTAGTTTCCTGCACGCAGGATGATCCTCAACCAATGGCGGGAGAAGAATCTTTATTAGAACAACTTAATAAGCTTAAAATTACCCTAGAAGAAAGTGAGGAAATATCAGAGGAAGAGAAGAGGAAAATAATTGAAATAAAGTTAGCCGCAGATGAAGCTATACAAGAATATATACGCAGCAAAGGAACTGATGATTCAGGTATTACTACAATATATGAACAAGTTCCTGGTGAAAACAAAAACGAATTAGGCCCTGATGTTCCTTTTGCAGTGATCGAGGAGGTGCCGGTGTATCCGGGTTGTGAAAACCTTGGCTCCAATGAGGAAAAGAAAAAATGCATGTCTGAAAAAATTACAGAACACGTGAACAAGAATTTTAATACAGGCTTAGGAAAAGAGCTAAATTTAAGCGGAAAAAATAGGGTAATTGTTCAATTTAAGATCGATAAGAATGGAAATATAACCGATGTAAGATCCCGTGCGCCGCACCCTTCCCTGGAAGTAGAAGCAGAAAGGGTGATTAATAGCCTTCCTGCAATGGAACCCGGAAAACAAAGAGGAGAAGAAGTTGGAGTTATGTATTCATTGCCAATAGTATTTCAGGTAGGTGAATAAGTTATTTGTCATAGTATTCTTGTTTGCAATTGTTAAAGCCGAAGCTCAAACTTCGGCTTTAGCTGTTTCAGATAGTTTATATGCCGTGGGAAATTATTCTGAAGCTATAGGAGTGTTGAAAAATATTTCTTCAGCTTCTGAAACAGTAAATCTCAAACTGGCCAGAGGTTATAAGGCACGGGGGGATTTCAATGAAGCAGAAAAATATTTCAAGCTTGTGTTGCAGCAAAATCCCGAAAGGATCTTAAGTGCATTGGAATTGGGAAAACTTTTAATAATTCAACAAAAACTGGAAAAAGCAGATAGTATTTTCAGAAATCTTACAGAAAGATATCCTGAAAATGCCGGTTTTCAATATCAGCTGGGATTGATCAAAGAAAAGCAACAGGATAGCACGGCGGGTATTTATTTTAAAAATACCATTCAGCTGGAACCATTGCACCAGGATGCCTTATTCAAACTTGCCAAAGATGAATTACAACACCGGGAATATGGGATGGCTATCAATTACAGTTTGATGGGCCTTAATGCCAACCCGGGGAATGTTTCGTTGCTTTCTATCCTGGCCCAAAGCTATTACAATCAAAAATTATACGAAAAAGCAATCCCGGAATTTGAAAAAATACTGGAACTGGGGCAGGGAAATGAGTTTGTGCATTCCAGGCTGGGTTTTGCATATTACAATGAAGGAATGTACGAGAAGGCGATTGAACAATATAACACTGCCCTGGAATTTGAAGACAGAAATTCAGATACCCATTACAATCTGGGGAAGTTGTATGCCATTACCGGAGATCTGGAAAAATCTGAAATTCATCTCTTAATGGCAGTTCTTATCAAAAAACAACCTGTAGATGCAGAATTTTTGAGTCTTGGCCTAACCTATAAACTTCAGCAGGATCATAAAAAAGCGCTCGAATATTTTAACAGTGCACTTGAGGAAAACCCTGAAAATGAGCGTGCTTTATATGAACGCGCTATCGCTGCGGACAATTATTTCAAGGACCTAGAGACCAGGATCAATTATTATGTGGCATATCTCAATAAATTTGAAGCTAAAGGAAATGGAGATTTGATCTACCTGGCAAAAATCAGGTTGAAGGATTTGAGAAAAGAGCAACATTTATTAGAAGAATAGAAGCGGTATAGGTTTTCATTGTAACAGAAAATAAGAGCTATGGTTGAAATTACATCAAAATGCCGGGAAACAATATCTCCAGGCAATTAGGCGCTAGTTAGGAAATTGGAAAATTCTAACCTGAAAAATCCTCTCAATTTCACTATTTTTGGGTTTCAATGATTTTCTCAAATTTCTTACATGAAAAAAACTTTACTCCTGATCCTTTTTTCTGTTCTGGCCGGCTGCAATAATTTCGAGACCAAGAAGATCACTTCGGAAGAAGTGCTGGAGCTTGAAAGCAGCACCCTCAATTGGAAAGAGGTGGATGAATATCCGGCTTTTGAGAATTGTAAGAATATAACAGAACTCAACAAGGCACGCGATTGCTTTGAAACCACGGTAGCTAATTCTGTTTACGCATATCTCGCCCGTCAGGAACCCATTGTTACAGAAGTTATTGATGATACGATCTATGTGCATCTTGAAATTTCTAAAACCGGAAAACCTGTAATTTCTTCGATAGAAGTGGATACACTGGTCACCAACCAAATCCCGGAATTAAAATTGTGGCTTAAGCAAAGCATCGATTCCCTTCCAAAGATCTATCCCGCCAGTAAACGCGGAATTCCCGTAAACAGCGTGTTTAAAATGCCTATCGTTATAAAGGCGGAGTAACATTTAAAATCACATTCTCTATTTTTTATAGGTTCTCCCTTTCCATTCAAACTTTATAAATAAGGACATTAGTGCAACCGAAGTCGAGAAAACAGGATACACCAAACTGCTCCAAAAATAATTCCTGAGAATATCTTTTCGGTGAAAAAACGCTGCTGAATAAAACAACAATGCAAAATCTACATTAAATTTAAAGAAGAACATTAACAATACCGGCTGGTATGGAATAAAATTAAAAAAGGTTAGAAAACACCCAAGGATCAGCGAAAAATTCAACATTAAAACCGAAAATCCTATAAGTTTCGCAAACAGGCTTTTATATGCCGGAGTTTTTGCAGCCCAACGAATACGTTGAGAGATCAAGGCAGTGAGATTTTGTTGAGGTTTTGTAAGTACGATGGCTTCGTGGCATTTTAAAAAGGTGATTTTCAATTTTTTTTCAGCGAATTTTTGAAGCAAAAAAACATCATCCCCACTGGAAATTTCCCCATTTCCACTAAAGCCGCCAATTTCAAAAAATGCCGCTTTGCTATAGCAAAGATTCGCGCCATTACACATAAAAGCTTTTTTTAGTCCAAACCCCCCGGCGCCGGCAATTTGTAAACTCAGGAAATCCATCTCCTGGAACGCATGGAAATATTTTAATCTTCTTTTTTCTTTTTGGATATCCTGGTTATATAAACTTTTTTCAGTCTTAGAGGATTCTGAAATGGAAGGGTTTAAGAGGGGTTTGAATGTTGCAACAGGACCCGCTATTAATTTCGCACCGGTTTCCAGGATCTTTTCATTAAACGCCTGTAGCCAGAATTTCGGAAGTTTGCAATCTGCATCGGTGGTAAGGATATACGGAAAAATCGCTTTTTTAGCCGCGATTAAAATTGCATCTTTTTTTGGAGAACCTGAAATTCGGTGGTTTTCAATAAGGGAGATTTGAAGTTCAGGATATCTGGTTTTAAAGTCGGAACAAATCTTTCTGGAGCCATCTTCAGAAGAATCGTTCACCAAAAGAATTTCAAATTGCGAAAGCGGATACTTCAGTTTTAAAATTGAATTCAATAAAAGCGGTAGATTTTCGGCTTCATTTCTGTAGGGAATTATAATAGAGAAATTGATCTCGGGAGAAGCGTGCTTCAGGCTAAATTTGGGAATCTTACGCCACCCAATGAGCAGTAGCAGCATAAGCGTCAAATATAACCCGGTAATAAAAATGAGGAATAGCGTCATTATATGCTTTTAAGACTGATTTCAAATATAGGAATAGCTGCTTAGAATTGCGTAGCTTTGTGAAGCGCAATCCTGTTTTTTAGATTGCCTTCAGCCTGTTTAAAAATAAGAACATACAGCATTTGAAAACCGAAAGAATTATCTTGGGAATAGATCCCGGAACCACAATTATGGGTTTCGGACTCATAAAAGTGGAGAATAAAAAAATGCAGTTTTTACAGCTTAATGAGTTGTTGTTAAGCAAATACAGCGATCCTTATATCAAGCTGAAACTTATTTTTGAACGTACCATTGAACTGATTGACACCTACAATCCGGATGAGATCGCTATTGAAGCTCCCTTTTTTGGAAAAAATGTGCAGTCTATGCTGAAGTTGGGAAGGGCACAGGGTGTTGCGATGGCGGCGGGACTTTCACGACAGATCCCCATTACAGAATACCTTCCTAAAAAGATAAAAATGGCTATTACCGGAAACGGAAATGCCAGTAAAGAACAAGTTGCAAAAATGCTTCAAAGCGTTCTTGGATTAAAAGAATTGCCTAAAAATCTCGATTCTACAGATGGTCTCGCCGCGGCGGTTTGTCATTTTTACAATTCAGGTTCTGTGAGCGTAGAAAAAAGTTACTCCGGCTGGGATGCGTTTGTTAAGAATAATCCGAAGAAAGTAAAATAAGCCTCTAACCCCCGAAGGGGAAAAGCCCCCTAACCCCCGAAGGGGGAATAATTAAAAATCGCTAGAAATGTCCTCAAATTTTCCAAAACAAAAAACAAAACCAGAATCTCTAGATCAGGTTGAGGTAAGATATAACTCCTCCCCTTTGGGGAGGTCGGGAGGGGCTTTAGGCTTATACATTCACATTCCTTTTTGCAAACAAGCCTGTCATTACTGCGACTTTCATTTTTCTACTTCGGTAAAAAAGAAGGGAGAATTGGTGGATATGCTTTGTAAAGAACTGGAACTACGGAAAGATGAATTGCCGGGGAAGGAAGTGCAAACGATTTATTTTGGCGGCGGAACACCATCTTTACTCGCTTCAAAAGAATTGGATCAACTATTTGATACCATATTCTCTAATTATAGGGTTGCTGAAAATGCCGAGATCACTCTTGAAGCAAATCCCGATGATCTTAGCAGGGAAAAATTAGAGCTTCTGAAAGCATCAAAAATCAACAGATTGAGCATAGGAGTGCAGTCCTTTTTTGGGGAGGACCTGAAGTTAATGAACCGGGCGCACAATGCTACAGAAGCCTTGGAAAGCATACAAATGGCAAAGAAATATTTTGATAATATTTCAATAGATCTCATTTATGGGATCCCCGATATGAGTGAGGAACGCTGGAAAAAGAATATTGAGATCGCACTGGAGCTTGGTTTGCCACACTTTTCCTGTTATGCCTTAACCGTTGAACCCAATACAGCCTTAAAAAAATTCATCGACAAAGGAATAATAAAACCTGTGGATGATGATGCTGCAAAAGCTCATTTTGAGATCTTAACGAAGACTTTAAAGGTTGCCGGCTTTGTACATTATGAATTTTCTAATTTTGGAAAACCCGGTTATTTTTCCCAAAACAATACTGCCTATTGGACGGGGAAGCCTTACCTGGGAATAGGGCCTTCGGCACATTCGTATGATGGAGAAAGCAGAAAATGGAATGTCAATAATAATACATTGTACATAAAATCACTTCAAAAAGGTAGTATTCCGGCAGAGGCAGAGAAGTTGAGCGTAAAAGATAAATACAATGAATATGTTATGACCCACCTTAGAACAATGTGGGGAGTTTCTCCAGAAGAAGTCCGGGAAAGATTTGGAGAGGTTTTCAAGGAATATTTGCTGGAGCAGGCAACCCAGCATTTAAATGAGGGTTTTTTGAAAATGGAACATGGAAATTTACATGTGACCGAAAAAGCGAAGTTTTTAAGCGATGGTATCGCCGCCGATTTATTTTTGGTAGATTTGGATACTCAAACAATTTGAGCATAACAGTTGTTAAGCAAGATCGACATTGAATTACCCATCGTCACCCTGAACTTGTTTCAGGGTCTGATTTGGTTAAGTAAAACGCATCAAACGGAAACGATTTATATCTATATGTTATCAAATAAAACCCGATCGATGCTCTATGTTGGTGTAACAGCAGATCTTGAAAAAAGAATAAGTCAACATAAAAATGGTGAAGGGTCGATCTACACCAAAAAATACCATCTTACACATTTGATGAATTTTAAACAGTTTACTGCTATTGTTCAGGTAATAGCCCGTGAAAAGCAGTTGAAGTGGAATTTAATAAAATCAAAGAATCCTGAGTTAAGAGATCTGTTTGAAGATCTGAGATAATTCATGTTAGATGCTGAAACAAGTTCAGCATGAAGTCTATGAAAGCAGAAATAACCTACAACAATAAAACCTACAACATCAACTTAGCGAAACCTCTGGATATTTCCCTGAGTTTACGGGGGGATGATAAAAACCCCATTGCCTGGTATTTGCAAAGTCCTAAGATCTTTCCGGTTAAGGATGGAGATTTTATTGGAAAAGTGAGTGCGGGGTCTTCCACCAATTTTAATACAATTGAGTTTAATCCTCACGCGCACGGAACACATACCGAATGTGTGGGCCATATTACCCGGGAATTTCATAGTATCAATGATTCCCTGAAAAAATTCTTTTTTACTGCAAAACTTATTTCTGTGGAACCGGAAAACAGGGGAGTGGATAAAGTGATTACCGAAGAACAGATTCGAAAGGAACTTCAAAAAAATGATGTGGAAGCACTTATAATTCGTACGCATCCAAATTACATCGATAAGCGCACCCGAAAATACTCCAATACCAATTGGCCATACCTGGAGGAAAACGCTGCTAAATACATCAGGGAGTGCGGAATTGAGCATCTTTTAATAGACCTGCCTTCTGTAGATAAAGAAAAGGATGAGGGGAAACTATTGGCTCACAAAGCTTTTTGGGACTTCCCGAAGAACACACGTTTTGAAGCTACTATAACAGAGCTTGTTTATGTCCCCAATAAAATTGAGGATGGCAACTATATTTTAAACCTACAAATCGCTTCCTTCGAAAATGATGCTGCACCTTCGAAACCGGTGTTGTTTAAGTTAGATGCTGAAACAAGTTCAGCATGACGTTTCCTAAAGATGAAACTCTTGAACTTCGCATCGTCACTCTAAGACCCGTGATAAAAAAATTATCTAGCGTAGGAAAATGAGGTTTTAAGTCTAGTAAGTTAAGTTTTTAGTTTATCGTAATTTTTTGAATCACAGTTTTTCACAAAACACGACAATTGTAGTCTGATATAATGAACACATCGATTATCGCCTGTCACACTGAGCCTGTCGAAGTGCCTATACCTATAAAAGCAGACCAGTTGTTTTAAAACGGTTTGAACAGTTCACTGATGTTTCTCAAGCAATCAAGGTTGAAAAACAATTGAAATGGAAAAGAAGAAAAAAGATAGCCTTTTAATGTAATAAAATTTGTAGTGATCAAAAGTCTTCGACAGGCTTAGACTGACTTGCATTGTCATCCTGAGACCAGAGAGAATAAAAATTATCTAGCCGAAGAAAATGATGTTTTAGGTCTGATAAATTAAATTTTAATTTATCGTAATTTACTGAGTCACAATTTGTACAAAGACGTCAATGGTAACTTGTTTCAGGGTCTAATAGGTTACCATATATTTAAGTTAGATGCTGAAACAAGTTCAGCATGACGTTTGCTGAAACTTCAACATGGCGGTTGCTAAACACAAAAAAGCCGCTTCAGAAGAAACGGCTTTTATATATTATTATAAAAATGGGCAGCAGGAAATTATCCTAAGGCTACTCTTTCAAAACCAACTACTTTAAGATCGCTGTCTACAGATTTCACGTAGGCTGCAACACTCATTTTGTTGTCTTTAATGTAATCCTGGTTTACCAAAGTGTTGTCTTTAAAGAAACGTTTGATTTTCCCTTTAGCGATGTTATCCAACATTTCTTCTGGTTTACCTTCTTCCCGTAACTGATCTTTTGCAATTTCGATTTCCTTTTCGATGATAGACTGATCTACGCCTTCTTCATCCAATGCAACCGGATTCATCGCGGCAGCCTGCATAGAAACATTTTTAGCAATTTCTTCGGCTCCGGAGGTATTTTTGGAAAGACCTGTTAAAACAGCAATTTTATTACCGGCGTGGATATAAGAACCTACAAAAGGAGCTTCCAAAGATTTGTAAGCACCAATTTCGATTTTTTCACCAATTACACCTGTTTGTTCAGTCAATTTATCCTGAACAGATATACCTTTATAATCTGCAGCCAATAATTCTTCTTTAGAAGAAGTGGCAAGTGCGATATCGGCAAGATCTGTAGCTAATTGAACAAAAGAGTCATTTTTAGCCACGAAATCTGTTTCACAGTTCAAAGAAATAATAATTCCTCTGGTTGCAGCTTCATTTACTTTTGCAATTGCAGCACCTTCAGAAGAATCTCTGTCGGCACGGTTAGCAGCTACTTTCTGACCTTTTTTACGAAGGATCTCAATAGCTTTTTCAAAATCTCCTTCAGATTCTACCAAAGCTTTTTTACAATCCATCATACCGGCTCCGGTAGACTTTCTTAATTTATTTACTTCTGCGGCGGTTATATTTGCCATGACGTTTAAATTTTTGGGTTTTTAATGAAAAGGTCGCTTAGTTTTTATTTAAAAAAGAACTAAACGACCCATATAAAATTATCAAAAGCTTATTTTATTTTTCTTCTTCTTTTTCTTCAGTTGAAGGTTTAGCCTTTTCTAAAGTTTCTTCTTTAGATTCAAGTTTTACTTCTTCCTTAGCTTCCTTCATCGCTTTTTTATCTTCAGGATCTGTAGAAGGAACTTCTGCAGTTGCTTTTTCTTCTGTAGCTTTTTTAGCTTCAGGAGCTTTAGCAGGAGCTTCTGTAGTTACTTTTTCTTCTGTAGTTTTTTTAGCTTTAGGAGCTTTAGTTCGTGCCGGTTTATCACCAGCTTCTTCATTATCATCTTTTCCGGATTTTCTTTCAGAAAGTCCTTCAATGATAGATTCTGCAAGGTAAGAAACCACTTTATCGATAGATTTTGATGCATCATCATTTGATGGGATCACATATTCTACCTCACGTGGGTCAGAGTTTGTATCAACCATCGCAAAGATTGGAATGTTTAATTTTTGAGCTTCTTTAACAGCAATGTGTTCACGGGTGATATCTACTACAAATAATGCAGCCGGAAGACGGCTCATTTCTGAAATAGATCCTAAGTTTTTTTCCAACTTAGCCCTTAAACGGTCTACCTGTAAACGCTCTTTCTTAGAAAGTGTGTTGAAGGTTCCGTCTTTTTTCATTCTGTCAATAGAGGACATTTTTTTAACAGCCTTACGAATGGTGATAAAGTTTGTAAGCATACCGCCGGGCCATCTTTCAGTGATGTACGGCATGTTCGCTCTCAAAGCCTGATCTGCAACAATCTCTTTTGCTTGTTTCTTGGTAGCTACAAAAAGTATTTTTCTACCGCTGGCTGCAATTTTTTTAAGGGCCTCTCCGGCTTCCTCCATTTTTGCAGCACTTTTATATAAATTGATGATGTGAATCCCGTTGCGCTCCATATAGATATACGGGGCCATATTTGGATTCCATCGTCTTGTGAGGTGACCAAAGTGTACACCTGCATCAAGTAAGTCTTTTACTTCTACTTTGTTTGCCATTTTTGTAATAGTTTACGTTCTGTTGAGATAGCAATATCCAAGTGGCGATTCTTTTTATCAGGATTCGGCCTTGGCTATTTAGATGCTAAACTAACTCCCACTATAGCTGGCGGGATAACAACAAAAATCTTATTAAATATTAAATGAACTTTGTTTAGGGCAGTGCCCAAAATATTAACGTTTAGAGAATTGGAATTTCTTACGAGCTTTCTTCTGTCCAAATTTCTTACGTTCTACCATTCTAGGATCTCTTGTCATCAAACCTTCTGGCTTTAAAATCGCCCGGTTTTCTGCGTCAAGTTCTACCATTGCTCTGGAAATTGCAAGACGAATAGCCTCTGCCTGTCCTGTAATACCACCACCAAAAACATTTACCTTGATGTCGAAGTTTTCTTCGTTTCCGGTCATGTTAAGAGGTTGCATCACTTTAAAAAGTAAAGGTCCAGTAGTGAAATACTCGTTAAGTGCTTTTTTGTTCACGGTAATGTTCCCGGTTCCCTGGCCAACATATACACGTGCAACTGCCGTTTTTCTTCGGCCAATTTTGTGAATAACCTCCATTACTTAAGATCGTTTAAGTTAATAGTTTTAGGTTTTTGAGCAGATTGATCGTGTTCTGATCCTGCGTAAACCTTTAAATTTCGGAATATAGCTGCGCCTAATTTGTTTTTAGGTAGCATTCCTTTTACTGAGTTTTCAATTAACCTTTCCGGCCCTTTATTGAATAATTCAGTTGCAGTTAGACTGCGTTGTCCCCCAGGATAGCCGGTATGGCGAATGTATTCCTTAGAATCCCATTTTTTACCTGTCAAGTTGATCTTCTCGGCATTCGTAATAATTACGTTATCACCGCAATCAACGTGTGGGGTGAAGTTAGGTTTGAATTTCCCTCTAAGCAGCTTTGCCACTATAGATGAAAGACGACCTAAAGTCTGACCATCAGCATCTACGTGTACCCAATCCTTGGTCACGGTAGCCTTGTTGGCCGATACTGTTTTGTAGCTTAATGTGTCCACACTAATTAATTTTACTTGTTATTAAACATTCCATTCCCTGTAACCCGACTTTGAATCGTGAAAACAGGGGTGCAAATGTACAATTATAAATTCATATTGCAAATAGCCACTTCATTAATTTATTTGCGCTGAAGTTATTGGAAGTCAAAGCATTTATGATGCCTGAAAATCATATCCTGATGCGATTTATTTTAACGATCATATTCTCATGATAGGTAGCCAGTCACTGCATTTTAGCTTTAAAATTCGTTAAGAAGTAATATTTTACCGATAAACGGTAAAATAAATGTTAATGATATCATAAGACAATAGTATAATTGCCTATGTTTGCATTGTAATCTATTGATCTTTAGCTATGAATTTCCTGTTGAAACGTCTGTTTAAATTAAGCTGTGCCGTTGTTCTACTTTCTTCCTGTGCAGGGGAAGATATTGGTGATCTTAACGCAAAGTCTACAAGCGCAACTATTGTCACCGCAAATATTGAATATACAGATTTGGTTGGCCATTGGGACCTGAGCGTAATGCAGGCCGATAGGGCTGTGGATCTTAATAAAGATAGTACCTTTAATTCCAACCTATTACTTGAAACAACCTGTTTTAACCCAATGTCTATCAGCTTTTCTGATGATATGACGTTTTCTTCAGTCAATGCCCGTCTGGATTTTGAAGCCGGAACAAATAATGACGAGTTCTTTTGTATGGGGAACAGAACCGATACGGGGACCTGGGGTATTGAAGGCGATGTCCTTACTTTAAATGTAGAAATTAATGGCAGCACCTATCCTCACAAAAAAACCCTCGTGTTTAAACAGGATGTATTTACTTTTTCTGTAGATAAAAGCGAATCCATCCAATATGTAGCAGATCCGGGGGGTACTTCTGTTTCCGAAATTCTTGTAGTGGAACTGGAATACCAGAAACTTTAAAGCCGGCCCGGCCCGATCGGGAGGGATTTTATCAAAATCCTGTGGATTTTTTCCTCTAGTAAAGCTCGTGAGCTTAGTACGGGATAATCGATTTTTTCTTCTTCTCTCTTTATATTAATGTGCCTCCAGCCAGTTCTCTCCAACTCCCAGTTCCACATCCAGCGGAACATCGAGTTTGAATGCATTTTCCATTTCTTCTTTGATCATTTTCCGGACAACCTCCAGTTCTTCTTTGTGAGCATCAAAAACCAGTTCATCATGAACCTGTAGAAGCATTTTTGTCTTGAAATTCCCTTCTTTTAGTTTTTTGTGAATATTGATCATTGCAATCTTTATAATATCGGCAGCACTTCCCTGGATTGGGGCATTTACCGCATTCCTTTCTGCGGCACCGCGCACTATGGCATTTTGCGAATTGATATCTTTTAAATAACGTCTTCTTCCTAAAACAGTTTGTACATACCCATGTTCCCGTGCAAATTCAATTTGATCACTCATGTATTTTCGAAGTTGCGGGTAGGTTTCATAATAGGTATCTATTAAATCCTTGGATTCTGCTCTGGAAAGATCGGTTTGGTTGCTCAATCCAAAAGCAGAAACACCGTATATGATTCCAAAATTCACTGTTTTGGCATTGCCCCTTTGTGCTCTTGTAACCTCTTCAATAGGAATATTAAATACCTTTGCAGCGGTAGAGGTGTGAATATCTTCTCCACTCTGGAAGGCTTTAATCATATTTTCCTCTTTGCTAAGCGCCGCAATTATACGGAGTTCTATTTGGGAATAATCTGCAGCCAGGAGGATATAATTTTCATCTCTGGGCACAAAAGCTTTTCTTACCTGTCTTCCCCTTTCCGTCCTTATTGGAATATTTTGAAGGTTTGGATTATTGGAACTCAGTCGTCCGGTTGCGGCAACGGTTTGCATGTAATCCGTATGAACGCGCCCCGTTGTTTTTTCCACCTGCGATGGCAATGCATCTATATAGGTGTTTTTTAGTTTTACCAATCCGCGGTAATCAAGAACATTTTGTACGATTTCGTGTTCGTGTGCCAGTGCAGAAAGCACATCCTCTCCGGTAGAATATTGCCCTGTTTTGGTCTTTTTTGGCTTTTTGATAAGTTGCAGCTTTTCAAATAAGATAATTCCCAATTGCTTTGGGGAAGCGATATTGAATTCTTCTGAAGCTTTTTCGTAGATACTTTCTTCCAGGTCTTTTATATCTTTTTCAAGATCGGCAGAAAGGGAATTCAGGAATTTCTCATCCAGTTTGATGCCTTCAAGTTCCATATCGGCAAGCACTCTTACCAGGGGAATTTCTATTTCTTGAAAAAGTTTTTCAATACTGGCGGCTTTCAACTCCGGGGAAAAATGTTGTTTTAGCTGAAGTGTGATATCTGCATCTTCAGCAGCATATTCGGTCAATAATTCCAACGGGACATCCCGCATATTTCCCTGGTTTTTTCCTTTTTTTCCAATGAGTTCAACAATGGATTGTGGGGTATAGTTTAGGTAGGTCTCGGCCAGGACGTCCATATTATGGCGCATATCGGGATTGATAAGGTAATGCGCAATCATGGTATCAAAAAGCGGCCCTTTTACTTCAATAGTGTATTTTGCAAGGACTTTAATATCGTATTTCAAATTCTGTCCTATCTTCTCGATCGCTTCAGCTTCAAAAAACGGCCGAAGTAGTTCAATTAAATCCTGGGCTTTTTCATCTTCCTCAGGAAAAGGCAAATAAAACCCTTTTCCGGCTTCCCACGAAAATGCGATCCCAACCAGCTTTGCTTCCAACGGATTCAGGCTTGTGGTTTCGGTGTCAAAACAAACCGATTTTTGCTTTAAAAGATTCTTCAGAAACAAACCGGTTCCCATTCCCGGCGCGATGCTTTGATATACATGGGACGTATCTTTGAGGGTTTTTCGGCTGGAAATAGATTCCATTTTCTCCGCTTCCCCTCCAAATAATGAAAATTGTCCTGCTCCGGCGGTTTGGTTTTGAGCTTTTGCTGTTTCCGTGCCGCTAACCTGAGTAGGTGCTGAAGATTCTTCCCCTGAGAACAATTTTAAAAACTGATCTTTCAGCCTTCTGAATTCAAGTTCTTCAAAAATCTCCTGGACTTTTTCAGAATTGGGCAGAGAAAGTTCATAGTCTTTGGCGTCAAACCGAACATCACAGTCGGTTTTAATGGTAGCGAGTTTTTTTGAAAGAATCCCAAGTTCACCAAATTCTTCCAGCTTTTCCCGCATTTTACCTTTTAGCTGGTGGGTATTTGAGAGCAGTTCTTCCATGCTTCCAAATTGCTTCAGGAATTTCTTCGCAGTTTTCTCCCCAACACCTGGCAATCCGGGAATATTGTCGGATGCATCACCCATCATTCCTAAAAAGTCTATTACCTGCTCCGGACGTTCCACGCCAAATTTTTCTTTCACTTCAGGAATCCCTAAAATCTCAATTCCATTTCCCATCCTTGCTGGACGGTACATGAAAATATTTTCGGTAACCAACTGTGCAAAATCCTTATCTGGAGTAACCATAAAAACTTTATAATCTTCCTTTTCGGCCTGCTTTGCGAGGGTGCCAATCACATCATCGGCCTCACAACCCGGTAAAACTACCACCGGGATATGCATAGCTTTTAAAATATCCTGAATGTAGGGAATGGCAGTCATAATAGGCTCCGGAGTAGCATCCCGGTTCGCTTTATAATCTTCGAACATTTCGGTGCGTTCCGTGCTTCCGCCTTTATCAAAACAAACCGCAAGATGATCTGGTTTTTCCCTGCGAATAACATCAAAAAGAGAATTGGTGAATCCCATTATTGCTGAAGTGTTCAATCCTTTTGAATTGATTTGGGGATTTTTTATAAAGGCATAATACCCTCTAAATATTAAAGCATATGCATCTAGTAAAAACAATCTTTTTTGTTCGGCCATCAGGTATTCTTATTTAGCCTATAAAACTACAAAACTTATAGCTGCATTTAAAATGCAAGTTGTATTTTTCAATGATGTGACAACGAGGTAAAAAATTCTAATTGTAAAATACCAAAGCCATGCAAAAAATAGCCATAGCCATTCACGGTGGGGCAGGAACCTTGTTAAAAGGACAAATGACCCCGGAAAAGGAAAAGGAGTATAAAGCGACCTTACAAAATGCCTTGGAGATAGGGTATACACTTTTAGAACAGGGGGCATCTGCGGTGGAAGCAGTAGAAAAAGCGGTGATAACTTTGGAAGATTCCCATTTGTTCAATGCGGGAAAAGGAAGTGTTTTTACGGCCGATGAAACTCATGAGATGGATGCGGCGATCATGGAAGGAAAAACATTAAATGCTGGTGCGGTAACCTTGATTTCAGGAATTAAAAATCCAATTTCCTTAGCAAGGGATGTTATGGAAAAAAGTGACCATGTTTTTTTGGCGGGCGAAGGGGCGCTGGAATTTGCAAAGTCATTGAACTACACTTTTGAAGACCCTACTTATTTTTATGATGAATTTAGGCACCAACAATGGCTGGATATAAAAGATTCTAACGCTTTCCAGTTGGACCATTCAGCAAAAAAAGATTCCAAATTCGGGACCGTTGGCGCGGTGGCTTGTGATAAAAATGGAAATATTGCTGCAGGTACTTCTACCGGGGGAATGACTAATAAAAAATTTGGTCGTATTGGCGATAGTCCTATGATTGGCGCGGGGAATTATGCCAACAATAAAACCTGTGCGGTTTCATGTACGGGAAGTGGTGAATATTTTATAAGGGGCGTGGTCGCTTACGACGTTTCGTGCTTGTTGGAATTTAAAAAGCTTTCCCTTAAGGATGCGGCAAATGAGGTAATAAATAAACGTATTTTAGAAATTGGAGGGGACGGCGGATTGATTGCGGTGGATGCCAAAGGAAATATAGCTATGCCTTTTAATACCGAAGGAATGTACAGGGCTTGTAAAAACTCAGAAGGACTGGAAGAAGTTTTAATATATAAACATTGAATGCTTATCCGTAAAATAACCTGATAAGAAAAATAGAGGGGAGTTTGACAAGCGTGGCTGCCGGCGAGGTTGTCTTTATTTAGTTCCGTTTATTAGGAACATTTAAATAAGGTTTTACTTTTGGAAAGGCTTCGTAAAACCGAGCGTACTTTTGCTTGAGTGAGCTTTCCGCAATCCTTTCGGAGGAGGAGCGACTTAGAAAGTTAAGTAATATAAGTAGCAACAACCATTTTAGGAGTAAAGGCAGACAAGCATAATTTAATATATAAATTCTCGGATGGCTTGCCTCGATGTCTCTACCTCCTCTCTTCTTTGGAAAGGCCGAAACTATTTTTGGCTCCCGCTCTCTACCTGGAAGGGTGGGTGAGCTTGAAGTTTATTCTCAATCCTCGCAGAGTTAAAAAAAGTATTCTATAACATATGTTCCGCCACGGTCATAACTTTTACAGTACGTTCCTCGATATCAAAACTATCGCCGGCAGACAGTACATGGGTTATTAAGTGCGTCATAGTAAGCGGCGTGCCATCTTTTAGAATGTCGTAATTGTTATGGGTAAGTTTTCCGGGATCAAAAATAATGACCATGCCTGAGCCGATTATTTCACAATCATTTCCGTTTTTAATAACCAGGCCAGTATCTTCTGCTAGGCCAATCCCAATGCGGTCGTAATAGCGGGCCACAGCTTCTGATAACCTTCCAAAACGACCCCTTTGAATAAAATGGGTGTCTATAATTATTTCAGGAATTAACGAAATTCCCTCACGCATTTTAGTTGCGGCTTTAATAAACGATTCTTTACTGCTGCCGCCGGTAATCATTTCCATGGACATGCACATCGCCCCCGCACTGGTTCCCGCCACTACAAATTCTTCATTGGTATAGCGTTGCTTAAGGATCTTGTGAAAGTTGGTCTTTTTGATGTGAGTGGTGATCTTGGACTGGTTCCCGCCAGAAAACATCACGCAATCTGCTGCTCTTAATTTTTGAATATTTACCTCACTATCGGCATCAATTTTTGAACATATATATAAGTGTTGTACATTTTCACACCCCAGCCTGGCAAAGGCGTCAATGTAATTTTTTCCGATTTCTTCAGGAATTCCAGATGCTGTGGTGATCACCAGGATGTTTGCTTTGTTTCCTCCGCTTTCAAATACTACACGGGCCAGGATTCCCTGGCTTATATAATCCATTCGAAATCTGTTGGCTTTATGAAATCCTTTGTCTTCATTTCCACCAATGGGAATTAAAGTTCCTTTAATCATAATTAAAAATTAAAATTTGCTGCAAAAATAGTTTAATATTCTGCCTATACATAAATTACAATCATAAATCCATTTTTTCCTATCAAGAAAAAACAAAAATAAATCAGAAGTTATGGAAATCAGGGAAATCAATGCGCTTCGGGGGCCAAATTATTGGTCTATAAAAAGGCATAAACTAATTGTGATGGTCCTGGATTTGAAAGAAATGGAAAATCGACCTTCAAATAAAATCGATGGTTTTACTGCAAGCTTGGAAACTATGTTTCCTAATATGTACGAACATCGTTGTTCTGTAGGAATTCCAGGCGGATTTTTCCAAAGGGTGGAAGAAGGAACGTGGATGGGGCATATTATTGAACATATTGCGCTTGAAATACAAACCCTGGCTGGAATGGATGTTGGTTTTGGAAGGACCCGGGGTTATGGCGAAAAGGGGGTGTACAATGTGGTATTTGCTTATATGGAAGAAGCCGTTGGTATCTATGCCGCCAGTGCAGCGGTACGTATATGTGAAGCTTTGGTGAAAGGCGAGGAATATGACCTTGCAAAGGATATCCAATCTATGCGGGTGCTAAGGGAAGAAGTGAGACTGGGGCCGAGTACAAGCTCTATTGTAGAAGAAGCTGCTGCCAGGGGAATTCCCTGGATAAGATTAAATAAAAATTCGCTTTGCCAGCTGGGTTATGGTGCCCATCAAAAAAGAATACAGGCTACAGTGACCAGCGATACCAGCAACATAGCTGTAGAAATAGCAGGGGATAAAGAGGATACAAAATTTTTACTGGAACAGGCAGGGATTCCTGTTCCCAGGGGAAAAATTATTCGCTCTGAGGAAAATTTGGCTAAGGCAGTAGCATACGTTGGTTTTCCTTTGGTAACCAAACCCATTGACGGGAACCATGGTAGGGGGATCACCGTAAACATTGGAAATTACGAAGATGCCCTCACAGGATTTAGAGCTGCTAAAATAGTTTCCAATTCTGTGATCATTGAAAAATGTATCACAGGAGATGATTACAGGATCCTGGTCATTAACAATATAATGGTTGCCGCGGCGAAGCGTACCCCGGCTCATGTCATTGGGGATGGAAAACAAACTATCCAACAACTTATTGAGGAGGTAAACCGCGATCCAAGGCGTGGATATGGCCATGAAAATGTATTGACGCAAATCACTATTAATGACCTTACAAAAAGTATAATTTCCTCAAAAGGCTATAGCCTTGAGAAGGTTTTACAGGAAGGAGAACGTTTGATCCTGAAAGATACTGCTAACCTAAGTACAGGAGGAACGGCAGAAGATTTTACCGATAGGGTACACCCTGCCAATATTTTTATGGCAGAACGTATTTCCAAGATCATTGACCTGGATATTTGCGGCATTGATATTATGACAACAGATATAAGCTCCCCAGTTTCTGAAACAGGAGGGGCGGTAATTGAAGTGAACGCGGGCCCCGGATTTAGAATGCACCTGGCGCCTACCAGCGGGCTACCCCGAAATGTGGCTGCCCCGGTGATCGATAAACTTTTCCCTCACAATTCTAACGGCAAGATCCCTATTATTGCAATAACGGGAACAAACGGAAAAACCACCACCACGAGACTTATTGCTCATTTCGCTAAATTAAAAGGCTATAAAGTAGGCTATACCACCAGTGACGGGATCTATATTCAAAACCGCATGTTGTTGAAGGGAGATTGCACAGGACCATCAAGTGCAGAGTTTGTACTAAAGGATCCCACCGTGAATTTTGCCGTACTGGAATGTGCGCGGGGAGGATTGCTTAGAGCTGGCCTCGGATTCCATAACTGCGATATTGGTATTGTGACCAACGTTGCAGCAGATCATTTGGGATTAAATGGAATTCATACTATTGATCAACTTGCAAAGGTGAAAGGAATAATACCAGAGAGTGTGCTCCCGGGTGGATATTCGATTCTTAATGCAGATGACGATTTGGTATACGAGATGCGAAGAACTGTAGTTTCCAACGTCGCCTTGTTTTCCATGGATGAGGATAATTCGCGAATCAAAGCCCAGCATAAAGATGGAGGCCTGAGTGCCGTTTATGAAAATGGGTATATCACCATATGTAAAGGAGAATGGAAACTGCGGGTAATCAAGGCCGTCAATGTTCCCCTTACCTTTGGAGGGAGGGCTGCTTTTATGATACAAAATGTGCTTCCTGCTGTACTTACAGCGTACATAAGAGGTTTTACAATAGATGAAATAAAAGTAGGATTGGAATCTTTTATCCCTTCTCCTTCTCAAACCCCCGGAAGATTGAATTTATTTCAGTTCAGGGATTTCCAGGTCCTATTGGATTACGCACATAATCCCGCAGGGATGCGTGCTTTGCAAAAATTCATAGAAAATATTGACGCGACCAAAAAAATTGGGATCATTGCCGGGGTGGGGGACCGCCGGGAAGAAGACACTAATGAAATAGGAAGCATCGCTGCTGAAATGTTTGATGAGATCATTATAAGGCAGGATAAGAACCTGCGCGGAAGAACGGAAACAGAGCTCATTGAAATGCTCAACAACGGAATCAAAATGAAGGATCCTACCAAGAAAACCACCATCATTCCTAACGAAAAGGAAGCAGCAACCTTCGCCATAAAAAACGCCGTTAAAGGTTCCCTGATCGTTTTTTGCAGTGATGTGGTTACGGAAGCACTGGACCTGGTACAAAAACTCAAGGAAGAGGAGTCTAATATGTTGTATGGGTTTACCGTAGATGATATTCCCAACAGGTAGGTAGGCAATGAGTCAAACTTTTTTAAGGTATTAAATATTTATAAGCAAGGCCGTAAATTGAACTCCAATGGGATTTCTTTTGCGGTCTTTCTTTTATGGGTTATTTAACCAATAAAATGTCCCTTGAAATGCATTGCGGTAAAAATCTTTTAAAGCTCCTTATACTTAATTTCTTCAGTGCTATCCTCTAAATTTAATCACAATCTTAAAGCAAGATCACCAAATAGTAATATTCATAAAAAGGTTTGGTCTTTGAGTGTGGTTTTTTAAATTTTAATGTTTTATTAATACGATTTTTTGCCACTAAAGCAGGTTCCCGGTATTCATAAAATATATCTAAAATTGGAGGTAAATCCTCTTACTTTCTATTTTCATTCTTAAATTAAGGCTTTTAAGTTTTTCGGAGGCTAAAGTCGCTTATACGAGATAATTATCATGAAAATATTGAAAATAAACATCATGCGGGGACCAAATTACTGGTCCGTAACCCGGCATAAATTAATAGTGATGATCCTGGATCTAGGGGAGATGGAAGAGAGTTCTTCTGTTGAGCTTCTGGGGTTTAACGATCGATTGGATGCTTTACTTCCCAATTTAAAGAATTACCCGGGTTCCAAGGATAAAAAAGGAAATTTTCTCAGTAAGGTGGAAAAGGGTTTGAGCATGGGGAAGATCATAGAACACATGGCCCTGGAAATACAGACCCAGGCAGGAATGGATGTTAGCTTTGGGAGAGTAGAAAGTTATGGAGAAGAAGGGGTATATAATCTAGTCTTTGCATATATGGAAGAGGCAGTGGGTAAATATGCAGCCCGCGCAGCCGTGAGAATATGTCATTCCCTAATAGTCGGGGAGAGCTATGATCTTGCCAAGGACATTCGGGAAATGCGAGAGCTCAGGCAAGAAGTGAGACTGGGGCCAAGCACAAGTTCAATCATAGAAGAAGCAGTTTCACGCGGTATTCCCTGGATTAGACTTAACAAATATTCGTTATGCCAGTTGGGGTATGGCGAAAATCAAAAGCGAATCCAGGCTACCATTACCAGTGAAACCAGCAATCTGGCTGTAGAAATTGCCTGTAATAAAGAAGACACAAAAAATTTGCTGGAAAGAGCGGAGATGCCTGTTCCCAAAGGGGAGATATTAAGCAAGAAATCCAATCTTAGAGAAATAGTTGAATACCTGGGCTTCCCCCTGGTTACCAAACCCCTGGATGGAAATCACGGGAAAGGAATTACTATTAACATCACAAACTGGGAACAGGCTTTGAAGGGGTTTAAAGCAGCTAAAGAATTCTCCCGTTTGGTAATCGTGGAAAAACAAATAACCGGTGAAGATTACAGGTTGTTGGTCATTAACAACAAGCTGGTAGCTGCGGCAAAAAGAACGCCGGCCCACGTCATAGGAGATGGCAAGCAAAGTATAAGAGATCTTATTGAGGAGGTAAATAAGGATCCAGGAAGGGGTTATGGTCATGAAAAAAATTTAACCCAAATAACAGTAAATGATCTTACTAAAAGCATCATTTTGGCGGAAGGTTATACCTTAGATTCTGTTTTGAAAGAAAATGAAAAGCTGGTTCTCAAAGACACCGCCAATTTAAGCACCGGCGGTACGTCTGAAGATGTGACCGATATAGTGCATCCTTCCAATAAATTCATGGCAGAAAGGATCTCCAGGATCATTGGCCTGGATATTTGCGGGATAGATGTAATGACCGCAGATATAAGTAATTCACTTTCAGAAACGGGCGGTGCTGTTATAGAGGTGAATGCCGGTCCGGGTTTCAGGATGCATCTGTCGCCTACTGCGGGATTGCCCCGTAATGTAGCCGCTCATGTTATCGATAAATTATTTCCTTCCGGCAGCAATGGGTCGATACCCATTGTAGCAGTAACCGGAACCAACGGGAAAACCACGACTACAAGGTTGATAGCCCATATTGCCAAGCAGCAGGGGTATAAAGTGGGATATACTACCAGTGATGGAGTATATATTCAAAACCGGTTGTTGATGGAAGGAGACTGTACGGGCCCTGTGAGTACAGCATTTGTATTAAAGGATCCCACGGTGAATTTTGCGGTGCTGGAATGTGCCAGGGGAGGATTATTGCGTTCAGGCTTAGGTTTTGGGCAATGCGATACCGGCATTGTTACCAATGTATCTGAAGATCACCTGGGACTTAAGGGTATTCACACTCTTGAACAACTGGCAAAGGTAAAAGGCATAATTCCCGAAAGCGTGAAGCAGGACGGATTTGCAATTCTCAATGCCGATGATGATCTTGTATACGAAATGCGCAAAAACGTGGTAAGCAAGGTCGCCCTTTTCTCCATGGATGAAAATAATCCACGCATCAAAGAAATGCAGGAAGAGGGAGGTCTAACGGCAGTATATGAAAATGGCTATATCACTATATGTAAAGGAGCCTGGAAACTTAGGGTGGTAAAAGCTGTCAAAGTGCCTTTAACCTTTGGTGGAAAAGCCGGCTTTATGATACAAAATATACTTCCTGCAGTACTTACAGCATATATACATCATATGGATCTGGAGGATATCAAAGCTGCTTTGGAAACTTTTACACCATCGCCAGGACAAACGCCCGGAAGAATGAATTTGTTTCAGTTCAAAGATTTTCAGTTATTGATGGATTATGCCCATAATCCTTCAGGAATGAAGGCGCTTAAGGCATTTACAGATAAAGTAGATGCTTCAGTAAAAGTGGGGATTATCACGGGAGTAGGAGATAGGAAGAAGGAGGATACGGTAGAAATTGGAAGAATTTCGGCAGAAATGTTTGACGAGATCATCATAAGACAGGATGAGCATTTGCGGGGGAGAACAGTAGAAGAGATCATAGGTTTTCTTGAAGAAGGAATCTATAGCCACGATCCTCAAAAGAAAGTTACTATTATTAAAGATGAAAAAGAGGCTGTGACCTATGCTGTTCAAAATGCAGAAAGAGGTGCTCTTATTGTAATATGCACAGAAATGATCATTGTTGTAACCGAATTGATACAGGAACTTCAGGTAGATGGATCAGATAAACAATGGGATGTAGAGGGAAAAGGGATTTCTGAAGCTTCTGTGAATGAATAGGAAAAAGGTTTTTACGGCAGGCATCAACTTTGGCTTAAACCAGATGTTTGAATAGTTCTTCCATCACTATTGACGGTTTCAGACATTGCAATGAAGGAACCTGGAATTGAAAAATCACGTTTTAAAAACTTTGTTTCTGTTGAAAAAGGAGTCTAAACAACAGTACCCAAAATCACCAAATTAGCGTTAGGGAATTAATAGAGATTATGCCGTTGAATATTTACAAGTTATTTTTCTGGTAATTTAAAAATAAAATGCACTGGGAATATTTTCGTTTTTACCTTCCTGGTACTTCACATAGCTGAACCCCTTCTGAATACAATAGGAACCTACTTCCCCTTTCTTGTTCATAGCGATAAAGGCAGCCTGGAAATCTTTATAATTGGGATTGGTATTGATGATCCTGTTAATCGCGTTTTCGCAAGCTTCTTGAGGCGATTTGCCCTGGCGCATCAATTCTACGATCAAAAAACTTCCAACACTTTTCATGATGGCTTCCCCCATTCCTGTAGCTACTGCACCTCCAATTTCGTTATCGAGAAATAGACCGGACCCAATTATGGGAGAATCCCCAACCCTGCCGTTCATTTTATAGGATAATCCCGAACTGGTACAGGCTCCAGCAATATCTCCATTTTTGTCTATGCACAACATCCCAATGGTATCGTGATTTTCTATATTGATGAGGGGTTTATATTCCTTGGTTTTTAACCATTCCCTGTAGGCGGCGTTTGACTCCTCAGTCAATAAATTTTCCGTTGAAAAACCCATTTCCCTGGCAAATTGGTCGGCACCTTCGCCGGCCAGCATTACGTGAGGGGTTTCTTCCATAACTTTTCGTGCTACAGAAACTGCGTGGGTATTATTTTTTAAATAAACTACAGAACCTGCATTCCCATTTGGAGCCATGATACAGGCATCTAAAGTCACATTTCCTTCCCTGTCTGGAGCACCACCTTTACCTACCGTGGTATTTTTAAGATTGGCTTCTTCTATCATCACTCCCTGTTCCACCGCATCCAGGGCAGTTGCCCCACGATCCAGTAATTCACCGGCTTTTTGAGAGGCGTTTGGGAAATTCCAGGTGGCTATAGTAAGCGGAAATTTATCTTGCATATTTTCCAGATTATTTAAAGGATTAAAACCTAAAGCTCTGGGTATTGCAGTTATTCCAAGGCCGGTGATACCGGTGTTCCTTATAAATACGCGTCTTTTCATCTTGTAAAAGTTACCCAGCCTATTCGGTTTGATGTGATAAATGTACTGTGTTTGATTGGTTTTTTTAAATCTGAACCAACTTTTTCAGAAGCTAATTTAATGAAGGAAGAAGCTATTGATGAGCTCCTGAATTCCACAAAAGAATATTTTGGAAAAATAGATGTTTTAATCAACAATGCCGGGATACAGTATGTATCGCCCATTGAGGATTTTCCATTTGAAAAATGGAACCAGATTTTAGCGGTGAATCTAACATCCGTTTTTTTGGCCTCAAAGGGGGTATGGAAAGGAATGAAAGAGAATAAATTTGGAAGGATAATCAATATATCTTCGGTCCATGGCTTGCGTGCTTCCGAATATAAATCGGCTTATGTATCTGCAAAACACGGTGTTATAGGTTTAACAAAAGTCCTGGCCCTGGAAGGTGCGGGGCGTAATATTACCTGTAATGCAATTTGCCCCGGTTATGTGAAAACACCGTTGGTAGAGGGGCAAATTAAAGATCAGGCAAAAGCTCATAATCTTTCAGAAAGTGAAGTAGTGCAAAAAATAATGCTCAAAAAGCAAGCGGTCAAAGAATTTATTTCGGCAGATAAAATCGCAGAATTAGCTTTATTTCTTGCAAACGAAAACGCATCTGCCATTACAGGATCATCCTTTACACTGGATGGGGCTTGGACCGCACAATAGGTAGAAAGTAAGGGCAAGTTCTAAGATGGGATTTTCTTATAGCTGAATCGATTTTATTTAACCTGAGGTGCATGCATTGGCACAGCATTGGGAGTATCTTTACAAAAAAAATAGAATTGCTAATGCGTTGGATCTTTTTTGTTGCTATTTATCTGTTTTTTAATATTTATGCTTATCAGGCTTTAAGGACTATTACAAAGAGTAACTGGATCACGGTAGGGTATATTCTATTGTCCCTGGGGATCCTGGGATATTTTCTTTACCAGTGGACCCAGCCCAATCCCCAGGGAGGGTTTAACGGAGGGCGGGGATATTCTCTGGGGTTTGTACTTGCCTTTATGGCGGCCAATTTAATTACTGCAATTTTTATGTTGGGTGAAGATGTAGTACGACTAATATTTGCAGCTTATGAAAAGTTGACGGCTCCATCAACTTCTTTCAGCCTTCCTTCCAGAAGAACGTTTTTGAGTCAGATAGCGCTTGGGATTGCAGCCATTCCATTTGCTTCCTTGCTCTATGGAATGTATCAGGGGAAATACAATTACAAGGTTTTAAAATACACCTTGTTTTTTGAAGATCTTCCTTCTTCATTTGACGGATATCGAATTACCCAGATAAGTGATATCCATAGTGGAAGTTTTGACAATCAAAAGAAAATAGAATATGCAATAAATCTCATCAACGAGCAGGAAAGCGATTCGGTGCTTTTTACCGGAGACCTTGTTAACAATCTTGCCACAGAAATGGATCCGTGGACTTCTACTTTTTCTAAGATTAAATCTAAGGATGGGGTGTACTCCATTTTAGGAAACCACGATTACGGAGATTATGTAGCATGGGAGAATGATAAGGCAAAACATGCCAATTTGGAAGACCTCAAAAATATACATTCTAAGATGGGTTGGGATCTTTTGTTGAATGAGCATAGGTTCATTGAGAAAAACGGGGAGCGCATCGCTTTTGTGGGAGTTGAAAACTGGGGTTCCGGAGGATTCAAGAAGAAAGGTGACCTCAATAAAGCCGGAAATGGATTAAAACCGGAAGACTTTAAAGTGTTGCTAAGTCATGATCCTTCCTACTGGCAGGAAAAGATCAAAAATGATCCAAATAATTATCAGCTTACTTTAAGTGGTCATACCCACGGAATGCAGTTTGGTATTGAGATCCCGGGTTGGTTTAAATGGAGTCCCGTGCAGTACAGGTATGAGAATTGGGCGGGGATCTATGAGGAATTTGGAAGGTATATCAACGTAAATCGCGGGTTTGGGTACCTGGCTTATCCGGGACGGGTTGGAATATGGCCTGAAATAAGTGTGATCGAACTAAAGCGCGGATCCAGGCCTTCGTAATATTAGGTTGGTGTGAGAAGGAAAGGTTGAATGTGCTTGCTTTCAAAATTCTTCTCAAGGATAAAAAATATGCTGTTACTATTTCTAATTTTTCCCCGATTAATTTTAGAAATTTCAATAGAATTTATTCTTAGATGGTATTTGATATTGTTGAAGCATCCAAACCTGTGAAGAACAGGAGTACAGCATTCCAGTACATTCCCGTTTTTTCTTTAAATTATTCAAAGATCGGTCCTTAGTTAAAACCCCTAAGCATGCATAATTGAAAGAAATTGCTATATTTGATTTTTAAAAGCATTCTTGGTTATAAAATCTAATTAAAATCAGTGTTTAGCTTATGTCAAAATTTGGTGAATTAATAGATTTAAAAATTCCGGTGTTGTTGGATTTTTATACCGAATGGAATGCTGCTTCCACCTCCATGCACCCGGTGCTTAGGGATGTGGCAGCAGCGCTTGGAGACAAGGCCAAAATCATAAAGATAGATGTAGATAAAAATACGCAATTAGCCGAAGCGCTTCGCGTGAAAGGCTTACCTACTTTAATGATCTACAAAGATGGAGAGATGAAGTGGAGACAGAGTGGAGAACAGGATGCCAATACCTTAATTGGAATTTTGAAGGAATACGTTTAAACAGCCTTGAATTCAAAGCCTTTTTCCTGATAATATTTAAGGACTCCTGGCAATACTTCCTTCATTTTTTTTGCAGCTTTTATACTGTCGTGAAATACCACGATACTTCCGGAACTACAGTTTTTGATCACATTTTTATAACAATCTTCGGCAGAAAGTTTTGCGTCAAAATCTCCGCTAATTACATCCCACATTACAATTTCATATCCCAATTTCTGGAGTTTTTTTATTTGCCCTGGAAGGATCTTTCCGTAGGGAGGGCGGAAGAGTTTGCTGGGTTGAGTTTTGGGTTCTGAGTGCGGATTCAATCCTGAAGAACGGATTTCACCCGGATTATCCGGCTTATTTACATTCTTTTGAATAACTTCTTCAGTTAAGTAGACATTCTCCAAATAGTCTTTTTCAGAAGTTTTCCATCCTTTTATATGGTTGTAAGTATGATTTCCAATATGATGCCCTTCAGTTAAGATTTGCTGAAAAATATCCGGATGGTTAGCTACATTTTCACCCACACAAAAAAAAGTTGCTTTCGCCTTAAATTCATTTAAGATCGTTAAAACCCAGGGAGTAATCTCCGGATTTGGTCCATCATCAAAAGTGAGGTAAAGTATTTTCTGTTTAGATGGCATTTTCCAAAATAGGGAAGGAAACAGAAGCTTCCCTAATGTGGAGATTTTTTTAAAATAAGCCATCAGCTTTAATAATTTTCGATGCTTAATTCAGCAAAGTGCTGTCCAGGGAATCCAGTTTTTGGACTTGGTTTAATTCCCGCTCTACGGCTTCCTGAGTTGGCATTGGCGGAACTTCGTCCACCCCCTCGGAATCATCATAGAAGCGAGGGAATAGTTTTAGGTAGTTGTTGAATTCTTCGGCTTTTTTGCGGGCGAATTCTTGCTCACCATTTATAAAGAGAAGATCTATAAGTGACCTGTATCGCTCCATATCAGTAATAATATTATCTGCATACTCAAATTGTCTGTCTTCATCCCATCCGCTGTAGAACAATAAATTTTCCTGATATTTCTCAATTACTTTCTCCCATAAAGCTTTGGCTTTTTCAGGTTCGCCTACTTCAAAATAACCATCGATAAAGGGCTCCAGTAATGAATAATAGCCAAAATAATCTACAGGCATATTTTCCATTGCAAGATCAAGGATTTCTTCAGCTTTTTCTTCATCGCCTTGTTGCAGTAAAGCTTCTACCAAACGGGCAAGATTGCTTCGGTACGTAATTGAATTTTTACGTGTTTCCGGGTCGTGGTAAATGTCTGGACTGCCCATATTTCCCCAATCCCATCCTTGAACGATCTCATACATTTTATCGGGATCTACACGTCCCATATCATAAGGGGTTCTTGGATTGATAGGGGTTTGAATAGGAACCAGCTTATAGGCAACCCCATCCAGTTGCAAATGATCTTTCATCCATAGATAATCATCGTCCCCAAAACTGCCTCCGGTGAAATATATAGGGCGTTTCCAATCGTTATTTGCTATGATATCCAGCATCAAAAGACGGTTTTTATAGATCACATTCCCTTCAAGTTCAATAAATATATTATCTACAATTTCATCGGCATTTTCCGGTTTTACAATCCCGTATTTCAGGGCGTTTTCCTTATTTACCGGTATTCTTATAGACTTGGTGGGGAAAGTATTTACTGTTTGCCCACTTTGCAATTGTCCCTGGGTTCCGGGATTATCACTTGCAATCCAGTTCATCCAGTTCTTAATATTCATAGTATCTGTAGTGACTTCCTGGTGCATTACAAATTCATTAGTCCCTGCCCTATATTGCTTATGTTCCAGTTGAGAAGGAATGGGGTCGCTTTCCCAGGCTTTTCTTTTCATTTGGTCTATGTACCAGTCGGTTGCAAAAAGGCTGGTGTTAATAATGCGCACGTCCCTTCTGTAACCTTCAATTTGTTGGGCATACCATAGGGCAAAAGTATCATTATCACCAATGGTAAACAGAATCGCATTTTCATCTACAGAATCCAGATACATTTTGGCCATCGCCAAAGCCGAATAGCGATTGGACCTATCGTGGTCATCCCAGTTCTCAGCAGCTAATATGGTTGGTACGGCAAGGAAGGTAACCGCAATTGCAAAAGGTGCAGCAAATTTAGGTTTGATAAATTCCTTTAGCTTATTAAAGATGGCATAGACCCCAAAGCCAATCCAAATTGCAAAAACATAAAAAGATCCTACCAGTGCATAATCCCTTTCCCGGGGTTCAAAAGGGCGCTCATTAAGATAGATCTTAAGAGCTATACCTGTAAACAGGAAGAATACGGTTAATACCCAAAACATCTTTTTATCCCGTTTAAATTGAAATATGATTCCTATTAATCCCAGGATGAGTGGTAAAAAATAGTAGGTATTTCTGGCTTTATTATTTTTAACATCGCTGGGTAGATTATCCTGCGATCCCAGCCTCATTTCATCGATAAACTTAATTCCGCTGAGCCAATTTCCATTCAGGTCTGAATATTGTCCCTGAACATCGTTTTGACGTCCAACAAAATTCCACATGAAATATCGCCAGTACATATAACCCATTTGGTATTCAAGTAAATAACCTATGTTTGATCCAAAAGAAGGTTTTTCTACATCCAGATATTGGCTAAACTGGGAAATGAAGCTATGGTAATCTTCAAGATCCACACGACCCAGGGCATAATTTTTTCTAAATTCGGCTATGGCCTGAAGCAGCTGTTCCTGATCCTGATATTCCTGCTTTACAGTAAAATCAAGCGGACCAGTAAACTGCATATAGTTGGCTGCATGCTGTGTGCTCCACATTCTTGGAAGAACCGCTTTATGATCATCGTCAAGATTTTGACGTGCATTTTTATAATCGTTTACAATAATATATTTCCCGGATTCTTCATCTTTTTCATAATTGGGTTTGTCATCTTTATAAGGATTTTCAGGATCCAGACCACTGTACATCTCTGTAAATTGGGGACCGTAGAATAAATGAGATTCCCCGTATTGCTCACGATTATAATAGGCTAAAAGTTCGCGGGCATTGTCAGGGCTGTTTTCATTGATTACGGTATTGGCATTCGCGCGAATAGGCAACATGGTCCAGCTTGAAAAACCAATTAAAATAAAGAGAATACAAAGAAATAGTGTATTGAGCTGGAAATATTGCTTTTTCCGGGTATATTGAATTCCAAAATAAAATGCTGCTATAATAATCAATAGTGCGATAACCGTTCCTGAGTTGAACGGGAGTCCAATGGTATTGGTAAAAAACACTTCTGAAGCTGCAAAAAAAGTAAGGGTGTAGGGGAGTAAAAACTTAAAAATGAACATTAAAACTGCAACTACGGCGATATTGGCGATAATAAAATTTGGTATGGTTATCTTTTCATAATTTTTAAAGAAATATAAAAACCCCAATGCCGGAATGGTAAGCAAGCCCATAAAATGGACTCCAAAGGAGAGTCCAATTACAAAGGAAATAAGAATTAACCAACGATTACCGCGGGGCTCGAACATATCACGTTCCCATCTCAGCCCTAAATAAAACAGGATAGCCATAATACAGGCTGCCATCGCGTAAACTTCGGCTTCCCCGGCACTAAACCAAAAGCTATCTGTAAAAGTAAAGGCAAGAGAACCAACAAAAGCACTACCAAGTACAGCTATTTTATTGCTGGTTGAAAGGGATTCTTGCGGGCCGGAAATCTTGAAAAGCAACAAGACGATGGACCAGAACATGAACATTATAGTGAACGCGCTGGCAAAAACAGACATCAGGTTTACCATAAATGCAACCTGAGATGCATCGGAAGCGAAACTCGCAAAAAAGGCACCCATCATTTGATAAAGTGGTGCTCCCGGAGGATGTCCCACCTCAAGATTTGCCGAAGTTGCGATATATTCGCCTGCATCCCAAAAGCTGGCAGTAGGTTCAACGGTTAACCAATAGGTAGTTAGGGAAATTAGAAATACTACCCATCCCAGTATTTTATTCCACTTTCCAAAGTTAAGATCTGTCATTATTTGCAGTGATTGTGTATAAAGAGGCGAATTTAAGAATATTTACAAGAAAGATTTAATAACGGGCTTTAAAAGGAAATATTTTTTTAAAATGCGGAGATTTAGGGGGTTGAAAAATTTAGAAATAAAAAGCTTTAAAATGTTTGCGTAAAATAAACTTTGTTTTAAATTTGCATCGGCAATAAAAACGCTGGCCTATGGTGTAACTGGCAACACGTCTGTTTTTGGTACAGAAGAGTCTAGGTTCGAGCCCTAGTAGGCCAACAAAAAATGTCAAGACCGAATTGTAAAAGCAATTCGGTCTTTTTTTTGTAGTAAATTTAATGGGTTCGGTTGAGTTTGGGAGCTATGGGGAGGATCTGCTAGCATAGCCTATTTTGAAGAAAATGAAAGTTGATTCCGGGGTTGTGTTGTAATCTTTTTGTATTTCTCTGTAGCAGGCCCCAATTAAAAGTTTTGTAAATTCGTGCGATGTGCAATAATTTTCAACTTCTATAGCTTGTGAAAAACTATTTTTTTCAGAATAAAAATGTATTCAACGTTCTTTTTGAGGCAGCTTCAGAAGGTATAATTGTAGTAGATACTTCCCAGACCATCATCGCGGCCAATAATGCTGCAGAAACCATGTTTGGATATGCTGCGGGCGAACTTCCCGGAAATCCTTTAGATATATTGATCCCTAACAATTATCATAGAGCGCATAAACATCATTTCAAAAATTTTATTGACCACAGTGAGAAAAGACAAATGGGTCATGGACGTGATCTTTTCGGAATAAAGAAGGATGGAACACATTTTCCGGTTGAAGCCGGATTAAATCCCTTTGTTATCGATGGGAAAGAATATGTGATGTCCCTTATTATAGATATTACTGTACGAAGGGAAACCCAGCAGGAAATCAGGGATCTCAATAATCAACTTGAGGATAAGATTAAGATTCGCACACTGGAACTCAGTGAGAGCATTCAAAAACTTCAAAAGCTTAACCTGGATCTTGAAAAGGAGATCAAAAAGCGAAAAACCGCTGAAAAAAAGATCAAGAGTGCACTGCAAAAGGAAAAAGAGCTCAATGAGCTAAAGACTAAATTCCTTTCGTTGGTATCCCACGAGTTTAAAACCCCTTTAAGTGGGATTTTAACTTCCGCCACATTGGCTGAAAAATATGTGCTGGAAGAACAACAGGAAAAAAGGGAAAAACATCTTGGTACTATTCGTGCAAAAGTACATTACCTCAACAATATTCTTAATGATTTTCTTTCCATAGAACGCCTGGAAAGCGGAAACGGCCAATATAGATATTCTTCTTTTAGTCTCAAGAAGTTGATAAACGAAGTTGTTTATAATGCCAATGTAACACTAAAAAAAGGTCAGGAAATAGCGTATCCTCAGGATCTAAATGATGTGATGCTCTACCAGGATGAGAAAATAGTAGAACTTATTCTTTCAAACTTATTGGGGAATTCCATCAAATATTCTCCTGAAGATACCCTGATAAAATTTAATGTCGTTCTCCAAAAGAAATCGATTATTTTTGAGGTGGAGGATCAGGGAATGGGAATTCCACAGAAAGATCAAAAACATATTTTTGAACGGTATTTCCGGGCAGAAAATGCTGTTTTAAACCAAGGCACAGGAATAGGGCTGAATATTGCAAAGACACATTTGGAGAATTTAGGAGGAAATATAAAATTCGCCAGCAAGGAGAAAGTAGGAACAAAATTCACTGTAGAAATTCCAATTTTAATAGAATGAATAAAATATTGCTAATTGAAGACGATGTTACCGTTAGAGAGAATACAGCAGAATTGCTTGAACTTTCAGGATACGAGGTAATTACTGCGTCCAATGGAAAACAGGGAGTAGAAAAGGCACACGAGCAAACTCCTGATATTATTGTTTGTGATATCATGATGCCGGAAATGGACGGCTATGGGGTCTTAAAAGAGCTTTCAAAGAAATCCCAAACCGTAAATGTTCCTTTTATATTCCTTTCTGCCAAAACCGAACATAAAGACATAAGAAAAGGAATGGACCTTGGTGCCGATGATTATCTTACCAAACCTTTTGAGGAAGAAGATCTTTTAAGCGCTTTGGAAAGTCGCCTGGCAAAAGTAGCGATCCTTAATTCCCGGAACCAGAGTGAACAGCCAAAACCGGCTGATGCTTCCCTGAAAACCCTTGGGGATTTGAGAAGTTTAATGAGTACCTATGACCTTGAAACTTTTCAGGCCGGTGATACCATTTATGAAGCTGGAAAACAATCAAATTTCTTCTACCTGATCAAACGCGGTGTTATAAAAGCACATCGTGTAGATAGCAGGGGAAAGGAATTGATTACTGAACTTTATAAAGAAGACGATTTTTTTGGTAATGCAGCCTTTAATCACGGGGAATCCTACCAGGAATTTGCAACGGCTTTAGAAGATTCCCAGTTGTATATCGTTTCCAAGGAAGAATTGCATAAAATATTGGCCAGCAACGGACGTGTAACCCTTGAGTTGGTAGAGATCCTTAGCAATAATTTGAAAGGACTTAAACAACAGCTTATGGAAATGGCTTATGGTTCTGTTAGGAAAAAAACCGCCAATACCATTTTACTCTTTGCTGAAAAGATCAAAAAACATCCGCTAAAAAGCATCCGGATATCCCGGGCAGACCTTGCAGGGGTAGCTGGAATGGCACCAGAAAGTCTTATAAGGACCTTATCAGATTTTAAAAAGGAAGGTCTTATCGAGATTGAAGGAAGAAACATTAAATTATTGGACCCGCAGGGACTTAAATGCATTTCCTGATAGAAAAGAGACTGAACTATTCAAAATAAATATCTGCCTTCATCTATAAAATAAGCGTGGATAAATGTTTTCTGAAATTAACAGTGATAATTAAAATTTTAATAGCTTCAGAACTGATTTTGGTCATTTTTATGAAGGCATCAGTAACATAAATTCGCATGGTATAAGTTAACTGAAGCGAATGAATGTTTTAATACTTACTGATTTTTCCCATGTAGCTATGAACGCGGCTAAATATGGAATACATCTATTTAAGGATGTTCCATCCAATTTTTATTTGTTCAATTTTGACAAGTTCGATACGGGAGAAGATGGTAGTCTAAATTCCGCTGATACTCAAACACAGGCGGTGGAAAACCTGTATAAACATTTCAAGGAACTACAAAGTTATTCCACCAATAAAGAGCATAGGTTTAAAGCAGTTTTTTCTGAAGACAATCTTGTAAATGCCACCCGTAAATTTGTTGCTGAAAAGAGAATAGATCTCATCGTGATGGGTGCTGCCGGAAAGGATAGTATAAAAAATACCATTTTAGGGAATCATACTTATGAGATCATACGGAAGATAAAATGTAATTTGCTGGCTGTTCCGGAATCGTGTTCTTATGTACTACCGGAGAAGCTTATTCTGCCAATAGATTATTCTGCTTCCTTTGATAATGGACTGTTTAAATTCTTTGAGCATCCCGGGATCACAAATAAGGCGGCGATAACCGTTATGGAAATAGCCGATACTTCATCAGCCCAGGCGCATCACCAAAATCCCAGAGAACTTGTTTTTGACTACCTCAATATTGAAAATGTAAAATTTGTGGAAATCGATGAGAAGTATATTCATAACAAAAGACTTCTTCAGGATGTTCAGAAAAAATATGATATGATCGTAATATTGGGCAAGAATTTAAATATTTGTGACCGGTTTCTCGATGTAAAGTGTGGTGTATGTGCAGATGTATCTAATAAACTTCCAATCCTGGTGCTTCACGGATAAGGATTATTTCCTGGCCTGAAAAATTTTAAGGTGCAGGTGAGATGCCATTTTTCTTGCACTAAATTTTGCCCTTTCTGCACGTTCTCCTTCAAAATATTCATCAATAGTCTCTAGCCATAGATTAAGCCAGGCCCCAAAATGTTTTTCGTTTATTTGATTTTGATTTTCGGCATCTACCGCGATATGTGCTTTCTGTGGATTACCCGCATATTTAGAAACAAAAAAAAGATTGCTTTCCCAAAAATCGGTAATTTTTTCAAGATGTTCATCCCAATTCTCAATACTGTTGGTGAAAAAATGACCTATTTCTTCATCAATCCGGACTTTATCGTAAAACCGGGATACCAAAAGGTAAACATCTTCCCGGTTTTTGAGATCATTTTTCATAAACTGTGTTCTTTAATTTGCATTCTTAATTGAGATAAATTTTATGTGATTTGGAAAATTTTTTGAAAGAAATCCGGTTTCATAAAAGCCTATATTAAATTGATTATGATAAGCAGAATACTAACCCCCAGGCTTAGGATTAGGGCATTAAAAACAAATTTAGGTTTCATTTGAGCCAGGACTGCAGCATTAAATCCCATACAAACCACTACCACAAGGAAAAGTTCAAACATATTGATAAATGCGTGTCCTTTCATCAATATGAGCATTGCGGCAATAGATCCTATGCAACTGGAGGCTATAATCCCCAAAGTAGCATGAGCCAGGTACATTTCGTCAAAATCGGCAAATAGTTTTTGATAGAGTTTCATGATAATTTTACTTTTAATTACTACCGCAAAATTATCGACTGAAACCTTCAGGAAATATGATGATTATCAGATTTGGGACAAATTAAGATAAATCTATCCGATTAAAAAAATCCTAGATTGATCAAGGTCAGGAGTGTGTTTTAATTATTTTAATGATTTCATCTTTTTGTATAACCCCGGATTGTCGCCATAGCTGTTCTCCATTTTTAAACAAAATGAGGGTGGGAACACCTTTTACCTGATATTTGGTAGCAAGGGCTTCATTCTTGTCTACATCAATTTTAATTATTTTAACAGCGTCTCCCAAACTGGTTTTTGCCTCTTTTAATATAGGTGCCATCACCTTACAGGGGCCACACCAATCTGCATGGAAATCTACCAATACCGGAGTGCTGTCTTTTATAATTTCACTAAAACTACTTTTCATGATTATATATTTTTTATTCCACCGGTGGATTTAATCGTCCGATGCTAACCCCCGATGTTGCTTAAAATTACGAAAAAACCTGCTAACATAACCTACGTTCCTAATAAAATCAAAACAATCAGAATACCTGAATTTTGGAGAAAATATTAAATGAAATGGTTGATCCTCTCAAACGAATCCATTTCAAGTTGTTCCCTATGATCCGGATGTGCGATAGAAATAAGGGCTTTTGCACGTTGTTTTAAGTTTTTACCATATAGATTTACGATTCCATATTCTGTTGCGACATAGTGTACATGAGCACGTGTAGTGGTAACTCCTGCACCTTCTTTGAGATAAGGAACTATCTTAGAGAAACCTTTGCTGGTAACCGAAGGCATTGCGATAATGGCTTTTCCACCTTCAGATAAGGATGCACCCCGTATAAAATCCATTTGTCCGCCAACGCCGGAATATTGATATTTTCCTATGGTATCCGCACAAACCTGTCCGGTAATATCGATCTCTATTGCGCTGTTGATTGCAGTAACCTTTGGATTTTGCCGGATAATAGCAGTATCATTGGTATAAGCAGCTTCTTTAAAATGAACTATGGGATTGTCATTTACAAAATCATATAATTTTTGAGACCCCATGGCAAAGCAGGTAACCAATTTTCCGGTTTTTATGACCTTTTCCTCACCCGTTATCACTCCTTTCTCAATCAACGGGAGAATTCCATCAGAGAACATTTCGGTATGAATACCTAAGCGTTTGTGATGAATTAAATTGGCAAGGACTACATTCGGGATTCCGCCAATCCCCATTTGTAAAGTGGCTCCATCTTCTATCAGTCCGGCTACGTGCCTTCCTATTTGAAGTTCAATTTCAGTGGGGTTAGAGACAGAAGTTTGGTGTATAGGCTCATCTACTTCAATAGCAGCATCAATACGGTCTATATGGATTATCCCGTCCCCGTGGGTTCTTGGAACCTGTGGATTTATTTGTGCAATCACTTTTTTTGCGGTTTGTATCGCCGGCAGCGTAATATCTACAGAAACCCCTAAAGAACAATATCCATGTTTATCTGGTGGTGAAACCTGGATAAAAGCAACATCAATGGGAAGGATATTTTTTCGGAAAAGCAAATGTATCTCGCTTAAAAAAATGGGAATATAAGCTCCAAGATTAGAATTCACCGCCTTTCTAACATTTCCTCCAACAAAACAGCTGTTGGTTATAAAAGCTTCATTGTAAGGCACCTTTGTATAGGGTGCATCCCCTTCGGTATGGATCTGAAAAAGCTCTACATTTGAAAGTTCATTATAGCGCTGGCATAATGTATTAATTAAAACATGGGGGGTCATTGCTGCCCCCTGTAAAAATACCCGTTCACCGGATTTTATTTGTGATACAGCTTCCTGTGCCGAAACAATATTTAAAGAACTCTTCATAAGGACTATTTTTCTACGTTCAAATTAAAATTGATATCTATAACCTCTTTTACCACTATTAAACCAAACAACTTCTTTGGTGGTTTTAAATTAAAATCGTTGATATTAAGGGAAAGGTTTCCTCTATACCGGGATATTTTACCGTCTACGATCTTCACGGGTAATTTATAGGTTTTGGTCTTGCCGGCCATAGTGATAATAAGATCTGCAATGGCATCTGTAGGAGTATTGATACACAGTTTTTTTAATTCCAGGGAAATTTCCGGATATTCTTCTGTTTTGATCAAGGCGTGAAAATCTTTATTTATGCCTTTACTGCCACAATCAAAGCCCGTATTATCCAGGATAAGGATCGCATTTTTGAAATGCAATTCTTCCTGTTTGCCTGAGACCTCTATCTTCCTGGTCGAGGGGATCATTTCCGAATCAAAGGCGCAAAGGAATTTGCTTATATTGGTATCCCCGGTAATGGTGAGTTTGCTCTCAGGCAGAATTTTTACCGTCCTGCTATTTGTTCCATTTTGAGCAAAACACAAAGCGGTGAAGAATATTAGAAACGGAATAAGTTTTAAAGTTTTCATAGCGATTGTCATTGTTATTATACAGTGTCCGTATACCAGGTGCGTATAACATGAGGATATGGAACTTTGGTTGTTTTATGTACAGAAAATTAGAATTGATTAAGTGTACTTATACATTGCATAATCTTTTCCAAACAGTTAGTCAAAATCACATTTAAAAAGTATTGTCAAATCTTTTAATACTAAAATGGGAGAACAGTATGTCCTCCCATTTTAGTATTAAATTCCTGAAGAGGATTAGAAGCTTATCGCTGCCTCTACCATAAGGCCATTAAATTGTCCTTCGTGGAATCTGGAATCACTTCTAAAACCGTCATATTGTTGGTTGACATACTCTATTTTAGTAAGGATGTTCTTTGTTAAAAACCAACCTGCAGAAATCTGAACCCTGTTGATGTCAATTTCTACTCCACTTACGTCATCACCATCGACTGTGTTGTAACGTCCGGCTACGTAGAAATCTTCGTTTTGTCCAAATCTGTAGATCAATTCTCCGGCCATTTGAGTGAATTCACGGTCTGTTGATTGAGTAGAACGTTTTCCGCTTGCTATTTCAAAAGTACCAAAGAATTCAAGGCCTCCATATTTTAGGAAAGGGTTTACCATAAAGGCAGTTACTTCGTTCCCAAAACCAGGGTTGTAGCGTCCAGAGCTAAAATTACCTACTGGAGATGCACCTTCCTGTTCCATTACCAGGTAGTATCTTGATCCTGCACGGTCTGCACCGTAAAGGAAGGAGTTAGGAACCTGGTTTGTATGATATACAGACCCTGTTAATCTATATCGAAGAGCGTCTGAATTTACAAATTCAAAGTTGTCATACCCTACTTTTCCTAACCAGGATACACCACTTGAAGAAGGGTTGGCAACACTTTGATTTAATTTACCGTTAGTAGCTCCAACCATTCCTATAAATCCATTGCTTCGGTAGTAAACTTCAGCTCCTACCTCTGTAGTGAATGCGTCCATAATAAGGTTACCTACGAATGGGTTTTGGATAGCCTGTGCATTATCTGTTCTTCTAAAGTGTGCATCACCGTAGTTTTGCTCCATATGTCCTATTTTTACAGTAACCTTATCCATAAGATCTCCCATAAACCCAGGAGCGATAAAATCAAGAGCATCGATCTGGATGTAACCATCTTTTACATAAGGCTCTGGGTGGTGACGAGAAGAAAGATAGGTTCTAAGATGCATTCTTAATCCAGGAGCCAATGCAACGTCTAAATCAAGGTTGGCAGTAGGTAGGTTAAAGTTGCTTCCTATTTCTATAAGTCCTATAGGATTACCGTCAGAATTTGTAAATTGTCCTGAAGATTCGTGATCAAGAGCCTGAAACTGGATGGTAGAAGCTCCTCCTACTCTTACTCGTACTCCGTCAAAAGTACTAATGCTGTCTTTTGGGGCTTCGAACATATTAATTCCGCGTTTATCAAGGGGCCTGAAGTTGTCCAGGTCACGTTGTTGAGCTTGTACTTGCAGTGCAAAAACTGCGAGGAAAAGTAAACCGAAGTATTTAATTGAGTTTTTCATTTTATTTATTCTTTATTGGTTAAAATTTTTTGTTGTTGTTTAAATTATTTAGTGAATACTGTTTGAAATTTTATTATAACCTCATCACCAGTGGTAATTGTCCCAAACATTGCTTTTGGGGGGTCAATCTTGAAATTGGTCATTTTAATACTTTTATTCCCGGATAACACGATTTTATCTCCGTTTACTTTAGCTTCAAAAATGATCTCTAAAGGTTTTGTGGTTCCCGCTATAGTAAGGTTTCCGGTAGCAGTGACTTTGCAATTTCCGGCGGAGGTACAATCTATATTTTCTACTTTAGTAAGCTTATACGTGATTGTTTTGTGCTTATCGGTGTTTAACGCCTTGTAGGTGTTTTTGTCCATTCCGCCTTTACCGCTTTCAAGACTTTCAGCCTTCACAATAAAGTCCAGTTGAGTTATTTTTACCAATTGACCATCCTTTAATTCTGCAATTAATTTTCCTTGCTGATCTTTTGCTTCGATCTCCCAATCGTGAATATTGGAGGTCCCTTCTATTATTAAATTTGAAGCTGTGTTATTTACATTGAAGGTTTGCGCCACAGAAATTTGTGTAGTCACCACCATCATCAATATACTTCCAAGTAAGAGTTTTAAATTTTTTAGAGTGTTCATGATTTTTGTTTTTTAATTTGATACAAAGTTGCATAAGGAATGGAGGGTAATTTATGACAGGCATCAGGTTTTTGAATATTTGGAACAAATGCTTAGAGATTCCTGTTTCTATACAGGTTTTAGGAACTTTAGCGCTTGATAATTTTAAAAACCATTCAATTTGTACTTAGTAGGTTTCTGTTCAATCAAACTACATAGCTGCAAAACAGCTAAATCTAAGTGAAGTTAATAGTGTGGTAATTAGAAGTATAAACTAGGGGTGTGAAACGAAAATTTAGGTAATTCCGATTTTAAATTTTGTTCTTGAGGATATGATAAAAAAATAACAAATTATTTTCTTTCATAATAGACTGGGTTTCTAAATATTTTGTTAAATTAGAATTCTAATAAACTCTATTAACTCATTTTTAGCCCTAACTGATTATGTTTGAAACAACTTTAGATACCATCCCCAAATCATCTCTTTATAAGATGGACAATGTTTTATATGAAATTCACGATAACAAAGGGATTTCTGTGAATAATGAGCACGACCCCTGGAAGCAGGAAGCGCTGGTCAATTTGATTTCCACAAAGTTTATATTTGAAACAGAAGGGAACTATTTTCTTACCGAAGAAGGACACGAAGTCATAAGATGTGATAGCCTTACTTATTATAGGAAGAAACGTGGTAGCGAAGAATTTGCTGAAAAAATACCTGAGAGAAAAAGTTTTTTATCAAAGTTATTTATGGACTTTGGAATCTTTTGCTGCTGGTAAAATAATGATTCGATCAAACCAGGTATCTTTTTGATCTCTTGAGAACAGCCAGATGTTAAATCAAAAATATTATGCTGCGATTACGATGTTGTGCTGTGATAATAATTCTTGGTAAAAGGACAGGCTTTTCTCGTCGCATTTAATACAGGATCTAAGGAAACCACATAAATCAAGGCACTCAAAGGTAATTCCGGTATATTCTTTATTAGAAGTAGGGAGTTGTAAGTCGATGGTTTGCGCAGAATAGTCCATGCTGATCTTCTTGGCATTAAAATAAATTTCGACAACGCTCTTGTGAAAATTTTCAAATCCAGATTTATCTTCTTCCAGATTGCTAAGGCTATATGAAATTAAATTTTTCACTTCATCAATAATACTTTCGGTAGTTTCGGGGGTAAAGTTATTCATGATACTCAGCTTTTCAGTTTAATTAAATAATCCATTATTCTCTAAGGGTGGCTAAATTAAACATCCTGATGTTAATAAAATCCAAAGGGTCAAAGGATTAATAATTAATTAACGCATTTGCAGAAAAATGAGATGAATTTAAGAAGACACGTAATTAACCGTTAAAGGTGCGTTAATCTGCCTGTGCCGGCCGTCCAAAGATGCGGAATTTATAAAAACAGTATTTTTCGTACGTACAATTCCATAGTCATTATGAACGTGGCCAAAGATATGATTAGGGATTTTCAAATCTTCAATTCTTTTTAATAGTTTTTCGCAACCTATGTGATGCTTATTGTCAAGCTCATCAAGGAATCCATAGGGCGGGCTGTGCGTTATTAGGAAATCTGTATTTTCCGGGATTAGGTTCCAGTGCATTAATAGTTCGGATCCTCTTTTTTTGTTGAAGGCCCAGCTTCCATCACCTGGTGTTACCGGAGATCCCCAAAAATTCACATTGTTAATGCGCACACCATGATTTATTAAAAAGTGTATATTTTGCGGAACGATAGCTTGAAGATTTTGTTGATTTTTTTCCAGAAAAAAATCATGATTTCCGGCTATCAATATCTTATGCGGATGTGGTAGTGCAGCAAACCATTTTAGGAAATCCAAAGTTTCTTTTTTGGTACCAGATTCGGTAATATCCCCGGCGTGAACAATTACATCTCCTGGAGGAATTATGAGTTCCTCGTGTTTATTGTGAGTATCGGCTATGCAAATTATTTTCATTTATGAGAGGCTTTAAAAAACGGGGTCAAATTTAACCTACAAATTTAACAAAAAAGAAATCCGATGAAGGTTATTCATCGGATTTCCGGATTGCAGCTATTGTTTTTTCAAACAATATTCAACATCTCCTACTGCAATTTATTTTATAGAGGTATCTTTAGATTCCATCTCTTGAATAAAATCCATATCGGAAACGTGATCTTTATCTGATGGTAAAAGCTTATCTGTGATTTTGGTGACTAAAAATGCAATTATTATCGCAGTAAAAGCAAAAAACAAGAACTTAACCAGCAGGCTATCTGTAATAAGCAAACTGTAAAAGGCAAGAAATAATTCAATTGCCAAAATTCCTATTTTAATAATCAACTTAAATATCATTGTTTAGTAGGCTAAATTCGTTGCAAAGATACGCGCTTAAATTATGAATTTTATATACTTGTAATCTTTTTGACTTAATTTTAACGAACCCATTTCCAGCTACTTATGGGATTACGTTAAAAAGTCATAAATTCTACTATCTCTTGTCTCTATATTTGTAAATTCCCGGCCTTAATCATTGAAATTGAAAAAAACTTATAAGATTTTATTGGGAATTGGGATTGGGGTATTGGTTATTTCAGGAATAGTCATATTTCTAAATTACTATTTACAATCAGAGATTAAATCTGCCATCGAGAATCAACTTTCCGAATCCCAGATTGGATATGAAGCGGTAAACGTGAGTATTTTAGACCGAAGTTCTTCGATCTCAAAACCAAAACTTCAGCTTGATAATATTTTTATGGAAGCCGATGAGCTTGAAGTAAAAAACCTGAGTTATACAGATTATTTCTTAAGCGGTAAAATTGTTATTGGCGCAGTAGTGATAAACGATCCTAATGTGGCCATTTATAAAAAAGACACTTTGCCGGAAACTAAGGAGAAGAAAGCTAAACCAAACCTAAGCAAGGATGTAGTAATCAAGAATATTCATATAAAAGGCGGGAACCTTAGGGTTTTTGAAAATGATTCTGTTCAAAATAAAATCTACATGTCTTTAAATGAATTTGATCTGTATGAAGTTCAAATTAGTGATAGAACTCTCAAAGCTTTTCTGCCTTTTGAATATGAGCGCATGGAAATTTCCAGCGATTCGATTTTTTATGCGATGAACGAGAATCATCATCTGGCTATTAAAAACCTGGAAATAAAAGATGAGGATATCATTTTAAAAGATCTCCAAATTATTCCGAATTTCAGTAAAGCTGAATTCGACAGAAGGATTTCCGTAGAAAAGGACAGGTTCGAACTGCATATTGAGACGGTTGAAATTTCCGCTTTAAATTGGGATTTCGAACAAGACAGTATTCGGCTTGAAAGTCCGTTTATGCAGATAAATCAGGCTGATCTAAAAGTTTACCGAAACAAATTATTGCCAGATGACACCAGTATAAAGCCACTTTACAGTCGCATGATCCGGGAAATGGGTGTGAAAATAAAATTTGATTCTATCAAGTTGAAGAATTCCAGAATAGTTTATGAAGAGAAAACGGATGCTTTGCGCCCGCCGGGAGAATTAAATTTTAGTGAAGTACATGTAGGCCTAAACAATATTACCAATATTGGAATGAATTCGCCTGATTTTCCTGAAACAAAAATCAAAATTTCTGCACTGTTAATGGGGAAATCCCCGCTAAGTATTAACTGGAAATTTGATGTGCGCGATTTGCAGGATGATTTCACAATATCTGGAGAAATGGAGGGGATTTCTGCCGATGAAATGAATTCTTTTTTAAGACCAACTATGAATATTGAAGTGGAGGGAAGAATTCAATCTCTTTTTTATAATTTCCGGGGGGACAATAACCAGGCCTCCGGAGATATGCAGATGCAATACAGGGATTTCAAGGTTGAAATCCTAAAAAAAGATGGATCTAAAAAAAATAACTTTCTATCGGATCTTGCAAATATTATCATTCGCAATAACGACAATAAGGAAAAATTGGAGCGAAAGGATATCCAGGCAGAAAGGGATAAGACCAAATCTTTCTGGAATTACATGTGGTTGTTTATCCGTAATGGAGCACTTAAGAGTTTTCTTTAAATTTTAAAAGTTATTACGGGTCGGTTAGAATGGTTTACCAAATCTTCACTTATGCTGCCGTTAAAGAAATGAGCAAGGCCTTTCCGGCCGTGTGTGCCAATTCCAATTAATCCGGCATCTATGCTTTTAGCAAAATTCATGATTCCTTTTTCTACAGTAATGTCGTTATAGATATTCAAGCTGTGATTTTCAAGTTCCGTTCCTTCGGTAAAATCCAGAAGGGCTTTTTCTGCATCTACAGTGGTCATAAAATTATTCGCGGTATTGATATAAACAATGTGTAGCTTAGCTTCGATCTTATCAGCAAAGCGTTTTGCTTTTTCAAGGGTGTGTTTGTTTTTTAGATTACAATCTGTAGAAAAAACAAAGTTTTGAACATCAAAATTTGGATAATCTTTCTTGATTACCAACACTGGGATATTGGAATTTCGTACTACCTTTTCTGTATTTGAACCTATAAACACTTCTTGAAAACCACTAGTTCCGTGAGATCCTATGATTATAATATCGCAATTGTGAGCCTGACTTATTTCCATAATCCCTTCAAAAGCCTGATGGAACTCTACTGTTTCATGAACTTTGATGTTTTGTAAATATGGCTTTTTTATCAATTCGGCAAATCGTTTTTTTGCAAGTTTCATGAAAAACAAGGCTTCCGGAAGATTGTCATTACCTCCAACCACAGCGCTTCCGCTTGTTGGTTGAACAAGCTGCATAGGGAGTTCAAGCATATGGAGCAAAAAAATCTCCCCGTGAAAACGTTTTGCGAATTGAGCGGCAACTTTTAGAGCGTTTTCGGCCTGTGGGGAAAAATCGGTAGGAACAAGAATTCTTTTCATAGTTAGATAAGTTATTGTTTTTTTAATGGTCTCCCGACAGCTATCGGGAGCAATTCGCATATTTTAATCTATGTTTGTATCGAATATGCGCTAAGCTCATTTCATAGGTGAATTTTTAGGGTATATATTAAGCGAGAAATATCCCGGATATATTATCGATCTAGCAATGCTAGGTTTATTTATGCACGAAAGTGTTTGGGTTATTCCACTTATAGCTATAATTGCTTTAAAATGATTGATTTATTAAAACTACAAAGAATATTTCATTTAATCTGTGGTTTTATTTTTTCGAAAAAAATGTTATCTTTGCAGCGTTGAAACAAAAATGTACAGCGAGGGGACGAAAAGTCCCCTCTTTTTATAAAAATTATGTTGCAGGAGCGAGTAAAAAATTTGCTGGAGGAGGCCTTTGATGAGAATAATTCCTTATTTTTAATATCCTTGAAAATCAGTGATAAAAATCACATTCTTATAGTGTTAGATGGGGATTCGGGAGTTTCGGTGAACGATTGTATTTCGGTAAGTCGAAAAATTGAACACAATCTCGACCGCGAAGAAGAGGATTTTTCGTTGGAAGTTGCCTCGGCCGGAGTTTCAGAACCATTGAAATTACCAAGGCAATACAAGAAAAATATCGGAAGAAGGCTTGAAGTCCAAACAAATTCCAATAAATTTGAAGGCGAATTGGTCGCAGTAGATGAAGAGGGAATTAAACTTACCTGGACGGCAAGAGAACCCAAGCCGGTAGGGAAAGGTAAGGTGACAGTAGAAAAAGAGGCAACATTGGCGTTTCAGGAGATCGTGAAAGCTAAGGTCGTTATAACATTTTAATAATTAAACTGATATGGAAAATATCGCATTAATAGATTCTTTTTCAGAATTTAAGGACGATAAATTAATAGACAGAGTTACCTTAATGGCGATTCTGGAAGATGTGTTCAGGAGTGCTTTGAAGAGGAAGTATGGGGAGGATGACAACTTTGATATCATTGTAAACCCTGATAAAGGGGATCTAGAGATTTGGAGAAACCGGGTGGTAGTAGCAGATGGTGAAGTGGAAGATCCTAACCAGGAGATTTCATTATCTGAAGCCAGAAAAATAGAGCCGGATTTTGAGGTAGGAGAAGATGTTTCTGAAGAAGTTAAATTAATAGATCTTGGACGTCGTTCAATTTTGGCCTTGCGTCAAAATTTAATTGCCAAGATTCACGAACACGATAATACTAACATTTACAAGCACTTTAAAGATCTTGAAGGAGAGATTTATACTGCCGAGGTTCATCATATTCGTCACCGCGCAATTATTTTACTGGATGATGAAGGCAATGAAATAATTTTGCCAAAAGACCGACAAATCCCTTCAGATTTCTTCAGAAAAGGAGAAAATGTAAGAGGGATTATTGAGAGTGTTGAGTTAAAAGGAAGCAAGCCGCAAATCATTATGTCGCGAACTGCTCCCGTTTTCCTTGAAAAGTTATTTGAACAGGAAATCCCTGAGGTATTCGACGGGCTTATCACGGTTAAAAAAGTGGTTCGAATTCCTGGAGAAAAAGCAAAAGTGGCGGTAGATTCCTATGATGATAGAATAGATCCTGTTGGAGCCTGTGTTGGAATGAAAGGATCACGTATTCACAGTATTGTTCGTGAATTGGGTAACGAGAATATCGATGTTATTAATTATACGAGCAATGATCAACTCTTTATTACCAGAGCTTTAAGTCCGGCAAAAATAACCTCCATTAAAATGGATGAAGTGAATAAACGGGCAGAAGTGATGTTAAAACCAGAAGAGGTTTCCAAGGCTATTGGCCGTGGTGGACACAATATTAGGCTGGCCAGCCAGCTTACCGGTTATGAGATAGATGTGTTTAGAGATGGAGGAGAGGAAGATGTTGAATTGAGAGAATTTTCCGATGTAATAGAAGACTGGGTAATCGCCGAGTTTGCAAAAATCGGGTTGGATACTGCGAAAAGTATTTTGGAACAGGATGTAGATGATCTGGTTCGCAGAACCGATCTTGAGGAGGAAACCATCCGGGAAGTGATCAATGTATTAAAAGAAGAATTTGAAGAACAATAAATCGTTCTTTTTAAATAATAGGCATACAATAATAATAAGAGGTTAATTTAGAGGCAATTTATGGCTGAAGCAAAAACAATGCGATTAAACAAGGTACTACGTGAATTCAATATTTCGCTAGATCGTGCTGTGGAATTTTTAAATTCCAAAGGTCACGAAATAGAAGCGCGTCCTACCACAAAAATTTCTGAAGAGGTTTACCAGGTACTTTTCAATCAGTTTCAAACAGATAAAAGTAAGAAGGTGGCATCCAAGGAAGTTGGGGAGGAGAAGCGCAAGGAAAAGGAGGAACTTCGTTTAGCTCGTGAAAAGGAACTGGAGGAGAAGCGGAAGGAAGAGCAGAAGCATCAAGACATCATTAGTGCCAGAACCAAGCTTGAAGGCCCAAAACAGGTAGGTAAAATCGACCTGGATAAAAAGTCTGAAAAAGCACAGGAAAAACCTAAAGAAGCCGAAATTAAAAAAGAGGAGCCTGCAAAAGCTGTTTCAGAACCAGCTCCAGAGGAAAAGGAAAAAGAAGCCGAAGAGCCGAAGGCTGTTGAAGCTAAAAAGCCTGAAGAAAAGGTTGTTTCAAAAGAAACTCCAGCTAAAGGAAAAGAAGTTCCAACTGAAGAAAGTCCTGCTGAAGAAGTTGTGGCCAAAAAAGAGGATATTCAGCCTAAGAAGGAGGAACATAAAATAGGTGCTAAAAAAGAAGATACAGCAGAAAAACCTGCTGAAGAAACTTCTGAAAAGGATCCGGAATCGGAAACTTTAAAAACGAATTATACCAAGCTTAACGGCCCCAACTTTACCGGGGAGAAAATCGATCTATCCCAGTTTAAAAAACCGGTGAAGAAGAAAGATGAAAAGAAAGCTGCGGATGACAAGAATAAAGCAAAAAAACGTCGTCGTAGAATAACCAAAGATGTTAAAGGCACTCCAGCTCCAGGAGCAGCAGGAGCTGCAGCTGCAAGAGGGCCTCATAAGCCCGGATCGGGAGGTAAAAGACCAGCCAGGCCGGCCATTGCAAGAGAAGAACCAAGCGAAGAAGAAGTACAAAAACAAGTACGGGAAACCCTTGAGAAATTACAGGGAAAATCTTCAAAAGGAAAAGGGGCGAAATTTAGAAGAGATAAAAGGGATACGCACCGTCAACGTTCGGCAGATGATCTTGCCCAGGCAGAAATAGAGAGTAAAATATTAAAAGTAACCGAATACGTAACTGCAAATGAGGTGGCTACAATGATGGATGTTCCGGTTACCAAAATTATTTCAGCTTGTATGTCCTTAGGGATGATGGTAACGATGAACCAGCGCCTGGATGCAGAAACGCTTTCTATTGTTGCAAATGAATTTGATTATGAAGTAGAATTTGTTTCAGCAGATATTGAAGAGGTTTCAGAAACAGATAAAGATAACCCGGAGGATTTAGAGCCACGCGCTCCAATTGTTACCGTAATGGGTCACGTAGATCACGGGAAAACATCCTTATTAGATCATATACGTGAAGAGAATGTAATAGCCGGTGAAAGCGGTGGGATTACACAGCACATTGGTGCTTACGGGGTGGAATTGGAGAATGGTGAGAAAATTGCCTTTCTGGATACTCCCGGTCACGAGGCCTTTACCGCAATGCGTGCAAGGGGTGCTCAGGTAACCGATATAGCAATTATCGTAATAGCAGCAGATGATGATGTGATGCCGCAAACGAAAGAGGCCATCTCTCACGCTCAGGCTGCAGGTGTTCCAATTATTTTTGCGATCAATAAGGTCGATCTGCCTAATTCGAATCCGGAAAAAATTAAAGAAAGACTGGCAGGGATGAACCTGCTTGTAGAGGACTGGGGAGGTAAGATCCAGTCGCACGATATTTCAGCTAAAACAGGATTGGGGGTTAAGGAATTACTTGAAAAAGTTTTACTTGAAGCCGAGATCCTTGAGCTTAAAGCGAATCCAAATAAACCTGGTAAAGGAACCGTGGTGGAAGCATTTATGGATAAAGGTAGAGGATACGTTTCCACTATTCTTGTTCAGGAAGGCTCACTTAGAATTGGGGATTATGTACTGGCTGGTAAGCACAGTGGTAAAATTAAGGCGATGCAGGATGAACGGGGGAAAGATGTAAAAGTAGCAGGACCTGCCACACCGGTTTCAATTTTAGGATTGGATGGAGCTCCACAGGCTGGAGATAAGTTTAGAGTAATGCTGGATGAGCGAGAAGCAAAAGATCTTGCAGCAAGAAGAACCCAGTTACAAAGAGAACAATCTGTAAGAACTCAGCGTCATATTACGCTTGATGAAATAGGTAGACGTATTGCTCTTGGAGATTTCAAAGAGATCAATATAATTCTTAAAGGGGATGTAGATGGATCTGTAGAAGCATTAACCGACAGTTTCCAGAAACTTTCTACCGAGGAAATTCAGGTGAACATTATACACAAAGGAGTTGGTCCAATTACGGAAAGTGATGTATTGTTAGCTTCGGCTTCCGATGCAGTGATTATTGGATTTAATGTGCGTCCTGCCGGAAATGCCAGAATGTTGGCAGATAAGGAAGAAATCGATATTAGAATGTATTCTATTATCTATGATGCCATCAATGATCTTAAAGATGCTATGGAGGGAATGTTGTCTCCTGTGATGAAAGAAGAGATTACGGGTACCGCTGAAATTAGAGAAACCTTCAAAATTTCCAAGATTGGAACTATTGCAGGATGTATGGTAACTTCAGGGAAAATCATCAGAAATAACGGAATTAGATTGATCCGGGATGGAGTTGTAGTGTATACTGGAGATCTTTCTTCGCTGAAACGCTTTAAAGATGATGTGAAAGAAGTATCGAAAGGCTATGATTGTGGTATGCAAATCAAGAATTACAACGATATAAGAGAAGGTGATGTTGTTGAAGGATATCAGGAAGTGGCTGTTAAGAAGAAAATGAAATAAACTTAAAAGGTAAATTATATTAAAAGCTGTGCAGGAATTTCTGCACAGCTTTTTATTTTTAAATATGTTTATGGGGTTTCAGCCTACCTGATTGCTAGGATGTCCGTTTAATAATTAAACGCTGTCAAAATGCTTAATAAAGGTATTTGCGGCCGAATATTCACTTAACAAGGATCTGAAATCTGGAAATTACCATTCCAGATTTAACTTTATCACCATAGAAAGGTTTTCGATTTTGCCAACCTGCTGAATCATTTGTGCAAGGTGGTTTGAATTTAAGATTTTAATTTTTATCCTTATGAAATGGATTATTATTTTGACGAAAATTCTCAGAAATAATGAACGTTTAGGATCCTTTAATCGTATTGCAAATTACAATCCAATTAGCGTCATTTTTATTTTCAAAAAAGAGATCTTCAGTAAAAGATTCGACATCAAAAGAAACTCCGGTGGGAACATTTCCTATCGGAGTTTTTTTAATTATTAGTTTTATATTGTTTAGCCTCTCTGGGGTTTGGGGATAAACGCGGAAGGGAAATCTGCCTTTATTTTTAGTAATGCTCTGTCTGCTTCCAGTCTGTTTCTAAAATTCCCAACCCAAACTTTATAGTTTGGGGTTTCGTAAATAACAGAAGAAGGCATGGAATTATATTTTCCTCTAAATTCCTTGATCACATTACTCGCGGCATTGTTGTCTCCGTAATATAGCTGGATTGTATAGCGTTCTCCAAGCTTCCCGTCTTTTGTCATCTCTGATTTTAATTCCAGTAATTCCGGAATAAGTTCACTTTGCTGGATATTGATTTGCCCTGTTTGTGCACTCATGTTGAAACAAATTCCAAGCATAAACATACCCGTGAAAAAACAGTCTTTAATTTTTAATATTCTCATTATAAAAAGGTTTGGTGTAAAAGTATATATTAATAACTTAAACGGGGGTTAATTTATTATTTAGAACTATTATAAATTGCAAGTTAACACTTCTATATGATTTCTAAAATCGACTTTAAGTATTACTTTTGTCCGTGAATTTTAGGGTTCGATGGCTTATATTCATTGATTATAATAATTATGAAAAATCGTGCCAAACAATAAGACGTTAATTCAACTTACAATATGAAAAAGGTGAAATTCCGCCATTCAACCACACGCCTGCTGATTTTATCAGCAATATTTCTGTTTTCATTTTCCGATTTAGCTTTTTCTCAGGAAGGCGATGTTGCTGCAGATCAAGCGGAGCCGCAGGAAGAGGCAGCAGCTGCTCCGGGATCAGATTTAGGTGATCCTGTAAACGGGAAATCGTTGTTCAATTCACTTTGCGCAGCCTGTCATAAGCCTTTTTCAAAAGCTATTGGTCCTGCTTTGCATAAAGTAACAGATAAATATAGCCGTGACTGGTTAAATACCTGGATTCGTAATTCTTCAGCGATGATCGCTTCCGGAGATGCCCAAGCCATAGCTATCTACGAAGAGTATAACAAAGTTGCAATGCCAGCATTCCCAGCTTTGACCGATTCAGAAATCGGGGATATTCTTGCATATGTGGAGCAGCCTAAGCCGGAGCCTCCGGTTGCTGCGGGATCTGGTGTTGCTGCCGGCGAAACCGGTGCCGGAGTTGGGGGTGTTTCAAATAATGTAATCCTGGCAATCCTGGCATTTATTCTTTTAATGCTGTTATTAATACTTTTTCTTGTAAATAAAACGCTAAGAAAATTTGCTGTGGCAAGTGGTGTTGAGTTACCTGCTAAGAAAGAGCGTGGCACCCCAATTTGGAAAGCATTTGTTCAAAATCAGTTTTTAGTATTGGTTACTTCTGTGATCGTTTTATTGGCCGCCGGATATTTTGTGTATGGATTTTTTATGCAGGTAGGTATAGATCAGGGTTATCAGCCTATTCAGCCTATTCATTATTCGCATAGAATTCACGCGGGTGAGAACCAGATAGAATGTAAATTCTGCCACTCTTCCGCAAGGGTTTCAAAACATTCAGGCATCCCCTCTTTAAATGTGTGTATGAATTGTCACGTATCCATTGGAGAAGTAGCTGCTGAAACAGCTACTGAAGAATATTCGAAAGAATTTTATGATAATGAGATCGCTAAATTATACGATGCAGTAGGTTGGGATCCCGAATCTCAATCCTATACTGGAGAAACCAAGCCGGTAAAATGGGTAAGGATTCATAATTTACCAGATTTCGCATACTTCAATCACTCTCAGCATGTTTCCGTTGCGCAAATCGAATGTCAAACCTGTCACGGTCCTATTGAAGAAATGGAAATCGTTTATCAGGATGCTCCGCTAACAATGGGTTGGTGTATTAATTGTCATAGGGAAACCAATGTGAAAATGGAAGGAAATGAATACTATGAGAAAATTCACGAAGAATTATCTAATAAGTATGGTGTAGAAGAGTTAACCGCCGCGCAGTTAGGTGGATTGGAATGCGCAAAATGTCACTACTAGTAGTACTCCTGGTAAATCAGGTTTTTTAATTAAGAAGTTAATAATATTTATATATATGTCATCAAACAAGAAATACTGGAAAAGTGTTGAGGAGCTAAAAGAAAAAAGCTCCATTGTTGAGACGCTCCAACAAAAAGAATTTATAGAAGATATCCCAACCGATGAGTTTTTGGGTGATAAGGAATCTTTATCCGGAACTTCTACCACGCGTCGTGATTTCTTGAAATATGTTGGTTTCAGTACAGCTGCAGCTTCCTTAGCTGCCTGTGAAGGCCCCGTCATTAAGTCTATTCCTTATGTGGTGCAACCGGAACGAATTGTTCCCGGAGTAGCCGATTTTTATGCTACTACGATCGCCGATGGATTTGATTTTGCCAGCGTTTTGGTTAAAACACGGGAAGGTCGTCCTATTAAGATTGAGAACAATGCTTCGGCTACTGTAAAAGCAGGAGTAAATGCCAGAGTTCATGCTTCCGTATTGTCTATGTATGACAGTCAGCGGGTCAAGAGACCTATGATGGATGGACAAAATGTTTCCTGGGATAATTTTGACCAGCAAATAATGAATTCGTTGAAAAGTGTGCAGGGAGAGATTGTTCTTCTTACACAAACTTTCGCAAGCCCATCTACTACCAAAGTTATAAATGAATTTTCGGCTAATTTCGGAAATGTACGTCACGTAGTTTACGATACAGTTTCAGAAGATGCTGCGCTAACTGCTTTTGAGGCAAAATATGGATTTCGGGCTTTGCCAAATTACGATTTCTCTAAAGCTGAAGTCATAGTATCTGTTGGTGCCGATTTCCTCGGGGATTGGCAAGGTGGTGGCTATGATGCAGGATATGCAAAGACAAGAATTCCTAAAAACGGAAAAATGTCGCGACATATTCAGTTTGAATCAAATATGTCCTTAACCGGAGCAAATGCTGATAAAAGAGTGCCCGTAACTCCGTCTCAGCAAAGAGCGGTTTTAGCATCCTTGTATGGGTATATTGTTGGAGGTTCATCTAGCAGTAACTTGTCTGGTAAAATAGATGATGCTGTAGTAAAAACAGCTACCCAACTAAGAGAATCTGGAGGTAAGGGAGTAGTTGTTTCAGGATTACCAGATTTAGATGCTCAAACTTTGGTGCTAGAGATTAATGAGGCTTTGGGTAGCCAGGTGATGGATACTGCAAATCCAAGAATGACTCGTCAAGGAAATGCCACCGCTGTTACGAAGTTGGTTGAAGATATGCAGAATGGAAGCATTGGTGCAATTTTAATTGCCGGGGTAAATCCAGCTTATAGTTTGCCAAATTCAAAAGAATTTGCAAAAGCATTAAAAGATATTGAAGTATCTGTTGCTTTCTCTATGAAAGAAGATGAAACTGCTAAGTTGTGTAAATTTGTTGCAGCCACGCCTCATTACCTAGAGAGTTGGGGAGATGTTCAATTCAATAAAAATAATTTCAGCTTGATGCAGCCAACTATCAGGCCTTTGTTTGATACCAGGCAATTTCAGGAGTGTTTGTTAAAGTGGAATGGATCTGATACATCCTACTACGAATATATTAAAGAGACTTGGAGTTCTTTAGGAACAAATGAATGGAATACCGCATTGCATGATGGTGTGTTTGAAGGAACTGCTCCTGCTTTAGGTGCAGCTGTTACTTCAGAATTTGTAGCTAGTCCAATTGATACAAGTACTGCTGTTCGGAATTTAAGTGTTGATTCAGAAGGAAAAGGTCTTCAATTAAGTCTTTATACTAAAATATCTATGGGAGATGGGCAACAAGCCAACAACCCATGGTTACAGGAAATGCCAGATCCTCTTACAAGAGCATCCTGGGACAATTACCTAACAATTTCTCAGGAAGATGCAGATAGTTTTGAGTTAATCAATGAGAATGTGGCCAACGGGGCCCTTAATGGAAGTTATGTTAATCTAAAAATGGATGATGTGACTCTTGAAAATGTACCGGTATTTATTCAACCCGGGCAAGCCAAAGGTAGCGTAGGTTTGGCGCTGGGTTATGGAAAAAAGGAAGGAATAAAAGAAGAAATGCAGGTAGGTGTTAATGCCTATCCTTTATATAAAGATTTTAAATCTGTGCAGAATGTTTCCCTGGAAAAAGTTGCGGGAATGCACGAATTTGCCTGTGTTCAACTACATAACACATTGATGGGACGTGGTGATATTATCAAGGAAACCACGCTTGAAATTTTCAATACCAAAGATGTTCGTGTTTGGAATAAAGTTCCGGAGGTTTCTCTTAATCATATTGAAACTCCTGTAACTTCTCCCGAAGTGGACCTTTGGGAAAGCTTTGACAGATCCATTGGGCATCATTTCAATCTTTCTATAGACTTAAATGCCTGCACTGGTTGTGGTGCTTGTGTGATAGCTTGTCATTCTGAAAATAATGTGCCGGTAGTTGGGAAGACCGAAGTTAGGAAATCCCGTGATATGCATTGGTTGAGAATAGACCGTTATTATTCTTCAGAGGATACTTTTACCGGAGATATTGATAAGAAAGAAGATATGTCCGGACTAGGAGATTCGCTTTCTCAGTTTGCAGAACTGGAACTTGCAGCAGATAATCCGCAGGTAGTATTTCAGCCTGTAATGTGTCAGCATTGTAATCATGCTCCTTGCGAAACTGTTTGTCCTGTAGCAGCTACGGTACATGGGCGTCAGGGCCAAAATCAAATGGTTTATAACAGGTGTGTGGGAACAAGGTATTGCGGGAACAACTGTCCTTATAAAGTTCGTCGTTTTAACTGGTTTAACTATGCGAAAAATGATGAATTTGATTATCATATGAATAATGATCTTGGTCGTATGGTTTTAAATCCGGATGTGACCGTTCGTTCAAGAGGGGTGATGGAGAAATGTTCAATGTGTATGCAAATAACTCAAAAAACTATCTTAGATGCAAAACGAGATGGCAGGGCTATCGAGGATGGAGAATTCCATACGGCGTGTTCTGCGGCTTGTGATAAAGGTGCTATGCATTTTGGAGATGTTAATGATAAGGAAGCTAAGATTGTTCAGTTGAAAGAAAATAAAAGGATGTATCACTTGCTGGAATATGTTGGAACAAAACCTAATGTGATGTATCAAACCAAAGTAAGGAATACTTCAGAAGCTTAATAAAAACAAGTAAAGAATCAATTATAAAAGGATATGTCTCATTACGAAGCACCTATTAGAAAGCCTTTAGTTACCGGAGATAAAACCTATCACGATGTAACCATTGATGTGGCGGCACCGGTTGAAGGAAGAGCGAATAAATCGTGGTGGATAGTATTTTCTATCGCCCTTATCGCTTTTCTCTGGGGTTTAGGCTGTATAATTTATACGGTCTCTACAGGAATTGGAACCTGGGGATTAAATAAAACCGTAGGCTGGGCCTGGGATATTACTAACTTTGTTTGGTGGGTAGGTATTGGCCACGCCGGTACACTTATTTCTGCGGTATTATTATTATTCCGTCAAAAATGGAGAATGGCGATTAACCGTTCTGCTGAGGCGATGACAATTTTCTCTGTAATGCAGGCTGGTTTATTTCCAATTATCCACATGGGACGTCCATGGCTTGCATATTGGGTACTTCCAATCCCAAACCAGTTTGGGTCTTTATGGGTAAACTTTAACTCCCCTTTGCTTTGGGATGTATTTGCAATTTCCACCTACCTTTCTGTTTCCCTGGTTTTCTGGTGGACTGGTTTACTTCCGGATTTTGCCATGATACGTGACAGGGCTGTAAAGCCTTTTCAGAAAAAAATATATGGAATATTAAGCTTCGGATGGAGCGGTAGGGCGAAAGACTGGCAACGTTTTGAAGAGGTTTCTTTGGTACTAGCAGGTTTGGCTACCCCATTGGTACTTTCGGTACATACCATTGTATCCTTTGATTTTGCTACCTCGGTTATCCCTGGATGGCATACTACTATTTTTCCTCCATACTTTGTTGCAGGAGCTGTTTTCTCCGGATTTGCAATGGTAAACACCTTGCTTATCATAATGCGAAAGGTTTCCAACCTGGAAGATTATATTACAATTCAGCATATAGAATTGATGAACATTGTAATTATGGTCACAGGTTCTATTGTGGGGGTTGCTTATATTACCGAATTATTCGTAGCCTGGTATTCCGGAGTGGAATATGAGCAATATGCTTTCCTTAACAGGGCAACAGGTCCTTATTGGTGGGCTTATTGGGCGATGATGACTTGTAACGTTTTGTCCCCACAGTTTATGTGGTTCAAAAAACTGCGAACCAGTATCATGTTCTCTTTCTTTATCTCTATTGTAGTGAATATTGGGATGTGGTTCGAACGCTTTGTAATTATAGTTACTTCACTTCATAGGGATTACTTACCTTCCTCCTGGACCATGTTCTCACCAACTTTTGTAGATGTTGGTATATTCATTGGAACTATAGGTTTCTTCTTTGTATTGTTCCTTTTATATGCAAGAAGTTTCCCTGTAATCGCTCAGGCAGAGGTTAAAACAATTTTAAAAGCTTCCAGTGCAAAGTATAAAAGATTACGTGCAGAACATGGGGACGATGTAGATCATTATTCGCCAATTGTTAGAGAGCCAAGCGCAAATACCGCGGAAGGTGTTCATAAGCAAATGGAAGATACCAGTGGAGAAGGTACCCTGGAAGACGATAATCATAATCCAACGGTAAGTGCGGACGCTCTTGTTACTTCTGAAATTCAAAAGGACAGGATTGATGAAATGTTGGAAAGAATAGGCACTTTTAGTCCAACTACCCAAAAAGCTGATGACCTCACTAAACTGAAATCTGTAGGCCCATTGATGCAACAACGTTTGCACCAGTTAGGAATTTATACTTTCAGCCAGGTTAGCAAACTGAAAGCAATCGATTTTGAATTGTTAAACGAAATTATTGAAAACTTCCCAGGCGAAGGAAAACGGGAAGATTGGGAAGCCCAGGCAATAAAACTTAATAATAAGTAAAAGATGGCATCAAAAGTTATACACGCTATTTATACCGATGACGATATACTCTTGCAAGCGGTAAAGCAAGTAAGGGCAGGTAGGTATCATATTGCAGAGATTTACACCCCTTTTCCTGTTCACGGGCTAGACAAAGCAATGGGGTTGGAGCCAACAAGACTGGCCATTACCTCATTTCTTTATGGTTTGGTTGGACTCGCAGTGGCTATCGTTATGATGAATTACATGATGATAGAAGATTGGCCTCAGGATATTGGTGGAAAACCTAGTTTTAGCTTTCTATCAAATCTTCCTGCTTTTGTGCCTATTATTTTTGAATTAACAGTGTTTTTTGCAGCGCACCTTATGGTGATTACATTTTATATGAGGAGTAAATTATGGCCTTTTAAGGAAGCTGAAAATCCTGATGTAAGAACAACAGATGATCATTTTCTTATGGAAATTGATGTAGAAGATCACGATGTGAACCAACTTTCAAAATTTTTATACGACACAGGTGCACTCGAAATTAATTTAATAGATAATAAATAAACACAATGAAAAGTTTATTTCAAAGATCCATAGTACTCTTTCTTATTGCCGCAACAGCTACCTCTTGTTTCGATAAGAGTAGCCCCAATTATCAGTATTTCCCGGATATGTATGAGTCTGTTCCTTATGATACCTACGGGGAATACGATGTTTTTGTAGATGAACAGGAAGCAAAATTGCCGGTAGAAGGGACTATTCCACGTGGTTGGAGACCTTACGAGTATGAAAATACAAATGAAGGATATGCTCTTGCAAAAGCTGAACTAAAGAACCCTTTACCTTACACTGAAGAGAATCTTACTACCGGTAAGGATCTATATAATATATATTGTGCAGTTTGCCATGGAGAGCAGGGAGATGGCCAGGGAATTTTGGTTCAACGTGAGAAAATTCTTGGGATTCCAAGTTATGACGATCAAGGAAGAGCTATCACAGAGGGTAGTGTTTATCACGTCATGTATTTTGGTCTTAATGCAATGGGATCGTATGCTTCTCAAACTTCCATTGAAGAGCGTTGGCAAATAGATCATTATGTAATGAAATTAAAAGATGCTTTGGAAGGCAATCCTGAAAGGGAATTTGATGATGAAACAGTAGAAAACCTTATTCCTGCAGTGAATGCAGATTCTACTGCAATCCAGGATTCTGATGCAACCCTTTCTTCAGATCAACCAGAAAGCACAAACTAAAAATAACTGTATTTAGATATATTCATATGTACACGCTATCCAGTAAATTAAAATTAACAGCAATTATATTTATGATTGTTGGTGCCATTGGTCTCATCTACGCCTTTGTAGCTGCCCCGTCCACAATTGAGGAGGTAAAGGAAATGATGGCTGATGATACCTCTCATGGATCTTCCGATATGGGAATAGTAGACCAGGATGTTGAATTTGCCAACCCGGATCATGCAGAAGGAGATCATATTTTGGTTGATGATCACGATAATGAACATTATGAACATTTATTGCACCAATTGCAAAATAAGCCATGGGCCGCTTTATATATAGCAGCTTTCTTCTTTTTCATGATCGCACTGGGAACGCTTGTTTTTTATGCATTACAATACGCGGCCCAGGCAGGTTGGTCCCCGGTTCTTTTTCGGGTAATGGAAGGTATCACGGCTTATTTATTGCCGGGTAGTATCATCATATTCATAATATTAGTACTATCAGGGCTCCATTTAAACCATCTTTTCATCTGGATGGATCCGGAAGTGGTTGCTCATGATAAAATTATTCAGAATAAATCCGGATATCTTAATGTACCGTTCTTTTTGATTAGGGCATTGATCTATTTAGGTGGATGGAATTTGTTTAGATACTTACTTAGAAGAAACTCGCTTAGGATCGATGAAGATTCAAAAGATAATAAATGGTTCAAACAAAACTTTAAACTTTCTGCTGGATTTTTAGTATTCTTCATAGTTACGGAATCTATGATGTCTTGGGACTGGATTATGAGTTTGGATCCACACTGGTTTAGCACTTTGTTTGGATGGTATGTTTTGTCAAGCATGATAGTATCAGCAATCACTGTAATTGCTTTGGTTTCCATATATCTTAAATCAAGAGGTTACCTGGAATATGTTAATGATTCCCATATACACGATCTTGCAAAGTTTATGTTTGGTTTTAGTATCTTCTGGACGTACCTGTGGTTTTCACAATTTATGTTGATATGGTATTCTAATATTCCTGAAGAGGTTACTTATTTTGTAACCCGAATTGAAGATTATGGTTTGCCATTCTTTGGAATGGTGGTTATGAATTTTGTTTTCCCTATTTTATTATTGATGAACAGTGATTATAAAAGGGTGAATTTATTTGTTGTAATGGCCGGAATAATAGTGCTACTTGGGCATTATTTAGATATTTTTGTAATGGTTATGCCGGCAACGGTTGGGGAGTCCTGGTTTATTGGAATTCCTGAGATTAGTGCTATGTTATTGTTTGGTGGATTGTTTGTGTTTGTGGTGTTCAACGCCCTTACTAAAGTGCCATTGTTACAAAAAGGCAATCCTTTCATCAAAGAAAGCAAGCATTTCCATTATTAATTAGAGATTTATAAAGAAGAAATAATAAAATGACTGTATTTTTAGTAATCATAGTAATAGCCTTGTTTGCCGTAACTATATGGCAGATGTCAAAAATATTTGATCTATCCAGGAGCAGCAATGAGGTAGATTCCTCACAAATTGCGAATGACAAGGATAACAAAACCCAGGCTTATCTTTCTGTTGGTTTTGCAATATTCTTTTATGGTTTGATGTTTTATTCCTTTTGGAATTTGAGTAAATTTTATTTGCCGGAAGCATCCTCAGAACACGGGAGTGAAGTAGATACCCTTATGTTTATTACCATCATAATTATTATGATCGTACAAATATTAACGCAGGCTTTGTTGTATTGGTTTTCATACAAGTATAGAGGACAAAAAGGAAATAAAGCACTTTTTTATGCCGATAACGATAAACTGGAATTTATTTGGACCATAATTCCTGTAATAGTATTAGCAGGGTTGATAATTTATGGATTGTTTACCTGGTCTGATATTATGAATATCAATGAGGATGACGATCCTATGGTTGTAGAATTATACGCGTATCAATTTGCATGGAGAGCCAGATATTCCGGAGAGGATAACACCCTTGGGAAAGCCAATGTACGTTTTATTGAAGGTGTAAATCAGTTGGGAGTAGATGAAAGTGATCCCTATGGTAATGATGATGTTATTACCACGGAACTTCACCTTCCAGTTGGCAAACCTGTGGTGTTTAAATTTCGTTCACAGGATGTTTTACATTCAGCTTACTTCCCTCATTTTAGAGCTCAAATGAATGTTGTTCCGGGAATGATTACTCAGTTTGGTTTTACACCAAGTATCACTACCGAGGAAATGAGAGAAAGTGAATATATGGTCGATAAGGTTCAAACCATTAACGAAATAAGAAAAGAAAATTCTATAGAATTAATTGCCCAGGGAGAAGTTCCTTTAGATACTTATGAGTTCGATTACTTCTTATTGTGTAATAAAATTTGTGGTCAGGCTCATTACAATATGCAAATGAAGATTATTGTGGAAAGTCAGGAGGATTATGATGCCTGGATGGCCGAGCAGAATACGTTTGCTACATCCATGGCGCCACAGTAGTAGCTGTAGGAAGATTTTAAAATTGCACGTTTTGAAAACAGAAAAATTAAAAGTTAAAGATTTAAAGATATGTCAGCACTAGGACAGGAAACGTTGGATCATGCACATGATGATCATGGGCATCATCATAAACAAACCTTTATAACAAAATATATATTTAGTACAGATCATAAGATGATTGCCAAGCAATATCTTATCACTGGTTTGTTAATGGGAATTGTTGGTATTTTAATGTCGGTTCTTTTCCGTATGCAACTCGCATGGCCGGGAGAGTCCTTTGCATTGTTTGAATTTTTTCTTGGAAAATGGGCTCCAGACGGGGTGATGTCTCCAGAAATTTATCTGGCACTTGTTACCATTCACGGAACAATAATGGTTTTCTTCGTGCTTACGGCCGGTCTTAGTGGTACTTTTAGTAACCTGTTAATTCCACTCCAAATTGGAGCAAGGGATATGGCATCTGGTTTTTTAAATATGATTTCATACTGGTTATTCTTTCTATCCAGTGTTATAATGTTAAGTTCCTTATTTGTAGAAGCAGGACCTGCATCTGCCGGTTGGACCATCTATCCACCCCTAAGTGCATTGCCACAGGCGATTGGAGGTTCCGGAATGGGGATGACTCTTTGGCTTGTTTCCATGGCAATTTTTATTGCTTCTTCTTTAATGGGATCCTTAAATTATATAGTTACAACGATTAATTTGAGGACTAAAGGAATGTCTATGACAAGACTTCCACTTACTATATGGGCATTTTTTGTAACTGCAATTATTGGTGTGGTTTCCTTCCCGGTCTTGCTTGCAGCTGCACTATTGCTTATAATGGACAGAAGTTTTGGCACATCTTTTTTCCTTAGTGATATTTTTTTACAAGGAGAAGTGCTAAGTCACCAGGGAGGTTCCCCGGTGCTTTTTGAACATTTATTCTGGTTCCTGGGGCACCCGGAAGTTTATATTGTAATTCTTCCTGCAATGGGCCTTGTTTCAGAAATTTTAGCAACCAATGCCCGAAAACCTATATTTGGGTATCGTGCGATGATTGCTTCTATCCTTGCGATCGCCTTTCTATCAACCATCGTATGGGGTCACCATATGTTCGTATCTGGGATGAATCCATTTTTAGGATCGGTATTTACCTTTACCACCTTGCTAATTGCAATCCCTTCTGCAGTAAAAGCTTTTAACTGGATAACTACCTTATGGAAAGGAAACCTGCAGCTTAACCCTGCCATGTTATTCTCCATTGGGTTTGTTTCTACTTTTATTACCGGAGGTTTAACCGGTATTATTTTAGGGGATAGCACATTGGATATCAACGTGCACGATACCTATTTCGTAATTGCTCACTTTCACCTTGTAATGGGGATATCTGCATTGTATGGTTTATTGGCAGGGGTATATCACTGGTTTCCAAAAATGTTTGGTAGAATGATGAACAAAAATCTTGGTTATGTTCATTTCTGGATCACCGCAATAGGAGCGTACGGGGTATTCTTCCCAATGCACTTTATTGGACTGGCCGGATTACCAAGAAGATATTATACAAATACAGCATTCCCATATTTTGACGATCTTGCAGATACCAATGTATTAATTACGGTTTTTGCGTTGATAACAGCGGCTATTCAGTTGGTTTTCCTTTATAACTTTTTTCATTCGATATTCTTTGGAAAAAAAGCCACTCAAAATCCCTGGAAATCAAACTCTTTGGAATGGACTACCCCGGTGGAACATATTCATGGAAACTGGCCGGGAGCGATCCCTGCTGTTTACAGATGGCCTTATGATTACAGTAAAACCAATGAAAATGGGGAATACGTGATCGCAGGGCAGGATTTTGTTCCTCAGGATGTGCCCCTTCAGGCAGGTGAAGAGGAGATGAATCATTAGGAACAATAGCAAAAAAATTACGAACCCGGTTATCTAAAAAATTTCCCGGGTTTTTCCCTAGGAATGGATTTGGTACCTTATTATTACAACTATAGGCTTGGTTTTTTTATAAGTAGAGCCAGTAGGTGACTTTCAAATTTAAGCTCCGGTACCTTGGTGCAAGAATACTATTTGTGTAATAATTGTCATTGTAGATAAGGTACATATCTGAAAGGGGAGCAAAACGCCACTGTATCCTGGAATTTATTCCAATATTTTGCTCCTGATTACTGTATTGCACAAAAGTTGCCCAAAAAAGGGATTTTGTAAAAGTAACGTCAACTTTGCTTCCCAATAACCAAATGTCATTTATTGCAAAAGGTTCAGGAAGCCTCACTTTATCATATCTTGCCTGTAGAGAAATAATATACCGGGGTTGTAAACGCAGGTTTAGGTTAATATTAGGTGTGAGTACCGTTCCATTAAAAAACTGTCCATAGGTAATTCCTACATTGTATGATAATCCCTGTCTGTTATCACTGTTGTATCTCAATTGGCCACTAGTATAATGGTAATCGGAATTTGCAGGGAGAGGTGTTCCCCCAGAGCGTGTGGGTTCAAAATCGTCGAACAAATAGGTGTAACGGTTAAATATATTTGCAGAAATTTCTGAAGTGTCTTTAAAACCTATTTCCCAGCTCGAAATAATAATATAATCTGACAGTTGGAATTCCGGTTCCGGTTTCCATTGGAAGATGGGAGTAACGCTAAAGGTATGTGCATTCACAGGGCCTTTAGACGGGAACAGTAAATATTCTACCTGGGGATCTACTTTTAGAATTCCTTTCCTTGGAATGAAACCAAGTTCGCTCCTAAAATTCTCTCCAACAAAAAGTCCGCTGCCCCTAATTCGCCAGTTATCGCTATTGTGAGTCAGGCCTGCCCCGGCAGAAAAGTCGTCATCTTCCAGGCCGGGGCTGAAAGATTTGTGCAAATAAAATTTTCCGTTCCAGCTGTTGTCGAGATTTGCGAGGTTATAATCCAGGCCAACTACACGATTATAATCGTCGCCAATTGAATCTCCTTCCCTGTTCGTTGTGTTCTGGCGGTTTACGAATACGGCATTAATAGCCGACCTTTTAAAGATCCTGTGCTGCAGGGCAACCACCATATTATTTGCCGCTTCTATATCATATTTTTCATCCTTTTCGTTTTGCACATTTAAAACTCCTATCCTAAAATTTTTATTAAGTTTTCCGCTTAATCTGGCTCCGGCAATTATTTGGTTGGGGCGGTTAATGCCGTCCCTGTCTTTGGCTATTCCAATACGGCGCGAAAAGAACGGGTTAGCATCCTTGGAGTTGCCAAAATCTGCAAAGAGGTCACTATTCTCTATAAAAAACTGTCGCCTTTCCGGCAAATTAATTTCAAACCTCGTAAGGTTGGTTACCAGGTTATCAACTTCTACCTGAGAAAAATCGGGATTAATTGTGAGATCGAGGTTCAGGCTGTTACCTATGGCAAACTTTGCGTCCCCCCCTGCCTTGATTCCAGTGAAATTTCTGTTGAATTCAAAATCCTTCTCAGTAGAGCCATTTATATAAGGTATTAAGGATATAGGTGTTCTGCCATTTTCCAGAGGCTTTTCAAAAATCATATCCCCCATAAAGGCAAGATTAAAAACATGTTGGCTGCGCGGGATTCTCATCCAGGTATTCTGTTCGTTTCCCTGTGTATCGAACTGGTAAGAATTGAACCTCCATTTGGTTTCTCCAGGACTGAATTTAAAAGCTGAAAGTGGAATTATCCATTCACTTATATAATATCCTTCATAAATTTTAGTCTCTGCAAACCATTTGGTATCCCAACTTGTGGTAAAGCCACTAAGATCTGTACCGCCTCCAGATACAAGAGCTTCCCGGCGCACTCCGGCAGGATTTACCCCAAAAAGAAAAGCATTGGCACCGTCATTGAAGGTGTCGAACATAAGAGTAATATTATCGCTTCCTCCAGCTCTAAAATCCCTTCTAAGGGACGGGACCACATATTTGTTTCCTATAGAGTTAACTTTGATCCCAATATAAAGGTTACGATTGTCGTAAAGCATTTTTATGGAGGTCTGGCTGCTGGCCTGCAGAGTATCTTCTGGGAAGTACTGCCAGAATTCATCGGCAGAATCGGCGGTAGTCCATGCCGGCTCATCCAATATTGCATCAATTTTAATGGGTTCAGAGATATAGTTAACTACAAACTCTCTATGTTGGGAGTAGAGTTGTTGTGCAAAAATAAATAATAGCAAGGTAAAAATGCTTTTGATCATAATTCTGTTTAGGATGCCTTTAAAAATACCAAAAATTAATTTGTCATCGCAATTCTTAATTCCCGTCAAATTAAATATGCCATGTTCAAGTGATAAATGCAACTGGCCAAGTTGATTTTAATTTTTCTTTTGGACTAATGTAGCCAAACTTTCTTAATCTTCGATTATTGATTAATTTTCCATTTCCCTGATCCTCTTTTCGCTTATCAAATTCAAGTATGTTTTCTTGGGTAAAAACCTTCTTATGAGTCCGATCATGTTCTCTACCGTCCCTTTTTCCTGCGAGGTATAGGGTCTAGTGAAGAATGTTTTGACATTGTGCTTTTTAGTAATTTCCCAGTGCCCTGCAAATTCTTTTCCATTGTCAAAGGTCATTGTCTTAATCCAGGTTTTCCCTATCCTTGATATTCGGTCATTTATTTTCTTCTGGACAACCTTGGGATCTTTGCTTTCCAAAAAATCCGGAGTGGTGATCAAGGTAGTTCTATCTGTCATTACTAATAGGGGAGGAGCCGTGGTCTTTCCCCATCATCAAGTCCACCTCCACATTACCCCAAACATTCCTGGTGGGACGGTTTTCTATTGATACCCGGTCCCGTATGACTCCTCTGATGTTCTTATAGTTGCCGGGTTTAAACCTTCTCCTGCCATTCCTTAAATAGCAGTAGTAGTCTTTATTGTGAAGATCCTCCTTGCGGTTGCTTTTCTTGCAATCCCAGATCCATTGATAAATACATTCAAGGGATACGTCTTATATGCCCATTAATTTCCATTCGACAGCAATCAGTTCCGTGCTTAACTGTTGCTTGCTCAACCAACCAGCCGCCTGCTCTTTGAGTGTATCGGTCAACTTGATGAATTTATATTTTGTCTCGTGCTTACGGTGTGTTTTACTCTGGGCCAGGCGCGGAATATAGCTGCCGGCGTGCTGCCCACGCTTTCCAGTATTCCTTTTCAGCTCAAAGCATACTGAACCTTTGTGAACACCAATTATATCGGCTATCTCACTTTTTTCTTCCCTGTTCCCAACAAAGCACCAATTTGGTATCTTTATTCTTGACTACGTTGTTTAAATTTTTTCTTCACAAATCAAATTTAGCACTTGGCTAATCATTGGGGGCTTGCCCCCAATGATTTTAATTTAAGTTGCATTTATGTGTTGAACTTAGATAATCGCTAAAATACGATTTGTATATTTGTGAGATGAACGAAAACCTGGACCCAACCGGAGAAAATTTCACTCCTGAAGAACTCGATATAGAAAGAGCTTTACGCCCGCTTAGTTTCGACGATTTTGCAGGACAGGATCAGGTGCTCGAAAATCTGAAGGTTTTTGTGAAAGCTGCAAATCTACGTGGAGAGGCTTTAGATCATACTTTGTTTCATGGGCCTCCCGGACTGGGTAAAACCACGCTGGCCTATATCCTTGCCAACGAGTTGAATGTTGGTATTAAAGTCACCTCCGGCCCGGTAGTAGATAAACCAGGGGATCTTGCTGGTCTTCTTACCAACCTGGAAGAACGGGATGTGCTTTTTATCGATGAAATCCATCGATTAAGTCCAATCGTTGAAGAATATCTCTATTCTGCCATGGAGGATTATAAAATAGATATCATGATCGAGTCCGGGCCTAATGCCCGTACAGTTCAAATCAATTTAAATCCATTTACTCTTATAGGTGCCACCACCCGTTCTGGATTGTTAACCGCTCCAATGCGTGCCAGGTTTGGTATTTCCAGCAGACTTCAATACTATACTACAGAATTGCTCTCAGATATCGTTCAGCGAAGTTCTGAAATCCTGAAAGTTCCTATTTCTTTGGATGCCGCGATAGAGATAGCCGGCAGGAGTAGGGGGACACCCCGAATTGCAAACGCATTGTTGCGCAGAGTTCGGGATTTTGCTCAAATTAAAGGAAATGGCAAGATAGATATGGAAATCGCGAAATATGGTCTTAAAGCCCTTAATGTTGATGCTCATGGATTGGATGAAATGGATAATAAGATTCTTATCACTATCATAGATAAATTTAAGGGTGGGCCTGTTGGACTATCAACGCTTGCAACTGCGGTAAGTGAAAATGCAGAAACCATAGAGGAGGTGTATGAGCCTTTCTTAATCCAGCAGGGATTTATTTATCGAACCCCGCGTGGACGTGAAGTTACCGAAGCTGCCTATAAACATTTAGGCAGGGTAAAGGGGAATACTCAGGGTGGCTTATTTTAATTCATTTTATTCGATTTAATTAAATGGCAAATAAAAATTTTCCTTCGGTTTCTATGTTTCGGTTTTTTGCCAATTCAGGCAGCATTCTCAAAAACCCATTACCCTTTCATCATGAGAATTTTGAGAAACTGGGAGATACATTTCAATTGAATATTGGACCCGGGAAATCAGTTGTCTTCTCCCGCGATGCAGGTTTTGCACAATATGCCCTTCAGAAAAATCAAAAGAATTATAAAAAGTCCACGATTCAAACAGTAGATTTGGCGAAGTATGTAGGGAAAGGCCTGTTAACTTCAGAAGGTGAACATTGGAGGAAACAGCGTAAACTCATTCAGCCCGCTTTTCATAAAAAGCAATTGATGCAGTTGCTGGAAACCATTCAGGCAGCTATTCTTACCGAACTGGGAAAAATTGAAACGAAAGGGCCAATGGATATTTTCCCCATTTTTAACGATCTGGCTTTTCAAACTGTTGTTAAATCCCTATTCAGTAGCGCTGTGGGAGAAAGCGAGATCTCCCGACTTCAATATATTACCGAAGCTGCCCAAAAAATGCTGGTAAAAGAACTGCGTCAACCTTATTTAGGATGGTGGTTTCAGCTGGGTGGAAGTATAAAACATCATGTTGGACTGACTCAAGAGGCCAGAGAAATTTTAAAAACCCTTGTGGCAAAGCGAAAAAATAGTGGGGTTCGGGAAGGTGATCTTTTGGATATGCTTTTGGATGCCAGGTACGAAGATGGCAATGCTATGGAAGAAGAACAGCTTATAGATGAAATCCTGATTCTCTTTACAGCAGGACATGAAACCACCTCAAATGCCCTAACTTTTACAGCGGAACTTCTGGCCAGAGACCCTCAATCTCAGGATAAAATTGCAGAAGAAGTCGAAAGGGCATCTCAGGAAACTACCGGTTTATTTGAATTTATTCAGGCTTGTCCTTATACAAAAAACGTTATTGAAGAATCTATGCGTCTTTATCCACCTGCTTATTTTATAGATAGGGTGAATATAGAAGACGATGAATTTGAAGGAATGTTTATCCCAAAAGGTTCCAATTTGTTATTTTCAATGCATGAGATCCATAGACACAGTGATTTGTGGGAAGATCCAGATCGTTTTATGCCGGAGCGTTTTGCCGAAGGAAATGCACAAAAACATTCTGCATATTATTTCCCGTTTGGTGCCGGCCCCAGGATGTGTATTGGGAATAATTTTGCGATGTATGAGATGATATTGGCAATCGCAGAACTTGTTTCCAGATACAAGATCTCTCCAAATTCTATTCCAATACAAATCCTGCCGCTCATAACTTTAAAGCCAAAGCATGCGATTCTTAAGTTTGAATTGAGATAGCCAGGACATTATCAAATTTTTTTCATTATATTTAAGTTGCTGTAATTCAAATTATTATATTAATTAATATTTGTGTCATGCCAATTTATATGGATTATCATATTTTGGACGAGGTTACCATAGAACAGGTTAAGCAAGCCCATTTGATCGACAAAAAGACCCAGGATAAGTATAATGTCAAATACCACCAATTCTGGGTGAATGAAAAAGCAGGCACAGTCTTCTGTCTTATAGAAGGACCTAATGCGGATGCGTGCGAGCAGGTCCACAGGGAAGCTCATGGAGATGTGTCTTGCAATATTATCGAAGTTGAAGCAGGTCTGATGGATTTGTTCATGGGAAAAACCCATAGTGTTGCTCACGGAGTTGTTTACAATAGAGATGGCAGTATAGATTCTGGGTTTAGATACTTGTTAGTAATCGATATTGTGGGGAAAACAAATTTATTGAATCATGACCATATTCAACAATTCTCTCTTCTAGGAATACAGAGGAAATATACCTATAGTGAAATTCAGTTATTTGAAGGTCACGAAATCAAAAACCTTAGCGATGATAGTATTATTGCCGTTTTTAAAGATGTCAACAAAGCACTGGAGTGTGCGGTAAAACTTCAAAACGGTTTTGCAACACGAATAGAACAAGGTGAGTGGGATGTTGAATTTAGAATGGGGTTAGGGGATGGACAACCAGTTACAATGAAAGAGGGATTTTTCGAAGAAGCCGTAGATTTTTCCAAACACCTGAGTTTAATCTCTGATGATGGGACAATCACTATTTCCAACAACGTTCAAAAACTATCTGATTTTAATAAGATTTGTGGTGCCAACGAAAAGATTAGGATAGTATCCGAAAGACAAAGGGATTTTGCAGAAAACTTCTTTAAACATACTCAAATTCATTTAGCGGATTCAAATTTTTCGATCATCTCATTAAGTGCCGAACTTGGAGTTAGCCGAACTCAACTCTATCGCAAAACCATGGCCCTTACAGGGCGTTCTCCAGTAAGTTTTATTAGGGATATTAAAATGCACAAAGCCCGCAATCTAATAAAGAGGGAAAGTTTAAATATCTGTGAAATTGCTTTGGAAGTAGGCTATAACAACCCCTCCTACTTCTCTAAATGCTTTCTTGATCGCTTTGGGATAGTGCCTTCTAAAATTTTATAGGTAGGATTCCCTTTTTCAAAAAGCTCTTCTTTTGCTTTAGCGGGTGGAATAGAATCAATTATCTTCTCTTTCTATTTTCAAAATTTCCCATTGAATAAACCACGAATTTATTAGATAATGCATCATTTGTTGCATTTAAAGAATCATTTCTGGTTGAAGCGGCATTTCTATATCGATAGCTTTGTATCTATAAACTAATTACCAACCATTTTTAAACCACCATAATATGGAAACTGCAATCTCACAATTAAAAGGGGTTATCAATGGCAGCATTGTTTTGCCTTCGGATTCTAACTACGATGAAACCAGATCTGTCTATAATGGTATGATCGATAAAAAGCCCGCGATTATAGTAAAATGCAAAAGTACAGAAGACGTTGTAAAAGCCATCAAACACGCCAAAAACAATAATCTGGAAATTGCTATAAGAAGTGGTGGCCATCACGGGGCAGGATTGTGTCTAGTGGACGATGGATTAGTCATCGATTTATCCGATATGAAGAAATTGGATATCGATGCCAAATCCAAAACGGCAATTATCGAATCTGGCAATACCTTACAAGATGTTGATGCGGCTACCTATCCTTACGGACTCGCATTGCCCAGTGGTATAATAGGCACAACGGGAATCGGAGGAATTACACTGGGAGGTGGTATTGGCTATCTTACGAGAAAAGGTGGATTGACGATTGATAATTTACTTGAGTGTGAAGTGGTACTTGCCAATGGTGAAATAGTAACTGCCAATAAGCAAACTAACCCGGATCTTTTTTGGGCGCTGAAAGGTGGAGGTGGAAATTTTGGAGTCGTTGTCTCATTTAAATTTAAACTTATAGAGGTTAAGAATGTATATGGGGGACCAATGTTTTGGCCTATTGAAAAAGCCAGGGAGGCGATAAAATTTTATAGTGAATATACTAAAAACGCTTCCAATGATTTATATGGATTTTTTGCCTTTTTAATTGTTCCCGCGGCAGAACCTTTTCCGAAAAATTTATGGAATAAAAATGTTTGCGGTGTTGTTTGGAATTATACCGGACCAAGAGAAAAAGCCGAAGATATTTTTGAACCGATACGGGAATTTGGCCCACCCATTCTCGATTTTGTTGGGGAGATTCCTATGAAGGATTTGAATGGAATGTTCGATGCGCTTTATCCGCCTGGTTACCAATGGTACTGGAGAGCACATTATATAAAGGAATTGACAGAAGAATCAATCGATGTGAATTTAGAATATGGATCGAAAGTGCCTACGATGCATTCAACTACACATTTATATCCTGTTGATGGAGCTGCCCACAATTTTAAAAATAATGAAACTGCATGGGCGTATAGAGATGCCCGGTGGGTCCAGGTTATTGTAGGGGTAGATCCAGATCCCGACAAAGCGGATAAGGTAACCAACTGGTGTAAAAACTATTTTGACGCTTTAAAGCCTTACGCTATGGGTGGATCCTATGTGAATATGATGATGGATGAGGGACAGGAAAGAGTGAAAGCTTCCTACAAGGAGAACTATGAACGTTTGACAAAAATTAAGGGTAAATATGATCCTAAAAATATTTTTCATATAAATCAAAATATTAAGCCAGCGTACTTGCGATAGAAATAAGTGGTTTTAAATTTTAAAACTACTACTGATGCGTTAATAATTAGTTGTCAAATAAATTTTTTTGTTCATTGAAATTTTGATTTGAAAATTCTTCTGTAAGCAATTCTTTTATGGAGGATTTATCCATCGCCGATATACTTAGTATTTGTATGATCTCATATATGGATAGGCTGCTGCGTAACGAATGTTTTATGTGAGCTACGATTAAGTAAGTGCAAATTGCCATCCATACGTGGATGTTTACTGCATTTTCAGAATGCCCCCATAGTTTTTTTATGGTCAGGTTTTGTTTTATCCACTTGAAGAACACCTCTATTTGCCACCTGTTTCTATACAGTTTTGTTATCTCTAGAGCGGACACTTCTTGATTGTTGGTCAAGAAGTACAATGTAATATCTTTCTCTACATCGTGGTATTCTACCAACCTAAGTGGCTCTGGATATAACCTTTTGGATTTATATCCATTGAGCAGTATGGTCTTGTCACTTTTTAAACCTGTCACGGGGTTTATATTGTAATTCTGGCCAGTGACCGTGTAGTCCATATTGGATTTGGCCCTTGAGATAAAAGAAGCCCCTGCAAGATGTATGCGGTAGAGCGCTTCAAAGTCTATATAAGCTTTGTCCATCAGATAGATTGCTCCTGATACCGGCACCAATACATCCAGTACGTTACTGTCGTGGTATTTCCCATCGGTGATCAACACAAAAGATGGTATGCTACCCCTGAGATCGAGCAGGGTATGGATCTTTACGGCTCCCCGGGAATACTTTCCCGGCGCCCATTGAAAAAGGACAAGGCTAAGGGAGATCGTGGTCGAGTCCAACGCAAAAACCTCATTTTCCAACCTGATGTTGGGTATGGGATGATCGGTGTACAGAGGACGCACCTGACCGATCAAGTATTCTCCAAAGTCTGCGAATATCCTCCAGTCCCTACCCTCATTGGCACGGGACAATGAGGACTGATTGACATAACCGTTCATTCCCAAATGATATAGCTTGCTTTTGTGTGCCCTGAGGCAGGTAGCGATGTCCCTTAGGGAATTGCGGGAGGTCAACTGGCCAAAAAACAACTGAACGAACTGATTCCAACAATTGAAATCACGGGTTCTGTAGTCGCCATTGTACCGTTTTACGCACTTCCCGAACTCATACCTGTTCACATAGTCCAGTGTTTGGGCAAAAACGTATTTTCCAGAATTCATAGCGGTCTAGTTTTAGACTACTAAGCTAGAATTCATTTCAAATCAAAAAATCAAAGAACGCTTTCAAAATCCCCTGGATAGAGGTTTTAGTTGAAAAATAAAAAAGTTAACGCATCACTAGTATTTTAAAACCTGAAATAGAATTTAATATAAAAACAAGAATATTAACCATCTAAATATATTTATTATGAAAACAAATCTAGCATTAACAGTAATTCTAACATCCCTTTTATTTTTATATGGGTGTTCAGATAATGAGGACAGTCTCGCAGAATCAGAATTGGTTTCCCAGGTTTCATCTTCATCTAAAATGTCATCTGCATCCAAAGGTTCCTCAGCAACTTCCCAAACTTTTCCCCAGGCACAGCAAGAGGTACTAGAAACTTGGGAAGCTATTGTCCAAAGTGTTAAAGAGGGCGATCTTGACAAGCTTATTTCTTTCCATTCATATGGTCCCAAGTTTACTGAATTCAAAAACGGAGAACTAAGAAATGGTGGTGAGGCAAATGAAGCTCATGAACGTGCGGTTTTTGGTTCTGTCACAGAAGTAGTAAAACTTGAAGCATTAGATATGCAAATTGCTGTATATTATGGGAATGTAGCTAATGTAACCTTTCACTCCGATTTTCATTTAATGTTTGGAGAAGATCTTGTTATTGTTAGAGAGCAAACTTCTTTATTATTCGTCAAAACAAAAGGTGAATGGAAAATCGTTGCCGAGCATCATTCTCCATTGAATCAATAATTGGCTACCAAAGCATGTAAAAGTAATAGTGATTTGATCTTTAATTCAAATCGCTATTACTTTTGCACAAGTCTGTTGGCGTTCAACATGCAGATTGCTTCATTGCATTCGCAATGACATACATCATTACTTTTAAGACGCCTCTTTATTGTGCATCGGAAAAAATAAAAGATAATTGTACTTTAGTGATTAGCTAAAGTATAATGGCCACAAAAAATAATCATACCCAACTCATAAAAACCGAAGCCATGCGCCTCGGTTTTATGTCTTGTGGGATCTCCAAAGCCGAATTTCTTGAGACAGAAGCTCCAAGATTAGAAAGCTGGCTAAAGCGGAATATGCATGGCGAAATGAGCTATATGGAGAATCATTTCGACATAAGACTGGATCCAACAAAATTAGTTGATGGCTCTAAAAGTGTGATCTCCTTCTTGCTTAATTATTATCCTTCACAATTTCAAAAAGCAGATTCTTACAAGATCAGCAAATATGCGTATGGCACCGATTATCATTTTGTAATTAAAGAGAAACTGAAGCAATTACTTCAATTTATTCAGCAAGAAATAGGGGAAGTAAAGGGTAGGGCATTTGTAGATTCTGCTCCTGTGCTGGATAAAGCTTGGGCTGCAAAAAGCGGACTTGGATGGATTGGAAAAAATTCGAATTTACTTACCAAACAGGTGGGTTCCTTTTATTTCATTGCAGAATTGATTGTAGATCTGGAACTGGAATATGACACTCCTGTCACTGACCACTGCGGAAGTTGTACCGCCTGTATAGATGCCTGCCCAACGCAGGCAATTGTAGATCCTTATAAAGTAGATGGAAGTAAATGCATTTCGTATTTCACTATCGAACTAAAAGAAGAGTTGCCAACTTCTGTAAATGGGCAATTTGATGACTGGATGTTTGGCTGTGATATTTGCCAGGATGTTTGTCCCTGGAATAAATTTTCAAAACCTCATAATGAACCTCTTTTCAACCCTCATACGGATTTGCTGGGGATGAACAAAAAAGACTGGCAGGAGATCACCAAAGAAATTTTCAGCGAAATTTTTAAAAAATCGGCTGTAAAAAGAACAAAATTTGAAGGATTGAAGCGAAATCTTCGTTTTTTGGAGGATTGAAATGTTCTTTTTAATTTTTATTTAGTAGTTTTCCGGGATAAAGGAATTAATTAAACGGTATAGGTGAAAGTAAAATATGATGAAGAGCAAAGGCTCATAGAGATCGATGATAATTTTGGAAGGAATAACTGGACTCTTAAATTTGTGTTGATCCTAAATATTGTCAATGGTGGTTTTAATTTAGTTCAATCTTTCCTTACCGGCTTTAACTGGTTTTCTGTGATGTGGGTTTCGATAAGCCTAATTTCCGTTTTTATTCTATTGTTCTTGATCTTCAAAAAGACTTCTCAAAGCAGCATAAAAACCAAAGATATTGACTGGTTTTTGCAAAAGGAATTTTTTGGCAAAAAAAGTTTTAAACTTAAGCTGAAGAATGGGAAAGTAAGAGATTTGTTGAATTTGAAAAAGCAATCGGAAGTCGAAGAATTAAAAAAGTTATTTGAGGGAGCAGGAATACCTTCAAAATAAATAAAGCACCATAAAACTAAATTCTCATAGATTGTTAAAAGCAAAAATTGTTATTTTTCTCTCTGCATATTTTTGGTGTACATCAATTTTTTCTCAGGAAACCATACTTCTGAAGGGGAAAATTACCGCAGATTCCTTAGATGGTTCTTCTATTCATATAATTAACTTAACAAGACAAACCGGGACAACAAATTCAGTTTCAGGAGATTTTGAGATCCAGGTAGCTGTAAATGATATTCTGAAATTTTCTTCGGTACAGTATGATATTGTGGAGGTAAAGATTTCTGAAGAAATTTTTGAACGGAAATATTTGCAAGTTGAATTGTTGTTAGATTTAAACGAATTGGGTGAGGTTTTGATAAGCAATATCAATTTGACGGGGAATCTTGAGCAGGACCTTCAAAAAATGGAAGTTTTTAATCAGGCAGATGTAGGTTTTCCATTTTCAAATAAACCAGCACAAAGCTTGATGGCCAGAAAATTTAACTCTTCCACAAATTCACCATTAATCCTCTTGATCAACACGCTCAACGGAAGGATAAAAATGCTGAAGAAGGCCAAAGAGAATTTTAAATTCGATGCTAAGGTGGACAAGGGCATCGAGATTGTTACAACTGAATTTTTTGTCGAAGAACTCGGGATACCTGAGGAGGAAATCCTGAATTTCGTTTATTTCTGCGCAGAAAGCCCTGGCTTCAGCGAAATCATTACCGCAGGAAAACATCTTGACCTGTTGGCAAATTATTATAAAAATGCTCCAATTTTTCTAAAACAGTTGAAGGAGAAAATTCGGGATTAAATGCTTTTCTCATTATTTTACTATAGAATTAAAGGAAGCGTTGCCAGCTTCTTTGAAGGGGCAATAAGATGATTGGATGTTTGGCTGTGATATTTGCAAGAATGTTTGTCCCAGGAATAAGTTTTCAAAATCTCATAATGAACCTTTGTTCAACCCGCATGAAGATTTGATGGAGATGAACAAAAAGGATTGTCAGAACTCATCAAAGAAACTTTAGATGAGATCTTCCGGAAATCTGCAGTGAAAAGAACAAAATTTGAAGGATTAAAGAGGAATATTCACTTTTTGAAAGACTAGTCTAAAATATTTATTTTTAAAAACTGTAATAAATTTCATCTTTCCGTCACTAAATAAGTAAAAGAAGCTTTGAGTAAAGATTTCTATACCCAGTTCATTTTGCCTTATGCCGGAATTATCATTAAGATTTGCCGTGCGTATACCGACAGTGAGGAAGATTTTCAGGATTATTATCAAGAAGTTTGTCTTCAGTTATGGAAGAGTCGGGAGAATTTTAAAGGTGATTCCAAATGGTCTACATGGGTCTACCGAATTTCTTTAAATGTTTCACTCTCTTTACTTAAGAAGGATAAAAAAGTAAATAAGAAAAGTGTTGAATTGCCTAATCTCGATGCTGGTGCACCACAGGACCCGAATCCCTTCAATGACGAATCGCTCAAACTTCTTTATCTGGCCATAAAAGAACTTTCCGAGCTGGACAGGGCAATCATACTTCTTTACTTAGAAGAGAATTCGTACCAGGAAATAGCCGAAATCATGGGGTTATCGCCAAATAATATCGGAGTTAAAATTACTCGAATTAAGAAAAAACTAAAAACATTACTTGATGGAAAGATCTATTGAAAATATATGGAAAGAAGGTTTTGAATCTAATAAAAGTTTCAAATTACCATTAGTTAAGGATCTCTATACTAGGAAATCCAAGTTGATAATTGATAATATCAAGTCCACATCTAAATGGGATAACATTAGTCTTATTCCAATGGCTGTAGTTTTATTTGGACTATTTACTTATTTAGATAAGGTTTTGTTAGGATTCTATGTGGGTGTTATACTGGTTTTATTATTTTTTCTGAATAAAAGAATGATGAAGAAACTCGATCAATTTAATCCTAGCTCGAACACGTACCAATATTTAATTAATTATTATTCTCAATTAAAAACTGTTCAGAAGTTTTATACAAAATTATTGGCCATAGGAGTTCCAATTTTTATAATTCCGGCATACTGGATCTATTTTCAGGAAACCCCTATGATGTCTGGTTTTATGGGTTTAGAAATCTATATCCAAATTCTTATAGTAACAGCCATTGCTATACTATTATCTGGGTTAGGGGTGCTTAGTTACAAACTAAGTACTCATTTAGTCTATGGCAAATTAATAACCAGGATTGAGGAAATTATCAATGATATGGAAGAGTTAATGAAAATATAGCTGTAATTCTATTCAATCTGCTTTTTGATAAATATCAAGCTTAAAGTATTTGATATTTATATACCCAAAAAAAGTAAAGCTTACTACCTTTGTGACTAAGCCAAAAACAGTATCATGAGCAAGGAAAGTAAAAGAAGAGAAGCCCTGGTGTATCACGCAAAACCAAAACCGGGGAAAATAGAAGTTGTACCTACCAAAAAATATGCAACCCAGCGGGATTTATCACTGGCTTATTCCCCGGGAGTTGCAATTCCCTGTTTGGAAATAGAAAAAGATAAAGAGAACGTTTATAAATATACAGCAAAGGGAAATCTGGTTGCCGTTATTTCCAATGGTACTGCTGTATTGGGACTTGGTGACATTGGTCCCTTAGCTTCAAAACCGGTGATGGAAGGAAAAGGGCTGCTTTTCAAGATATTTGCAGATATTGATGTTTTTGATATTGAAGTAGACACCAAGGATATAGATGCTTTTGTGGAGACGGTTAAAAATATTGCACCAACTTTTGGAGGGATTAATCTTGAAGATATAAAAGCTCCGGAAGCTTTTGAGATTGAGCGACGGCTTAAAGAGGAACTCGATATTCCGGTAATGCATGATGATCAACATGGGACAGCGATCATTTCGGCTGCAGCCCTGCTTAATGCACTGGAACTTGCAAAGAAAAAGATAGATAAAGTTAAAATAGTTATAAGCGGTGCCGGCGCGGCAGCTGTTTCCTGTACCAAGTTATATAAAGCCTTTGGTGCAAAGTCTGAAAACATTGTGATGCTGGACAGTAAAGGGGTCATAAGAGCAGATAGGCAAAATCTTTCAGTGGAAAAGCTGGAATTCGCCACAAAAAGAAAAATTGATACCCTGAAAGAAGCGATGAAAGATGCCGATGTTTTTGTAGGTCTTTCTATTGCCGATATTGTTGATGTGCCTATGCTTAAGAGTATGGCAAAAAGGCCTATTGTGTTTGCCATGGCCAATCCAGATCCCGAGATAGAATACAATCTGGCGGTTTCTGCCCGTAAGGACCTCATTATGGCTACAGGAAGGAGCGATCATCCTAATCAGGTAAACAACGTACTGGGGTTTCCATATATTTTTAGAGGTGCTTTAGATGTAAGGGCAACAAAGATCAATGAAGAGATGAAGATGGCGGCTGTGAAAGCCCTGGCTTCCCTGGCAAAAGAACATGTTCCGGAACAAGTAAATATCGCTTACGGTGAAACCAAACTTAATTATGGACCTGAATATATTATTCCGAAGCCTTTTGATCCAAGGTTGATCTCAAAAGTTCCTCCCGCGGTGGCTAAAGCCGCTATGGAAAGTGGGGTTGCCAGGATACAGATAACAGACTGGGAACGATACGAAGAGGAATTGATGGAAAGAATGGGGAATGATAATAAAATTTCCCGACTTCTTATGAACAGGGCAAAAATGAACCCTAAACGTATCGTTTTTGCTGAAGCAGATCATCTGGATGTGTTGAAAGCAGCACAAATAGTCCAGGAAGAAGGAATAGGAGTACCAATATTACTGGGAAGAAGGGATGTAATCATGGAATTGATGCAGGAAATCGATTTTGACCATGAACAGGTTACCATAATAGATCCCAAATCGGATGAAGAGAAATTAAAGCGCGAAACCTATGCAGATGTTTACTGGCTTTCCAGAAACCGCAAAGGTGTTACTAAATTTGATGCTCAAAACCTGATGCGCGAGCGAAATTATTTTGCTGCAATGATGGTTAATGAAGGGGATGCAGATGCTTTATTATCTGGATATTCAAGAGCGTATCCAAGTGTGGTGAAGCCAATGCTGGAACTTATTGGGATGGCAAAAGGAATAGACCGTGTTGCGGCTACCAACCTTATGAACACCTCCCGGGGCCCTTTATTTATAAGTGATACTTCCATAAATATAGATCCCTCTGCAACAGACCTTGCTAAAATTGCTGTTATGACTGCTAAAACGGTGAGATTATTTGGGATGGAACCGGTGATAGGAATGATCTCTTATGCCAACTTTGGCTCTTCAAAAAACGAACGGGCACGCAAAGTAAAAGAGGCTGTAGCAATTTTGCACAGGTCGCATCCGGAGTTGATCGTTGATGGTGAACTTCAAATAGATTTCGCCCTGAATAAAGAAATGCTTCAGAAAAAATTCCCTTTTTCCAAACTGGTGGGTAAAAAGGTAAATACGCTTATTTATCCAAATCTTGAGGCTGCCAACGGAACTTATAAATTAATTAAGGAACTTAATAAATCAGACTCTATCGGTCCAATTATGATGGGAATGAAGAAGCCGGTTCATATACTTCAATTAGGTGCAAGTGTAGAGGAGATGGTTAATATGGCTGCGGTTGCAGTTGTAGATGCCCAGGAAAAGGAAAAGCGTGCTGCGCTGGAGAAATAACATGTGATGGAAAGCACTAATATTCTTGAGGCTTTGGTTAATTTTACTACATTTGAAATCAATCAGGAAAAAAATTTATGATTCATCATTTAAAGGGGCAACTTATTGAAAAAAATCCTACTAACATTGTAATAGAGTGCAATGGGGTAGGATATTTTATTCATATTTCCTTGCACACCTTCTCGTTGCTTTCATCAGCTTCAGAAGCCATCCGTATTTTTACTCACTTACAGGTTAAGGAGGATTCTCAAACGCTTTTTGGATTCATGGAAAAATCTGAAAGGGAACTGTTCAGGTTATTGATATCTGTATCGGGTGTTGGGGCAAGCACTGCACGAACGATGCTTTCTTCCATTGAACCCAGGCAAATCATGGAAGCAATTGCCTCCGGAGATACCGCTAAAGTGCAAAGCATTAAAGGAATTGGAGCCAAGACCGCTCAAAGAATAATTCTGGATTTAAAAGATAAAATTTTAAAGGTTTTTGGGGAAGGGGAAGTTTTTGTTTCCCAAAGCAATACAAATAAGGAAGAAGCGTTATCAGCTTTAGAGACCTTAGGTTTTGCCCGTAAACCGGCTGAGAAAGTTATTGACCGAATAATGAAAGAGACCACAGACCCTACCGTGGAAACGATTATCAAGCTGGCTTTAAAAAATTTATAATTACATTGTTAAACAACCTTGAGGAATAAAGACTTGAAATTGAGTTACTGTTTTCGGCTTTGTGTCTTCTGTTTATTAGCTTTTCCCTCCAATTTAATTGCCCAGGATGAGCCCGTAGTACAGGATTCAGTCCGAACCGGTTATGCAACGGGTACGCTTTCATTACCAAATCCAAACAGCATTGTTGCTGCTTATGAATATGATCCGATTTTAGATAGATATATCTATACCGAAACTCTTGGCACCTATAACCTTTCTATCCCCCTTATTTTAACTTCTGAAGAATACCAGGAATTGGTGATTCAGGAGGAGATCCGAAATTATTTTAAACAGAAAAATAATGCAATTGCAGAGAACAGGGACCCGGATCCTGATGCCCAACGTGATGCACTACCGGGTTATTACGTGAATTCCAGCTTTTTCGAGAATATTTTTGGCGGTCGGGAGATTGAAGTTGTGCCCCAGGGTAGCGTAGCCATGGATCTTGGATTGTTATATACAAAACAGGATAACCCAGCATTTTCACCCCGGAACAGAAGTAATCTTACGTTTGATTTTGACCAGCGTATTCAGCTTAGCTTACTTGGAAATGTAGGAACTAAATTAAAGGTAATCGCAAATTACGATACCGAATCCACTTTTGATTTTCAAAACCAGTTGAGGTTGGAATACACCCCAAATGAAGATGATATTATTCAGAAAATAGAGGTTGGAAATGTAAATATGCCACTTAATAGTGCACTAATTCAGGGTGCTCAAAGCCTTTTTGGCTTTAAAACCGAATTGCAATTCGGGAAAACAAGAATCACTGGAGTTTTTTCTGAACAAAAGTCCCAGCGAAGAACTGTGAATGTGGAAGGAGGAGCCACTATTGAAGAATTTGAAAAGTTCGCGATAGATTATGACCAGGACCGGCACTTTTTTCTCGCTCATTATTTCCGGGATACCTATGACCGGTCTTTAGAAAATTATCCTTTTGTAAACTCGAATATTCAAATACAGCGCATCCAGGTATGGGTGACTAACCGTACCAATAACATTCAGAATTTAAACGATACCCGAAATATTGTAGGGATTCAGGATCTTGGAGAATCCAATACGCCGGGGAATATACGCCTTGATAATCCTCCTGCCGGATTTTTTAACAGACCTCCTGGCGCTTTTCCCAATAATACCAACAATGACTTTAACCCCTTTGGTATAAATGGCCCCGGGGAATCTATCTTAACTCCGGCAATACGGGATATCTCTACGGTCCAAAATGGATTCGGTGGTTTGCCGGTTTCAGAGGGATCCGACTATGCCAAACTGGAAAATGCACGTCAGCTTAAATCAAATGAATTTATCCTTCATCCTCGCCTGGGTTATATTAGTTTAAACCAAAGATTGAGCAATGATGAAGTACTGGCGGTAGCTTTTCAATATACCCTTAACGGGCAGGTGTATCAGGTTGGAGAATTTGCTAATGACGGTATAGATGCTAATATAGAAGGAGGAGCTGATGGTATTAGGGTAAACCAGAACCTGGTTGTGAAATTATTAAAAAGCACGCTTACCAATGTCAATGAGCCTATTTGGGATTTGATGATGAAAAATATTTATGGGCTGGGTGCATTCCAATTGGAACGCGATGATTTCAGGCTGAATATTCTCTATACAGATCCGCAACCCCTCAATTATATCACTGCTGCCGAAGATGGCAATCTTCCTTTGCCTGAAGATGTTGAACAAACTACCTTGCTTAGGGTATTTAATTTGGACAGGCTCAACAACAATAATGATCCTGTTAATGGAGGTGATGGTTTCTTTGATTACGTTCCGGGAATAACTATAGATCCACAAAACGGACTAGTAATTTTTACCACTGTGGAGCCTTTTGGGGAGCATTTGTTCAAAAAACTTGATAATACACCTAATACCGGAGGTGAAGATTACAACCTTCCGGAAACCTATAATCCCAATCAGAAGAAATATGTTTTCAGGGAGTTATACAGGACCACTAAAATTCAGGCGGAGCAGGAAGCAGCAGATAAAAATAAATTTCAGCTAAAAGGAAGATATAAATCTGCCAATGTAGAAGGGATCCCTATTGGGTTCAATCTTCCACAGGGTTCTGTAACCGTTACTGCAGGAGGACGGGTTTTACAGGAAGGGGTAGATTATGTGGTGAATTATCAACTGGGGCGTGTTCAAATTATAGATGATGCCCTTTTAGCTTCAGATATTCCAATACAAATCAATACCGAGAACAATGCTTTGTTTGGACAACAATCTAAGCGATTCATGGGGATTAATGTAGAACATTTGTTTAGTGATAAATTGCTGGTAGGAGGTACTTTTTTGAGTCTTAAGGAGCGACCGCTTACCCAAAAAGCAAACTATGGATATGAACCAGTAAATAATTCTATTTATGGATTGAATGCATCTTATAATACGGATGTTCCATTTTTAACGCGACTTGTAAATAAGCTTCCAAATATAGATACAGATGTTCCTTCAAACATATCGGTGAGAGGAGAATTTGCTTATTTGCAACCGGGAACTCCGCAGGTAAGTGATTTTGGCGAAAAGGCAACCACGTATATCGATGATTTTGAATCCTCCCAAACTTCCATTTCTATCAATAATCCTTTAGGCTGGGAGCTTTCAAGTGTACCCTTGGGTTTTGGAGGAGAGCTCGCCAATGGCGATCTGGCATCTGGTTATAAACGCGCAAAAATGTGGTGGTACACCATAGACCCCATTTTTTACAGCAGCCAGCGACCGGATGGAATTTCAGATTCAGACCTCTCGAGTTTTGCTTCCAGAAGGGTTTTTCTCGATGAAATATTTCCTAATACAGATGTTGTTCAAGGCCAGCCGCAGGTTATTTTCACTATGGATGTCACCTTTGATCCTTCTGAAAGGGGTGCTTATAATTACAATCCTTCTGCTGCAGGAGGAAGTTCCTTAAATAACCCTAAGGAGAATTTTGGGGGTATATCCAGAGCGATAAGTTCTACCAATTTTGAACAATCCAATGTGGAGTTTATTCAGTTCTGGGTAATGGATCCTTATATCTATCCAGAAAATGCTGGAAATTCAGGGGGAAAAATCACCTTTAACCTTGGGAATATTTCTGAAGATGTTTTAAAGGACGGGAGGAAGCAATATGAAAATGGCCTTCCGCAGGATGGATCTACATCAAATACAATTAGCACTGCTTTTGGACGCGTGCCGGCCGACCAGTCCTTGATTTATGCTTTTAATACAGATGGCCAGGAAAGAATTAATCAGGATGTGGGTTTTGATGGATTAAATGATGCCGACGAAGCACAGCAATTCCCGAATTTTGCAAACCTGAATGATCCTTCAGCAGATAATTATCAATATTTTTTAAACACCACCGGAAGCATAGTAGACCGTTATCGGAATTATAATGGAACCGATGGAAACTCTCCGCCGGAATTGGGTGCAACAAACCGCGGTAATAATACCCTTCCAACCACCGAAGATCTCAATCGGGATAATACGATGAATACCGTAAACAGCTATTTTGAATACGATATTGATATATTCCCCGGGATGAATATCGATAACAACCCTTATATTACAGATGTAAAGGAGAGTATGGCTCCACTTCCCAATGGACAGGAAATCCCGGTGAGATGGGTGCAATTTAAAGTGCCGATTTTTGAACCTACCGGATCCAAGGGAGGAATAGCTGATTTTAGGTCTATTCGATTCATGCGCCTGGTTTTAAGTGATTTTGAACGACGAACAGTTTTGAGATTTGGAACCATGGATCTTGTTCGTGGGGATTACAGGAGGTATAACCGAAGCCTGGACCCCGAAAATCCTGGACAGCCGGTGCAGGAAGGAACTTTATTTGAAGTTTCTGCCGTAAATATAGAAGAGAATGAAAACCGGGAGCCAATACCTTATGTGCTTCCTCCGGGCGTAATTAGGGAAGAGCTTTTCAATAACAATACAAATATCAGGCAAAACGAGCAATCTCTTTCTTTAAGAGTGTGCGGGCTGGAGCCACAGGATGCACGCGCGGTCTATAAGAATTTTCAGGTGGATATGCGTCAATATAAAAACCTCGAGATGTTCCTTCATGCCGAATCTTTGGTGAATCAAATTCAGCTTAAAGATGGACAATTGATCGCTTTTATACGAATGGGAACCGATTTTACCGAGAATTATTATCAAATTGAAATCCCGCTTACCGCTACTATGTTTGGAGCGGCCTCAGCAGATGAGATTTGGCCAGAATCCAACAGATTGTTGCTACCCCTGGACCTGTTACAAAAAGTAAAAACAAAGGTGTTGGGAGATCCCTCTTTCAGGCCAACTGAGGTGAATTATTTTGATGAGGAATTAAATCCTGCAGATCCCGATGATCCATATCAAATAGGCCAGTTGCGCATAGGTGTAAAAGGGAACCCGAGTTTTGGGAATATCCGTTTATTGATGCTGGGGGTAAAAAATGGTTCTCCCTCTAATACCGCTTCCGATATTTGTGGAGAGGTTTGGTTCAATGAACTTCGCTTAACAGATCTTGATAGTGAAGGTGGCTGGGCCTCCATTTTAAATATGGATGCCAATGTTGCCGATTTTGCTACAGTTTCTGGAACAGGAAGAATAAGCACGATTGGTTTTGGAAGTTTAGAACAGGGACCAAATCAGCGCAGCAGGGAAGATTTTCAGCAATATGATGTGGTCACCAATATCAATGCGGGCCAGTTGTTACCTCAAAAATGGGGAATTAAAATACCGTTTAATTATAGCAGGGGAGAAGAGCTGGTTACTCCAAAATACGATCAGCAATACCTGGATCTGGAATTAAAAACAAGACTTGATGGGATTACGGATGCCGCCGAAAAAGCCAGGGTAAAAGAACAATCGGAGATTTACACCAAAAGGCAAAGTGTGAATGTTATAGGCCTAAGAAAAGAACGCACTGGCGACCAAAAACCGATGCCTTATGATATTGAGAATTTCACGATTTCAACTTCCTATAATCAAATAGACCATCGGGATTTTGAAATTGATGAATCTTTAAGTCAGAATGTTCGGGTGGGAGCAACCTATGATTATAATTTTGCGCCACTTTCCATAGAGCCATTAAAAAATATTCCGGCATTAGACAGTAGTTTGTATTATCAAATATTCAAGGATATTAATATCAATCCATTGCCAAGCAATATTTCTTTTGGCTCGAATATTTTTAGACAGTATAATGAGCAAAAATTCAGAGAACTGGATCTAACGGAGAATGACATAGGTATTCCCACTTTATATCAACGTAATTTCTTGTTTGACTGGCAATACCGGGTGAATTACAATTTGACAAAATCCCTTCAGTTCAGTTTCGATGCTTCAAATAACCGGGTAATTCGAAATTATATAGGCGAAAATAATTTTGTAGATAACAGCATTGGGATTTGGGATGAGTTTTTTGAAGTTGGAACACCAAATCAGCATTTTCAAACATTACAGTTAAATTATGAATTGCCACTTGCAAAGATCCCGGTCCTTGAGTTCGTAAAAGCCACGTATTCATATAAAGGAGATTTTCAATGGCAACGGGGATCGGAAGTTTTTAAAAGCCTGGAAGGCATTCCTGATCTTGGAAATTCTATTCAAAATTCCAGCGTTCACCAAATTAATGCTGGAATGGATATGCAAAAGTTGTATGATTATTTCAAGCTTGTTCCCAGAAAAAGCACTCCTTCCGGTATTAAGCAGCGCAGCGCAGCAGTCCCAACCCTGGATCCAGATACACCTACAAAGCCTGCAACAGGACCAGAGGTAAGTCGTGGAGATAAAAGCTACAATACCATGATAGGAATTGTTACCGGAATTAAAAGGCTTCAGGTTAATTACAGGGAAAATAAGGGGATCTTTTTGCCAGGTTATACCCAGAGTATTGGGTTTATGGGGACTTTGCGTCCTACAACGGGATTTACATTGGGAAGACAACAGGATGTTCGGGATCTTGCTGCCCGCAATGGCTGGTTAACACTTTATCAGGAATTTAATCAACAATATACCGCTGTAAAGAACAAGCAGCTGGATATTCAGGCTTCTATGAGTTTTATTCCGGATCTAACTATAGACCTTACCGCAGGAAGAATTTATTCGGAAACTTTTTCTGAAAATTACAGAGTAGATCCAACTTCCCTTCAGTATGAATCCCTGAGTCCTTATAATTTTGGGAATTTCAATATTTCCACCATTCTTATAAGTTCTGCTTTTGATGCCAATGACCAGGAGTTTTCAGAAACCTTTGAAAGTTTCAGAGAAAACAGGCTGGAGGTTGCCCGCAGGCTCGCAACTGAAAATGGAAGGGATCCTAATATTGTGGATGAAGAAGGTTACCCAATTGGGTACGGGAAAAGCAATCAGGCGGTATTATTGCCTGCATTTTTAGCCGCTTATTCGGGGCAGGATGCTGCTTCGGTAAAACTTGGTGCTTTCCGTAATTTCCCACTTCCTAACTGGGAAATAAAATATACTGGATTCATGAGAATGGATTGGTTTAAAAAGAATTTCAGAAGATTTTCGCTAACTCACGGGTACAGGGCAGGATATACAATTAATCAGTTTCAAACCAACCTGGATTATAATCCTCAAAATCCATTCGAAATCAACCAGACAAATAATTTTAAGAACCCTATGCTTTTTTCCAATATCAATCTTACGGAAATGTTTAGCCCGTTAATGCGAATTGATTTGGAAACCAATGATGCGATACGGGTTTTGGCTGAGATAAGGAAAGACAGGGCGCTATCGCTTAGTTTTGATAATAACTTGCTTACAGAAATTAAAGGGAATGAATATATTCTGGGATTGGGATATCGATTAAAAGATTTGAAGATCGTCACCAATTTTGGAGGCAGAAGCAGGGTTCTCAGCAGTGACTTAAATTTTAAAGCCGATGTTGCTTACAGAAAAAATATCAACATTATAAGATATCTCGATCTTGAAAGCAGTCAGGTTATAGCCGGGCAGGATCTTTGGGCAGTTAATTTTACTGCAGATTATGCCTTGTCCAAGAACCTTACAGCACTCGTTTATTATGACCATACCTTCTCTGAATATGCGGTTTCCACTGCATTTCCTCAAACAACCATAAGGTCTGGGGTTACCCTTCGATATAATTTTGGAAATTAATGACAGACTGCTTGACAAAAACCAATAATAAATTAACTTTGTGATCTTATAAAATTAAAATTTATGAATATTCCACAAGAATTAAAGTATACCAAAGATCACGAATGGGTGAAAATTGATGGTGATGTAGCTACGGTTGGAGTTACAGATTTCGCCCAGGGAGAACTTGGCGATATTGTTTACGTTGAAGTAGAAACCGTAGGGGAAACCCTGGAGCGGGAAGAGGTTTTTGGAACCGTAGAGGCTGTAAAAACAGTTTCCGATCTATTTTCACCTCTTTCAGGAGAAGTGATTGAGTTTAATAATAGCCTTGAAGATGCTCCTGAAAAGGTAAATTCTGATCCCTATGGAGAAGGCTGGATGGTGAAAATTAAGATTGCCGATCAAAATGAAATCTCAGGACTTATGAGTCCGGAGGATTATAAAGCTCTCATTGGCAGCTAAATTAGCTTTACTTTTAGCGATTGTTTATACAATTGCCTTAACCGTAGCATCTCTAATACAATTAGGTGATTTATCTGTAGGCGCCTTTAGTCCTACAGATAAAATGCTTCATACGGGCGCTAGTTTCGTTTTAGCCCTGGTTTGGATGTTGTTTTATTTACTAAGAATGGAGCAAAAAAAGAATTATGTTCCCGCATTTCTTGTTATTTCTGTTTTGGTAATAATTTTTGGTATATTAATTGAGGTCTTACAGGGTGTATTAACAACGTATCGTCAGCCCGATTGGGCTGATGTTGTGGCAAATAGCATTGGTGTTTTACTCGCTTTATCTTTAAGTTTTTTCTTTAAGAAATTCTTAATTAAGCTAAAACACAAGATTAATTTATTTTTATGAAAAAAATTTTTACATTAGCAACCCTTATTAATCAATAAAGAATTATGGAACCCAAGAAAAATCCCAAAGCCGATTTAACGAAAAGAAGTGTCCTCTTTCTGCAGTTGGGTCTAATTTTAGTCCTTTTAATCACGTATGTCTCTATTGAGTGGAAAACGTATGATAAAGACGCAATAGATCAAGGCCAGTTAGATCTGGGAGATCTGGATGATGAAGAAATCCCAATTACGGAACTGCTTAATACGCCACCACCACCACCACCACCGCCACCTGCGCCGGAAATTATTGAGGTTGTAGAAGATGAGGAAGAAGTAGAGGAAACTATTATTGAATCTACGGAGACCAATCAGGAAGAGATCGTAGAGGTTCGTGAGATCGTTGAAGCTCCTGTTGAGGATGAAATTGCGGATGTTCCTTTTGCTGTTATTGAAAACGTGCCTATTTTTCCAGGATGTGAAAATCTTCCTAACAATGATGCACGTAAAAAGTGTATGAGTGAGAAAGTTCAGGAATTTGTGAATAGAAAATTCAATACAGACCTTGGAAGCCAGTTAGGTTTAAGTGGTGTTAACAGGATAATCGTTCAATTTAAAATAGATAAAAGCGGAAATATTACCGACGTGCGTTCCCGTGCCCCTCACCCAAGACTGGAGCAGGAAGCCGCAAGAGTAATAAACTCGTTGCCTAAAATGCAACCAGGTAAGCAACGTGGGAAACCGGTAGGGGTTATGTACTCTTTACCTATTGTATTCCAGGTGCAGGATTAACACAAGAAAATATTTTTTAAATTCCCAAATCGCCAGTCGGTTTGGGAATTTTTCTTTTTGGTCATTTTTATGAAACATCAAAAAAATTGGTATCTTTCCGCTTGATGAACCCAAGTCCATTACCCCTCCGGCTATGAAGTATATTGGAAGCTTCCTTTTATTTTTTGTGATTTTTCCGGGTTGGTCTCAGGTGGAAATTTCCAAATTTGAAACCTATCCCGTTTTTCCCGAGTGTCAAAACGCCGAATTTCAGTCGGAAGAAGTTTGCTTTAAAAATACGCTTCGAACTTTTATACTTCAAAACTTTCAGGTGCCTGAAAAGGTTTCTGAAGAAAATTATAGCGGAGAAATTTATGTGCTCTTTGAAGTTACCCGTGAAGGTAATTTCAAAGTGCTTTATGTAGATGCCATCTATTCAGAATTAAAGGTTGAAATTGAAAGGGTTTTTGGGTTATTGCCAAAAATTGAGCCTGGTACTTACAATACAAAGCCAACGTATGTGCAATTCCGGATGCCCCTAAAGATTCCAATGAGCCTAAATACAACAGTTGAGGTGGATACAGAAACCCCGGTTACAGTAGCTGGGAATGACAGGTTGGTCGAGTCACCTAGCGATAAAAATGTTTTGGAGGAATATGATGCAATTGTCTCTAAACCTTTTAAAGACAATGTGAATTCCAGTAATTTAAATATTCCATTATCGCACGAACGATATAGCAGGTTTGATGCAGAGATCAACCGAATTGGAACGAATAGTCATACCGCGACAAAACCTTTTATATACAGTGAAGTTGCTAAATATTATGATTTTGACCAGGAGCAACGTGAACTTCAAAAGAATACTACCACATGGTTGGGTAGAAAATTATGGAATGAACACCTGGTGGAGTTTCAGGGACCCAATTACTGGTTTACCGGGGATATTGTGCTGGACTTGCAAATTGGGAAAGATTTTCAAAGTGATTTTGATTTTACCTACAACAATACTCGGGGAGCAATTTTTCAGGGAGGTTTAGGGGATAATTTGAACTTTTATACGGTTGTTTTTGAGAGTCAGGGGCGTTTTGCCGACTACTATAACCGCTATGCAGAAAGTATTGCCCCCTTTATGGGAAGTGGGGTTGCAATAATACCTGGACGGGGAATCGCCAAAGAATTTATGGATGGGGGGTTTGATTATCCAGTTGCCGAAGGCTACCTGTCGTATAGCCCCAACGAATTTTTTGATCTCCAATTTGGACATGGAAATAATTTTATTGGTGATGGGTATCGTTCCCTCCTTATGAGTGATAATGCAAGCCCTCACCCGTATTTTAAATTAAATACAACTTTTTGGAAATTAAAGTATACCAATACCTGGATGTCTCTTAGAGATGTAAGGGAGGAAGTAGCAGCAGAAGGTTCGTACCGCGCAAAGTATATGGCAAACCATTACCTGAGCATTAATTTAACCAGAAGACTCAATATTGGGGTGTTTGAATCGGTAATTTGGCAAAATGATAATGGACGGGGGTTTGATGTGAATTACCTCAATCCTGTAATTTTTTACCGTTCCATAGAATTTTCTACAGGAGCCAGGGGAGGAAATGCACTTATTGGGATTACGGGAAAATATAAAGTAAGCGATCGGGTAAATATTTATGGTCAATGGATCATAGATGAATTTTCTTCAGTAGACGTTTTTGGAGGCGACCAAAGCTGGAAAAATAAACTTGGCTTTCAGTTGGGTGCGAAATATTTTGATGCATTTAATATTCCAGACCTATATCTTCAGGCAGAGTATAACCAGGTGCGTCCATATACCTATTCCCATAATTCCGTAGTGCTTAATTACGGTCATAACAATCAGTCCATGGCCCATTTATGGGGTGCAAATTTTAGGGAATTTATAGCAATTGCAAGATACCGGCACAACCGATGGTACGGAAGTGCAAAACTTATTCTGGGTGAGCGTGGGTTTGATTTTAATACTGAAAAAGATGATGCCTATTACGGTGGCGGAATCTACAGAAGCGAGCGTGACAGACCTTTTGAAAATGGGGTTAAAATAGGGCAGGGAAATACAACCACTTCACTATTTACAGAAGTAGAAACAGGATATATAATAAATCCTGTTACCAATTTAAAAATATTTGGAAGTTTGATTTACCGAAATTTCGATCCTATGGAAAACACCACACAAAATTTTAAAAGCAATACCCTCTGGCTGAATATAGGCTTGAGAACCGATATTTTTAACTGGTACTTTGACAATTGATTTCACCGTTGAGTTTATTTTCCCGATTCCCACCCAACCCCTTTGGGAAGATTTCATCGAAAAAATGGAAAATTCTTCCTTTACCATACCTCTTGGGCCTGCTTCGGGCTAATAGATTTGTTTTCCCCTTATTTAATGTATAAAGGGTATTTTATCAAAAAACTACGGGTATATTGATAGTCTTTTATGAAAATATACTTTTTGATTACTAAATAGCTACCTGGAAGAGTGAAATTTAGCAATGTTTTAAGGTCATAAAGAAATATTTCGGCGTTTAAATTAACCATTTTAGCTTCTTGTTAAAACCTAATTATGAAGTATCTTTGCACCAATTAAAAAAATGCTTTTTTGAGTAATACAAGCGTACATACCCCTTCTGTATCAATACTTTCAGATTTTAAGGAACTCACTAAAATGCGACTTGCAATTAGTGTTGTTTTTTCATCTGTAGCCGGATATTTTCTGGGTGCGGAGGTTGTTGATTTTGTTACGGTTTTATTGCTTGCAATAGGCGGGTATTTTATGGTTGGAGCTTCCAATGCCTACAACCAGATAATTGAGCGGGATTTGGATGTCTTGATGGACCGCACAAAGAACCGGCCCATTCCCGGGGGAAGAATGTCTGTAAATACAGCATTTACAATTGCTAGTGTTTTTACTATACTGGGACTTATAGTTCTTTATATCATAAATCCTAAAACAGCGATGTTTGGTGCTATAAGCATTTTTCTATATGTAAGTGTTTATACTCCATTAAAGACCAGGACGCCCTTATCTGTTTTTGTGGGAGCTTTTCCCGGAGCAATTCCATTTATGTTGGGATGGGTAGCAGCAACCAATGAATTTAGCATAGAGCCGGGAACTTTGTTTATGATCCAATTCTTTTGGCAATTCCCGCACTTTTGGGCTATTGGATGGTGGCTGTTTGACGATTACAAGAAAGGTGGATTCTTTATGCTTCCTACAGGGAAAAGGGATAAAGGAACCGCAGTACAGATTATTCTCTACACGATCTGGACAATTTTAGTTTCCCTTATTCCTGTTTTTGGAGTCACCGGGAAACTTTATTTAACCCCTGTCTCCGGAGTTATTATTTTAATGCTGGGATTAGGGATGTTGTATTATGCTTTCAATTTGTACAATAAGCGGGATGCCAAAGCGGCAAAAAAATTGATGTTTGCCAGTGTGTCTTATATCACACTGCTTCAAATAGTATATGTATTAGATAAATTTATAAGAGGATGGATTTAACACAAGGAACAACAGAGGAAAAAATAGGACGGGCAAAAAAAATGATGCTTTGGTTTGGCATTGCAAGCATGGTAATGATGTTTGCAGGTTTAACCAGTGCTTATGTAGTAAGTAAAAGTCGTCCTGACTGGATCACGGATTTTCAACTTCCGGCATCGTTATATTGGAGCACTGTGGTAATTGTAATAAGCAGTTTGACTTTTATACTTGCCAAAAAAAGTATAACAGACGGTAATAGAAAGAATGCCACATTCTCCTTGCTTGCGACTCTTGGATTGGGAATAGCTTTTGTGGTTTTGCAGTTGGAAGGTTTTTCTGAAATAATTTCTTCAGGATATTATTTTACTGGGAGTGAAAGTACGGTCACCACATCCTTTATTTATGTACTGGTTTTGGCTCACCTTGCCCATTTGGCAGCGGGTCTAATGGTTCTTTTGGTTGTAATTTATAACCATTTTAAACAACGCTATAAACCGGGGCAAATGCTTGGAATAGAGCTGGGTGCGACCTTTTGGCACTTTCTTGATGTGCTCTGGGTGTACCTGTTTGTGTTTTTATATTTCTTTAGATAATAAATTTACGTATTTTTGCGCATCATATAAATTCAATATCTCCATATGGAAGCTACTGTTATTAGAACAGGTACCGAGGGTAGAACCTGGGGCGGTGGAAATGAGCCGTTAAAGGCCAGTTACGGCAAAATGATGATGTGGTTTTTCATCGTTTCCGATGCACTTACATTTTCCGGATTCCTGGCGGCTTACGGTTTTTCAAGATTTAAGTTTTTGGACTCTTGGCCAATCGCCGATGAAGTCTTTAATCACTTTCCTTTTTTACACGGCGTAGATGCTCCAATGTATTATGTAGCGTTAATGACGTTTATTCTTATTTTCTCCTCTGTAACGATGGTGTTAGCAGTAGATGCCGGACATCAGATGAAGAAAGGGAAAGTCACTTTTTATATGGGACTAACAATCATAGGAGGATTGATATTCCTTGGCTCACAGGCATGGGAATGGAAAAATTTTATACAGGGTGAATATGGTGCGGTTACAACAACCGGGGGAAATATCCTGCAATTTGTAAATGCAGATGGAAAGAGGGTATCAATTGGTGATATTGCTGTTCCTATGGCTTCAGAAAGAGATGTAACGGGAAATAATTCCGGGATCTGGTTTAGTGAAGGAGAGTCTTTGCCAAGCGTTTCCCTGGAGGAAGTAAAAGCTGGATTTCTTGCAAATAATAACCTGCTAATTCGTACACAACAACTGGATGAGAACGGTCATAAAACGATTCTTTCCAGGGAGGAATCCATACAGAAATTAAATGTTGAAGGCAAAGGAATTGTGGAAGGTGCTAACCTGAGTCAAAATGAATACGGAGTTCCTTTATTCGCCGATTTCTTTTTCTTTATAACTGGTTTTCACGGATTCCACGTATTATCTGGAGTACTTATAAATATCCTAATATTCTTTAATATCATCCTTGGAACTTATGAGCGAAGAGGAAATTATGAAATGGTGGAAAAAGTTGGGTTGTACTGGCACTTTGTAGATTTGGTGTGGGTATTCGTATTTACTTTCTTTTATCTGGTATAATTCTGAAAAAATAAAAAATGGCACACAGTTCTTCACACACACATGAATCTAATACCAAAAAAATTTGGTTGGTTTTTATATTGTTATCCGCAGTTACCCTTGTGGAGGTGATTCTTGGGATTATAAAACCTGCTTTTTTAACCGAAACCAATTTCTTAAGCATGAAGTTGCTTAACTGGATCTTTATAATTCTCACAATATACAAGGCGTACTATATTGCCTGGTCCTTTATGCACCTTGATGGTGAAACCAAAGGCCTGAGACGTTCCATTGTTTGGACCGCGGTATTCTTAATTAGTTACCTGATATTTATCTTATTAACAGAAGGTGATTATATTTACGAGGTTTTTAAAAATAATCACGTAGCCTGGGACTTTTAAAAGTTAAAAATTCTTGAAAATGCGGTTTTTAAAAACCGTCTTTTTACTTTTGTGCTTCCTAATTACGGTGTTCCCATGAAGAAGTTTCTTGTACTTGGTGTATTGTTTTTACTGCCCATTTTAGCTTATCTCTTTTTTTCTTCCGGTGTAAACCATTTTGCCAAACTTCCCATTTTAACCAATCAGGTTAAAGATGTCAATCATTTTCAAACCAATCAGGATTCGGCTGTTTCCTTTCAGGATAAAATTAGCATCGTTGCTTTTTTTGGAAATGATCCGGATGATCTAAAAGGAAATACTTTTAACCTTGACCAAAAGATCCTTGAGAAATTCTACCAATTCAAAGATTTTCAATTTGTAATTGTTTTACCGGAAGATGCCCGACCACAGGCTCAAAAGTTTATAAAAGATTTTTCAGCAGTTACCAACTCGGGTTACTGGAAGATGGTTTATGGAACTCCTAAAGAGGTAAGTGAGGTTTTTAATAGTTTTCAAACCAATCTTCAGCTTGATGAAAATCTCCAGACTCCGTATGTCTTTATAATAGATAAAGACGAAAACCTGCGGGGACGTGATACCGATGAAGACACAGGAATGCTTTATGGATATGATTCCAGATCTGTTTCTGAACTCAATAACAAAATGAATGATGATGTTAAGGTTATCCTAGCAGAGTATAGATTAGCCCTTAAAAAATATAATAAAAAAGAGGAAAAGTAGCTATGAAAAATTCATCCTATATAGGAATTTCCCTTATCATACTTATTTTTGGAATCATTTTTATACCAAGAATAATAGACCGGATAGGAGGCGAGGACATAGTAAAATCTGACAGGCTTAATGTGCAAACTAAAAAAGGAGATCCTTCAGAAGTTGCGTATATTATTCAATATGAAGAAAAGAAACGGGTTCCAGAATTCGAATTCATAAATCAGGATGGAGATACTATTACAAATAAGGATTATTTAGGGAAAGTATACGTGATAGAGTACTTTTTTACAACCTGTCCTTCTATTTGTCCAATTATGAATGAAAATCTTATCTCGGTTCAAAATGAAATTGATAATGAGGAAGACTTCGGGATTGTTTCCATTACTATTGATCCAAAACATGACACCCCGGAAGTTTTAAAAGAATATGCTAAAAATTATGGTGTTACCAATCCCAATTGGAATTTTCTGACCGGTGACCGGGAGAAAATTTATGAAATGGCCAATCGCGGATTCGGGATTTTTGCCGATGAGGATGAAACCGTTCCCGGTGGGTTTGCACACTCAGGCCTTTTTGCTCTTATTGATAAAGAAGGCTATGTGCGTTCCAGACTTGATAAATTTGGAAATCCAATAATTTATTATCGTGGATCTGTGGAGCGGAACAAATCTGTAGTAGAGGGAGAAGAGGAGCCGGAAATAGATATTCTTATTGAAGATATTAATAAACTACTTCAAGCAAAATGGCTGTAGCAAAAATTGATAAAATTGCAATCCCTGCAATAATTACCGTTTCCGTGGTAGTTCCTGTTTTGGTTTTGATACTTATGTATCTTCCTGAACGTTATAATTTATTTGGAACTCAGTCCGGAACCTTTCCGTTTTTCCATGCGGTTTTAAACGGTTCAACTGCATTGCTGCTTTCATTTGGATTCTATTTTATGACTATAAAAGAGTACAAGTGGCATCGAAATTTTATGATTACGGCTTTTGTGCTTTCTGCGATATTTCTGGTGAGTTATGTGATTTCAAAAATAAGCAACGATCCCGTTCCCTATGGAGGAGAAGGAATTTTAAGATATATTTATTTCTTCATTTTGATCACGCATATCGCTCTTTCTGCGATTATTGTTCCCCTGGTTTTGTTTACAATGTACCGTGGTTTAACCGGGCAATATGAAAAACATGCAAAAATAGCCCGATGGACCTTCCCAATTTGGCTGTATGTTGCCATAACCGGAGTGCTGGTTTATATATTTATGTTGCCATATTATTAAAAAGTGGTAAGCTTCTTCTGAAAAATCGTTAAATTTGAAGAGGAATTAATTTGATTTTTTATGAGATTTAAAATAATTTTTTTCACCATAGGATTGATCTTCCTGCCCACATTGGTAGAGGCACAGTGTGCTATGTGTCGCGCAGTACTTGAAAGCGAAGGTTCTGAAGCTACCGCTCAAGGTATTAACGATGGAATTGTGTATTTAATGATATTTCCTTATGTGCTTATTGGTGGAATTGCATTTTTCATCTACCGCTCTTTCAAGAAGAAAAAAACTTCCAATTCTTAATTGTTTTTTATTTCTTTTAAATAATTCCTCAAACTTCCGTAATTCATTTTCCTTTTTTTCTTCATTCATAAACTTTGTAGGAGGCCTGGTTTTCTATTCCCCTCTACAGTGCTGAATACTTCTTAACATACAGTTAAAATTTAACTTTTTTCTAACATTTTATACTGTAACATTTTTTGATTTAAGTGGTCTTATGTCTGTACTATTCTAATTTTTTTTTAAGAATTGCTATAATTTTTCATTATGATCGAAATTAAAGACTTGCATAAGTCCTATAAAATGGGAAGCAATTCCATTCATGTTTTGAAAGGCATAAATTTTAGTGTAGCTGAAGGTGAATTGGTTGCTATTATGGGTTCCTCGGGTTCTGGTAAATCAACCTTGCTGAATATTCTGGGAATGCTGGATGAAGCCGATCAAGGTTCTTATACCTTGGATGGACTGGCTATTAAGAATTTGAATGAAAAAATTGCAGCTCGCTATCGAAACAAATTTTTAGGCTTTGTATTTCAGTCTTTCAATTTGATTAATTATAAAAGCGCACTGGATAACGTGGCTTTACCGTTGTATTATCAGGGAGTAAAGCGGGGAGAGCGAATAGATATAGCAATGAGTTATCTTGAAAAGGTTGGGCTGGCAAACTGGGCTTCTCACTTGCCTAATGAACTTTCCGGAGGTCAGAAACAAAGGGTTGCGATTGCCCGGGCGCTGGCATCCAATCCAAAAGTTTTGCTTGCCGATGAGCCTACAGGGGCTTTAGATACCAAAACTTCCTATGAAGTAATGGATTTGATCCAGGGGATAAATGATGAAGGCCGGACCATTCTTGTGGTAACTCATGAACATGATATTGCCCAAATGACCAAACGAATCGTAAATCTTAAGGACGGTTTAATTATAGATGATACAAGGGTAAACCAGGTAAGAGCTTTGAGCAATGTTTGATATAGAAAGATGGCAGGAAATATTTGAAACGATCAGCAAAAACAAACTGCGGACGTTTCTCACAGGGCTTTCTGTTGCCTCGGGAATTTTTATTCTGGTTATTCTCCTGGGAATTGGAGAAGGCATGAGGAATGGAATTTCCAGAGAGTTTGAACAGGATGCTGCCAATGTCATGTACGTCTACACAGGTGTAACTTCCAAGGAATACAAAGGATTGAATCCGGGCCGGCAGATCACCATGAAAAATGATGATTATGGCTACATCAGCTCTAAGTACAATGATGAGCTGGAATACAAATCTTCTATTTACAGGATTTGGAGCGGGCTTGTGAATTATAAAACCGAATCTGGCTCCTACAGGGTAGAAGGGGTTTGGCCGGATTATCAGTTTCTGGAAAATGCTTCTATGACTAATGGGAGATACATCAACTATACAGACCAAGAGAACTTCGAAAAAGTTGTGGTGATTGGAAACAAGGTAAAAACAGATCTTTTTAAAAACGGAGAAAATCCCATTGGAGAATATCTCCAGATAAGCAATATCAACTTTAAAGTAATTGGTGTTTTTACAGATCCCGGAGGAGAACGGGAAGAAACCCGTGTATTTTTACCTTTATCTACCGCACAGCTTGTTTTTGGGGGCGGTAACGAAATTAGAAACCTTTCCTTTACTTTAGAAAAAAAGGACAATTTTAAAGAAGCCCTTGCAGAATCTGAACAGTTTACTGCAGAAGTTTCTACTTACCTTAAAGAAAAGCACACGATTGCTCCAGATGATATAAGCGCCGTTAACATCAACAATTCTCTTGAAAACGCCAAGAGATTTTATGATTTGATGGATATGATCAAATTCTTTTTCTGGGGAGTTGGGATCTGTACCATCATTGCGGGGGTAGTTGGTGTGAGCAACATCATGCTTATCATTGTCAAGGAGCGAACCAAAGAGATCGGGATTAGAAAAGCTCTTGGTGCAGAGCCTGTTTCCATTATAGTGATGGTACTTCACGAATCTATTTTTATCACTACAATTGCCGGATTTGTAGGCCTGATCTTTAGCCTTGCGTTGCTGGAATTTATCGGGCCAATGATAGAAACCCAGTACATCACTAACCCTTCTATAAACTTTGCGGTTGCACTTTCAACAGTTTTTATTTTAATACTTGCCGGGGCAATCGCGGGATTTTTTCCAGCCTGGAGAGCAGCCAGAATTAAACCAATTGTAGCTTTAAGAGACGAATAATATGTTTAGCAGAGATAACTGGAGCGAAATTATAGAAGCCCTGACCGCAAACTGGTTCAGGACTGTGCTTACGGCCTTTGGTGTATTATGGGGAATTTTTATCCTTGTGATCCTTTTGGCAGCCGGGAAAGGCCTTGAAAATGGAGTGAAGAAAGATTTTGGAGGAATGGCCACCAATTCTATGTTCATGTGGGCTCAAACTCCCTCCAAGCCTTACAAAGGATTACCTAAAGGGAGGCGTTATAATTTTAAAACATCAGATGTAGCAGCTATAAAACAAAATGTACCCGATTTAAGATACGTATCCCCCAGAAATCAGTTGGGAGGTTTTGGAGGTGCAAATAATGTGGTACGTGGTTTAAAAACAGGTGCATTTAATGTTTATGGTGATTATCCGGAGGTAATCATGCAAGAGCCTATGGATATTACCTCGGGGAGGTTTATCAACTATTCTGATATCAAGGATAAACGAAAAGTGGCAATTATTGGTGAGGGAGTTCGCAAGGATATGTATGAACCGGGGGAGGAAGTAATTGGCTCCTATATCAAGATCAATGGAGTCAATTTCATGGTCATAGGGACTTACAAGAAAAAAGGTAATAATAACGGGAACGCTGAAGAAGCTCAAAAACAGATATTCGTTCCTTTTACAGCTTTTTCTCAGGCTTTTAATATGGGTGAAACTGTGGGATGGATGGCAATAACGGCCAATGATGGGTCCTCAATAACCGAACTTAAAAGCCAGGTTTTTGATATTATAAAATCAAATCACTCCATTCATCCTGAAGATGACCGTGCCATTGGTAATTTCGATTTATATCAAGAGTTCAGCAAAATAAACGGTTTATTCGTGGCTTTAAAAGCAGTTGCTTATTTCGTTGGAATACTGGTATTGCTTTCCGGAATTATTGGAATTAGCAATATCATGCTTATTGTGGTAAAGGAGCGCACCAATGAGATAGGGATACGCAGGGCGCTGGGAGCAACTCCATGGGCAATTCGCGGACAAATATTGATGGAATCCATCTTTTTGACTATAATTTCAGGGATGGCAGGAATTGCTCTTGCAACAGGAATAATAGCACTAATCAATTATCAACTTCAGGGGATGGATACTTCAGAAATGATGTTTTCAAATCCCAGTGTAGATTTGGGAGTGGTAATAACTGCACTTACAATTTTAATAATATCGGGTTTACTGGCAGGATTAATACCGGCACAAAATGCTATAAAGATTCAGCCGGTAGATGCTTTAAGGACGGAATAAATAAATTAACTCAACTCAAAAATGAAAAAAACTGTCACTGTAGTCATACTTTTAGTAATTGCGATAACCTTCGTGGGAGCTTTGTATTACCTCTATCAGAAAAATCAGGAAAACCCTGTTGTTTATGCAACAGAAACGCCTTCCAGGCAAACCATTATTAAGAAAACCGTAGCTACAGGAAGCATAGTTCCCAGGGAAGAGGTATTGATTAAACCGAATATTTCAGGGATCATAGATGAGATCTATATTGAAGCCGGGCAAAGGATTAAGGCAGGAGACCTAATTGCGAAAATTAGGGTAATTCCGAATGTTTCTACCTTACAAAGTGCAAAGGATGCGGTTACCACTGCCAAAATAAATCTCGATAATGAGAAGAAGATGTTTGATCGCCAAAAAGCTTTATTTGATAAGGGGGTGATTTCCTTAAATGATTTTGATAATGTTCAGGTATCCTATCAAAGGGTACAACAAACCTATAGATCGGCACAACAAAATTTTGAAATTGTGCGCACAGGAACCACAAGTGGACTTGGGAGTGCTGCAAATACTTTAATTCGCTCTACTATCGATGGAATGGTGCTGGATGTACCGGTAAAAACAGGAAATCAGGTTATTGAAAGCAATAACTTTAATGATGGTACTACCATAGCTACCCTCGCCGATGTCAATAAAATGATCTTTGAAGGAAAAGTTGATGAAAGCGAAGTTGGAAAGATTCGGGAAGACCTTCCGTTGGAAATTAGCATTGGCGCTATAGAGAATAAGACCTTTAATGCGGTTTTAGATTACATCGCTCCAAAAGGGATCAGTGAAAATGGCGCTATTCAGTTTGATATTGAAGGAACCTTAAACAAATCGGATACTACTTTTATTCGTGCCGGGTTAAGTGCTAATGCCTCTATAATTCTTGAGCGAGTAGATAATGCGCTGGCAATTAAAGAGGCCCTGGTTCAATTTGATCCCAAAACCCAAAAACCTTTTGTGGAAGTAGAATCGGGAGATCAGGAATTCACCCGAAAAGAAATTGAATTGGGAGTAAGTGATGGTATTTATGTTCAGGTTTTGAATGGCATTTCAGAAAATGATAAAATTAAGATTTGGAACCAAATTAAGCCTGCTCAACAATTTACTGCGAACTAGTTTCAAATTATTCTGTAACAACTTTCCAATTTGTTAGACATGTATTTTACAAGCACAATTATGAGAAAAATAATTTTTTTAGCCTGTTTCCTTTTTATAGGTATTTATACGCACGCTCAGGAAAAGCGATGGACACTTCAGGAATGTGTTGCCTATGCCCTGGAAAATAATATTTCAGTAAAACAATCGGAACTTGATGTGGAAGCTTCAGCAATTGACAGATCTGATGCTATTGGTAATTTTATACCTTCGCTAAGTTCACAAATGAGTCTTACCAGCAACAGCGGTTTAAGTATCAATCCAACCACTAACCGTTTTGAAAATACCCGTTTCACCTCTTTTTCTGGTGGAGCTACCACAGCCTTAACTATTTTCGACGGGTTGAGGAATTACAGGCAGTTTCAGCGATCTAAACTCACCCAACTGGCAAGTGAATATTCCCTGGAGTTGATGAAGGATGATATAGCCCTTTTTGTTGCAAACTCTTATTTACAGGTGCTGTTCAACAAGCAAAGTCTGGAAGTTTTGATCTCTCAAAATGCGGTTACCACAGAGCAACTGGAAAGAACTCAGGAATTGGTAGATGCAGGAGTACTTCCATCTGGAGATCTTCTTGAAATAGAAGCTACCAATGCCAATGAACTACAACGTATGGTGGTAGCCGAAAACAATATAAAAATATCCCTTATCAGTTTAGCGCAAACACTTCTGATAAAAGATTATGAAAACTTTGATATCGCCGAAGATGATTATGATGTTTTTGGAGCAGAAATCCTTACCAAAACCCCTTCAGAATTAATTGAAAGAGCACGGGAGGAACGCTTTGAAATAAAGGTAGCAGAGGAGAACAAAAAGATCGCTGAAAAAGATGTTGAAATAGCCAGGGGTGCTTACTGGCCTACGATTAATGCGTTTTTTAATTACAATACCAGGTATGCCAATAATGATCCCTTTAGCCGGGATTTTACCACCCAATTATATGAAAATGATGGAACTACTTATGGATTGCAATTGAATATCCCTGTTTTAAACGGATTTGCTGTGAGAAACCAGGTGCAACGTAACAAGGTGAATGTTCAACGTGCCGAATATCGTTTGGAACAGGCAGAGTTGGACCTTGAAGCAAATGTTTATCAAGCTTATGTAGATGCAAAAGGAGCCTTTAGGTCTTACGAAGCTGCCCTGGTGGCATTAAATGCACAGGAGCAGGCTTATTCTTATGCTACAGAAAGATTTGACGTAGGTTTAACCAATGGTTTCGAATTTAGTCAGGCTAAATCCAGACTTGAAAATGCACAAACAGAGGTAGTAAGAACCAAATACGATTATATATTTAAATTGAAAGTGATCGAGTTATACTTCGGAATTCCGGTAACCGATCTTAAATTTTAGACCATGAAGAAAAAAACACTCATTATTATTGGTGTTATTGCAGTTGCGCTTATTGTAGTACTTATTGCAGGTAAAAAAGCAGGATGGTTTGGAGCATCTGGAAATATTAAGGAAGTAGAGATCACTAAGATTGAACCCATCCAAATTGTTGAAACCGTTTCGGCTACCGGAAAGATTCAGCCAGAGCTTGAAATTAAACTTTCTTCAGAAGTTTCCGGGGAAATTATCGAACTTCCCGTGGTAGAAGGACAGTTGGTGGAAAAGGGCGATTTATTGGTACGTATCAATCCTGATATTTACCAATCCAGCTTACAACGTTCCCGCGCTGGATTACAAAATGTTCGTGCAAATTATGCACAGGCCGAAGCAAATTTAAGGGAAGCAAAGGCAAATTATGACCGGAATAAAACCCTTTTCGAAAAAGGGGTTATCTCCAAGGCAGAATGGGATCGTGCAGTTGCAGCTTTTGAAGTTGCAGAGGCATCAAAAAATGCCGCATATTATAGTATGCAAAGTGCTGCTGCCACCGTGACCGAAGCTACAGATAATCTTGCCCGAACCAGTATTTTCTCACCTATGCGTGGGACCATTTCAAAACTGGCAGCAGAACTAGGAGAAAGAGTGGTAGGAACCCAGCAAATGGCGGGAACCGAGATTATGAGAGTGGCGAATTTAGCCAGTATGGAAGTGGAAGTGGATGTGAATGAAAATGATATTGTAAAAGTAGCGGTGAACGATTCTACCATTGTAGAAGTGGATGCCTATTTAAAAAGAGAATTCAAAGGTATAGTTACCGAAATCTCAAATTCTGCCATAGAAGGATTAACCGCAGACCAGGTTACCAATTTTAAAGTTAAGGTGAAAATCCTTGAAAGTTCCTATGAAGATCTATTGGAAGGGAAGCCGGAAAATTATTCACCTTTCCGACCGGGAATGACGGCAACGGTTGATATAATTACAAGGAAAAGGGATAATGTGATTGGGGTGCCTATTAGTGCTATTGTGATTAGGAATGATACAACTTCAACTCCCGGAGGGAAACCGGCAGATATTGCGACCGATAAAAAATTTGAAACTGTTTTTGTAAAGGATGGAAATCTGGCTAAATTGCGGGTTGTAACCACGGGAATCCAGGATAATAGAAATATAGAAATAGTGTCTGGCTTAAAAGAAGGAGAAACCGTGATTACCGGACCATATAACACCGTAACAAAGAGTTTAAAAGACGGGGATGAAGTTAGTGCTGGTACAAATAAAACACCTCCTTCAGAATAAAAATAAAAAAATTTGAATATACTTTGTATAGAAACTGCTTCTACGAATTGTTCTGTTGCACTTGCTAAGAATGGAAAGTTACTTGCCTTAAAGGAAGATTACAACAATGGATTCTCCCATGCGGAAAGGCTTCATATTTTCATTCGGGATATTTTGGCCGAAAATGATATGCAACTTTCCACCCTTGATGCAATTGCTGTTAGTAAAGGTCCGGGATCCTATACAGGGCTTAGAATTGGCGTATCTGCAGCTAAAGGATTATGTTTCTCCCTTGGGATCCCACTTATTTCCGTTTCTACTTTAACGGCTTTAGCTTATCAGGTAAAGGAAAAAGCTTTGGTTATAACAATGCTTGATGCCAGGAGAATGGAAGTGTATTCTGCAGTTTTCGACAAGGAAAGGAAACAGGTACAGGATACGAGTGCAAAAATCCTTGATGAAACTTCCTATCTTGACAATTTAGAAAATGGCCCAGTGTATTTTATTGGAAGTGGAGTGACCAAGTTTAAGGAGATATGCAGGCACCCCAACGCTAATTTTATTGAAGGAAAACTTCCTTCAGCAAATCAAATGGTTCAACTGGCCATATCTAAATATAAAATAAGCGACTTTGAAGATGTCGCTTATTTTGAACCTTACTATTTAAAGGATTTTATGGCCGGATAAGTTTATTTACCCGTAATTTCATTGATTTCTTTCGCATCTTTAGAATGATTAAAGAAATGTACATCCCGTTGTGGGAAAGGAATTCCAATTCCGGCGGCTTCCAGCCTGCTTTTTGCTTCTTCAATAGTAAACCAGTGGCAACCCCAGAAGTTTTCATTTAAAGCCCAAAATCTTAACGAAAGATTTACAGAACTGTCTGCAAGTTCAGCTACTACAACCTGTGGTTCCGGATCTTCCATGATCCCTTCCTGTTCTCTCATAAGATTTAGTAAGATGTCTTTAGCTTGTTTGATATTGCTGTCATACGATATTCCTATGGTAATAGAGTCTTTACGTTTACCTTCAACCGTATAATTTATAATTTCATTATTGGTTAAATCCCCATTTGGGATAATGGCAAGTTGGTTTCCAAAAGTAATGAGATAGGTATAAAAAAGAGAGGTTTCCTTTACAGTTCCGGACACATCTCCAGCTTCAATCCAGTCACCTATTTTAAATGGCTTTAATATTATAATTAGTACACCTCCGGCAAAGTTGGATAAAGAACCCTGTAAGGCAAGTCCTATTGCAAGCCCGGCGGCACCAACAACTGCAATAAGGGAGGTCGTTTGAACACCGAGCTTCCCTATAAAAACAATAAATAAAAGGATTTTCAAAGTCCAATTAATCAGGGTAATAATGAAGTTTTCCAGCGTTTTATCGTAGTCTTTTTTCTGAAAAATTTTGCGGGTATATCGCAGTATGATTTTAATGATCCAAAGACCGAGTACTAATATCAATATGGCCGCGAACAGGCTGGGTAAGAAGTCTATAAGTTTTGAAAGATAACTATTAGCAAGTTCGCTCCAGTTGTCTATTTGATCCATGATTTTTGAATTTTTACAAAGGGAACATTTTCACCAAAAAGAAGGGAATATTTTATGTTTAAATTTTGTTAATATTGTTCAATCCCACATGGAGGTTTTAATTCGCCAGGGAGCATTCTGACTTAATTTTATGAATTATTAAATAATTAAGTTAATTCAAAGGAAATTTTTAGGATTACTCGAAACTCTGTAATATTTTCTCCGGTAACCAGCGCTTTTTGTTCCTTTACATAAACCGATTTTATATTTTTTATGGTTTTTGAAGCGCTTTTTACCCCATTTCTGGTGGCTTCTTCCCAACTGTCTTCTGAAGTTGCGATGACTTCAATTACTTTAATTATTGACATCCCTATTTTGGTTTTTATGATTATTAAACAATTGCACTAGTAAGGTACGAAAATTTAATTCCACCAGTGGGTTTAATTTCCCTACGCCAGCCACTCCCATTTTGGATGGATTTGATCGAAATTCTGGATATTCTTTCTTATACATAACTTGTGTGCTTTTGCCAATGATTTCTGGGGTTTAAAAGGCGTTGTTAATTTATCTTTCTTCTTAAAGTTTTAATAACTTTGAAAAGTCTTTTTTTAAAATTTAAATACGAACATTTGTAGGAGTAAAGGGGCAATATGGAAAATGTTTATATCTTGATGTTGATTGCCTTATTTACCTTGGCGATTATTGATTTGGTGGTAGGTGTAAGCAATGATGCTGTAAACTTTTTAAATTCTGCCGTAGGCTCAAAAGCAGTACCTCTTCGCAAAATTCTTATCGTTGCCAGTATAGGGGTAGCAGTAGGAGCCGTTTTTTCCAGCGGACTTATGGAAGTTGCACGCGAAGGGATCTTCATCCCTGGAAAATTTCATTTTGAGGAGATCATGATCATCTTTTTGGCGGTAATGATCGCAGATGTAATCCTATTGGATTTTTTCAATTCGTTGGGGCTTCCAACATCAACAACAGTTTCAATAGTTTTTGAATTACTTGGAGCAGCGGTATTTGTGGCCCTTATAAAAATATATTATTCTACAGGAGATTATGAGACTTTATTTACATTCATAAACACTTCAAAAGCAACCCAAATAATTATTGGAATACTGCTTTCTGTTGTTATTGCTTTCACTCTTGGTTCAATTATTCAATATTTTTCCAGGTTGATCTTTACTTTCCAATACGAGAAAAAATTAAAATACATTGGGGCCATATTTGGAGGGCTTTCATTTACTGCATTGCTTTATTTTATTTTAATGAAAGGGATTTCAAGCATTTCTTTGGTTCCTCCCGATTTTCTGGATTATGTAAAAAATAATTCTTTGATCATCGTGATCTCCGGATTTTTGCTATTTACGGGAATATCCCATGTAGCCATTACACTGTTTAAAGTAAATATTCTTAAAACAATTATCGTAATTGGAACTTTCGCCCTGGCACTTGCATTTGCAGGAAATGATCTGGTAAATTTTATTGGTGTACCTATTGCGGCCTGGCAGTCCTTTGAGATCTGGCATGCGGCTTATCAGGCAACCGGAGTATTACCATCGCAGTTATTGATGAGCGGATTGTCCGAAGAGGTGAGTACACCCATCCTATTTTTAATTCTTGCAGGTCTTGTTATGGTAACAACCCTTTGGTTTTCCAAAAAAGCCATGCGGGTTACCCAAACCGAAATCAAACTTGCCAGGCAGGAGGTTGGAGATGAACGTTTTGAGCCCAATTTTTTCTCGCGCGGGATAGTTAGATATTTTATTATTGTTGGCAATGTTTTTCAATCCCTTATCCCGGATTTTTTATCTCAAAAGATGAGTTCCAAATTTAATAAGGAAACGGTGCCTGTCGATGAAAAGGGGCTTGAAGTGCCATCCTTTGATCTAGTGAGAGCTTCCGTAAATCTTGTTGTGGCCAGTGTTTTAATATCCATGGCAACAAATTTAAAATTACCATTATCAACTACCTATGTTACTTTTATGGTAGCTATGGGAACTTCTTTTGCAGATGGTGCCTGGGATAGGGACAGTGCTGTCTTTAGGGTAGCGGGTGTTTTAAATGTAATAGGTGGGTGGTTTGTTACTGCTTGTACAGCATTTTTAGGGGCAGGACTTTTTGCAGTTATCATTTACTTTGGTGGAATTATAGCCATTGCTATTCTGGTATTGCTTGCCGTGATCCTAATTGTTCGAAGTACTGTACTGCATTCCAGGAAACTGAAAGAAGAAAAGAAACGAAAGCGTTTTAAACGGAGCGATATAATTACCATTAACGAAATTACTATTGAGTCTTCTCAGAACATTTCCAGTGTGATAGGCAGAATTAATAAAATGTACACCAAAACTGTAGACAGCCTTGGACTACACGATTTAAATAAACTAAAAAAGAGTAGCAAAGGAATTGAAGAACTAGAGTTGGAGATTGATGAGTTAAAGGGGAATATTTTCTATTTTATCAAATCGCTGGACGATGAATCTGTGGAAGCAGGTAAATTCTATATCCTTATTTTAGATCATTTACAGGATATGGTACAATCCATTGGTTTTATAACACGAAACAGTTATAATCACGTTCACAATAATCACAAGAACCTGAAATTTAACCAAACCCGCGATCTAAAAGCCATAGATACTAAAATGCAGGTGTTATTTGATGATATTAAACTCATTTTTGATTCTCACAGTTTCAGCAATATAGATAATGTAATTGCAGAAAAACGAGTATTGCTTGAGAATGTTTCAGAGTTAATTCAGCGACAAATCGACAGAATTCGAACTACGGAAACCAGTCCGAAAAACTCTAAGTTATATTTTGGATTATTGCTGGAAACAAAAGATTTGATTAGCTCAACGATGAGTTTGCTTCAGCTTTTTCAGGAATTTCATAAAGAAGCGAAGCAAACCAACTATTGATCTTATTTTTTTGAAATTAATCCCTCATCGAAGGTTTAACCAGCCTGTCCGTCGGGCAGGTTCCCGGTCCCGATAGCTCGGGATACCTCCAATTTTTAAAACGGATTCTTGATTTATCCATTAACCGCTTCCACGTAATCCACTTTACCCTGAAGCATATCGCGCATCATGGTTTCAATTCCATTTTTTAAGGTTGCAGTAGACGAAGGACATCCGCTACAGGCTCCCTGTAATATAACCTTCACTGTTTTGGTTTCCGGATTGTAAGAATCAAAGGTAATATTTCCCCCATCGCTGGCTACTGCGGGCTTAATATATTCATCTAAAATGTCTATAACCTGCAAAGACACCTCATCCAGATCTTTAGAATTCGATGCTGTCTTTTGGGAAGTTTTGGTTGCTGTCTCTACAGATTCCTTTAATAAAACCTCCTTGCCTTCCTGAAGATAATTTCTTATAAACTCTCTTATTTCTATGGTAATGTCGTTCCATTCGGCCATGTCATATTTATTGACAGAGATATAATTCTCATCCATGAAAACTTCTTTAACAAAAGGCAGGTGAAACAAGGCTTTGGCTAAGGGTGCATTTGCCGTAGAATCTATATTTTTGAATTCGGCAGGTGCTATAACCAGTTTTTTATTGGCTACAAACTTCATTACCGAAGGATTGGGAGTGCTTTCTGCATAAACAGTTACAGGAACTACTTTTTTGGACGGCTCGCTTTCAATGTTAAGAATTACACCTCCCTCGTTGAGGAAATCCTTAAGCTGGTTTGCCACTTCTTCCTGTACATCTTCCCATTCTATGATATTAAACTTTTCAATAGCGATAAAATTCTGCGCGATAAAGACGGTTTTTACAAAGGGTAGATGAAATAATTGTTGCGCCAATGGGGATTTTGAGGCTTCTTCTATATTTCCGAATTCAAAACTTTCATGACGGGTCAAAAACTGGTTGGTCTCAAATTTTACAATCGCGGGATTGGTTGTAGGATGTATATGGATGGTATATGGATTCATACTATAAATTTTCCTGCAAAATTACTAAAACAAACTAGGCTAATCTATATATTTACAATTGATATTAAATTTATGTTTATAAGCTTTCCTTATATTTGGAATTGTTGCACTTTTTTGAAAGGATATTTCTCTTCCCAGGGATGTTAAATAATTTAAATGAAACCATTTTTCGCGATAATTTTTACTCTTGTCTTGATTTTTTCTACAAAATTAATTGCACAGGAAGTAATTCCAACCTATTCTGATTATTTGACCGATAATCTTTATTTGCTGCATCCGTCTATGGCTGGTGCTTCAAATTTCAATAAAATTCGTCTAACCGCGAGACAGCAATGGTTTGACGTTGATGATGCACCTACTTTACAAACCCTGAGCGTTCATGCCAGGACGGGGGAGAGGATTGGTTTAGGTGCAATTGTTTTTAACGATCAAAACGGGAATTATTCGAAACGTGGGGCTTATGCTACTTTTGCCTATCACTTGCTTTTTTCCAGAAGTGAACTGGATCTAAATCAATTGTCTTTTGGTATAAGCGGCGGAGTGGTGCAGCATAGTCTTGATCAAAGTGGTTTTACAACTTTTGACCCTATAATTGGGGGTGGGAATTCTTCAGATATTTATGGGAATGTAGATGTAGGAATGTCCTACTATTATCTTGATTTTTTTGCACATCTTACCGCAAAGAATATTCTTTCGGTAAAAAGAGAGTTATTTTATTCAGATGCGGTGCCCAGCAATCAGCGGAAATACCTCTTTTCTGCCGGATACGTTTTTGGCATGGGAAACAGTGAATGGAGTTATGAGCCTTCGGTGTTATTTCAATTAAGGGATCAAGCTTCAGAAAAAAATATAGATGCAAATTTGAAGGTCTACAAAAGTCTTGAACTGGGCGGACTTTGGGGTGGATTATCCTACAGAAGAAGTTTTGAAGGTGCAGAATATACCACGGATGGAGTTGAGGTTAAAAATCAGCAATTACAATATCTCACCGGTTTTGTTGGGTTCGATTACAAGCAATTTCTTGTTGCATATACCTATTCTCATCAAATAAATTCACTTGTTTTAAGCAATGCAGGATTTCATCAAATTACCCTGGGTTATAATTTTGGGGAAAACCGTGCACGTTATGATTGTAAATGCCCGGCGATTAATTAGAATTCATCAAAAATCCATATAAGAAACCTCTATCGATGGATTGATAATTTCTCCTACAAGGTTGGCAAGAACTTCCGGATTTGTATTGCTGAATAATTTGTGTTTTGAAACTTGCCCGGAGGTATTAAAGAGATCAAATCGCTCTAAAATTCTTTTTGTTTGTCTGGCTACAGCTTCACCTGAATCTATTATTTTAACACTCGCGGGAAGGATCTCCTTCAGTTTTGGAGTTAAATAAGGATAATGACTGCATCCTAAAACGAGGTAGTCTATTTGAGCTTTAAGCATTGGGTCTAAAAGATCGCGCAAAAGGGATTCCATTTCAGGGCTGTCTTTTTTTCCTTCCTCGATTAATTTCACCAATCCAACTCCCACTACTTCGATTATATTGATGTTGCTTGCATATAATTCTGAAGTTTTAGCAAAGAGTTTGCTGGTTAAAGTGCCTTTGGTTGCAAGTATTCCAATAGATTTTCCAATGGAATTTGTTGCAGCGGGTTTGAGAGCGGGTTCTATTCCTATAAATGGAATTGAATAATTGGTTCTTAGGGAATCTATTGCATTTGTGGTAGCAGTATTACAGGCGACCACGATTAACTTAGCTCCCATTTCAATTAATTTTTCTGTGTTTTTCCTGCTCAGGCTGATGATTTCAGTTGCGGGCTTTTCTCCATAGGGAGCATTCCTGCTGTCTGCAAGATAAATGCTATTCTCGTTGGGAAGAAGCTGCGTGACTTCTTTCCAAATGGAAGTTCCGCCTACCCCGGAATCAAAAAAACCTATTGGAGCTGTATTGTTCATTTGATACAAAAATAAAAACTGCGCCCGGATAGAGCGCAGTTTAATAAATTATATTTCAGAAATATTACATTCCCAATTCTTTTTTAACATCTGCCATTAGATCATATCCATCAGCCATAATCACTCCCGAACCATTTGAAGAGTCCAATACGTAATCATACCCTTTTGCTCTTGCAACTTTTTGAATCGCAACACGTGCTTTTTCATAGACTGGTTTTAGCAAATCAAGTTCTTTCTTTTGAAGATCCTGTTGTGCATTTTGACCGTGCTCCTGGATTCTTCTTTGTGTGCTTTGTAATTCCTGAGCTCTTTTAGAGTTTTCTTCTTCTGTCTTTGTAGGAGCTTCAGACTCATAGCGCTGCATTGTTTTTTGAGCTTCCGTCATCATATCGCGAATCTCAGCATCGTAGGTTTTTTGCAATTTTTCTAATTGAGCCATTGCGTCTTTATAAGCAGGAAGTGTTTGTACCAGCTCTTGAGAAGCAACGTGTGCAATTTTTGATTGTGCATTTGTAAAAGCAGTGGCTCCAAGGGTTAAAGCTACGGCTATAAGTAATGTTTTGAATTGTTTCATTTTAAAAATATTAAGGGTTAAAGTGTTAATGGTTTTCATTATTAATTATTATTAGGTTCATTTTCTTTTTCTATCCTTTGTTTGCGAAGGTTGTCTATAGAGTCTTTTTTGCGCTGTCGCTCTTCCAGAACTTTTGCTCTTCGTTCCTCAAATTCCTTTTGTTTCACTGCCCGGATGGAATCGCGGTCTTTTTGACGTTCTTCTATGTAAGCTTCTCTTTCTGTTTTTGCATTTTCAATAGCTTGTTTCTTTTCAGTAACTACAGCATCTTCTTCCACAGTTCGATTTTCTTCTACCTCCATTTGAGCGATTTCATCTTTGGAACTCAATTGTTCCCTGCCGGCTGCACGGGTGATAATTCTTAAAACCTGATCACTTATATTATGTCTCTCTGCTGAAAAAACCATGCCAACGTTGGAAGTTCTGTCAAATATGAAATCATAATTTCTTTGAACTCCTATTTCCTGTAAAGCATTGAAAACCTGATCCTGTATTGGTTGTATCAATTGCTTTTTTTGGATTATCAAATCTCCGTTAGGTCCAAACCTTTTTTGCTGATATTCTGCAATCTTTGATTCTTCAAAAGCTATGGTAGTTTCGCGTTCTTCAATTAATTCTTTTGTAAGCAATGCTCGCTCCTGCTCAAGTGCGATTTTCATTTCCTCTACCTTTTTCAAATCTTTCTCCAATTCTGTTTTCCACTGCTGAATTCTTCCATCCAGCTGCACAGAGGCTTCTTTATAATCGGGAACATTAGCCAAAATGTATTCCATATCGATATAAGCAATTCTGTTGGGTTTTTGAGCCTGGATTTGCGTTGAAAAACCTATCAATAAAACAAGTGAAAAAATAAATTGGCCTTTCATAATATCAATGTTAGAAATAATCGTGCCAAAACTAAAATTGCTGTCCAATTATAAAATGGGTTTCCCAACCATTAGGTCCTGTTTGGCCAGGAACAGGGTCGAAACCGTATCCAAAGTCGATTCCAAGCAATCCAAATTGAGGCATAAATATACGTAGTCCTGCCCCGGCAGATCTGCTTAACTGGAACGGATTAAAGTCTCTGAAATTATCATAAGACGCCCCTGCTTCAATAAAGGTTAAGGCATAAATAGATGCCATTGGCTTTAAGGTAATAGGGAATCTTAATTCTAAGGAATATTTATTGAAAATTGTCGCTCCATCTTCATCACTTGCTGCGCTTAAACTTGTTCTGTCCAAAGGAATCACAGATTGATTTGGATATCCTCTTAACGCGATGGTTTCTCTTCCGTCCAGGCTAAAAGCACCAAGACCATCCCCACCAAGGTAAAAACGTTCAAAAGGAGGAATTCCTCTGTCGTTGTTATAGGCTCCTAAAAATCCATATTCAACCCCAGATTTTAAAACAAGGTTTTTACTGGGGCTAAAGCTGAATAAAGTGGTATACCAATCTGCTTTAAATTTAATCTTGTAAAATTCCAGCCAATTAAATTTTTCCTGGTCGATTTTGGAGGGATCCCCAATTGGGGTTTCTTCTGGTCTTAATCTGGTTCCGTCCCTGTTTATTAAGTTGCCATTTGCGTCCTCCAGCTGAAACTCTCTTTGATCGGCTAAATTGGCATAATCAACTCCATTCCATAGGGAATATGGGGGGGTGAATTTTGCTGTTACACTAAATTCAGATCCACCCGTAGGGAAGATTGGATTTATTCTTAAACTGTTTCTGCTAAGGCCCAGGGTGTAGGTTAGATTATTTGAAAACCCATCCCCAAAAGTAAATAATCCGGTGTTGTAGTTATTCAAATCATAGCGCTGAAATCCAACTGCCTGTGACAATGTAAAGAAATCATCCGGCCATTGTAATCTTTTTGCCAAACCTACATTCACTCCCAGGATATCAAAACTTCTGGATTTGTCTGCAGTTCTTGACCTGGGGTCAAATAAGAATTGTCTGGTATATGAAAATGAAGTAGATAAACTTACCGGTTTTTTTCCTCCAAGCCAGGGTTCTACAAAAGAAAGGCTATAAGTCTGGTAAAAAATACTGGCCTGCGCCCTTAGAGATAGTTTTTGACCGTCGCCCATAGGCAATGGTTTGTAAGCTTCTTTGTCAAATATTCCGGCAATGGAAAAGTTGTTAAAGGATAACCCAAGGGTACCAATAAAACCACCTCCACCATAACCACCCTGAAGTTCTATCTGGCTGGCTCCGGCCTCAACTACACCGTATTCGATGTCTAATGTACCACTGTTGGGATCTACATTTTTGAAATTCGGACTTATGGATTCGGCATCAAAAAATCCAAGTTGTCCAAGTTCCCGAATCGTTCTTATAACATCTTGCTGATTGTATTTTTGACCCGGTTTTGTTCTAAGTTCCCTGAAAATTACATGGTCTTTGGTTTTGTCATTCCCTACCACGCTTATTTCATTAAAGTAAGCTTCTTTTCCTTCAATAATCCTTATTTCAAAATCTATGGTATCAGTATAAACACGTGTTTCAACAGGATTTATTTGCGAGAATAAGTATCCATTATTTTTATAAAGGTTACTTAAATCCTGAGAATCCGGACTGGAATCGTCTTCTATTTGTTTTTTAAGCAATACTCCGTTATAAACATCTCCTTTATTAATTCCTAAAGCTCTGGACAATTGCTCATCTGTATAAACAGTATTTCCTATGAAATCAATATTTCCAATATAGTGCTTGTTTCCCTCTTCAAGTTTAATGTTAAGAGCAATAGTTTCAGGGTCTTTTATTATAAGTGTGTCCGAAATAATTCTGGCATCCCTGAAACCTTTTTCCTTATACTTGTTTATTATTTTGGTTTTATCTTCCTCAAAATCTTCTTCCACATACTTTGAACGTTTCCAAACCCTAAGGAAATTCTTTTCCTTGGTGTTTTTCATCGCGCTTTTCAATTTGGAATCGGAAAATTGCTCGTTTCCAATAAAATCGATTTCTTCAATTTTAACCTTTTCACCCTGATCTACATTTACCACCATGTTAATTCTTCCAACGCCAGCGGTGTCTACCACAGGGGAAGTATTAATTGACACTTTCGTGTTGAAGTATCCATCCTTTTTATATTTATTCTCAATATAATTTTTGGTGGTAGTGATAAGATTCTCGGTTACCTTAACCCCGGGGGTTAAGTTATTTTCCTTTATGAGTTCTTCCTGAGCAGATTTTTTCTTTATTCCCTGTAATCTGATTTCAGCCAGTTCAGGTACTTCTACAATCTCCAGTTCAAGATCTGCAACATCTCCTTCAATATTGGTGATGTAGATATTGATATCACTAAAAAGATCAAGATCCCATAATTTCTTAAGGACCTTGCTTATGCGGTCACCCGGAATGAATATTTCTTCTCCGGGTTTGAGCCCTGTGTAGGCAATCACGGTTTGTTCGTTATAACTTACTGTTCCGGTAACTTCTATATTTCCTATGGTATATTTTTTCCCTTCACCTAAAGGGAGATCCTGCGCCTGAAATGATAAAGTATACATAAAAAAACAGGCAAAAAGGGTGAACCACTTTATTGATATACCTGTACTAACTAATCTGCTCACTGGTTTTTCCAAATCTTCGTTCTCTGGTTTGATAATTATAAATGGCTTCATATAGATTTTCCCTTCGAAAATCCGGCCATAAGATATTTGTGAAATATAATTCCGCGTAGGCTATCTGCCACAGCAAAAAGTTGCTTATTCTTTGTTCTCCACTGGTTCTAATAAGCAAATCTACGTCTGGTAAATTTCGGGTGTAAAGATGCTGATTTATAATTGATTCATCAATAGCATCAGGGGATATTTCCTCATTTTTTACTTTTTTGCTTAGTTCCCTAACAACCTGTATCAATTCTTCTCTTGAGCCATAACTAAGTGCCAGGGTAAGAACCATCCGGGTATTATTTTTTGTTTTCTCAATTACTTCATGAAGCTCTTTTTGAGCTTTTTTAGGTAAATTTTCAAGGTTGCCAATGGCATTTAGCCGGATGTCATTTTTTGTTAGGGTTTTGATTTCTTTTTTTAAAGAAGAAACAAGCAATCGCATTAGGGTATCGACTTCCATTTTTGGCCGATTCCAGTTTTCAGTAGAGAAAGCATAAAGTGTAAGGTTCTTGATTCCCAATTCGGCACTGCCTTCAACTACATCTCGAACTGCCTGGGTTCCTTCTTCATGACCCAGGGCACGAAGAAGGCCTTTTTGTTTGGCCCACCGCCCATTCCCATCCATTATAATTGAAATGTGTTGGGGGAGATTTTTAAGATTGATTTTTTCTTTAAACATTCTAATTTAAATGACAATAACATGGTTTTTTTCCAAATGTAAACGTAAGGCTTATCCCGGAAAAAATGTACCAATCATTCGTATTCCTGTTTCCAAATTCTCTTGGTGGGTCTCGCCTTCCTAACAATTCAGAAGGGGTGCTCCCATCAATATTATCTGTAAAGGTGTACCGGGCACCAAATTCAATTCCGGCGATGACATTTTTTGAAAGGGTTTGTTTATAACCTAGTATTACTGGAACTGCGAATGCCCAGTTATCACCTTGAGGTTGAAGTGCGCCCGTAGGTGGGTTTGCACTTAAATAATGATGTTTTGAATTAAAATAGGTAATCCCTGTATAAATATATGGTGTGCTTTGTTGTTCTCCATCGGCTCTGGTTAAGTCAAAATCCCAGTAATTAAACTCTATACCCAGGGATGCTTCTGCTATATTGTTTGAAAAACTGTACCCCCTTTGTTGCCTTCTAACGTCGCTGGATTCGGAATCATCGGCATTAATTTCGGCATAAAGAAGTGATAATCTAAATGCATACCGCTCACTTGTATTCCACTTCGCCATTGCCCCTGCAACAAGGCTATTGGGATTTATGTAAGAGGTGCTACCAACATCACCAATATAATTTGCACCGCCAATAAAACCACCTACTTCGTAGGTTTGGGCAAAGGAAGATGTATAAAAAGCAAACATAAATAATAGTGATATAAGGTGCTTCATAAAGTTTAAAAAGTTTGCAAATATAACAATAATGTTTGCGCTATAACAAATTGAGCGTTTAGGTATACGCTTATAAACAGGTTTTGAAGGTTTTTATTGCTTAGTTTCTACGGTCTTCACCCCATAATAATTTTTGACGAAGTGTTTTCACGAAACTGTCTGAATGCAGTTCTACCATATGGATTTTAAAAGGCGCCTTGGTAATGGTAATTATTGTTTTGTTATTAAGAGAAGCCAGGCGGGAGTCCATAGAAGCAAGATAAAAATCCTCTCTTCCTGAAACTTTTAATGTGATTGTAGTGTCGTCTTTAATTATCAAGGGCCGTGCATTGAGGTTATGAGGTGCTATTGGAGTAATCGCTAAAGCATCTGTATTTGGCATAATTACGGGCCCGCCACAACTAAGGGAATAGCCTGTGGATCCAGTAGGGGTGGAAATAATTAATCCATCTGCCCAATAGGAAGTTAGGTAGTTACCATTTAACCAGGTTTCTATGGTGATCATGGAGGTGGTGTTTTTTCGGCTTACGGCAATCTCATTTAGGGCGAAATTGGTGTATTTGATCTCATCGTTTTCAGGATCTGTTTTAATGGAAAGGACTGTTCTCTCAGATATAGAATATTTTTTATTCAGAATGGTTGAAATTGTTTGTTTAATCTCCTCTTTCTGAATTGTAGCTAAAAAGCCAAGCCTCCCGGTATTGATTCCTAAAATTGGAATTTTCAGGTCCCGGATGAAATTGATGGATTTTAGAATGGTTCCATCTCCGCCTATACTAAAAAACAAATCGTAGGAAGCATCAAGTTCATCAAAAGTGCTGAAGTGATTATATTCCTTTGTAACTGTTTTATTAAGATGAATAAGGTTCAAAAAATTTTTTTCTATAAAAATCTCAATATTATCCTGTTCCAGAGCGAGTAAGAGCTCCTCTATATATTTTCCTGAATCGGAATGATAAAACTGACCATAGATGCCTACTTTCATGCTTAAATTTTAAGGTATTTGTCCAGGTATTCTGAACGATCGTCAATACTTTGATTGAAACTATCTTCCTGATGTTCGGAAATTACAGTGTAACCATATCTTCTTAATGTTTGGAGTATTTCATTTAAGCCGGTAGAGCTCAGTTTCGCAGTTATTTGGGTAAGCCCTTCGGTTTTTCCAGAAATAAAGAGACCAAAAAGAACCGCGTTATGGGATTCTATTATTTGGGCAATTTCGCTAAAAGAATAATCCTTGGATCCTTTTTCAAATACAATGATACCTCCCGGTTCACTTAGAAATGGGGTTTTGTTAAAATTATTGATAATATCGGCCAGCTCCAAATATCCTAAATATTTGTTGTCAAGGCTTAAAACCGGGAGGATGTTGGTTTGATTTCGCGCAAAAACATCCAGGGTTTCCAGCCAGTAAACGGTGTTTCTTACAAAAAATCCTTCCAGGGCATATTGATGCTCGCCCAGTGTTTTATCTGCTTCAAACGTAAGTAAGTCATTTACTGATAAAGAGCCTAGATAAATCCCATCTTTACCCATTGGAATATGGGTGTAATTTAAATCTTTCAGCAATTTTTGAAGATCCCCTATTGTTTCTTCAGGATTCCGAATTTCAATATCGTTGATTATATAATTTTCAAGGCTCATAATTCAGCTTCGTTTTTTTGCAAATTAATTAAAATAAAGATCAATTAGGCATCCTCATCTTTGTATTTTTGTTAATCGAAAGCATAAAATTATGACTCAATTAAGCGTAAATATCAATAAAATAGCCACTTTACGGAACGCCAGGGGTGGAGACGTCCCAAATCTTCTACAATTTGCCAAAGATATTGAAATCTTTGGAGCTCAGGGGATAACGGTGCACCCAAGACCGGATGAAAGGCATATAAGGTATCAGGATGTGCTGGATTTAAAAACAGTTCTAACTACCGAATTCAATATTGAAGGAAACCCAATCAATAAATTTATAGACCTGGTTTTAAAAACGCAGCCGGAGCAGGTGACTTTAGTGCCAGATGCTATAGATGCTATTACATCCAATGCGGGATGGGATACTATTACCCACAAGGATTTTTTGAAAGAAGTGATCACTGAATTTAAAAGAAATAAAATTCGAACCTCCATCTTTGTAGATCCAAACACTAAAATGGTTAAAAATGCCCATGCCACCGGAGCGGATAGGATTGAGCTTTATACCGAGGAGTATGCCAAACGCTATGCAATGGGAGATAAAAATGCTGTGGAAATCTATGCCGATTGTGCCAGGATTGCTGCAGAGATGGGATTAGGAGTAAATGCAGGTCACGACCTTTCTCTGGAAAATATTGGGTATTTTAAAGAAAAGGTACCTGGGCTACTGGAAGTTTCCATTGGCCATGCCTTAATTACCGAAGCGCTATACCTTGGGCTCGAAACCACTATTAAAAAATATTTAAAATTTTTAAAAGAATGATCAATTTACATTCGGCCATTCTCGGCGAAGGAAAACCTCTTTTGATTCTTCACGGCTTTTTAGGAATGGGTGATAACTGGAAAACCCTTGGCAACAAATTTGCCGAAGCCGGTTTTCAGGTTCATCTGCTAGATCTTAGAAACCATGGAAGAAGCCCACATCACGATGAGATGAATTATGAAGTCATGGCTAATGATATCAACGAATATTGTACCCTGAACAACCTAAAAAATATTTTTCTGTTAGGGCATTCTATGGGAGGAAAAGTGGCAATGCAGGCAGCTGGAACATTTCCGGATTTGGTTGAAAAACTAATTATTGTTGATATAAGTCCTAAATACTATACTCCCCACCATCAACAAATCATGGAGGGTCTGGCTACCTTGGATAAAGCGAAACTCACTTCACGAAGTGAGGCGGAAGAGCTGCTGGAGCGCTTTATAAAGGATGATGGTACCCGGTTATTTCTTCTGAAAAATCTATATTGGAAAACAAAGGGAAAGTTAGCGTTACGATTGAATCTTGAAGTATTGAATGATAAGATTGAAGAAGTGGGCAAAGCATTGCCGGCTGAAATCAATTTTGAAAAACCTACCTTGTTTATTAAAGGTGAAAAATCCGGTTATATCACCAAAGATGATGAAGATCTGATCCTTGGTCATTTTCCCAATACTGAAATTGTTTCCATCCCAGGAGCAGGGCATTGGGTGCATGCCGAAAAGATGCCTGAGTTTTATTCAGAAGTCATGCGATTTATGGAATAGCAGCATCAATTTATTATGTATGCATAATAAAATGTCCGTATTTCTTGCGAGATATGGATTTTATGGTAATTTTGGGCTCTACATTTTATTAAAAAAATATAACCTGAATTTATTATGAAAAAACTTTTATTACTAACGGTATTTACGTTAGCTACTGCGGTGACTTATGCCGGAGGTTACCGGGTGAGTTTACAGGGGCAGCGTGCGTTGGGTATGGGACATACCGGAGTTGCAGTGGTAAACAGTGCGGAGTTAGGCTTTTTTAACCCATCGGGCCTGGTTTATCTTGAAAACAAATTGAATATATCGGCCGGAGTAAGTGCCGTATTTTCTGATACAGTTTGGCAAAACGATGAATTTGGGCAAATGGCCCGAACGGATAGTCCTGTAGGAACTCCATTTTATTTGTATGCCTCCTATAAGGTTACCGATTGGCTGGCGCTGGGATTAAGTGCTTATACTCCCTACGGAAGTTCTGTAGCCTGGGAAGATGATTGGGCCGGATCTCATTTAGTGAACAACATCGAATTACAGGCCATCTATGTGCAGGCCCTTGCCTCTGTTAAGCTTTCAAAATATTTAAGCGTAGGTGGAGGACCCATTTATGTAAATGGAAGCGTTAACTTCAATAGGAATTTAAACCGAACTTTAACCGATATTGATGGAAACAGAAGTAATGTTACCGTAGATGCTAGTGGAGTAGCTGCCTGGGGATGGTCTGCGGGAGCAATGTTTACTGCTACCGAGAAATTACGAGTTGGTTTCAACTATCGTTCAGAAATTATAATTGAGGCCGAAGATGGGGATGCTATTTTTAACAACATTCCTAATTCTCCTTTAACCCCCTTTGCAAACACAAATTTTGATGCTTCCTTGCCGCTTCCGGCAGAATTAGCCGTAGGTCTATCATACCAATTCCTTGATAAATGGTTGTTTGCATTTGACTATAACCAAACTTTGTGGAGCGTTTACGAATCTCTGGATCTGGATTTTGAAAACCCCGGTATCCCTGATTCTGAAAATGCCAGAAACTATAAAAACTCCTCTGTTTATAGATTTGGTTTGCAGTTTGAAGCAACCGACAGATTTACCCTTAGAGGAGGTTACTACTTTGATGAATCTCCCGTTCAATCTGGGTACTTCGCACCAGAAACGCCGCGTAATGATTCCAATAATTTTACAGGAGGAATTTCTTTTAACGTAAACGACCGGTTTGCTATTGATGCGGCTGTTCTTTATTCAAGATTTGATGAAATAGAAGCTTCCTATGATTTTTACTTTGAGAATGGGCAAGCTGCTCCTTTTGAAGGGATTTATAAAAACAGTGCAATTACTCTGGGATTAGGAGTTAGTTATAAATTATAATTTACGAAGTTGATACACATGAAAAACTATATAAAATTTTTACCGTTTTTGGCAATGGGCTTTTTATCCTGTGAGCCGGAGTTAGATAATCCAATAGACGAAGCTGATTTTTATACAGCTGGAGAAGCAGATTTTTCAAATTATGTTGCTCTTGGAAATTCACTTACCGCTGGTTATGCAGATGGAGCTCTGTACATAACGGGTCAGGAAAATTCCTATCCTAATATCATGGCACAACAATTTGCCAAGGTTCAGGTTACCAATGATTTTACCCAGCCTTTAATGGCAGATAATGCCGGGGGACTACTTTTGGGAGGAACTCAAATACTATCAAACAGACGTGTGCTTGCAGTTGGTGCTAATGGAAATCCATCTCCGCAAATCTACTCAGGAATGCTGCCTACAACCGATATCACCAATGTACTGTCGGGTCCTTTTAATAATTTGGGGGTTCCGGGTGCAAAGAGTTATCATTTGGGATTCCAGGGATATGGAAATATAGCAGGAGTTCCCCTGGGAACAGCAAACCCTTATTTTGTGCGTTTTGCCTCCGCTCCACAAGCAACTGTTATTGAAGATGCTTTGGCTCAAAATCCTACCTTTTTCTCTCTTTGGATTGGAAATAATGATGTTTTAGGCTATGCTACCAATGGAGGAGCAGGAGTAGATCAAACCGGAAATTTAGACCCTGGTACATACGGCGCGAATGATATTACAGATCCTAACGTATTTGCTTCTGTTTATTCTTCAATGGTGACGGCCTTAATAACCAATGGGGCCGATGGGGTGCTTATGAATATTCCAGATGTAACGACGATTCCTTATTTTACAACTATTCCAAATAATGCGCTCGTGCTTGATACTGAAACAGCAGCAAATCTTACCGGATTTTTCCAGGCAGTAGCCGGAATTTTTGCCCAGGGGGCAATTCGGGACGGAGCTTCGCCTCAACAAGCGCAAGCTTTAGCTGCACAATACGCTATATCTTTTAGTGCCGGACCGAATCGCTTTTTAATCGACGTTCCGGTATCTCAAATGAATCCTCTAGGATTCAGGCAAATGACAGAAGAGGAATTGTTAGTGTTAACCATAAATCAGCAGGCCCTAACACAAGGTTATGGTTCTGTAGTGCTAACTCCTGAGGTTATGCAGGTTTTGGGACTTTTACAGCAAGGTGGGCAACCAACTCCAGAGCAGGCACAGCTTGTGCTTAATGCCGTTAGCGGTATCGATGATAAAGATGCTTTGGACAACGAAGAGATCGAGAATATTGCCGTAGCTACTGCAGCCTATAATGCTACTATTAAAGGCTTGGCTCAGGAGAAAGGATTGGCCTTTGTAGATATACGCGCGTTGATTAACCAACTGGCCAATGGTGGTATCGCTTTTGATGCAGGCACAATTAACGCTACGTTTGTAACCGGTGGTGCTTTTTCTTTAGATGGGGTCCATGCTACTCCTCGTGGATATGCTGCTATAGCCAATGCAATTTTGGAAAGTATCAATACAACCTATGGATCAACCGTCCCTAAGGTGAATATTGGAAACTACGGGACAGTTACTTTAAGCAATGATGTTCAATAACCCATTTAATGGGAGTTTTAAATGTATTAATTAAATCACAAAATGTAAAGCGCCGGAAATTCTCCGGCGTTTTTTTTGCATTTTTGTTGAAACAACCAAACCAATTAGAAAATGAACTTTATTATTCGAATACTATTAACTGCTGTGGCGGTATTTTTACTGGCAGAATTTCTTCCTGGTGTTTCTGTATCCGGATATGTAACAGCTATTATTGTGGCCCTTGTACTTGCGATTTTAAACCTGATTGTAAAGCCTATTTTGGTATTGCTTACACTCCCGGTTACCATTATAACCCTGGGATTATTCCTGCTTGTCATCAATGCTATTATTATTTTACTGGCAGATGCTTTTATTCCTGGTTTTGGAGTAGATGGATTCTGGATCGCTTTGCTTTTTAGCCTTTTGCTTTCTATTTTTCAATCCATCCTGTTTTCTTTGTTGGGATCAGATTAGGAGCTTGCTGAAATTCAGTGTTTTGATACTTTGTGAAAAGGCAAAAAATGTGTACTTTTGCACACCAATTTTTATAACAAGTTAAGATGAATATAACCAGAGAGAATATCGATGAATTGAATGCGGTTGTTAAAGTAGATATCGCAAAGGAAGACTATAGTGAAAAAGTTGATAAAATCTTAAAGGATTATCGGAAAAATGCCAATATTCCTGGTTTTAGAAAAGGCCAGGTTCCTATGGGGATGGTGAAAAAGCAATATGGTAAAGCCGTATTGGTAGACGAAGTGAATAAAATGTTGCAGGATGCCCTGAATAAATATTTAACCGAGGAAAAACTAGATGTTCTTGGAAATCCACTTCCTAAAGAACAGGAAAATTTTGACTGGGAGCAGGAAAACTATAGCTTTGAATTTGAATTGGGACTTTCTCCTCAGTTTGAAGTTAATTTTGAAACCAAAAAGCCTATCACGCACTACAAAATTGTAGCCGGCGAAGAAATGATCCAGAATCAAATCAAACATCTTCAAAAGCAATACGGGAAACTTATCTCTAAAGATGTTGCTGAAGAAGGAGATGTTGTTGCTGGAACTTTTAAAAATGAAGAAGAAGGAATAGATAACTCAACGTCTCTTCCTTTGGAAAAACTGAAAGGGAAAAAAAATCTAAATAAATTTGTTGGAGCGAAAGTAGGAGATACCATCAGCCTGAAAACAAAAGGACTTTTTGAAGATGACCATCAGTTGATAGAGTTTCTTAAGATTGATCACGATAAAGGGCACGATCTGGATATTGAGGTAGATTTCACAGTTTCTGAGATCAATAAACAGGAACTTGCAGAATTGAACCAGGAGTTTTTCGATAAACTTTTTGGAAAAGATGAGGTGAAGTCTGAAGTCGAACTTAAAGAAAAGATCAAAGAAGATGCGGCAAAACAATTCACGCAGCAGAGTGATCAGCAATTGTTGAATGATGTTACAGAATCTCTTATCGAAAATAATACATTTCAACTTCCTAAAGAATTCCTTCAGAAATGGATCCAAACCGTTGGTGAAAAACCTTTGACCGAAGATGAAGCTAAGGAAGAATATGATAAAAGCGAACAAGGTTTGCGTTTTCAGTTAATCGAAGGAAAACTTATCCGGGATAATGATCTTCAGGTGAAATTTGAAGACCTGAAAGCATTTGCAACTGCAAGAATAAAAGAGCAAATGGCTCAGTTTGGCCAAATGGACCCTTCAGAAAAAGAACTGGATGATATTGCAGCCAGAGTACTTTCAAATCAGGAAGAGGTAAAGCGTTTGTCAGAGCAATTACTCAACGAAAAACTCCTTGCTTTTTACAAGGAAAACATTAAAATGAAAGAAAAAGAAGTTACTTATGATGACTTTGTTAAAGAGATTTACAAATAGTCTTTCTTGATTTTTATACATATCTTTAAGGCGTTAAACCATTTGGGGTAACGCCTTATTTACTTAAAAAAAAGAATTTATACAGCTATGGATTACGGAAAAGAATTCGAGAAATATGCCATCAAGGAGAGAGGCATAAATAGCAATTATTACGAAAAAATAATCACTAGTGTTACTCCGCCAATGGGGATGACACCTAACATTATTGAAGAGCGGCAAATGAATGCTGTTGCAATGGATGTTTTTTCGCGCTTGATGATGGACAGGATCATCTTTTTAGGAACACAAATTAATGATCAAATCGCTAATATAATACAGGCGCAGTTGTTGTTTCTTGAAAGTACAGATTCTTCCAAGGATATTCAAATTTACATCAATTCACCGGGTGGTGGTGTGTACGCAGGAATGGGTATTTATGACACCATGCAGTTCATCAAGCCGGATGTTGCTACAATTTGTACAGGAATGGCGGCTTCTATGGGTGCAGTACTACTATGTGCAGGTGCAAAAGGCAAACGAAGCGGACTTCCGCATGCAAGAGTGATGATTCACCAGCCATTGGGCGGTGCACAAGGTCAGGCCAGCGATATCGAGATTACAGCCCGTGAAATTATGACCCTTAAAAAAGAGTTGTACGAGATTATCTCTAAGCATTCCGGCCAGCCGTATGATAAGTTGGTAGAAGACAGCGACAGGGATTTCTGGATGAAGGCAGATAAAGCCAAGGAATACGGAATGATTGATGAAGTTTTAACAAGAGACAAATAAATTATTTTTGTTTTTCTGTGGAATTCAGTATAATTCCACATCAGGAAAATTGAAAATTGAAAAGGATAACAAATGGCGAAAGATAGTTTAGAATGTTCCTTCTGCGGAAGGAAAAAACCGGAAACCAATCTACTGATTGCCGGGCTGGATGCGCATATTTGCGATAAGTGTATCGAGCAGGCGCATGGAATTGTTTTAGAGGAATCAAAACAGGGACAGGCAGGGGAGCTTTCAGCAGATTTGATGTTGAGCAAGCCAAAAAAAATAAAAGCGTTTTTAGATGATTACATCATAGGACAGGAAGATACCAAAAAGGTGATGTCTGTAGCGGTTTATAATCATTACAAAAGATTGTTGCAACCAAAGAGTGATGATGATATTGAAATTCAAAAAAGCAATATTATTATGGTTGGGGAAACCGGAACAGGGAAAACTCTCATGGCAAAAACCATCTCTAAAATGTTAAATGTTCCTCTTGCAATTGTAGATGCTACTGTGCTTACAGAAGCAGGATATGTAGGAGAAGATGTAGAAGGTATTTTGACGAAATTATTGCAGGCTGCCGATTATAATGTAGAGAAAGCCCAGCACGGAATTGTTTTTATAGATGAAATAGATAAAATAGCCCGTAAAAGTGATAACCCTTCTATCACCCGGGATGTTTCGGGAGAAGGTGTACAGCAGGCTCTTTTGAAACTATTAGAAGGAACGACGGTGAATGTTCCGCCAAAAGGAGGAAGAAAACACCCCGATCAAAAATTCATTGAAATCGATACGGAGAATATTTTGTTTATAGCAGGTGGTGCGTTTGATGGAATTGAACGCAATATCAGTAAAAGATTGAATATGCAGGCGGTAGGCTTTAGTGCTTCCAAAAGCGAGGATGATATTGAACGCACCAATTTGTTGAGGTATATCATTCCGAAGGATTTAAAAGATTATGGTTTGATCCCTGAAATAATAGGTCGTTTACCGGCACTAACTTATATGAATCCGCTGGACAAGGAAACCCTTAGGGCGATTTTAACCGAACCAAAAAATGCGATTATCAAACAATATCAGAAATTGTTTGAAATGGATAATATCAAATTCGAGATTACAGATGAAGCGCTGGATCATATTGTAACTCAGGCTATAGAATACAAACTGGGTGCGCGAGGATTAAGATCGCTTTGTGAAGCTATTTTAACCGATGCGATGTTTGAATTGCCAGAGAGCAATATCAAAAAGTTGAAGGTTACCCGGGAGTATGTAGAAGATAAATTGGATAAATCCGGAATTACGAAACTTAAAAAGGTTTCTTAAAAGAAGTATTTATAAGCAATACCAAAGCCATCCTATCTGGGATGGTTTTTTGTTTTTAAAAGAATTTCTATTTGGAAAATAGAAATTCTTCCGGGATAATTTTCGGGTTAAAATCCCAGATAAGCGGTAAAAGGTAGTATACCTCTAAAGTGATTAGAATAATAGAAATCAGGTTCATCCATATTCCCGATTTTATCATGTCGGGGATCCGCAGATGCCCGGATCCAAAAACAACCGCATTAGGTGGAGTTGCAACCGGTAGCATAAAGGCACATGAAGCGGCAAGGGTAGCACTTATCATTAACATAAAAGGATGCACTTCAAGGGCTAGTGCCATGGTGGCCAGTATAGGCAGTAACATCGCCGTTGTAGCTAGATTGGAAGTCACTTCGGTTAAAAAATTTACAGCAGTCACAAGAATTAAAATTATTAAGAAAAGAGGGAGATTTTCTAGGTTTACCAGTTGCTCCCCAATCCAGACGGCAAGGCCGCTATCTCCAAAGGCCTTTGCAAGGGCCATCCCACCGCCAAACAACAGGATTATTCCCCAGGGAATTTGTACTGCTTCTTCCCAGTTTATCAATCGATCTCCATTGATTCCTGCCGGAATTATAAACAAACATATCGCCGCTATAATTGCAATGATGGTATCGTCTAGAAAAGGAAAAAACGGCTGAAGTAAAAACGACCTGCTTATCCAGCAAAAGGCTGTCAATACAAAAACAATGAGAACCCGCTTTTCCTGTTTGCTAATTTTCCCCAAATCTTTTAAATGCCGATTGATCTCTTCTTTTCCTCCAGGGAATTTTGGCTGGTCAAATTTAAAAGCAAATCCCGTAAGGTATTTCCAGCAAATGATAAGTAGCACTATTGAAATAGGAAAGCCTATAATGATCCATTCTGTAAAACTGATCTCAATTCCATAGATTTCTTCTACAATTCCTGCGAATACAAGGTTTGGAGGAGTTCCAATTAAGGTAGCAATTCCTCCAATGGATGCGCTGTATGCAATGGCCAGCATAAGCGCTTTTCCGAAGAGTGCATTTTCATCTTTTTTTGTATCGGGATTGTTTTGTAGCTGACTTATAATCGCGGTTCCTATAGGCAACATCATCACCGATGTTGCTGTATTGGAGATCCACATAGACAGAAATGCGGTTGCCGACATAAATCCTAAAATGATCATTTTTATATCGCTTCCTATAAAATTTATTATAGAAAGGGCAATACGTTTATGGAGATTCCATTTTTCTATAGCTACAGCGAGCATAAAACCACCCAGATATAAAAAGACGTATTTATGGCCAAAGGCAGCCGTAGTGGTTTCAATACTTAGTGCGCCTGTGAGCGGAAATAAAATTATTGGTAACAATGCAGTAATAGCAATAGGAACTACTTCGGTAACCCACCAGAGTGCCATCCAGATGGTAACACAAAGCACATCAAAAGCAGCCTCTGGCATGGAATCTGGTTTGCCAATGATTTGCATTATTGTAAATAATAATGGTCCGGAAATCAAAATGAGGGATCTTAATGCCTTATTCATGTAATTGGAATTAATCTGAAACTCTGGCAAGATATTAAATTTATTAGTGCTGAGGGATCTGAATTAGAATTGTGATTACTGTTAAAATGATATTGGGATCGGGATTTTATCTTTTAAATAAATATCTTAGAGAGCCTAAAATTTAAATATGGACCAGTTAGAAATCAAAACGGCAATTCAAATTTCAAAATCTAAAGCCGAGGTCTTTGATGCCATCGTAAATCCAGAAAAAATGTCTAATTATTTTATTTCTGAAAGCACCGGAAATATGGCAGCTGGAAAATCCATTTCATGGAAATTTCCGGAGTTCGAAGGAGCGGTAGTCATAGAAGTAAAAAGGCTAATTCCTGATGAATTTATCTCTTTTGAATGGGAAGGAGCAAAGGCTAAGAAATTACTGGTAAGCATCAGTCTTACGGAAATGCCAGATAAAAGTACCCTGGTGAAAGTAACTGAAGGGAAAATGCCCAATGACAAAGCAGGAATTCAATGGTTTGGAGGCAATACCGAGGGTTGGGCGAATTTTCTTGGCTGCCTTAAGGCTTATCTGGAATATGGAATTAACCTGAGAGAAGGGGCATTTGAATTTAGAAGAGCAGAGGTGTGATTCCTGTAAAAAACTACCTTGATAAGGCAGCTAAAATTTTAAAATATTAAAAATCCCGCTCCATATAATGAAGCGGGATTTTTGAATTTAGCTGCAGGCATTGCCTACTACATCATTCCGGGCATTCCGCCACCCATTCCTCCAGGCATACCGCCACCGGAACTATCTTCTTTAATATCGATTAAAGCACATTCGGTGGTTAAGATCATTCCGGCTACAGAAGCTGCATTTTCAAGTGCGATTCTGGTAACTTTTTTTGGATCTATAATACCTGCTTTCATCATATCTACGTAAGTGTTGGTTTTTGCATCATAACCGAAGTTGTTTTTGCCTTCCAATACCTTATTGATCACAACAGAACCTTCACCACCTGCATTTTCAACAATGGTGCGTAATGGAGACTCAATAGCTTTATTCACGATTTGAATTCCGGTTTCTTCATCGGCATTTTCGCCTTTTAAAGATTCCAAAGCTTTCTTGGCGCGAACCAACGCAACACCACCTCCGGCAACAATGCCTTCTTCAATAGCTGCACGGGTTGCATTAAGAGCATCGTCTACACGGTCTTTTTTCTCCTTCATTTCAACTTCTGAAGCTGCACCTACATATAGTACGGCAACTCCACCTGCCAATTTAGCAAGTCGTTCCTGAAGTTTTTCTTTGTCATAGTCGGAAGTGGTAGATTCAATCTGAGATTTTATCTGGTTAACACGTTCTTTGATCGCGTTGTTATCTCCTCCTCCATTTACTATGGTTGTATTATCTTTATCGATAGCAATTTTCTCTGCATTACCAAGCATTTCCAGCGTAGCATTTTCCAGAGAGAAACCTCTTTCTTCAGAGATTACTGTACCTCCCGTTAAGATAGCAATATCCTCCAACATCGCCTTTCTGCGATCTCCAAATCCCGGAGCTTTTACAGCAGCGATTTTCAAAGAACCTCTTAATTTATTCACTACCAGTGTAGCAAGGGCCTCGCCATCTACATCCTCGGCTATAATCAATAATGGTTTTCCAGATTGTGCAACTGGCTCCAAAACTGGTAATAGATCTTTCATTGAAGAGATCTTTTTGTCATACAATAAGATGTATGGATCTTCAAGATCTGAAGTCATTTTCTCACTGTTGGTAACAAAGTATGGAGAAAGATATCCACGATCAAACTGCATTCCTTCAACAACATCTACATGAGTTTCAGTTCCTTTAGCTTCTTCAACGGTGATAACCCCATCTTTTCCAACTTTAGAAAAAGCCTCGGCGATTAATTCCCCAATATGGTCATCATTATTTGCAGAAATAGAAGCTACCTGCTTTATTTTTTCAGAAGAGTTTCCAACTTCTTTGGTTTGTTTTGCAAGATTTTCGGTAAGAGCAAGAACTGCTTTATCGATTCCACGTTTCAAATCCATTGGATTTGCACCTGCAGCAACGTTTTTTAAACCTTCTTTTACAATTGCCTGCGCCAAAACAGTAGCAGTAGTAGTACCATCTCCGGCAAGGTCATTGGTTCTGGAAGCAACTTCCTTTACCATTTGAGCTCCCATGTTTTCCAACGGATCTTCCAACTCTATTTCTTTTGCAACGGTAACACCATCTTTGGTTACTGTTGGTGAGCCAAATGATTTGCTTATAACTACATTACGCCCTTTTGGACCTAATGTTACTTTTACAGCATTGGCCAATGCATCTACCCCGCGTTTAATTCCATCACGAGCTGCAATATTGTATTTTATATCTTTTGCCATTTTTTATACTTTTAATTTGTTTCTGAATGAGCCTAGCTCTTTCAGAAATGTTTGGTTAAATTTAAAATAGTTGATTTTTGTAATTTTGATTATGTCTGGAAAAATCCGTTCATAGAGCAATTACACGTGTGTGGTTATACGATAGCCAGGATGTCCTCTTCCCGCATAATAAGATAGTCTTTACCTTCCAGCTTGAGTTCAGTACCTGCATATTTTCCATAAAGCACTTCATCACCAACTTTTACGGTCATTTCGTGTTTTTTGGATCCTTTTCCAACCGCGACAACTTTACCTTTTTGAGGTTTTTCTTTAGCGGTTTCCGGGATGTAAATTCCCGAGGCAGTTTTTGTCTCGGCAGCAGCAGGCTCTATGAGTACCCTGTCTGAAAGTGGTTTAATTTTTAAAGCCATTTGTGTAATTTATTTTAGTTAATTAATTTCTTTTGTACGAAGCATGAAATGACCAAAAGTATGCCACTACCACAATACTGACATTATTAAATAAAAAATGCCAGCTTGTCATAAGCTGGCATTTAACCTTATATTGAATATGCTGGTCTTAGTTGTTATCTTCCCCGGGATTTTGAACGGGAGACTGTACAGGAGCAGGGACATTGGTTTCTAATGCAGGTTGACTATCAATAACTCTGGATTCAGATGGAGAATTTCCATCCATTATAGTTACGTTAGACAATAAGATCAATACCAGTAATAAAGTTGCAAGCGTCCAGGTGCTTTTGTCTAAAAAGTCGGTTGTTTTCTTAACTCCTCCCAATTGTTGACCGCCGCCACCTCCAAATGAGGAAGAAAGTCCGCCGCCTTTAGGATTTTGAACCATGATTACTACTACTAGTAAAAATGCTACAATAATTATTAATGCTAAAAAGATAGTGAATGTGCTCATTCTTGTAAATTGTTATTTTCTTGTAATTTCTTAATTGCCCTAATTTGGTCTGCAAAGAAACCACTTTTTTCGGGATTTTTCAAAATTAAAATTTTATAAGCCTGCAAAGCTTTTTTATAATTTTTTTGTTCCAGATACACCCGGGCCAGCGTCTCTGTCATCAAGGCTTCCGCAGGCACGCCTCTGTCTGCCGCAAGGTTGTTGGAAGTAGATGGGTTGTTGGGTTTTATCTTCGGGCTTTTAGATATAAAATCATCAATTAGATCAAATTTGCGTGATTTGGAATCTGAAATACTTTGGGTATTCTCATTTTCTCTCTCAATTGGTTGAGCTCTCGTTATCGCAAGCCATTCTGAAAAGGAATGTGTTTCGGAAGCATTAAAGTCCAGCGGACTTCCGGCTTCAGGAATTTCTTCTAAAATGTTTTCTTTCGGAATATCTTCTTCTAAAGGTTTCTGTGCCGGTCTTTCAAATAAGTTGGGATCCATAACCCTCTCAGATTCATTCTTCTTCATTTTGATGGCGTCATCAATCAAAATACTCTTGTTTCCAAAAACTTCCTGGGGTTCAAAAACAGTTATATCCCTCAAATTCTCCTCCTGTTTTTTGATTTGAAGCGCTACCTTATCCTGAATGAAATCCCGGGATGTGATAAATTCGAAAAGCACACTTCTATCGATGGTGTAGGCAGCAGTTTTTTTTAAGGCAGAATTATAATTGAGGCTATTTTGTGTGTACAGACCTTTTAGGTGGATTGCGTGTACCGCCTGGAAATAAGGGTGTTTATGAAGCACACTTTCCAGTCTTTCGGTATCTTCGCTGGATATGGAAGCCGAATTTTCAAATAAATATGTCAGTTCCTTTGCAGTCATTTACCAATTTGTAAGAGAAGCATTAAAAATATCCTGAGTGATCCTGCTGTAAATTTCATCCAGCGCTGTTTCCAGTACGGGGCCTGTTAATTGTGAATTTGCGGGATAATCATAATAAAATGAAAAGCGTCTTTCAAAATTCCGTGTAGGATCCAGTGAGTTGTAGAATCTAACATTTACAGAAATAGTGATCCTGTTTTGTGCTGCCGTATTTTGTGCTGTCGCTGTTATGGGAGCAATATAGTAATCTACTATTTCTCCTTCATAGATCAAATCCCCACCCGAATTTGTAAGGCTTAAATTTGTTTGGTTTAATATGAGATCTTGCAGTTCCAGGGTAAAAGTTCGTTCAATTCCCGGTTCTATAAGATTTGCCGCATTTTGAAAATAATTAACCTGAAACGTGGAAGCCCCTCCGGTATCTGCCCCTGTAAAGGAATAAATACCACAGGAGGTCATCGTTAAAAGGCTTATTGAGTAAATTATGATCTTTATTTTTTTCATCCAATGGCACCTTGGTTTTTGCCCGGTGTGGGATTTATTATAGATTATATTGTTTGATTTTTCTGTATAAAGTTCGTTCGCTAATGCCAAGTTCTTCTGCAGCGGTTTTTCGTTTTCCACTATGTCTCTCCAGGGATTTTTTTATAAGCTCCAGTTCTTTATCCTGAAGTGAAAGCGTTTCTTCCTCTTCAATTTCTTCAGCAAAATAATACTTATCTTTTTTATTTTCCTGCTGGTTTTGTGGAATTTGAAGTACTTCCATTTCCTCGTCCTCCATTTCTTCAGATTCTATATCCTCTTCATCTCCATAGATCTTTTGAATGAGTCCTTCTTGTTCTTCCTGAACTTTCTTGTGGTTGCCGCTTTCCATCAATTCCATGGTTAGCTTTTTCAGGTCGTTCAGGTCATTTTTCATATCGAAAAGCACCTTGTAAAGGATCTCTCGTTCATTGCTGAAATCGGCGCCCTTTTTCTTGTCGGCAATGACGGCTGGTAAATTGCTTCCAATATCCGGCAGGTATGATTTCAGGTCTTTTTCGCTAATGCTGCGTTTTTGTTCTAAAACAGAAATTTGTTCTGCGATGTTTCGCAATTGGCGTATGTTTCCTCCCCATTTATATTTCAACAATACCTCAACGGCATCGTCTTCAAGTCGCACGGTTGGCATTTTATATTTCAGGGCAAAATCTGCAGCGAATTTTCGGAATAATAAGTGAATATCTTCCTTTCTGTCTCGTAGTGGTGGTAAATTGATTTCTATGGTGCTCAATCTGTAATAAAGATCTTCCCTGAATCTTTCCTTTTTAATGGCTTCAAACATATTCAAATTTGTAGCTGCCACAATCCTAACATTGGTTTGTTGAACTTTTGAGGAGCCAACCTTGATAAATTCCCCGTTCTCCAAGACCCTTAGCAGTCTTACCTGTGTGGTTAGTGGAAGTTCACCAACTTCATCCAAAAAAATTGTTCCTCCATCGGCAACTTCAAAATATCCATTTCTGGATTGGTTAGCGCCTGTAAAAGCTCCTTTTTCATGACCAAATAGTTCGCTGTCTATCGTTCCCTCGGGAATAGCGCCACAGTTTACCGCAATGTATTTTCCGTGCTTTCTGTGAGAAAGGGCATGAATAATCTTGGGAATACTTTCTTTTCCCACTCCGCTTTCCCCGGTAACCAACACCGAAATATCTGTGGGAGCTACCTGCATAGCTTTCTCCACTGCCCGATTGAGTTTAGGATCATTGCCTATAATCTCAAAACGCTGTTTTATTGCCTGTATAGATTCCATAAGTTGGTCCAGTGATCCCCATTGGGGGAATTAATTTTGTTATTGTTTAAATTTTTCTTCATTCGGTAAAATTTAGTATTCAAAATCTAACCTTTTGCTCAATAATTCCGGTAAAAATAGTAGCCAGGAATGCACAAATATTTCTCTTTCTATCTTCTATCCAACGGCTTTTCCCTTTAAAGTAGCACTGGTACAATCCAGTATCTCCACCTTCACAAAATCTCCTATTTTATAATGTTCTTTCGGAAAAACAGCAACGGTGTTTTGTTGTGTCCTGCCGCTCCATTCAAGATCCGACTTTTTTGATTCCTTTTCAATAAGAACTTCCACGGTTTTTCCAAGAAATTCCTGCGTCCTGTATAAGCTGTGTTTTCTTTGAACGGCCACAATTTCTGCCAAACGACGTTTTTTTATTTCTTCGGGGACATCATCTTCCAGTTTTCTGGAGGCCATAGTGCCCGGCCTGTCTGAATAGCTGTACATGTATCCAAAATCGTATTTTACATAGTCCAATAAAGATAATGTATCCCAATGATCCTCTTCTGTTTCTGTTGGGAATCCTATTATAAGATCCTGAGAAATGGAACAATCCGGCAGGATCTTCCGGATATTATCAATCAGCGTGAAATATTCTTCACGTGTATGTAAACGATTCATCTCTTTTAAGATCCGGTTGCTTCCACTTTGAACCGGTAAATGAATGTGGTTGCAAATATTTTTATAGCGGGACATTAGCTCGATTACATCCAGGGTCATATCTTGTGGATTCGATGTAGAAAAACGTATTCGCATATGAGGTTGAGCTTCAGCAACCATCTTCAAAAGATTAGTAAAATTAGTTGCAGTAGCCTTTTGAATTTCAGAAGCGGTTTTAAAATCTTTCTTAAGTCCGCCACCGTACCATAAATAACTATCCACATTTTGACCTAGCAGGGTGATTTCCTTGTAGCCTTTTTCAGCCAGATCCCTCACTTCTTCAAGAATACTTTGAGGGTCCCGGCTTCGTTCGCGACCCCGTGTGAAAGGTACTACGCAAAAAGTGCACATATTGTCACAACCTCTTGTAATGGAAACAAACGCAGAAACGCCGTTGCTTTGTAATCGCACCGGGGAAATATCACCATAGGTTTCCTCTTTGGAGAGGATCACATTTACCGCATTTCGACCTTCTTCAACTTCTTTGATCAAATTAGGTAAATCTTTATAGGCATCCGGGCCAACCACAAGATCAACGATTTTTTCCTCTTCTAAAAATTTGCTTTTCAAACGTTCGGCCATACATCCTAAAACGCCCACTTTCATTTTTGGATTTATTCTCTTAACGGCATTGTATTTTTCTAAACGTTTACGAACGGTTTGTTCTGCTTTATCTCTAATGGAACACGTATTTACCAATACAAGATCTGCCTCTTCTAAATTTTGGGTGGTATTAAATCCTTCTTTAAGAAGAATGGAAGCCACCACCTCACTATCGCTAAAGTTCATCTGGCATCCGTAACTTTCAATAAAAAGCTTTCGGGTGTTTTCAGTTTTAGGCTCCAGTATAAGGGAATTTCCCTGTAATTCTTCATCTATGATTTTCTCCATAACTCCTTCTCAAGCTTTCGTTTGTTTCGCTGGCAAAGATAGCTTTTAGTTAAGTTGTGACAAAGTGACAGCATAAAAATTTAACCGGTAATTTTAAGGAAGTAAAGCGGATTTTTTAGTAAAAGAGCAGCATATTTAAAAATTGCCCTACTTTTGCACCTAGAAAATAAAGATTTATGGCAAAGAATTTAGTGATTGTGGAATCTCCGGCCAAGGCAAAAACCATTGAGAAATTTTTAGGTAAGGATTATACCGTAGCCTCCAGTTTTGGTCATATTGCCGATTTACCAACCAAGGAATTGGGCGTAGATACGGAGGGAGATTTTAAGCCTAAATATATCGTTAATAAAGATAAAAAGGATGTAGTTAGCAAACTCAGGAAATTAGCCAAGACCGCTGAAATTGTGTGGCTGGCGAGTGATGAAGACCGGGAGGGGGAAGCGATCGCATGGCACCTGGCAGAAGAGTTGAAACTGGATAAAGATAAAACAAGACGAATCGTATTTCATGAGATCACCAAATCGGCCATTTTAAAAGCGATTGACAATCCTAGAAGCATAGATTATAACCTGGTAAATGCGCAACAGGCAAGAAGAGTGCTGGACAGGCTCGTAGGCTATGAGCTTTCTCCTATATTATGGAGAAAGGTAAAAGGCGGACTTTCAGCGGGAAGAGTGCAATCTGTTTCGGTAAGGTTAATTGTAGAACGCGAGCGGGAGATCCAGGATTTTAAAGCAGAAGCCTCTTTCAGGATCGATGCTGAATTTACTACGGAAGAAGGAAAAACCTTTAAGGCGAAGCTTCCGAAAAATTTTGACACTAAAAAAGAGGCTGAGGATTTTCTGAAGAAAAATACCGGCGCCAATTATAAAGTAGCAGATCTTTCTACCAAGCCTGCAAAAAAATCACCTGCACCACCTTTTACAACTTCTACCTTGCAACAGGAAGCTGCAAGGAAATTGTATTTCTCGGTAAGTAAAACAATGACAATGGCTCAACGTTTATATGAGGCCGGTCATATTACCTATATGAGAACGGATAGTGTAAATCTTTCTGAAGATGCGAGAAAAGGGGCAAAGCAGGAGATCCTAAAATCCTACGGAGAAAAATATTCAAAAACCAGGCAATTTAAAGGGAAATCAAAGGGAGCTCAGGAAGCACACGAGGCAATTAGACCTACCAATTTTGAAAATCATACGGTAAAAGCAGATCGCGATGAGGAGCGCCTGTACGAATTGATTTGGAAGCGTACCGTTGCATCTCAAATGAGTGAAGCAGAGTTGGAGAGAACCAATGTTAAAATTGATGCAGATAAACATACTAAGCAGTTTACAGCAAACGGAGAGGTCTTAATTTTTGATGGGTTTTTAAAAGTCTATCTTGAAGGAAGCGATGATGAAGATGAGGAACAGGAAGGAATGTTGCCTGCTCTAAAGATAAATGAAAAGCTGGAAAACAATTATATAACAGCTACCGAAAGGTTTACAAGACCTCCTTATCGATATACGGAAGCTTCTTTGGTGAAAAAACTGGAAGAACTTGGAATTGGTCGACCTTCAACCTATGCACCAACTATTTCAACCATTCAAAACAGGAATTATATTGAAAAAGGTTCGATAGAAGGGATGGAGCGAAATTATGCGCAATTGATCCTTAAAAATGATACGTTTAGCGAAAAAATGCTGTCCGAAACGGTAGGAAGTGATAAAGGTAAATTGGTTCCCACTGCGGTTGGAACTGTTGTTAATGATTTTTTAGTAAATCATTTCTCGAACATTCTGGATTATAATTTCACAGCGAAAGTGGAGCAGAGTTTTGATGATATTGCTGAAGGAAATGAAGAATGGACCAAAATGATGCGGGATTTCTATTCAGAATTTCATCCACAGGTTCTGGATGTTGCCGAAAACGCAGAAAGGGAAGTAGGAGAGCGAATTCTTGGCGAAGATCCTGAAACTGGAAAACCAGTAAGTGTGAGATTGGGTAAATTTGGGCCTATGGTACAAATTGGTTCTGTGGAGGATGATGAAAAACCACGTTTTGCCGGCTTGATGCCGGATCAAACTTTAGACTCTATTACCTATGAAGAAGCTATGGACTTGTTCAAGCTTCCAAAGGAAATAGGGGAATATGAAGGAGAAACAGTAGAGGTGAATAATGGCCGTTTTGGTCCTTATGTGCGCTATGGAAAAACCTTTGTTTCTCTAGATAAAGGAGAGGACCCAATGATTGTGGATATGGAAAGGGCTTTGGAGCTGATTAAAGCCAAGGAAAAAGCAGACGCTCCTATTTATGTTTATGATGGAAAACCTGTTCAAAAGGGAGTAGGTAGATTCGGTCCGTTTTTAAAGTGGAATGATATCTTTATCAACGTTAATAAAAAGTACGATTTCGATAATTTAAGCGATGCTGAGATCGAGGAATTGATTGAAGATAAGAAGAGAAAAGAAATAGAAAAGGTTATCCATAATTGGGAAGAGGAAGGAATTAGAGTTGAAAAAGCACGCTGGGGCCGTTCCAATATCCTAAAGGGAAAAACCAAAATTGAATTGCCGAAAACAGTGGATGCTTCAAAATTAACTTTAGAAGAAGTTAAAGAGATCCTGGATAAAAAAACCAAGAAACCTGCAAAAAAGAAGCCGGCAGCGAAGAAGAAAACTTCAGCCAAAAAAGCAGGAACTGCTAAAAAAACCACCACAAAAAAGAAGTAATTAATGGATTTTGAATTTTTAAATCCTCTGGATGAGGAATTTTTGGAAGAAATTAATTCTTTTGAATCTAATACCCTAAGCGGGCAACTAAAAATGCATTCCAGGAAATCTGGTATTCCGGAATTGGAGGACATAAGAATTGCTGTTTTTGGAGTTAAGGAAAATCGACTGGCAATTAAAAATGGCGATGAATTCCTAAACTTTAACGGAATTCGAAGAGCTTTTTATAGTTTATTTCCGGGAAACTGGTATTTGAATATTGCAGATCTTGGGGATATAGAAAAGGGAGAAACCGTAGAAGATACGTACTTTGCTTTACAAACCCTGGTAAAAGAGCTTGTTAAAAAAAGGATAATCCCGGTAATTTTGGGAGGAAGTCAGGATTTGATATATGCCCAATACCGCGCCTATGATACGATTTCACAAATGGTGAACCTTGTAAATATAGACAGCCGTTTTGATTTAGGCGATGCAGAAAAACCTATTAGCAACCGGTCTTACATTGGGAAGATCGTTGTAAATAAACCTTATAATCTCTTCAATTATTCAAATGTGGGGTATCAAACCTATTTCAATTCTCAGGATGAAATAGAATTGATGGAGCGTTTGTTCTTTGATGCCTACAGGTTGGGAGAAGTGTCAAAAAATATAACCACTATTGAGCCTGTGATGCGGGATGCCAATTTGGTTGGAATAGATTTGGGAGCCGTGAATTCTTCGGTTATAGGGAGAAGTCATTTGAATTCCCCCAATGGATTTGACGGAAAAGAGATTTGTGCCCTTGCCCGGTATGCCGGAATTAGTGATAAGGTAAGCTCTTTTGGAATTTATGAATATTCTTCAGATTTTTCAGGAACAGGAAATATGCTTATCGCTCAAATGCTTTGGTATTTTATTGAAGGAGTGAATTACAGAACGGATGAAGATACCCTTTCAGCAAAAAAGGATTTTATAAAATATCAGGTTCCTATTGATGATGAGGTGCTTGTGTTTTTTAAAAGCCCGGTAAGCGGAAGATGGTGGATAGAAATACCATTTATTTCCAATTCCAATACTAAATTAAAAAGGCATACGTTATTACCTTGCAGTGAGGAAGATTATTTAGAGGCCTGTAATCAGGTAATTCCTGAAAGATGGTACAAAACAAAGAGAAAGAACGAATTATAAAAAATAATGGCTTATTAAGATTTAGAGTATTTTTACCGTGCCTATTGTTTTTTATAAAATAATTGGATAGGTTTACCACCTAAATAAAATTTGCCGTAACCCTGAAAGATATTATGAAGAAAATCATTTCGCTTATTGCCATTATTGCAATTCTTGCTGGTTGTAGTCGTGGAGATCGTGGTCAGCTGGTTGGAGCACAAGGAAAAAAGTGGAATCCGGAAAAACCTTACGGTATGGCATTGGTACCAGGTGGTGCCTTTATTATGGGTAAGGCCGATGATGACATGGCAGACATGAAAAATGCTCCTCCCAAAACAGTAACCGTGCGTTCTTTCTATATGGATGAAACGGAAATAACCAATGCAGAATACCGACAATTTACCAACTGGGTAAGGGATTCTATCGTTAGAATGAGATTGGCTATTGAGGCCGATTTTGAAGGAAATGTTGCTGGTGATGATGGAATTGGGGAATATGCCTTTTTAGACAGTGATCCTGAGAACATGACCGTTTATGAGAAGTATATGTATGATAACTATACCTCATTTTCTGAAGATTACCAGGGAAGAAAACTTAATAAGGATATTGATATTATTTGGGATACCCGTGATTATCCGGATGAAGCCTATGCAAGGGTTATGGATACCATGTACATCCCATTAGAAGAATCATACAACGGCCAACGTACTATTGATGTCAAGAAATTAAAATTCAAGTACCGATGGATGGATATTCAGGCCGCGGCAAGATCTAAAGCTCAAAAGCGAAGTGATTTTATAAAAACTGAAGAAGTATTGGTTTATCCGGATACAGCAGTTTGGATCAAGGATTTCAATTATTCCTATAACGAACCTATGCATAATGATTATTACTGGCATACAGCCTTTGATGATTACCCGGTGGTTGGAGTAACCTGGGAGCAGGCTAAAGCCTTCACTCAATGGAGAACCTTATATCATAATGCTTTCAGAAAGAAAAAAGGAGATCACGATGTTCCCACTTATAGATTGCCTACAGAAGCAGAATGGGAATACGCTGCACGTGGCGGATTGCAATCTGCTACATATCCATGGGGTGGTCCTTACGCCAAAAATGACCGCGGTTGTTTTATGGCTAACTTTAAACCTTTAAGGGGGGATTACGCTGCAGATCAGGCTTTGTACACTGTAGAAGCAAAATCTTACGAGCCCAATGATTACAACCTATATAATATGGCCGGAAATGTTTCGGAATGGGTGAATTCCTCCTACGATCCATCTTCCTATGAATATATGTCTTCCATGAACCCGAATGTGAATAATGAAGATGATTTTAGAAAAGTTGTTCGCGGAGGTTCCTGGAAGGATGTTGCTTACTTTTTGCAGGTGAGCACCAGGGATTACGAATTTGCAGATACCGCGAGAAGTTATATAGGCTTCAGGACTGTTCAGGATTATCTTGGAACCGATTTGACCTTAAATCAACCTCCGAAAAATTAAAACCCAATACTATCAACCTATTTACAAAACAACCCAAAAAAACAAATTAATATCTTTTTACTATGGCGAATTCAAAGAATAAAATGAAAATAATGAACATGGTGTATGGTCTAGGTGCATCTGTGGTAATTCTAGGAGCACTCTTTAAAATTATGCACTGGCCTTTTGGTAACGAAATGCTTATACTTGGGCTTGTAACAGAAGCCATTGTTTTTGCTGTTTCAGCATTTGAACCTGTTGATGATAACCTGGATTGGTCTCTTGTTTATCCTGAATTAGCTGGTGGAATTGCCGCTGAAAGACAATCATTGATAGAAGAAAATAAAGAAACCGATGTTTCTCTTTCCAAAAAACTGGACGATATGCTTAGAGAGGCTAAAATTGATGCGAACCTAATGAACAGCCTTGGAGACAGCATTCGTAATTTTGAAGGAGCTGCAAAATCCATATCTCCTACGGTAGATGCGATGGCTTCTCAAAGAAAATACAGCGAAGAGCTTACCATGGCTGCTGCTCAAATGGAAACCTTGAATAATCTTTATAAGGTACAGGTGGAATCTTCGGCAAGACAGTCAGAGATCAGTCAGGAAGTTGCTGAGAATGCCTCTAAACTTAAAGATCAAATGGGGTCGCTGGCTAACAACCTTTCTTCCTTAAATGGAGTGTATGGAGGTATGTTAACCGCTATGAATGTAAGAGCTTAAGTAATTAGTTGTAAAGACTATCAATATTAATACTATACTAAACTAATTATACATGGCGTCTGGAAAACAATCACCAAGACAGAAGATGATAAACCTGATGTATTTGGTTTTCATTGCAATGTTGGCTTTAAATATGTCCAAAGAGGTTCTTACCGCTTTTGGATTAATGAATGAAAAATTGGCAGAATCTAACGAGACTACCACTCAACGAAACAGCGCGTTTATGGCGGGGCTTGAAGAGAAGGTAGGTGAGCAGCCAGCAAAGTATGCTCCTCTAAAGGAAAAAGCCGATAAAATTGATGAACTTTCAACAAATTTTAATAATTATATCGAAGGAATTAAGGCAGAATTGACCAAGGATAGGGTTGAAGAAGCCGATAGAACAGATTATGAAACGATGGACCGCTCAGACCAGCTGGATGAGATGTTCTTCACGGGAGGTAGAAATACAGTGAAAGGTGAGGAGTTTGTTCAACAAATTGCAACATATCGTGATGGTGTGGCCTCGTTAATTGAGAATGAGTTCTCATCGATTGCTTCAAATGTAAAAAATGAATTCGCCACAGAACCTGTTCAAGATAGAAACGGGATTACTAAGCCGTGGTTGGAATACCATTACCAGGGATATCCAATGATTGCTTCGCTTACAAAACTAACCCAGTTACAGGCAGACGTGAAAACAACTGAAAGTGAAATTCTTTCGGCTATGCTTTCGGGACAATTGCAAAGTGAAGTATCGCTTACCAATTACGAGGCAATTGTTGTCCCAACGAAAACAGCCTTCTTTTCCGGTGAAAACTTTACCGGTAAAATCGTGCTAGGCCGTGTTGATAAAACTTTGAAGTTTGACAATGTTGTTGTAAATGGAAGAAAAGTTGAAAGCAATGAAGCCGGACAGGTATCTCTAAGTTTTCCTGCTGGGAACGTTGGAGAACAGGACATAAAAGGTGAAATTCAGTTTAAGGAAGGTGACTCTGTAGTGAGTATTCCAATTTCTAGTTCGTACGCTGTAATACCCAAGCCTAATTCTGCCGTAATTTCTGCAGATAAAATGAACGTGGTATACAGAGGGGTGAAAAATCCAATGACAATTTCCATTCCTGGTGTTTCTAGTGTTACCGCCAATGCCCCGGGATTATCTCCTGCAGGTGGAGCAGGAAACTATGTTATGGATGTAACTACGCTGCAGGCTCGTGAGGTAACTATTAATGTAAGTGGTAAATTACCTGGAGGAGAAACTGTTTCAGATAGTAAATCATTTAGAGTTAAGGATATCCCAAGTCCGGTAGGAACGATAAGAGGAGAAGACGGATCGGTTAAAATGCCACGTAATAATCTTGAAATTGCAACCGTTGGAGCGGCACTTCAGGACTTCGATTTTGATATTGGCCTTAGTATTACCGGTTTCAGTTTCAAGGTTTCAGGACAACCAACCATAAATGTGCGGGGTAATAAATTAGATGCACCTGCTAAAGCTGCATTAAGACGTGCAACAAGAGGAGAAACCGTGCAAATTTTTGATATAGAAGCACAATTGGCTTCAAATACAGGATATAAGCTTAAAAAAGTATCCCCTGTATTTGTAGAGTTAACAAATTAAAAAAATCAGTACAATGAAGTGGAATCAATTTTTGATAGGGGTGTTTGGATTGTTTGTTAGTCTTTCATCGTTTGGGCAATCAAACATGTTAAACGCAAAATCTCCGGATGATATCGGAAAATTATCTGATGCAGAACTGGTGGTAAAGAAAGAAAGCACACCATTGGAATATGGTTATGTTGATGACAGAGATATCCTATGGTCTAAAAATATCTGGGAGGTCATCGATTTGGATGAAAGAGTGAATTTTCCGCTTTATTATCCTATTGACACCAACAATATTGGATCCAACCGAAGATCGCTTTACGATGTCTTGATGACAGGAATTAGGAGTGGAAAAATTAAGAATATATACGCAGATGCCTATTTCAATGAAAAGAGGACACTGGAAGGTATAAGTGCTGCTATTTCCAAAGTTGATACAACAGATCTTGGTGTTGAACAATACAACGCTGGGGAGCAAATAGATGAGCAGTTTATAAATAGAAGGGATATCACCTCTGCTGATATAGCTCAATATCATATTCGTGGGATGTGGTATTTTGATAAACGCCAGGCAGAGATGAAATATAGATTATTGGGGATAGCTCCTGTTGCTCCCGATGTAAATTTCCTGGATGATGAAGAGCCGGATCTTGTTGAACTTTTTTGGGTATGGTTCCCGGATGCACGGGAAATCTTATTTGAGAATGAGGCTTTTAATGGAGGGAATTCATCCCAATCTATTACCTATGACCATTTGTTGAATGCACGCAGGTTCAATGCAGTTATTTATAAGGAAGATAACGTGCAGGGGGATAGGGGAGTTAATGATTATATCACCGAAAATGCGTTTATGCAACTTCTGGAGTCTCAGAGGATAAAAGAGCAAATCAGAAACTTTGAACAGGACATGTGGAACTACTAAGAGTCTTTCGGCTTGTCGAAACCGCTTTTATTAGTTAATGATATATTTAAAAAAATAACTTTTAAACGCTCCGTTATAACGGGGCGTTTTTTAATTGAAACCTATGTTGGATTATATCCTTGTTGGAGCTGGATTAAGTGGGATTGCGGTCGCGGAAAAATTGATTGATTCAGGTAAAAATATTCGGGTCTTTGAAAATCATTCCCAGTCCTCTTCCACAGTTGCAGGAGGAATTTATAATCCGGTTATTTTAAAACGATTTACTCTTGCCTGGGAAGCAGATGAACAGTTAAAAACCGCAATTCCGTTCTACCGTTCTCTGGAAAAAAAACTGAAAACCTCTTTGATCAGTGAAATGCCTGTTTATAGAAAATTTCATTCGGTAGAAGAACAGAACAACTGGTTTGCTGCCATGGATAAACCATCGGTCGCCGCGTTTCTTTCCCCGAATCTAATCTCCCAAATAAACCCAAACATTCCTTCTGATTTTTCTTTCGGAATGGTAAAAAATACCGGTGTCATTAATACAGAATTACTTTTGGATGCCTACAGGAAGTATTTAAAAGAGTTGGATGTTTTCATAACTGAAGATTTTCAGTACGATATGCTTCAGCTCAAAAATGATCAATTTAATTATAAGGGTTTTCAGTCGAAACGAATTATTTTTTGTGACGGTTTTGGTATGGCCAGGAATCCATTTTTCAATAAACTTCCGCTGAATGGGAATAAAGGGGAATATTTAATTATCAAATCTGAAGCCCTTAAACTGGAAGTGGCTGTGAAATCATCGATTTTTATATTGCCATTGGGAAAGGATCTTTATAAGATTGGCGCAACTTATAACAACAAGGATAAGACTCCGGAGCCAACAGAGGATGCAAGGGAATATTTGCTGGAAAAGCTACGCACATTGATTACCTGTGATTTTGAAGTGGTAGGGCAGGTTGCCGGAATTCGTCCTGCAACCGCCGATAGAAAACCACTGGTAGGAGAGCATTCGGAGTATAAGGGGATGTTTTGCTGTAATGGTTTTGGCAGCCGGGGTGTTTTAATAGGTCCCACAGTGGCAAGGAAATTGATAGATTTTATTGAAAATGGTACGCCCATACCTTCAGATATCAATATTAGGAGGTATGCTAAAAAATGTTAATCCCTAATTGAGGGTTTAAATCCCCGAGGCCTGCCCGAAATGAATTTCATTCAGGCGGGCTTGCCTCGAGTTTTTAAAAATATTTTCCAATTCAAACCTCGTGGGCTTGCCCCGAGGTTCTTGATTCTGGTTTTTTATAATGAAGAAACATATTTATCCAGATATTTCTTGAAAGCCTGATTATAACAGGCATAAAAACCACCAGTGTACCAGTAATTGCAATGAAAGTAGTCATAGGTCCCCCTCCAAATAAAAAATAAGTAATAATAAAAGCTGCCACGGCAAATGCAATTCCAAGAGCATAGCTCACATACATGGCTCCAAAGAAAAAGGAGGGTTCTATCTTATATTTGGTTTCGCAATTGGAACAACGTTCGTGCATCTGGAAAATTTTGGTCATTTTATAAGGGTTGGATTCCTTATACATACTTTCTTCCTGACAAACCGGACAGGTCCCTGTAAAAATGCTGTATAACTTGGAACCCTTTAAGAAACTCATTTCTATTTTTTTAGCATCACAAAAATAGGCATCTTTGCAAAAATATTATAACAATACAATGCTTAACATTCATAATTTATCTATCTCCTTCGGCGGAGAGACTTTGTTTGACGAAATCACCTTTAGATTGGGTGCGGGAGACCGTGTAGGCCTTATTGGTAAGAACGGAGCCGGGAAATCCACGATGCTTAAAATACTTTCTGGAGAACAGGAAGCAAACACCGGCCAGATAGCCAAAGATAAGGAACTTAAAATAGGATTTTTAAAACAGGATATAGATTTCATACAGGGAAGAACTGTTCAGGAAGAGGCTCAACAGGCTTTTGAAGAGATAAAAGCCATCGAGAAAAAAATGGAATTTATCAATGAACAACTCACTACCAGAACCGATTACGAAAGTGAGGCGTATATGGATCTCATTCATGACCTTAGCGAAATTACCCACCAGTATGAAATTATTGGAGGATATAATTATCAGGGGGAAACTGAAAAGGTTTTAACCGGACTTGGTTTTGAAAGAAATACCTTCGATAAGCTTACGGAAACTTTTTCCGGAGGATGGAGAATGCGTATTGAACTCGCGAAACTACTTTTACAGAGCAATGATATCTTGTTGCTGGATGAGCCAACAAACCACCTGGATATTGAATCTATCATCTGGCTGGAATCATTTCTTACCAATTACCCGGGATGCGTGATTATTGTTTCTCACGATAAAATGTTTCTGGATAATGTCACCAACAGGACGATCGAGATCTCTTTAGGTCAAATTTACGATTATAAAAAATCCTACTCAAAATACCTTGTGCTTCGTGAAGAATTGAGAACGCAGCAGCTTGCTTCTCAAAAAAATCAGGAAAAACAAATTGAGCAAACTGAAAAACTGATAGAGAAATTCAGGGCCAAAGCTTCCAAAGCTTCTATGGCACAGTCGCTAATTAAAAAACTTGATAAAATAGACAGGATTGAAGTAGATGAGGATGATAATGCGGTGATGAATGTTAGGTTCCCAATTTCTATTCAACCTGGAAAAATTATTATTGAGGGGGAAAATATAGGAAAAACTTACGGTGAACTTAATGTTCTTGAAAATATTGATCTTTTGATAGAACGAGGGAGCAAGATCGCGTTTGTAGGGCAGAACGGACAGGGAAAATCTACACTGGCTAAGATCATGGTCGATGAAATTTCCCATACCGGAAAAATGAAGCTGGGACATAATGTTCAAATAGGTTATTTCGCACAAAACCAGGCAGAATATCTGGATGGTGACAAAACTGTATTGGATATTATGATAGATGCTGCTACAGAAAAAACCCGTAGCAAAGTAAGGGATATGTTGGGTTCATTTTTGTTTAGAGGGGATGAGGTCAGTAAAAAGGTAAAAGTGCTCTCTGGTGGTGAAAGAAACCGTTTGGCGCTTTGTAAGCTTTTGCTTCAGCCGTTCAATGTGCTTATTATGGATGAGCCAACCAACCACTTGGACATAAAATCCAAAAACGTACTAAAGGAAGCACTTAAAACCTTTGAAGGAACGTTGATCCTGGTTTCTCATGACAGGGATTTCCTTCAGAATCTTACCTCGACGGTTTATGAGTTTAAAAACAAAAAAATAAGGGAGTATCTGGGAGATATAGATTATTATCTCGAGCAGCGAAATGTGGAGAACATGAGAGCTATCGAGAAAAGGGATAAAGTTGCGAAAGAGGATAATAGAAATTCTGACAATAAGCAAGCTTATAACGATCAAAAGAAATCTAAATCTTTAAACAATAAGCTAAGTAATACAGAGGCTAAGATTGGGAAGCTGGAAAAGGAATTGAAAGAGAAAGACCTTGAAATGGCCCAAAATTATGACAAAGCCATTGCCAAACCCCATTTTTTGGAAAATTATAAGAAGAAGAAAAAAGAGTTGGAACATCTAATGAAATCCTGGGAAGTTTTGCAGGAAGAATTGGAAACTATGAATTAGGTAGCTATTTGTTTATTTTTAACCTTTGTTGATTAAACGTTTCCTATTTTTAGAAGTCTAAAGTTTAATTAAAAACAATACATGCGTAAAATAATTCTTTCCCTTCTGGGGTTACTGCTTATCATAGCGGCCGTTTTTGGGGCCAGGGCAATTATTAACAGCAATACAATAGAACGTCCACCATTGCAAAAAATAGTGAAAACGGTTTTTGTTGATACCGTGCTCAATAGGGAAGTTCCTATAATTATACCTGCAAATGGAACCGTAACCGCTCTTGGTAAAACCGAATTATTTTCAGAAGTAGAAGGAGTTTTTAGAAGCAGCAGTAAAGAATTCAGGCCTGGACAAACCTATCAAAGAGGGCAGGTATTATTGAATATAGACGCTTCAGAATTTGCAGCCAATGTGCGCTCTGCCCGAAGTGAATTATACAACTCCATCACAGCCATCATGCCCGATCTTCGGCTGGATTATCCAGAGCTCTATCCAAAATGGGAGCGTTATCTCAATAATTTTGATGTAAATAAAAATCTCTCTGCGCTGCCCGAAACGGCTTCAAACCAGGAAAAGTATTTTATCTCGGGAAGAGGGATCGTATCCAGCTATTACAATATTAAGAACCTGGAGGCAAGGCTTAACAAATTTACCATTATAGCACCTTATACCGGAGTGTTGACAGAGGCTTTGGTCACCCGGGGATCTCTTATTCGCCCGGGCCAAAAACTGGGGGAATTCATTGATCCTACAGAATTTGAACTGGAAGTGGCCATTACAAAATCCTTTAGTGACCTCCTTAAAATTGGAGAAAAAGTAAAGTTGGCAAATCTGGAAGGCTCCCAGGCTTACGAAGGCGAGGTAAGCAGAATTAATAGCAGAATAGACCAGGAATCTCAATCTATACAGGTATTTATAAAAATTGAAGATGAACGGGTGAAGGAAGGAATGTATCTTGAAGCCAATCTCAATGCCGGTATAATAGAAGAGGCTATTGAAATTCCCCGGGAATTACTGGTAGATCAAAACCGGGTATACGTGGTGCGGGACAATGTACTGCAACTTGTAGAGATAGAGCCGGTGTATTTTTCATCAGAAAAAGTAGTGATAAAAGGCCTGGAAAACGGTGTCAAATTGATCTCTGCTCCTGTTCCCGGAGCATTTACAGGAATGCCTGTAGAAATAAGCCAGGTTCCCAACCCCGTTAAAAACCGGCAAAATTGAGAAAATTAATTAGTTACTTCATAAAATACGAGGTTGCGGTAAACGTAGTGATCTTTGCCTTTGTGATCTTTGGGATCGTGGGGATCATGAATATGAAATCTTCTTTTTTTCCGCTGGAAGAATCCAAGATCATAAATATCAATGTAGCCTATCCCGGTTCTTCTCCTGAAGAGATCGAGGAAGGGATCATTCTTAAAATTGAAGACAACCTCAAGGGGTTGATAGGGATTGACCGCGTAACTTCAGTAGCCAGGGAAAGTGGAGGCTCTATTACGGTAGAAATTGAACGAGGGGAAAATATTGATGTGATCCTTGCCGAGGTTAAAAATGCCGTTGACAGGGTGCCCAATTTTCCAACGGGCATGGAACCCCTGGTTGTGGCCAAGCAGGAAAATGTGCGTTCTACCATTACTTTTGCTATTAGCGGAAAAGGAATAGGCCTTTCTACTCTCAAGCAAATAAGCCAGCAAATAGAAAATGATCTCAGGGCGCTGGATGGGATCTCTCAAATTGAGATCTCTGGTTTTCCTGAAGAAGAAATAGAGATCGCCGTACGCCAGGATGATCTTCTCGCGTACAATCTCACATTTGAAGATGTTGCTGCCACAGTTGCCAATGCAAATATATTAAGCACGGGTGGAACTATAAAGACCTATGCTGAAGATTATTTGATAAGGGCAAACAACCGCGCGTATTATGCCGATGCCTTAAATGATCTCGTCGTTCGTGCCAATCCTTCCGGCCAAACTATTCGCCTAAGTGATGTAGCCGTAGTACGGGACAGGTTCTCTGAAACTCCCAATGCATTGTATTTTGACGGAGATATGGCCGTGAATATGCAAATAAGCAATACAAATAATGAAGACCTTCTATCTACGGCAGAAAAGATCAATACTTATGTAGAAGAATTCAATGAGAAGAATACCAACCTGCAACTAGCTGTTGTAAGCGATTCATCCATTTCTTTAAATCAGCGTACACAGTTGCTGGTGGAAAACGGAATTATAGGGATGTTATTGGTGTTGTTTTTCCTTTCCTTCTTTCTCAACACCAGGCTCGCATTTTGGGTAGCTTTTGGTTTACCGGTCGCATTCTTAGGGATGTTTATTTTTGCCGCTCAATTTGGAGTAACCATCAACGTGCTTTCTCTTTTTGGGATGATTATCGTAATTGGGATCCTGGTAGATGACGGGATCGTGATCTCAGAAAATATCTATCAGCATTATGAACAGGGGAAGAATCCCGTTCAGGCTGCTCTTGAAGGGACCATGGAAGTGGTTCCTCCGGTAATCTCAGCTATTATTACTACCGTTCTGGCCTTTGGGACCTTCTTGTTCCTGGACAGCCGGATAGGGGAGTATTTTGCTGAAGTTTCTACCGTGGTTATTTTAACTTTGATGGTCTCCCTTGTAGAAGCATTTATCATTCTTCCTGCGCACATTGCCCATTCCAAGGCACTGGTGCGTCAAAAAGATCTTCCTAAAAAGAAGCGGAAGATCGATAAAGTATTTGAAACCTTGCGGGGCTTCAACAGGACCGGAGACAAGATCATGGTCTATTTAAGGGACAAAACCTACAGCCCTGTGCTAAGGCGGGCAATTAATCAACCGGTACTTAGTTTTTCTATCCTGGCCGTGCTCCTCATCCTTACCATAGGGGCTATAGGTGGGGGATGGATACGCGTGACCTTATTCCCCAGTATTGCCAGTGACCAGGTTTCAATAGACTTGTTAATGGCTGAAGGTACAAACCCTGCAAAGACAGATTCCATAATTACCCTGGTTGAAGAAGCTGCCTGGAGAGTCAATGAAGATTTTACCTCCCGGCAAACCGGAAATTTACCTGTAGTAGAGAATATCATTAGACGGGTGGGGCCTGGTAATAATAAAGCTTCCCTAAGAGTAAATCTATTGCCCGGGGAAGAAAGAGATTTTGGTTCCCCCGAAATTACCAACGCTATTAGAGAAGAAGTAGGGCCCGTATTCGGGGTTGAAAGCCTCACTTTTGGTTCAGGAGGAAATTTTGGAGGAAGTCCGGTTTCTGTTTCTTTACTGGGAAACAATATCTCTGAACTAGAGGCTGCGAAAGAAGAATTGAAAGTGATCTTTGAAAACAACTCTTTATTAAAAGATGTTACAGATAATGATCCAAAGGGGATAAAAGAAATCGATATTAAATTGAGACAAAATGCCTACGCACTTGGACTAGACCTTAATGCAGTAATGCGCCAGGTGCGAAATGCCTTTTTTGGTACCCAGGCCCAACGCTTCCAGCGTGGGCAGGATGAAGTTCGTGTATGGGTGCGGTATGATCTTGCAAACAGGTCATCCATCACCAATTTGGACGACTTCCGGGTGGTAACCCCAAGCGGGAACCGTGTCCCCTTCAGGGAAATTGCTTCTTACGAGATTGTTCGCGGTACAGAATCTATAAGCCATCTTGATGGAAAACGCGAGATAAGGGTAAGTGCAGATATGGAAGATCCCAATGGAAGTGCTACAGATATTCTTTTTGATATTCAGGAGAACGTGATGCCACAAATCTTGAATAGGTATTCTTCACTTTCCGTTTCTTATGAAGGCCAGAATCGGGAAGGGGATAAGTTGATCAATTCAGCAAAAAAGGTTTTGCCAATCGTACTGTTTCTTATTTATGCCACAATAGCCTTCACCTTTAGAAGTTACAGTCAGCCGTTGTTGCTTATGCTTATGATCCCGTTTAGTGTGATAGGTGTGGCCTGGGGACATTGGTTCCACGGCTTCCCCATTAATTTTTTATCTGCCCTGGGCATTATTGCCTTGATAGGTATTATGGTAAATGACGGGCTGGTGTTTATAGGTAAGTTTAACAACCTTTTAGTGGGGGGAATGAAGTTTGACAATGCGCTTTACGAAGCCGGAAGGTCGAGATTCAGGGCTATATTTTTAACTTCCATTACAACCATTGCGGGGCTTGCCCCTTTATTACTTGAGAAAAGCAGGCAGGCCCAGTTCCTTAAACCAATGGCCATCTCTATAGCCTATGGAATTGGTATAGCTACGGTATTGACCCTGTTGTTGCTTCCTCTTTTTCTATCACTTAGCAATTCTCTCAAAGTTGGAACTTCCTGGTTGGCTTCCGGAAAAAGGGTTGAAAAAGAATCGGTAGAACGAGCAATTAAAGAACAAAAAGAAAAAGAGGCCCATGCAGATAATACATAAATCCTTTCTTTTCCTTTTCCTTATTTACGTGGGAGGTAGCTATGCACAAACTAGTGTTATTAGTAAAGAGGAAGCAATCGTTAAAACTCTTGAAAACAATTACGGAATAAAGGTTTCTCAAAATAATGTCGAGATCGCCGATAATAATCGGAATATTTTAAATTCGGGATATTTGCCTTCTTTAAGTGGAATAGCTGGTTTAAATTACAATATTGAAGATATCAATGCCACTTTACAAGGAGGAGATGAAAGAGAAATTGAAGGGGCTAAAACAAACCGGTATAATGCCTCTATAAACCTTAATTATACCTTGTTTGACGGATTGGGAAGATGGTATAACTTTAAACAACTTAAGGAACAGTATAATCTCACAACCCTGGATGCAAGGGAAACCATTGAAAATACAATCCTGCAATTACTAACGGTCTATTTTGAGGTGGCGCGGCTTACAGAAAATGTAGATGTACTGGAAGAAACGCTTGAAATTTCCAGAGACCGGATAATCCGGGCGCAGTATCAATTCGAATTTGGACAAAGCAACAGGCTTGCCATATTAAATGCAGAGGTTGATGTTAATAATGACAGTATTAATCTTTTAAACGTTCAGCAGCAATTGGATAACGCCAGGCGGGATCTCAACGTAATCGTCAATGATCAGGAAATTCCTTTGGATGCATTTCTGGTAGATACTACCGTGGCTTTTATACCTAAGCTACAACTGGAATCCTATCTTTCAGAAGCAAAAATGAACAATGTTTCCCTCCTTCGTGCAGAAAGTACGATCTCAATTTCAGAATATGCTTTGAAAGTAAGTAAATCCGGATATTTGCCTACTGTAGGTCTTAACGGTTCGTATGGATGGAATACAGCAAGCTTGCCAGCGACTTCCTTTGTACAAACGAGCACGACCTTAGGATATGCAGCAGGATTAAGTTTGACCTGGGATCTTTTTGATGGAGGTGCTACAATTACCAACATAAGAAATTCTAAGGTGAGGCTTGAAAACGAGGAATATATTAAAAAGCAGATCATTCTCGAGGTGAACAGAGATATCGCAAATGCTTTGGGGAATTATGAAAACAAGCGCTATATCTTTGAAGTACAGGAGAATAATGTGATAACCAATCAAAATAACTTTGAACGCACAGAGGAGCAGTTTAAAATAGGACAAATAACTTCCATAGAATTCCGGCAGGCACAAATCAATTTACTCAATGCCAGAACCAGTAAAAATCTCGCGAAGTACGATGCGAAATTAGCCGAAATACAATTGCTGCAGCTCACAGGTCAACTTCTTAACGTTGAATTTTAATAGGGAATTCTTAACCCCTTAATCTAAGTACAGATGAATGAACATGTTTTCCAATGTCCTTATTGCTGGGAAGAAATTTCAATGCTTCTGGATGCATCGGTGAACTCACAAACTTATATTGAAGATTGCGAGGTTTGTTGTAATCCCATAGAGATTTTTGTCCGTTTTGAGGAAAATGAATTAATAGAATTTTCAGCAAACAGCATTGAGCAGTAATTTTTTTAATGCTGAATAATCTTTTTCAAGAGTTCAAAAAAATCCAAATTTATTTAGATGGATCGCCTAATATTTTGAAAATCAAAGCAGTGTTTGGAATCTAGATTTAGATGTATTTTTTCTAAGGTGGTTATAGCGGAATCCAACCGATGAATAAATTAATTTTTTAAAATTTTTCTTTGTAGAAGAGGAATTCTATTGTATATTTGCACTCCAATAACGAAGAAAGCTTTTAAGCGAGTAAAGTTATTTATAAACTTGACATTTTAGATTAAAGATATATCGCGGGATAGAGCAGTAGGTAGCTCGTCGGGCTCATAACCCGAAGGTCACTGGTTCGAGTCCAGTTCCCGCTACTAGGAAAGACAAGGCTTCACAGAAATGTGGAGCCTTTCTTGTTTCTAATGGGTGCAGAATAGGTGCAGAATATGCTCATTTTCGTTGGGTAATATTGTTTAATCTCCTTTGAATTCTCTTGTTATTAAATTTTATGAATTTGGGTTATGAAATGCAGAAATCAAGGATATTACTTTTCTCTCAAAAATAATTATAAGTAAGCAGGACCACTATCGTTTAAAAGGGCTTGTATTTTTAACTGTGGTTCTATGCGATGTCAAAAGATGAGTGGTTAAAATGCATTTATTAAATCTAGACCTTACTCAATTTCAAAAAAAGACCTTGATTACCTTTGGGGGACTTGTATTTATTACTATTATTGTGATTATCCATAAATAAATCGCGAATTCTCAAATGACAAAATCTAGACTTTTTGCCCTTTTAGCGCTGTTGCTCATTACCTTCACTAATTCTATAGCTCAAGTTCAATCTAGCAGTGAAATGGAAGTTCACTTAGAACTACTCAATCCTTCTTCCGAAATTAATAATGGAGCCGCAAAGGTTTCGATAGAAGGAGGTCTAGCTCCATATCAATACAAATGGAGTAATACAAACACTCCTTTAATTGCGGCAGAATCGGTTGGTTTGATTGAGGGAATGGAGCATTCCGTAATTATAAGCGATGCCAGCGGGAACACGGTTTCCAAGGCATTTACCATCCCTGCCAAATCAATAACCGAAATTTTCAATAGTAAAGTACAGCCGGCGGTAGATGTGCTGGGAGCCGTCCTTTTTTGGGATGCTTTTGCTACCCTCGGAATATATGACCCGGTAGTGTACACGTCTCATAAAAATATTCCTCTTCCACCACGCGATGCAAGTATCGATAGGGAATACCAAGTAAAAAAATGGTTGGTTTCGGAAGGAAGCCAGGTAAAAATAGGTGAGGAAATTGCATTGCTGGAAAGCAATCGAAACATAGAATTATCCATTTATGCTCCAGCTGAAGGTACTTTAGAACACGTGACGAAAGAAGGAGCTGTAATTTCCAGAATGCCTGAAACCGGTTCTTTCAACGCCCCGCTACTGGCGATAATCAATTTTCAAACTCCCCAACCTCTTTTACATCCCAATGGCGATATAAAAACCAATACCATTCCTTTCATTGTTGTTTGGCTTATTTTGGGAAGTATTTTCTTTACCCTGCGCTTAAAGTTTGTGAACATTCGCGGCTTTCGCCATTCTTTAGATTTGGCAAGAGGGAAGTATGACGATCCAGATGCTCCCGGTACGATAACGCATTTTCAAGCAATGACCACCGCGGTATCGGCCACAGTAGGATTGGGGAATATTGCAGGGGTAGCTGTGGCAATTTCTCTGGGAGGTGCAGGAGCGACTTTCTGGATGTTTTTAGCTGGGTTTTTCGGAATGTCTTTAAAGTTTGCCGAATGTACTTTGGGAGTGAAATATCGATTTATTGATGACGAAGGCCGCATATTTGGTGGACCTATGAATTATTTGCGCTATGGTCTCGAAAAGCGAAACCTTAAGCGTTTGGGGAAATTCTTGGCCATTCTTTTTGCAGTTCTTGGGGTTGGAGCCTCATTTGGCGGAGGTAATATGTTACAGTCTAATCAGGCATTTAAAATAGTATCAGAACAAATCCCCTTTTTACAAGGCCAGGGATTCTGGTTCGGAATTGGTTTTGCCCTGCTGGTAGGCGCAGTGATTATTGGCGGAATTAAAAGTATTGCCAAAGTGACTGCAAAAGTAGTTCCTGTTATGGCCATTTTATACGTGTTAGGTTGTTTAGTGGTGATAGGATATCATATCGAATATCTTGGTGGCGCTTTTCTAGCAATTGTCGATGGTGCTTTTTCTGCCCAAGCTTTAAAAGGTGGATTTATTGGGGTGCTGATCATAGGTTTGCAACGCGCCGCTTTTTCTAGTGAGGCGGGAGTAGGCTCGGCAGCAATTGCACACAGTGCCTCCAAAACTAATAATCCAATTGCAGATGGTTTTACTTCTTTGGTTGAGCCCTTTATCGATACTATGCTGGTTTGTACCATGACAGCTCTGGTTTTGATATTTACGGGCATGCACATAACCAGCAGCGGACTAGGCGGAGTAGAACTTACCGCTGATGCCTTTGGAAGTGTAGTTTCTTGGTTCCCCTCAGTTTTAGCGGTCGCTGTATTTTTATTTGCCTTTTCCACTATGGTTTCCTGGTCATATTATGGAATGCGCTCTTGGACCTTTCTCTTTGGAAGAAGTAAAAAAGTGGAACTGGTCTATAAAATTATGTATTTAGGTTTTGTAGTATTAGGCGCTTCGGTAAGTTTAGGAGCCGTTTTAAGTTTCGCCGATATGATGATTCTGGCAATGTCTTTTCCAAATATAATAGGATTATATATTATGGCTCCTGAAATAAACGCAGATATGAAAATTTACTGGCAGAAATTAAAAGACGGAAAATTGTATATCAATCCAAAATTCATCAAAGCTGAAGATTAATTTATCTCAAAATATAAATCTAGGGTTGAGGGAGAAATTCTAAATTTTGATTTTTCGGTTTGAACGGTAAACCCGTTGAGTAATATTTCGAAAAATGCATTATTCAAGCCTTTTCTTTGGAATTCATAGCACAGCACTCCTAAGACCCCTAAATGATTTTTTATTAACCCTTTTAAAATTAAAGAAGTTTCATAACCTAATTCTTCATTGCTGAAAGTGACAATAGGTGCTAACCCGCTTAAGTTATTCAGTTTAATGGCCTGGACCTGAAGAATTTTATTGACAGGCCTTTCTTTAGAAATAGGAGCAAACGACTAAAAAAAACACAACCCCTTTCTTAACAAGTCAATAAAAGAGGTTGACCAAACAATAAAGGTACTTCTGAAAACAGAAGAATTTCCTGGACAGAACAAGATCCTTACCTCTATTCCAGGTGTGGGAGACCAAGTGGCCATCAATACCATCGTAGCACCAAATGGCTTTAAAAGTTTAAAAATGTAGGAAAATTTGCCTGCCACGGTGGTGCAATGCCTTTTTCTGTCCAATCGTGCACAAGCCAAATGTCTAAAACAGAGTCTTGTACAGGGAATTCATCTAGTAAATCTCAATACATGAGATTAAGAATATCATTTTCTGATAGATCATCATCGAGCCAAACCCCGATATCTTCAACTTTTAATACTACAGGACGTCTAAATTTTTTATTTTAATGGTTAACTGTAACGGCGGGTACCTCTGTCATTTTTATACATAACTGTTTAGAATTATGTAGCCTTTACTCTGGGCGAGTTAACCAGGTCAATTTGTAATTTCCTAAAATAATTCCGAATCATTTAGTATTATATCCTTAAACACTTCTTAAATTATATAAATTAAGAAATGTTTTAACGTATCACTAACTTTTTAAAAGATTAATTTCTTTATTTTTAGAAATATTGATGTACCTCCCTAAAATATTGTTTATGAAAGATATAGATAAGTGGAATGAAGCTGTCGATTCAGACAATTTGAGTGATGACGAGAATATGATTCTCGATGCTATGGGTCTAAATGAAAGTTCGAGAAGGAAATTCTTAAAACAGGTTTCCGCAGCAAGCTTGAGCATTTATGCTTCTTCTTTTTTTACTTCAGAAATATTTGCCAGCACTATGAAAGATTTGCCAGAAAATACAATAGCCCTTTTAAATGAGGTTAAAGTGAATCTCCGGGTGAATGATATGGTAAAGCCATTAACATTAGATTCCCGGACTTCTTTGCTTGATGCGCTTAGAGAAAGACTTGCCCTAACCGGAACCAAAAAAGGTTGCGACCATGGACAATGTGGAGCTTGCACAGTTATAATAGACGGCAAACGTAATCTCTCCTGTTTAACCCTAGCAGCTACTTGTGAAGGAAAAGAGATTACAACAGTTGAGGGCTTAGCCAAGAACGGTGAAATGCATCCTATGCAACAAGCTTTTTTAAAACACGATGGGTTTCAATGCGGATATTGTACTCCAGGACAAATATGTTCTTCTTTAGCACTATTAGAAGAAGCTAAGAATGGAGAAGCGAGTTATGTGACAGAGGATTTCAAAAAAATTAAATCTGGTTTAACACTTTCCGAAGAAGAAATTAGAGAACGAATGTCGGGAAATATTTGTCGATGCGGCGCTTACAATAATATTGTACAGGCCTTTAAAGAAGTGCATACCGGAGATGATGAAATGCCAACCTGGGAATTCGCTACACAAGAACAAATGGATAAGGCTAAGAATGCTTAGAGGAGCTTAGGTTTTTCTAATTTGAAATACTATAAAATATTTTAAAATTCAACGAAAATGAGACCATTCAAATATACAGGTGCACAAAATAAAGATCAAGCGCTTCAGGCCTTTACAGCAACATCTCATTATCTCGGAGGTGGGACGAACCTGGTAGATTTAATGAAAGAAGATGTGGAGCGGCCAGACCAGCTTATCGATGTTAATAAACTCGATTACAAAAAAATAACTTCAAATGAAAACGGCGGATTAACACTTGGCGCAATGCTTAGTAATTCTGATACTGCCAATCATCCTGAAGTTAGAACCAAATACCCTTTACTTTCTATGGCCATGCTTTCTGCTGCTTCGGCACAGATCAGGAATATGGCGAGCAATGGAGGTAATTTATTGCAACGTACCCGGTGTCCTTATTTCTTTGAAGTTTCGATGCCCTGCAATAAGAGAGAACCAGGTTCCGGATGCGGAGCGCTGAAAGGGATGAATGCTTTACACGCCATTTTTGGATATAGCGATAGTTGTATCGCTACAAATCCTTCAGATATGTGCGTGGCGCTGGCTGCCATTGGAGCAACTGTTGAGGTTCAGCAACCGGATGGATCTTCCAGAATGATTGAATTTACAGATTTTCACCGACTGCCGGGAGATCAGCCTGAAAAAGATACTACTCTTATGCAAGGTGAATTGATCACGGCGATTCATTTACCAAAACCAGAATTTTCAGATCATTATTATTATTTAAAGATTCGCGAACGTTCCAGTTATGCTTTTGCATTGGTATCTGTTGCAGCCGGATTACAGGTGAATAGCGGAGTGATATCAAAAGCGGGATTGGCAATGGGAAGTGTTGCCCATAAACCCTGGAAACTTTCTAAAGCTGAAGAATTCCTTACAGGGAAAAAACCAACTACGGAAAATTTTGAGGCGGCTGCAGCTTTGGAGATGAAAGATGCGAAACCATTTGAAGGAAATAAATATAAAGTAGAAATGGGGAAAAACGCTATAGTTAGAGCGCTTACCCAGGCATATGAAAGAGAAGTATAGGCCAATCTCAAAAATTAAAATTATGACGAAGACAATAAATGCATCTGGAGTTGGAAATCCTATAAATAGAGTGGAAGGTCATCTTAAGGTGATGGGAATGGCTAAATATGCTTCAGAATTTCCGGTGGAAAATAAGGTATATGGCCAGGGGATAAACAGTACGATCGCCAAAGGAGAGATCATCTCTATAGATACTTCTGAAGCTGAAAAACTCAAAGGAGTTTTAAAAGTGATCACTTATAAGAATGCCACAAAACTCAAGACCTTTGATGAAGAAATGCCAGAACTTGCAACAGATAGTATCGCTCCGGTATTGCAAAGTAATAAAGTGCATTACTATGGAGAGTATGTTGGTCTTGTGGTAGCAGAAACTTTTGAACAGGCGCAATATGCAGCTAGTTTAGTGAAATTTGAATATAAAAAGGATCCTTCCGCAGTTATCGACTTTGAGAAGTCGAAATCTAAAGCCTATACTCCAAATAATGATTCAAATTATTCAAGGGGAAATATGGAGCAAGGGCTTTCTGAAGCTGATATGGTGGTGGAACAAACCTACAATACACCAATTGAGCATCATCACCCAATGGAATTGCATGCCGTTATCGCTTCCTGGGATAATGGAAAAGTAACTGCATATTCGAGTCAGCAAATTGTGGAAGATGCAATAGTAGCTATCTCAGGAACATTCCAGATTCCAAAGAAAGATGTGCGTGTAATTTCTGCTTTTGTAGGTGGTGGATTTGGTTCAAAACTAAACCTGGATCGCCATGTGATTATGGCGGTAATGGCATCTAAAATGGTGGCAAGACCCGTGCAGGTTACTGTAACGAGAACCCAAATGTTTACCAATACGAACATGCGTCAACAGAACGAGCAAAAAATGCGCATTGGTTCCAAAAAAGATGGTACGCTCACAGCGCTTTCTCACGAAACGCTTTCTCATACTTCTACTACTCAGGAATATCAGGAGCCTTGCGGGATGGTTTCTAAGATGTTATATAAAGTAGCTAATAACGAAGTTACCTATAAGTTGATCCCGATGAATATTCAAACTCCTTTTGCCATGAGAGCACCTGGAGAAGCCACGGGTAGTTTTGCATTAGAATCTGCTATGGATGAAATGGCCTGGAAGTTGAAAATGGATCCTATTGATTTCCGTATTAAGAATGACACCCAAACCGATCTTCATGAAGAAAGACCATTTTCGTCCAGACTTTTGGTAGAGTGTTTAAGAATTGGAGCTGATAAATTTGGTTGGAAAGACCGAAAACCAGAACCTCGCACTAACAAAAAAGGCAATTGGCTAATAGGCTATGGTGTAAGTGCCGCTTCCAGAAACTCTCCTTACCAGAAAACGCATGCGAAAGTAATTCTGGAATTGGACGAAGATAAAGTTTTTGCTACCATTCAAATGGATGCAACCGACATAGGCACTGGTAGTTATACTATTATTGCACAAACCGCTTCAGAATATTTAAAGATCCCTGTAGAACAGGTAACGGTAGAATTAGGTGATTCCAATTTCCCGATAACTCCTGGTTCCGGAGGTTCCTGGGGTGCAGCTTCCTATTGTAATGGCGCCCGTGCTGCTTGTGAAAATGCTATAAAAACGCTTAAGAATAATAAAAACATAGCAGAAGATGAAGAAGTTGAGGTAGCAGAACTTCTAAAAAAGAATCAACTTACCAAATTTAAAGCTGAAGGAATGGCTGAGCCATCTGCAGAATTCAAGAAATACTCGGTCTTCTCATTTGGAGCTAATTTTTGTGAAGTTTGGGTAGATAAAGACACAGGAATGTACAGAATTGAAAGAATGGTAAATGTAGGTGCAGCGGGAAAAATATTAAACCCGAAGACTGCTTACGGGCAGATCATAGGAGGTTTAACGATGGGTGTAGGGATGGTGATGGCTGAAAAAACCAGGGTAGAACCTAATTTTGGCAATTTCATTACCCGTTCTTTTGCAGATTATCACGTACCCGTAAATCTGGATTTGGCCAATATTGATGTGATCTTTCTTCCGGAAGTAGATAAGATCGCCAATAAAATGGGTATTAAAGGAATTGGTGAACTTGGAATAACCAGTGTAGCTGCTTCAATTACAAATGCCATATTTAATGCAACCGGTAAACGAATGCGAAGCCTTCCTGTCACTCCAGAAAAATTGATAGAGGCTGGTCTTGAAGAAGGCGTCACAGCTTAATAAAAATTAAAAAGCCCGGAATCGATTCCGGGCTTTTTACGTTTAATCCCGCATCCCGGTAGCTCCTAAAATCGGCATCTCTATGTTAAAATTGAAATATTTGCCATTTTGGTACCTAAACCAGAATAGATGCAGCCATTAAAACAGCTTCAGATTCTCAGGCAGCCTAATTATCGGTTTAATTTAAATATATAAAAATGATGAAAGTAAAAACAGCAAGAGACAATGGTTAAAATTTGTAGACCTTTGCGAGGCTTACCTCGTTATCATATTCTGCAGTGATAAGGCACACCCCTTTTATTTCTTTTATTTTATAGACAATTCCCTTCGCATAATCGTTCCATTGCATATCATCGGTCTGCACAAGATCTCTGGTAAAGGAAGTGATGTTATAAATAGTTTCAGAAGTAGGCTCAACGATCTTAAATTTATAGCAAACCTCGACCCCGTTACTAAAGGTTTTAAAATATAGGATCCTACCCTGGTTATAAGTACCGCTCGCTTTAGTGGTCACCGGCATTTTGTAAAAAAGGTAATTCTCCCCGCTTTTTGTTACCCCGGCAGAAAACGGATCTCCATATTCTTTGATCACATCACTCTTGGACTGTAAAATCTGGGCTTGTGCCCCGGGAATTAAAAACAGCAAGATTATGCCTAAACCTACAATAAATTGAAACTTCGTTTTCATGATCTTTCGTTTTAAAGGATTATAAGTGGATGTGTTACAGTTCAATATACAAAATTTTTTATAAATCAAGGTTAATGGTAGCGTGCTATAGAAGTCATAAATCGATAAAAAATTTCCAGGAAGGGACGAATAAATCAGATATGATCTAGGAAATTAACCATTGTGAGTAGGATGAATCGTTTATGAGAATATTTCTGGAGACCACCGATCTGCGCGAGATGTTCACGCATTAGAAATTCGCGCAAACTTCGTAATTAATAATCACAACCTAAGGCCAAAATCCCAAAGCTATGCTGCTTCGCACTAAATAATTTCAGGCTTAAACTATATCTTTATTTTTTCTGAATTATGTTTTCAAAAAAATATTTTATATCGCTAATTTTTGTGTTTTTAACACAAATAGTATATACGTTTGATCTTTATAATAATACGGAAAATGCAATTTTTAAAAGTCCTTGGTCTTTTATTTCTCCTGGTTACAAGTAACCTGGCTTTTGCAATTTCCATCGATGAAGAGCGCCATTATCAGGAGGATTATTCCAATTCTCTGCATTTCAATGAAGAATTACAGGATCTGGGAGAAAGTAGTCTTATAGGGCCTTCCGGTCTTCTTGTCCTTGAACCCATTTCTGCATTTACGGTACCAGAGTTGGATTTTTCTTTGGTGAATCCTTAGTAAATATAATTGATTTTGTTTTAAAATTTCTGAATTCTCTGAATTTTAATACGTTTACATAGATTTATCACCTTTTAAACACATTCTTTAAAGTATTAATTGACCCACCAATTTTTAATTTAAATATTTAATAATATTCCCTTTACATTTTAAAGAGAAATAATTGTGATTTTTGAGTTCTTAATGATCATTAAGGAATTTCATATATTCTCAGTTTTTGTCGATTTAGATGTATGAACAGGTTGTCCTGGCCAGACAACCTTTTTTTTACTTAAACATAATTTGTGCTTAACACTCAGGTAACATTAAGATCGGTTATTTGCATTGACAAAAACCGGGAATTTAATGAGACTAAAAGATTTTTATATCGCTGCTTTTGCGTTACTATTAAGCCTGTACGCGCAGGGACAGGATATTACAGAGAATAAATTTGGAAAGGGATTGATAAACGTAGTGGCTAAGGATAGCTCCTTCAGCGCGTATTTTGGCATACGATTTCAGTCTTTAATGACCTCAAAATGGGATGTTCCTGAGAATGGTGGTATTCAGGATGGAGAAACCAATTTTTTAATAAGGAGGGCTCGTCTCAAATTTGAGGGATTTGCTTACTCCCCTAAACTCACCTATAAATTTGAATTAGGATTGTCAAACAGGGATATTTCAGGCGCCTCTCAATTTACAAGCAATGCACCACGATTTGTTCTGGACGCCGTATTAAAGTGGAATTTTTATGAAAATTTCGAATTATGGGCAGGGCAAACTAAACTTCCAGGAAACAGAGAGCGGGTAATTTCTTCGGCTAATCTTGAAACGGTGGATCGATCTCTCCTCAACAGCCGATATAATATTGATAGAGATATAGGCTTGCAACTGCACCACTTTATAACTATTAACGATACGTTTATAATAAGAGAAATAGTTTCCATCGCACAGGGAGAAGGTAGAAATATTACCACAGGGAATATTGGCGGATATCAATATACAGGAAGGGCAGAGATCCTCCCTTTTGGCGATTTTTCCGATTATTCCGGGGCAGATCTCGAACGTGAATCCAACCCAAAATTGGCCGTTGGAGTAAGTTATGATTACAATGACAACGCAGTGAAAACAAGATCTAATATGGGTTCTTATATGATCACTGATACAGGCTTTTTTGAAACCGATATACAGACCTTATTTTTGGATGCCTTGTTCAAATATGAAGGTGTCTCCATAATGGCTGAATACGCTAACAGGGAGGCAGACAATCCCTTTGCAGTTAATGAGGATAGCACTCCTACCGGTGACGTTGTGAATATTGGAGAAGCATTCAATATCCAGGCCGGATACCTTTTTGAAAATAATTACCAGGTCCTTGGACGTTTTACAAGCGTTGATCCGGACGATGATTTTTCTGAGTTAGTAGAAAATCAATATACCCTTGGATTGTCCAAATATTTGGTTGGACATAAACTAAAAGTACAAACCGATATAAGTTATACCGATCTTAACCAGGATCAATTTGATGGTTTGATGTACAGGTTGCAATTTGAATTTCATTTATAAATTCAAATGTTAGGTTGTGCGCCTGAATGCGATGAAAATAGTGAGGAAGTTTTGCTAATTATAATGTTCTAATAAATTCAATAAATATAGAGAGATGAAAAAATTAATTTTAATTACCGCTGTTACATTTTCAGTATTGTCCTGCGGAAATAACAAAAAAGATCAGGAAGGTAACGGGATCTCTATCGATGGATCCAGTACCGTTTTTCCTGTTACTGCTGCTATTGCTGAAGAATTCAGGACAGAAGATCCCGATGTGAACGTTACTATTGGAGTTTCGGGAACCGGAGGGGGTTTTCAAAAATTTGCCAAGGGGGATATTGATATCGCTAATGCCTCAAGATCTATAAAAGAGGAAGAAAAAGCTATTGCAAATGAAAATAATATCAATTTCATTGAACTTGAAGTAGCTTACGATGGTCTCGCGGTAATTATAAATCCCGAAAACGATTGGGTGCAATGTTTTACAGTAGACCAATTGAGAAAGATATGGGAGCCGGCAGCACAAGGAACCATCACCAGATGGAACCAGATCAATCCTGAATGGCCCGATGAAGAAATTCACCTTTATGGTCCCGGAGTAGCTTCGGGAACTTTCGATTATTTTACCGAAGCCATCATGGGAGAAAGCGGAAGCAGCCGGGGAGATTACACGGCCAGTGAGGATGATAATGTATTAGTGCAGGGAGTAGCCGGAGACAAATTCGGACTTGGATTCTTTGGACTTGCTTACTTTGAGGAGAATAGAAATAAACTAAAAATTGTAGGCGTAGATGGCGGTCAGGGTTGTATAGAACCAACGGTAGAAACGGTGAGCAATGGCACGTATGCACCGCTTTCAAGACCATTGTTTATTTACGTGAACAGTTCTTCAATTCAAAATAATCCTAAAGTGATAGACTTCGTTAATTTTTATCTAAATGAAGCACCTTCTCTTTTAAAAGATGTAGGATATGTTCCTTTGACTCCTGAGGAGTATAAAAGGGAGCAGGATAAATTCAAAAATTTCGTTGAGGAAAATCAACAATAATTTTTCAAACAGAAAATAATCGGGCTTGTTTCAAACCTGGTGATTTTCTGTAAATGATCCTTTTATATGCGAAAATTCAAAGAGGCAATAATTGAAAAGTCCCTGTTGGCTAGTGCGCTGGTAACTATTTTGGTGACTTTGGGCATTATTCTGGTACTTTCTTTTGAGGCTGTAAACTTCTTCAGGGAAGTCCCTATTATAGATTTCCTTACCGATACGCAATGGACGCCGCTTTTTAGTGATAAACATTTTGGGATCTTGCCTTTATTATCCGGTACCCTACTCACCTCGTTTATAGCGATTGCTTTTGCAGTACCTGTAGGATTGTCCATAAGCATCTACATTAGCGAATATGCCCCAAAAAGTTTCCGAAGGACGATAAAACCGGCTCTGGAGCTATTGGCTGCGGTGCCTACCGTAGTATACGGTTTTTTTGCCCTTACCGTAGTAACTCCGTTCCTGCAAACCTTTATCCCGGGACTATCAGGATTCAATTCCCTTTCGGCAGGATTGGTTATGGGGATCATGATCATCCCTTTTGTGTCCTCTTTAAGTGAAGATGCTTTGCATGCGGTACCAAACTCACTACGCGAAGCGGCCTATGGAATGGGATCTACAAAACTGCAAAATTCCTTCAGGGTTTTAGTGCCGGCGGCCTCTTCAGGAATCATTGTTTCCATTATCCTGGCAATTTCAAGAGCCATTGGAGAAACCATGATCGTAGCAATAGCTGCAGGACAGCAGCCACGACTAACATTTGATCCCACAGTTCCGGTAGAAACCATTACCACCTATATCGTACAAGTAAGCCTGGGAGATGTGCAGCATGGATCCCTGGAATACAGAACGATCTTTGCTGCCGGAATTACCTTGTTCATCTTCACCTTCCTGCTTAACACCATTAGTTATAGAATCAGGAAAAAATTCCAGGAGAAATATGAATAATATTAGAAAAAACAGACTTAAGGACCAGATATTTCGGGGCTGGGGAATTGCCTGCACTCTTTTAGGGTTAGTGCTTCTGGCAATTTTTATAGGGTCAATCCTCATCGATGGGTTACAAAGGATAGACTGGGATTTTATCACCAGCCTACCGTCCAGAAACGCAGAAAACGCAGGAATTTATACGGCCTTAATGGGGAGTATTTGGATTCTTGTACTAACAACCATCATTTCCCTTCCGCTAGGAATTGCCGCTGCAATCTATCTGGAAGAATATTCGAAAAAAAACAGGTTTTCATCCATTTTAGAAGTCAATATTTCCAATTTGGCAGGTGTTCCTTCCATTATTTACGGACTTTTAGGTCTTGAGATCTTTGTGAGGATCCTGGAAATGGGGGCAAGTGTCCTGGCCGGTAGTTTTACGCTGGCCTTGCTAATTCTGCCCATTGTGATTGTTTCCACCAGGGAATCTATTAAGGCAGTTCCAAAATCCATCAGGGATGCCTCCTATGCATTGGGGGCCTCCAAATGGCAAACGGTTTCCATGCAGTTGCTTCCGGCTTCCTTTGGAGGGATCTTAACCGGGGTGATTTTAGCACTTTCCAGGGCGGTGGGTGAAACTGCTCCACTGATAGTTATTGGGGCTTTGGCCTATGTGCCTTTCGCGCCTTCCTCCCCAATGGATGAATTTACGGTGATGCCTATACAAATTTTTAACTGGATCTCCAGGCCTCAGGCAGGTTTCGAGGTGAATGCAGCCGCGGCGATTATTATGTTGTTATTGATTACATTTATAATGAATGGAATAGCGGTTTATTTCAGAAATAAATGGCAGAAAAAATTAAAATAAAAAAGCTTCTTTAAATGAGCAAAAAGGAAAAGGGGATTGTGATAGATAAGTCTATCAAAAGAAAACATAAACTTGAAACCAAAGGGGTAAAAGTCTTTTATGATGATTTCATGGCTATTAAAGGCATAGACATGACTATAAAGGCCAATAAAGTGACTGCTTTTATAGGTCCTTCGGGATGTGGGAAATCAACATTTTTACGTTTATTCAACAGGATGAATGATTATGTGGATGGTTTCCGGCTGGAAGGAGAAGTAAGGATTGACGGTGAGAACATCTACAAAAAGAAGATCAACGTAGAACAATTGAGAAAACAGGTGGGCATGGTATTTCAAAAGCCGAATCCCTTTCCAAAATCCATTTTTGAAAATGTTGCCTACGGTTTGAGAATACAGGGGATTAACGATAAAAGATACCTGAGTGAAAAGGTAGAGGATTCCTTGAAACAGGTGGCTTTATGGGATGAAGTTAAGGATGATCTCAACAAATCGGCTATTGCACTTTCAGGAGGACAGCAACAAAGATTATGCATTGCCCGCACGCTGGCTGTAGAGCCTTCCATCATTTTAATGGATGAGCCTACCTCTGCACTGGACCCACTTTCTACCGCTAAGATCGAGGAACTTATTTACGAGTTAAAAGAAAAGTATAGCATAGTAATCGTCACACATAATATGCAGCAAGCGGGAAGGATAAGCGATTACACTGCTTTTTTCTACCTTGGAGAACTCATCGAGTATGACCGTACCAAGAAACTATTTACCAACCCTGAAAAACAACAAACCGAAAACTACATTACTGGTAGATTCGGATAAAAGATAAGGCTATGATAAGTTTAGATCAACATAGAGAAGCACTAAATCAATCCGGGGTAGAAATGCTGTCCCTTTGCAGAAAACAACTCGAGAATGCCCGGGATGCATTTTTCACCCATGACAGTGATTTGGCAGAAGAAGTAATTCGAACAGAGAATAGGGTAAATGCCCTGGATTTGAAGATTGACCGTGATTGCGAGCGTTTTATCGCTCTGCACAATCCCGTGGCAAGTGACCTTAGGTTTGTTCTGGCCCTGAGAAAAATCAATTTTGATCTTGAGAGGGTAGGGGATCATGCCTATGGAATTTCAAAATACATCATCGAGGTTGATACTCCTATTGAGGATAGGCTGCTGGAAATTATGCGCGTTGAGGAGATGTTTGAATCGGCCCTATCTATGTTGGATGATATTACTGATGCCTATATTGAAGCAGATGCGAAGTTGGCAAGAAAGGTGTTCAAAAAGGATAAAGTACTCAATAAGATCAATATGAAATCCTTTAAGATCATCTCTACGGAAGTGAGAATTAATCCGGAGTCGATAGATCAATTCCTGTTGCTGTTCTCTGTGATCAAAAAACTTGAAAGAATTGGTGATCTTGTAACAAATATTGCTGAAGAGATTATTTTCTTCCGCGAAGCTGAAGTGGTAAAACACCGTAAGAAAAAGACCTTTAAGCGAGGTAAGGAGGAGTAAAAAACCTGAGGGATCCATTACGATGCCCTCAACGAAAAAAATAAAGAATTATTCCGGAAAACGATCCATCTGCACTCGAGATGGATCGTTCTATTTTCGGGAAAGTCTTGAGCCTTAATTTAAAGAAAATAGTATCTTTAAAATGTCTTTATCCAGAAGAAAATATGGCTCATGATCATTCGCATAACACGTCGGGAAAAAATCTGAAAATCGCATTTTTTTTGAATTTAGGTTTTACGATCCTTGAATTTATTGGAGGGATGTATGTCAATAGTATCGCCATTGTTTCAGATGCGGTTCATGACCTGGGAGATTCACTTTCCCTGGGTACAGCGTGGTATCTGGACAAAAAATCTCATCAGGAATCCAATTCCAAATATTCTTTTGGATATAAACGCTTTTCGCTTTTGGGAGCCCTTATTAACAGCCTGGTTCTTATCGTAGGTTCGATATATGTAATCTCGGAAGCGGTGGGAAGAATTCTGGAACCGGAATCCTCGGATGCGAAAGGGATGATCATCTTTGCCATTATTGGGGTGACGGTTAATGGTTATGCCGCTTGGAAACTTAGTAGCGGTAAAACCCTGAACGAAAAAATAGTGTCCTGGCACTTGATGGAAGATGTGTTGGGATGGTTTGCCGTATTGATTGTTGCCATTATTCTTTTATTTAAAGACATCCAATACCTGGATCCTGCCTTGTCATTGCTTATTACCCTCTACATCCTGTACAATGTATTTAAACGCCTAAAGGAAACCCTGTTCATTTTTCTTCAGGGTGTTCCAAAAGATATCGATCTAAAAGGCCTTGAGAACAGGATATTAAAAGTTGAAAATATCGCTTCCCTACATCATATGCACGTATGGTCTATGGAAGGGGAAAACCACGTTTTTACCGTGCATCTTAAATTAAAACACATTCAGGAACTAAAACAACTTCAGGAAGTAAAGGAACGGATGAGGGAAATTTTAGAAGAGTATCATTTTGATCATTTCACCGTGGAAACCGAACTCGATTCTGATACCTGCAAATTGGAGTAATGGAGTAAGACTGGATTTTTTATTTTAGAGAATCCTTCACTACATTTTTTTACCGTTTAAAGTTTACGGATGTAATTTAACTCTTTTATGGTATGCGCATTTTCTGAAAAAACCTGGAATAGATACATTGAAATTTTAGCTTCTCCAAAAAAATCATGTTAAGCCAATTTTTCATCCCTCATTGAGGGTTTAATTCCCCTTGGTTCTTAATTTTTTTGTAAAATCTACCCTGAAGTCGCGATTAGAAACCAACTTTTAACTTTCCGAAAACAGCAAAAATTTAAGGATCTGGTAGTTGACCTAATATATCTACCCTTCAACGATTAGTTTTTTTTCCTCTGATATATCTATGTAACTTATAGAGCATTAGGGGTTTAACAAAATAAATAATATTAACATGGAAGCTATCGGAGTGTTTGTCGAAAATTATAAAGAAACTACAAAAGGCTTTAATATTTTCGCAAAGGTAATTGTTGCTCTTGTCCTTGCTGCCATCCTTGTGGGAGTTGTAAGTGCGATAATTAATGTGATTTTGCAAGCCTAAATAATCCAATCTCTGGAGATTTAGTTTCAGGAGTGTTCAATTACTTTTCTGCCCTTTTTGAGGCATAGAATTTTTCGCCCCTGTCACAAATAAAAACATTTCTTATTTGCAAATTCAATCTACTTGTCACTCTTAAACGCCTAATCGAAACGAATTTCGGTCTTACTCAGTGACGTTTTTTTAGACGCTAATTATATTTCTTCTTTCTGCGGAGCTTGGTCACTTTTGATTGTCTAAGTGAAGTGTTTCTGCATTATTTCATACTTACAGAATTTTTATCCAGTAACCTTATCGACAGCGGTCTCTTTTTTAAATTTCACATAAATCATGGAATTGCATAAATTATTGAGCGAGGATACAGTTTGCCGGATGACATTGGTCATGGTTGAAACCTGAACTCCCTTACTGTCGTGACCCTTGATATTTTTATAAAGCCAGGTGATGGTTTCATTGTAAAAGGCATTATTTTCATCCATCCAATGTACAGGGATTACTTTAGGAGTCTCCAACTCGAGTAATTCATCAAGTTCCTGAAGTCTCAGGCTTACAATCCTGCGCAGGCGCTCCAGTACTTCCTGCGCAAGGGGATCTTCACTTTCTATCATAAAAAGGATGTTATGAATAACATCCTTAATATCCTTGGCGGCATAGATCATGGAGCGCAATCCCATCATTCCCGAGGTAATAAGTTCGGCTTCCGGCTTGGAAAGGTTCTCCTCCTGAAGCTGAGCATAATAGGCTGTAAGTTCATCTTCCAGTCTTTTTATTTTCTCGTACTTTTTCATCAATCCGGAGGCGCTGGAAAAAATCTTTCTCCACCGGGATTCGCGGTTTTTGTCCCGCTCCCCCAAACCAAAACTTTCCCTGATAAAATCCCTGGTGTAACGAAAAACCTGAACCAACTCCTTATCCAGTGCTTTTAGAGCTACATCGGGCACATTTGGGGTGATATTTTTAACATAGAGCGTTTCTCCCTGTGGTGCAGACGAAATAAATCTATGGTTTAAAAAGTTTCTGAACACTCCTAAAAATGGATAGAATAAAACAATCCCTATCAAATTAAGAAGCGTATTGATAAGCACGAGCTCCATAAGGACGTCTTTTACATTGAAAAAGTAATACACCAAATAGACAAGCTGATCGATTAAAAAGTAAATGAGAAGACCTGTGAGGCAATTGAAAATAACATTTGCCAGCATGAGCCGTTTTTTATCGGCGGTGCCTCCAATGGAACCAAATATGAGTGTGACGGTGGTACCTATATTTGCACCAATAACCATGGCTACTGCCTGGTTAATGTCGATAAGCCCGGCATTAAGAGCGCTCAAAATTATAACGATCATTGCAGAGCTTGACTGTATAAGTGCGGTTATAAAGAGTCCTAATAGTAAAAAAGCCCATAATCCATAAGATGCAAAGCTGCTTAAATCTATTTGGCTTGCGACCTGTTCAATTGCTTCTTTCATAAAATCCAGTCCCAGGAACAATAATCCGAAACCTATGAGAAGTCCGCCTAGATTCATCAAAAAAGGCCTGGTTTTTAAAAAGAGGTAGCTAAGGATCCCAACTGCCAAAAACGGAAAGGAGAAATCGGCGATATCCATTTTAAATCCGAAGGTGGCCACGATCCAGGCGGTAAAGGTTGTACCCAGATTCGCTCCCAGCACTACGCCCAGTGCGTTTTTAAGTCCTATCATTCCCCCACCTAAAAAAGCAAGTGCAAGAAGGGTGACCATGGAACTGCTTTGCAGGATAGCGGTAACCGCCGTCCCGGTGAGTATCCCTTTCCAGCTTCTATCTGTAAACCGCTGTAGTAAATTTTTAAAGGATCTTCCTGCCAGTCCCTTAATGCTTTCTTCGAGATGCCGCATCCCAAACAGAAAGATCCCCAAACCGGCAATAAACATCCAGAAATCAAAATCTATGTTTTCCATAAGAGGGGATTTGTAGTTTAAAGATAGGGTAATCAGGCTGATTTTTTCAGATTAATCCATCCGGAAATTCTTCCGCATTCTTAGATGGTATTCTAAATAAATTAGGATTCCTTTTAATTGAAATCATGTTTTTATCTTTTTATCTCCTTCATAATGAACCGGCCTGGAAAAATTTTCAGTGTTGATTCCTTCTGAATTTTGCCGGTCTCAAAAAAGTTTTCAACTATAACGATTTCATTTCGAACAAAAACATAAAATATGGCATTAAGCATTGTATACCAGTATTTTAATGTATTAATTGCACTCTAATTCAAATTAAAAATCATGGGAATTTCAAAACAATATTTAAAGACAAAGCCGGTGTGTAAAGTGACCTTTACCGTACCCGCGAAAGATGCTCAAAAAGTTAGTGTAATTGGTGATTTTAACAATTGGGATCCATCAAAAAACGAACTAAAAAAATTAAAAACCGGTGCCTTTAAAGGGACCCTGGAGTTGCCAAAGGAAAATTCATTTGAATTTAAATACCTTATTGATGGCACTCATTCCAACGATCCGGAAGCAGATGCATACCGATGGAACGAATTTGCCGGAGCAGAAAATGCTGTCCTGGAACTATAGAAGCTTTTTTAAGGAGGCATAAGCCGAATTGTTGAAAGCACTATAAGAAAAATCCACCACCTTTTAAGGTGGGTTTTTGTGTTGTTCAAGGTTTTTAGATGGTATTCTGTGAGATTTTTTCCGCGTATATATTTTGATTCGTGTTTAGAAATGAGACTATGAAGATTGATATCTATAAATTCAATTTCACGCAGTGCTTTGCATAATGTATTGCTTTTTTTGCGAGAGTCTTTGGAAACTTTTTCTACGGCGATTTTTTGTAGAGTTAAATCAGCGTAATTGCTGGGAGAAAATTTCAATAAATTTGCCTTTGTTTTATTAAAAAATAGAGAAGCCCGTTAGTGTTGTAAATCTTTCCAGGGCGGCCATTCCAAGTTCCGAATTTCCTTTTGGATTTAAAAGGGGACTCCAAACTGCTACCGAATATTGACCCGGATGAATGGCTACAATTCCACCTCCTACACCACTTTTTCCAGGCAAACCTACTTCAAAACTAAATTCCCCGGCTTCATCATAAAATCCACAGGTTTGCATCAAAGCATTGATACGTTTATTCTTTGTTTTTGAAATAATCCTCTCTCCGGTTTCCAAAAGTTTCCCCCGGTTTGCATAGAGCATAAATGCTTTAGCAAGCTCTTCACACGACATGGCTAAAGAACATTGATGAAAATAGAAATCTACTATAGGCTCAACATCATTTTTTATATTTCCAAGGGCCTTCATATAATTCACCAACGCATAGTTTCTATACCCCGTAGATTTTTCAGAGGCAGCCACCGTGTAATCGTAATCAATTTCAGGATTCCCTGTAATTTTTCGAACGAATTCCAACAATTCGGCTTTTGGATCCTTCAGGTTGGAAACCAGGATATCGCAAATTACCAGGGCGCCGGAATTTATGAAGGGGTTTCTGGGAATCCCTTTTTCGTGTTCCAGCTGTGTAAGCGAGTTAAAGGGATCCCCAGAAGGTTCTACATCAACCCTGTCCCAAAGATCTTCCCCCAGAATCTTCATCGCCATAGTAAGCGTAAAGACCTTGGAAATACTTTGTATGGATAATTTTTCAGAACTATCTCCAAATGAGGATTGTTGTGCATCAGTAGAATAAAGGTGCATCCCGAATTTTTTGGGATCTACTCTGGCCAGTTCCGGAATATAGGAGGCTACTTTTCCAAATACATCTCTGTAATTGAGTTCTTCCTGAATTTGATCCAATATTTTTTGATATTCCATTTTTTTAATTTAAATCGTTAAGGGAACTCCCGGTTGGCATTTCAGAAGCAGCATGATTTGCCCTGAAAATTCTGGCGCTTTGGCTTCCTTTTAAAGTGATGTTTTTTCCTGAAACTTCCAGCCAGCCTCCTTCTCTTAAACCTACAACAGGCTGCGAGTTTATCGAGTGGAATTCTTTAATCCTGGTTTCACGTGTTTCGCCTTTATGTGTGGAGGTATCATCCGGATCCAGGTAATGAGGATTGATATTGAAGGGAACTATCCCCAGGGTTTTAAAAGCCGGAGGATAAACTATTGGCATATCATTGGTGGTTTGCATAGTGAGTCCGCCAATGTTTGTTCCCGCACTTGTTCCTAAATAAGGAATTCCATCCTGTATGCGCTTTTTTAATACTTCCATAACTCCGGCCCTGTAAAGTTTATCAACAAGCAAAAATGTATTTCCTCCTCCGGTAAAAATCCCTCCTGCCTCCAAAATTGCTTTTTTAGGATCCTTAAATTCATGGATCCCACGCACTTTAAAAGGGAGATTTTTAAATGCACCTTTTACTTTGCCGGAGTATTCCTCAAGAGAAATCCCTCCGGGACGGGCATAGGGTATAAATAAAATTTCTTTGGAATTTTTAAATAATTCAATGATTTCCGGAAAGAGATACTCCAAAAATTCTTGTCCAAATAAAGTAGAAGTGCTTGCTAAAAGAATTTTTTTCATCTTATTTTTTCGTAAATTTAAGTAATGTGTTGGTTTAACAAAATTTTAGGCGCAGCTTATTGAAATTATAAGAAATGTTTTTGGTTACTTTAAGGTTTAATATTTTTAAGCAAGGTCTTAAGAGGGGGTTGTGTTTTTCGTATTCATCATTAGTTATGTATCAATGAAAAAGTTTCTAATAATAACTGGAATTATTCTGGGGTTTTTGACTCAAGCTCAAGGGCAGGATCGTACTTCTGTTTCGGGCAGTATTCAGGTTCCCGTTGGGGATGAATCAGTCGGGATAATTGTTTATAATTTAAATACAGAAGATTTTGCTCTTACAAATCCTGAAGGTGAATTTTCCATAGCGGTTAAGCTAAACGATAGCCTTAGAATTTCAGCTGCTCAATTTCAGGAGTTTATAGTTATTATAGATAAAGGAGTGATCCAATCTGGAGAATTAAATATTTATGTGAACGAGATTATAAATGTGTTACCTGAAGTAGTGGTAAGTCCTTATGATCTTTCAGGAAATGTTACGGTAGATGCTGCGCGGTTACCGGTGAATGACCTACCAGAAAATTATACAGCTTCTCAAATGCAAAGTACTTATTTCGCCTCTGAAACAGGACCTTCATATCAGTCCTCACCCAAAAATACCGCTTTAGCCATGAGCCAGACAAGATTGGTGAATGGAATTAATTTTGTCAATATTTTTAAAGAGTTGTTGATTGCAAGCAAGAAGGATGAAATAAGAGATCCTTACAGTGAACGCCCCAATGCCGATATAGATACGGAAATAAGAGCAATGTATGGTGATGAGTTTTTTCAGGAAAATTTGAATATTGATCTGGAATATATCAATGATTTTATATATTTTGCAGATGATAGTGGTTTAAAGGAAGAAATGTTGCAAAAAGGAAACGAGCTGGAACTCATTGAATTCCTCGTGGAACAAAGCAAACAATATAAAAAACAACGTTCAGGAAATTAATTTAATCTGCTCAAAAGCAGAGAATTAAATATGATTAAAAAAATTCTTTGCGCTTTAAGTCTGTTAATGGTTCTTCCTGTTTTTTCTCAGCAGGAAAATATCCTTTTAAAGGGATCCATTAAAGCAGCATTTTTGGAAAGTGCTTCCGTTCATATAATAAATGCTACCCAAAAGACAGGAACTGTAAATTCCGATTCGGGAAATTTTCAAATTCTGGTTCAAGCCGGGGACACCTTGCTTTTTTCCTCTATTCAATACCAGAAATTGGAGGTAATTATTTCTGATAAAATTATCCAGGAAGGCAATCTTACTATAGAACTAAAAGAGGATATAAATCAACTTGCCGAAGTTAATATCAGCAATATTCAGCTTACCGGAAATATTAATACCGATCTCAATAATATTGAAGTGGTAACAGATTTACCCTTGGATTTAAGATTTGGAGCTGTTAAGCATATAGTATTTGAATCGGATGTGAACGATGCTTTAGAGGCCCCAAGGAATATCGCTTTTGAGAGCAATCAGGTCTTGCAGCCAGGGGTAAATTTATTGGGGATTGTAGATGTCTTAGAGGATTTGTTTAATATAAAGAAAAAGGGAAACACCCCAATCTATAAAAGGCCAACGGCCACAGTTGCAGCTCAAATTAGAGGATTATTTGATGATGATTTCTTTAAATCCAGTCTTGGGATCAAAGAGGAGCACATCAACGATTTTTTATTCTATGTGGATGAAAATGGACTGACATCGCAAATGATGGAAGAGAAAAACAAATTAAGTTTGTTGGATTTCCTTTTTGAGCAAAGCGAAAAATATCTGCAAATACGCGGCGAGTATTGAAACTCATTTTCATCTTAAGCAAGCTGCATGAAGTATCTTTTGGTTAGTTTTTTTCTTTTATCCGTTACAACATTACTAGCTCAGGAAGAACGGATTATAAAAGGGAAAATAGTAAATGATTCCCTTGAAAATTCGGTTGTTCATATAATCAATGTTACTCAAAAAACAGGAACAATTACCTCTACTAAAGGGGAATTTGATATTTTGGCCAGGGAAAACGATACGCTGTTATTCTCATCGCTACTATACATACCGCAAAAAGTAAAAATTTCATCAACTATTTATAAAGATGGCTCCCTTAACGTGGAACTCATAAAAAATGTAAATGAGTTGGAAGAGGTAAACATAAGTAATATAAAACTCTCCGGGGATCTGAACCGGGATTTGAGCACTATTAAAAGCTTAAATAAGTATGATTTGGGAATTCCGCTTTCTACAAAACCACTACCTACCCAGGCAGAGCGAAGATTGATGGCCAACACCGTTTCAATTAATCCACTTGGTGGGGCTGTTAACCTTGATCATCTTATAAACGTGATTTCCGGTAGGCATGCTTTGAATATACAAGCAAAGGCCAATGAAGACAAAAACACTTTGGTAGCAGTTGCCAGGGATTCTTTTTCAGAAGAAATTTTTGTGAACTTGTTAAATATACCTTTGGAAGAAATTAGCGTCTTTCTATTTTTTTGTGCTGAAAACGCCAATTTAAAACAGCGATTAGATACAAAGAACCAACTTGGGTTGTTGGAATTTTTTAAAAGGCAAGCCCCATCCTTCAGAAAATATCGGGGATTGGAATAGTTCTTGAAGTTAAAAATGATAGCTTCTCAATGCGCTCTTCAAAAGAATGCCAACATCAGAGAAGCGATGCGAATTAATTACGGATAATAAAAACAATATATAACTACCCATGAAATACAGAATTTTATTCCTTCTATTAATTTTCAGTTTATCTTCCTTTAAGAAATCCCATAAATTCTATGTTAGCGTAACAGAAATTGAATATAATGAGGAGGTTCAAAGTCTTCAGATAATTTCACGTGTTTTTACAGACGATCTGGAGGCACTTCTTAGGGAACGCTATAACCCATCTATCAAACTTTTGTCCAATGGGGATAAAGGCGAGGTTGAAGCAAATCTTAAAAAGTACCTTGGTCAAAAATTCCGGGTTCAGGTAAATGGGAAGAGCTATGAGGTAAATTATTTGGGGAAAGAATATGAAGATGATATGACCTTAATGTACCTGGAAGTTCCAAATGTTTCTTCAGTAAAATCCGTGAAAATCAAAAATGCCGTTCTAACCGATCTTTTTCCTGAACAGAAAAATTTGATACACGTTGAATTAAGAGGAAAAACAAAGAGTTTGATTTTGACCGCAGAACGGGATGAAGGTGAATTAATTTTCAACGAATAAATTGAGATAATCATATAAATTCCTAAATTTAGCAACTTAAAATAATTATAAAAAGAATGAAAAAACTTAATACTGCAATTTTAGCATTTTCACTTATTTTTTCTTCAGGGCTTTTTGCTCAGGAAACAGAAGCACCTAAAGAGGAGGTTAAGGAGGTTAAGGAAATGGGGCATTTCAATGAAAATAAATTCAGGCAGATGTACCAGGAATTCTCAACGCCCAATCAATATAGAACAGCTTCCGGTGCTCCCGGAGAAGCTTATTATCAAAACCAGGCCGATTATAAGATGGATATCGAGCTGGACGATAAGAACAAAAAATTAACCGGTGTAGAAACTATTACCTATCATAACAACTCCCCAGATAATCTGGAATACTTATGGGTTCAACTGGATCAAAATATAAGAACAAAGAATTCTCCGGCTTTAGATAAAGATGGTAGCGGAATTGCTCCGGTAGCGCAACCTGGAGGATTTGTAAATCAGTTTATGAAGGAACCATTTGATGGTGGATTTAATATTGAAGAAGTTTCCAAAGACGGAAAAGCTTTGCAGCATACCATTAACTATACAATGATGCGTGTAGATATGGCTCAGCCTTTAAAGGCAGGGGAAAGTTATACTTTTAAAATAAAGTGGAACTATACCATCAATAATCACGTAACAGACCGAGCCAGGTCTGGTTATGAGCATTTTCCTAAAGACGGGAATGATGTGTATGTAATCGCACAATTCTTCCCAAGAATGGCTGTTTATAATGACGTAGAAGGATGGCAAAACATGCAATTCTTCGGAAATGGGGAATTCGCATTGCCTTTTGGGAACTATGAAGTGAATATAACCGTTCCGGCAGATCATATTTTAGATGGAACAGGTGAAATAGTAAACAGAAAAGAAGTCTATTCAAAAGAGATGATGAATCGCTATGAGCGCGCAAAAAAAGAAACCGAAAATCCTGTGATCATAGTTACTCAGGAAGAAGCTGAAGCTGCAGAAAAAGGATTTTCTGATAAAAAGAAAACCTGGAAATTAAAAGCTGAAATGGTTCGTGATTTTGCGTTCTCTTCATCCAGAAAGTTCATCGTAGATATGATGAATGTAAATGTGATGGGAAAAGATGTGATGGCTGTTTCAATGTATCCAAAAGAGGGAAATCCTTTATGGGAAGAATATTCAACAAGAGCTGTTGCAAGTACCTTGAAAACCTATTCCAACCATACCTTCAAATACCCATATCACAAAGCAATTTCAGTACACGCTAAAAATCAGGGGATGGAATATCCAATGATTTGCTGGAATTATGGTCGTCCTGAAGAAGATGGGACCTATAGTGATAGAGTGAAATACGGGATGATAAGTGTTATTATCCATGAGATTGGACATAACTTTTTTCCAATGATCGTCAATAGTGATGAGCGTCAATGGGGTTGGATGGACGAAGGTTTAAATACCTTTTTACAGTATTTGGCTGAACAGGAATTTGGGAAAGAATATCCTGCAGCAATTGGTCCTAATGAGGTTTATCCTTCAAGGCGTGGAATTCCCGCCAATATAGTTCCTTATATGAAGGGAGATCAAAAGTTTATCTCACCAATTATGAGCAATCCGGAAAATGTGTATCAGCTGGGTAACAACGCCTACGGAAAACCGGCCACGGCGCTTAATATTTTGAGAGAAACGGTCATGGGACATGAACTGTTCGATTTTTCATTTAAAACATATTCTCAACGATGGATGTTCAAACATCCTACACCCGAAGACTTTTTCAGGACGATGGAAGATGCTTCCGGGGTCGATCTTGACTGGTTTTGGAGAGGTTGGTTCTACAGTACAGATTATGTAGATATAGGAGTGAAAGATGTTAAGAAATATTATGTAACCGATAAAGTTACCAAAGATGGCGCAGCCTTTTTAGAGCAATACGGAGTAACAGATCCATCTTCGATAGAAGCCGTTTATGTAGTGGAAGAAGGCAGCGAAGAGTTTTCTGAGGATATGAAGGGTAAAAATCTTTTAGAAACCGCACCAAAATTAAACGAATATCTAATGGATAATTTCACCCCTGCAGAACGTTCCGGAATGAAGGTTCCTAAATATTTCTATGAAATCACATTTTCAAAACCCGGAGGTCTTGTAATGCCACTTATTGTAGAATATACCTATGCAGATGGGACTACACAAAATGTAACCTATCCTGTGCAAATTTGGCGTAAAAATGATGACCAGGTGAGCAAAGCAATTGCAACAGATAAGGAGATCATTAAAGTAGTGGTAGATCCTAATATGGAAACCGCCGATATTGACCTTGAAAACAACAGCTGGCCACAGCAAGTAAAAGAAGATAAATTCCAGCAGTTCAAAACTGAAGGAGGAAATTAATAAGGGATTAAATTTATATAAATTAAGCCGACTTTAACGAGTCGGCTTCTTTTTTTAAAAGAAATTGTCATTATCTTTGTCTCTATGATTACACTTCCTTTATTTATAAGTGGTGCCGAAATAGCCTTTATCATGTTTATCCTGGTGATGGTTTTTGGTGCCGATAAGATTCCGGATATCGCAAGGGGATTAGGAAAAGGTATGCGTACACTTCGCAATGCCTCAAACGATATTAAAAGCGAGATTCAAAAAAGTGCCGAGAAGCAGGGCATAGATACCGATATTTCAAAAGATGTACGAAGCGAGATAAGCAAGGTAAAAGAGGATATCGACGAAATTACCGGCTCGGTTAAACGTAGGTTATAATTTATAGGTGGTATAGAAAGCGCGGTTAGAACTGAAGTATTTGGTTAATTTCAGTATTTATTTCTGGTTTCTATTCCCAATTGAAGCTGTTAATCCTTTATTCTGCTTATGCTCAGGCCATCTCTAATGGGGAGCATAATCGTTTCTATCCTTTTATCTTCCACCATCATTTTATTGTAGCGAAGTAGCGCTTTTGTAGATTCATCATCTTCCTTAACTTTTTCCACCACTTTCCCACTCCAAAGGACATTATCTGTTATAATAATTCCGCCGGGGTTCATTTTTTCTATGATCAATTCAAAATAGGCAGGATAATTTGGTTTGTCGGCATCTATAAAGACCAAATCAAATTTCAGCTTAAGCGTTGGAATAATTTCCAGTGCATTTCCTAAATATTGATGGATCTGTTCTTTATATTCTGAAAGGTCAAAATATTTTTTCTGGATTTCGGTTAGTTCCTCATTGATATCGATGGTATGCAAACTTCCTCTTTTTTGTAATCCTTCAGAAAGGCATAATGCAGAATACCCGGTATAAGTGCCAATTTCCAGGATATTATCCGGTTTTATCAATTTTGATAGCATGCTCAATAACCTTCCCTGGTAATGACCGCTTAGCATACGCGGCTGAAGGATCTTTTGAAAAGTTTCCCGTGTGAGCGCAGCCAGTAAATCCGGTTCCTCCTGAGAATGTTTTACTGCGTAATCATCTATTTTCTGCGAAATAAAATGCATTGGTTCTTAATTTCAGCAAATTTAAGCATATCAAAGTTTATGCTGAATTTAATTGTTAATTGCTTTGATGAACTTTTTGATGCATAAAAAAGTAGTACATAGCTGGCTCTAGAGATTTGTAAAAAGAAGAATCATACAGAATTTATACGAAATCATTCGGAAATTCAACCCGCTGGAGAGATTAAATAGTATTTTTACATAAAAACTGCAAATATGGAATTTAGCAATACAAGGGAATTTGCAAGATCAATGGATAAGGAAGATCCCTTAGCAACTTATAAAGATGAATTTATCTTTCCTGAAGTAAATAATAAAAAGGTGATCTATTTCACCGGAAATTCTCTCGGCTTACAACCTAAATCGGCTAAAAAATATGTAGATGAGGTAATGGATGATTGGGCTAACCTGGCGGTGGAAGGCCATTTTTATGCGGAGAAACCCTGGTGGGACTATCATGAGCGTTTTTCTGAAAAGCTTGCTAAAGTGGTTGGAGCCAAACCTCCGGAGATTACCGTAATGAATACGCTTACCGTGAACCTTCATTTATTGATGGTGTCTTTTTACAGGCCCGATGCAAAGCGGTATAAGATCATTTGTGAGGAAAAAGCATTCCCTAGTGATCAATATATGATCGCTTCTCAGGTGAAGTTTCATGGATTTAACCCGGAAGATGCTGTTGTTGAGGTGAAAAAGAGGGCTGGTGAAAATCACTTCAGAACAGAAGATATTCTGAAGAAAATCGAAGAAATAGGGGATGAGTGTGCTTTGGTTCTTTTTGGTGGAGTTAATTATTACTCCGGGCAGGTATTGGATATGGAAACAATCACCCGGGCCGGGCACGAGATTGGAGCAAAGGTTGGTTGGGATCTCGCTCACGCTGTGGGAAATATTGAGCTTAAATTACACGAATGGAATGTGGATTTTGCTGCCTGGTGTAGTTATAAATACATGAATTCCGGACCCGGAAATGCTTCGGGATGTTTCATAAACGAGAAGTATCATGAACTTAAAGAAATTCCCCGTTTTGAAGGCTGGTGGGGTCATTCTAAAGAACGCCGTTTTCTAATGGAGCCTGAATTTCAGCCAGAACCGGATGCACATGCCTGGCAAATAAGCAATGCACCTATTTTGGCACTTGCGCCTTACCTGGCATCGCTGGATATGTTTGAGAAGGTTGGAATGCCTGCCCTTATTGAGAAAAGGAATAAAATTGTGGCTTACCTGGAATTTGTGCTGCATCAAATCGATGAAGAGGTTGAAAGTGATTTCGAGATCATTACTCCCTCCAACCAAAACGAACGCGGAACCCAACTTTCGGTCTTTCTTCACGGAGAAGGAAAAGAATTGTTTAATTATTTAATGAAAAATGGGGTAATTATAGATTGGAGAGAACCAAATGTTATACGATTGGCTCCGGCACCATTTTATTGTTCCTATGAAGATATGTATGAATTTGGTCAGATTTTAAAAAGAGGGATCTTAAAGATTTAAACAAATACCGAAAATGAAATTTGATGTACTCCGGAAATAATATGCTTGTTTTCTGGTTCAAAAGTAATTTAAAATATAAATCCCGCTGGAATTTCCAGCGGGATTTATATTTTAAATTTTGGATAGCCTTCCTAAGATGGAAGGATTTACTTTACCATAATATCTGTAAAATATAACTGAAAACTTCCATCCTCTGATTTGTGCATTTTGGCAATGGTTATCCCGTTGAAGGTTTCATAATCTTCCCAGGTGGTAGAGAGACTTCTTCCCCCTGCCGACTGATAGGTCCATTCACGAATCATTTTGTCATCTTCATCAAAGAACACCAAATAGGTGTCCCCGGGAGTATATCCACTGGTGTCTGAGTATTTAACGGTTATCTGATGCATTTCCTTTTGGCTTATTGGTGCAACCGAACTTCGGTTATGCTCGAGATCATATTCGCTCCAAATCAATTCATATGGAAACAATAACCAGTACTTATCATTGATGAACTTTTTATCGATTTGAGTTTCAGCTTCATCAAGATTACCATTTGTGTTATAACTGGAGGTTTCTCCTTTTTCTGTGAGTTCTACTTTATTCTCTTTGGGAAACCATTTCCAGGAACGTTCGCTACGCAAAGTGTCATTTACTTTTACGTTAAAAGTAAAATTGATTTGATTTACGTCTTCAAAATTTTTGAATCCGTTTGCGTATGCGATCTCTTTTGTAATTGGTTCTTCAAAAGCTGATTCATTTTCAGATGTTCCTGCTTTTTCAGTATCATTTTTACAGGAAATGGTAAAAATAAGAAGTGCAAAGAGCATTAAATTTTTTTTCATGATTTATATTTTTAAAAAATAGGTTAAAAAATAGTAAGGTTTTTAAACTTATATAGCATTAATGCTCATTCCACCGTCGGCAATAATATTTTGGCCGGTAATATATGAAGATTTTTCCATGGCGAGAAAAGCTATAATGGAGGCCATTTCTTCTGCTTTTGCAATTCTTTTTAAAGGAGTTCTTCCTAAAATACCATTCATCTTTTCATCCTGCTTTAGAAATCCTTCCGTAAGCGGAGTTTCTGTAAACCACGGGGAAACGGCATTCACACGAATTCCGTCCTGGGCCCATTCTACAGCCAGACTTCTTGTTTGCTGAAGCAACCCCGATTTTGCCATAGCATAGGGAGTTCCAGTTCCCACATCTTGCAGTGCAGCTACAGATGCAATATTGATCACCGTTGCTACCTTAGATCTTTCCAGAAAAGGATGCAGTGCTCTGCTTAATTCAAAGGGCGCTACTAGGTTGATATCCAGTACTTTTTTAAGTTCATCTTCTGAATACTCTAAAGCTTCTTTTCGAATGTTGATCCCTGCATTGTTCACTAGAATGTCCAGAGTTTGCCAATTGTTCTGGATCCAGTTCACTATTTTTTGCCTGTCTACTTTTACTGAAACATCTGAAACTATTCCATTAACTTCAAATCCTTTATTCTGAAGTTCTTTTTCCAGGCTTTCAACGTCTTGTTTATTCCTTGCTGTAAATAACACCCGTGCACCCAAGTCCAAAAATTCCAAAACAGTCGCTTTGCCAATTCCTTTAGTTCCGCCTGTGACAATAGCGGTTTGTCCGTTTAAATTCCACATAAGTTTTTTGATCTTAAAATTTCACCCAAGTTAAGTTATAGGAAATGATATAAAAAACGAAGCCCCTTGAAAAAATCAAGGGGCTTGGTAAATAGTATTTATTCCTATTACAATCTTCTTCCGGTAAGCAGTTTGTATAAAATCAATATTACCGCAATCACAATTAAAATGTGAATAATCGCGCCTAAATCAGGAAATGCAAAATATCCTATTAGCCATCCGATAATCAATAAAACTACAATAAGCCAAATTAAATCTTTCATAATTGTTGGTTGTTTAGCGCAACATAAGTTGCTATTAATGGTTTAGATTTTAAAAAATAAATGCATTAAATCGGGTAGATCACATCTTAACATTTTAAAAATCTTATAACCCGGTTAGTAATTGTGTACGAATTTATGCAAACAGCAGTCTAAACTCAACTTTTTTAACGTGTGTTTAACTATTACTTTAGATAATATCTAAATTTTTAATAATATTGGAAGCTCTTTCCCTTATATCAGTCATTTCTGCAGTAGATTTTTTTTCCAGCATACTCATCATCATGGCCATTCTATGGTTGTCCTGGAAAAATTCCTTCTTTTCATCAAGAAAATTCCAGTAAAGGCTATTAAAAGGACAGGAGTCCTCTTCAACCTTCTTGGAAACCTTGTAATGACAATCTGCACAGTAATTACTCATTTTATTGATATAACTCCCACTGGAGACATAAGGTTTTGTGGCTACAATTCCACCATCGGCATATTGACTCATTCCTCTGGTATTTGTTATTTCCACCCATTCTATAGCATCTACATAGATTCCCAAATACCAGGCATCGACTTGGTCCGGATTGGTTTGGGTAAGAAGAGCGAAATTTCCCGTGATCATTAGGCGTTGTATATGGTGTGCATAGGCATGTTCCAGACTTTGGTTAATGGCGTGTTTTAAACAATTCATCTTAGTCTTTCCTGTCCAGTAAAACTCCGGAAGTTTATTGTGATTTTTGAGTGCATTTCTTTGTTTGTAATCCGGCATTTCTTTCCAGTAAATACCCCTCATATATTCACGCCAACCCAGTATTTGCCTAATGAAACCTTCAATTTGAGAAATATCTATTTCGTCTTTATGTTCCCTCCAGTATTCAATGGTTTTATCGATAACCTCCAGGGGATGAAGCATCTTGGAATTCATTGCAAAAGACAATCTTGAATGAAAAAGAAAAACCTGTTCCGTATGCATAGCATCCTGGTAATCTCCAAAGTGTACCAGTAGGTTTTCACAGAAATAATCAAGAACAGTAACAGCGTCCTTCCTATTGGTTGGCCAATTGAAATTTTCAGGATTTATAGATCCTATAGTTTTGATATTTGTTTTTTCAATTTCCTTTTTTATTTCTGAAATATCCCTGTTAAAATAACACGCATCAGGGATTTTCGGGGAACCTTTCCATTTATTCCGGTTGCTCTTATCAAAATTCCACTTTCCACCTTCGGGGTCTTTATTGTTAACCATCATCACATCGTACTTTTTCCGCATGTCCCGGTAAAAATTTTCCATGATCATTTGCTTTTTTCCCTTAAAGAACGCGGCAAGGTCGGTCCTTTTGGTTAAAAAGTGTTCTGTGTCAAATACTTCAGAATTGATTTTTAAACCCTTACAAAAGGCTTTCAGTTGTTCATCAAGGCGATATTCATCCGGAAGTTGATATTCAAACTTTTCAATATCACTTTCTAAGATCAATTGCTGAATATTTTTCTCTAAACTTTGCTTGTTTGTTGCATCTGAGATTTGGTAATATTTAACCCGATGTCCATTAGCTTTGAGATACTCAGAAAAATTTCGCATCGCGCTGAAAAAGGCAACAACCTTTTGTATGTGGTGAACAACATAATCTGTCTCCTGTCGCATTTCCATAATGACATACGTGACATCTTCCCGGGTAGCATCAAACCAACTGTGTGAATGGTTGAGCTGATCGCCTAAAATAAGTCTAAGTATACGCATGGTTTAAAAGAGTCTTTCCTGAAGCCAGGTTTGTTGATACTTACCTGCAGGATCATAACGCTCTGCCTGGGATTTTATATTGAATTTTCTGTCCCGTGGATCATTGCCCACGCCGCTGTTATACATCCAGTTTCCCCAATTGCTGTGCACATCGTAATCTATCAACATGCTTTCAAAATAAGCTGCACCAATTCGCCAGTCCTGTTGTAATTCTTTAGACCAGAAACTGCATACATTTTGTCTTCCCCGGTTGCTCATGAATCCTGTTTTAGCGAGTTCATTCATATTGGCATTCACGAAATTCTCTTTGGTTTTTCCCTGTATCCAAAGATCTTTTATGCGATCGTCATGTCCCCAGGAATAATCTTTTTTTAGAACGCCGCCAACCTTAAAGATATCATTCCCGTGTTTTAAGGAGATATATTTAAAAAAGTCCCTCCATAAAAGTTCGAAAATCAACCAATAGGTATCTTCATTTTTTGTGACTTTATCTTCAAATTTCCGGATCTCCCGGTAAACTATTGTGGGAGAAATACATCCATTTGCTAACCAGGACGAAAATTTTGAACTGTAGTCCTTTCCTAAAAGTCCGTTGCGTGTTTTTTTATACACCGCAAGCTTTTTGGTCTCCCAAAAATAGTCCTCCAATCTTATTTTTGCCTGATCTTCCCCTCCCTTAAATGGAAAAGCAGTTCTTGGATCTGTTTCAAAATTCTCGAATCCAAGTTCTTTTAAAGTTGGTAGGTTTGCAATTTCAGAAAGTAAATTTTCATTTGGTAATTTCTCAGGAATTGGAATAACAGGTCTAACTTTTCCATTCTTTTCACATTTTTTCCTGAATTCGGTAAAAACCTGTGGGATATCTCGAAACGTATCAAATGGAATATCTTCAGGGTGGTATAGGAACTGATTATAGTGCTCTTTCACATTCACAGCCTCCGGCAAAATTGAGGTTACTGCCTTGAGGGTTTTAGTTTCCTCAGGAGTCCATTCTTTTTGTAGATAAAGTGAGGTGATCTGGAAACGTTCTACCAACTCAGTAAATTTTGATTCTGGCTTATCCTTGATTATAAGGAGGCTGATGTTCAATTTTCTTAGATTATCCCAAAGCTCCTGCAAACTTTCCAGAAGGAATTTGGCTCGGAATTTTCCGGTTTTTTTAAATCCAAATTCTCCAATTTCGAATTTTTCCGGATCCATGAAATAAACTCCAATAACCATTTCACTGTTTTTGCAAGCCACGCTTAAACTTTTATTATCGGCAATTCTTAAATCATTTCTAAACCAAACTATGCTTTTTTCCATTTTTCTGACTGCTGCATTTTTTACTGCAATATTTTACGTTGGCCCAGTTCTTTTCCCATTTTTTACGCCAGGAAAATATAAGGCCACAGGACTCACATATTTTCGTTCGGAGATCCTGTTTTTTGACTTGTTTCATTTTCTAAATTATTCTTTTTTGAAAAAAGATTTAATTTCCTTCCCCGGCCTGGCGTAATGGAACCTATCCAGTAGAACCGGCAAGGCATAGCCATCTAAACCGTTTATTGCTATGGTCCCGGCATCATCCAAACGCAGCCATCCATCTGGAGCTTGTATTCCCTCTTCAAAATATAGGTGCTCTATTGCCGCAACAACCAGAATGGTATCATTTTCCAGGATGTGATATTCATTTAAATAACGACATCCCATTTTTACCGATGATTGTTTAACATAGGGTGCAAAAAAATCGTCCAAATATTCTTCCTCCAAACCTGTTTGGTTAAATTCAGAAATGTCATTTTCATATTTTGCTGCGGTTTGATGTGCTTGCTCAATCATAGTTTCATGAATATGATTTACAGTAAAAAACCCGGTTTCTTTTATGTTTTTAAAGGTGTTTCTGGGTACCGTGGTAGGTCTTAAAATAAAACCTAACATTGCCGGATTGCTTCCTATATGGTGGACAGAATTAAAAACAGCCACATTCGTTTGATCACTTTTGGATTTGGTTGCCAATAAATTTGCAGATTTATATCCAGTACAGCTATTTATAAGATTAAGCCGAAATAGCTTATCTAAATTTTTTATATCGGAGTTTGTATAGTGTTTCATGTAAATAGGTCAGTTAAATTAACTGACCTAAATTTAGTAATACTTAAAAGATTATCCTGTTAATCAATCTCTAAAATCAATCACTTATTTCCTCCTGATTGATTCGGATTTCATAGTCTTCAATTATTTCCCGAATTGCATCGACGTTATCTGAAGAGTTTTGATGTGCGACCTCCATTGCTTTTTCCAGTTCTTTATCTGGGTTTTGAAATAGGTCCGTGATCACATGGTTAATTTTATCAATAATACTTTCCTGGCTGTTTTTTATATCTTCCAGTTTATTCAACATTGATCTCATTTGTTCCAATTTTGCCTCATCCATGATTTAATGATTTTATTTAAGTTTAAATTTAAAGGGATATTCACAAAACTAAAGTTGTATTAACCAACATTTAGTTCTTTTTGAAGCCATTTTAAGAGCTTTTGGCATTTTTTGACTTTTCATAACTGGGATAATCGGTATACCCTTTTTTTCCGGGAGTGTAAAACGTAGCTTCATCCCATTTGGCTATAGGTGCATTTTTTTGGAAACGCTCAGGTAAATCTGGGTTGGAAATAAATAATTTGGCAAATGAAACCAAATCTGCATGTCCATTTTCAATGATCTTATTTCCTTTTTCCTGATCGAGCCCTCCATTTATCATCAAGGTTCCTTTATATATAGGTCTATAGTGTTTTGCGATTTCAGTTTTCAAAAATGGAATCGCGCTCACATCTGTAAAAGGTTCTGAAAGATGTACATAAGCCAAATCATAGGCATTGAGTTTTTCTACTATATAATCGAATGTAGGAATAGTATCTTCAGAAGCAATAATTCCGAAGGAATTATGGAGAGAAGGGTTTAATCTAACCCCAATTTTATTTTCTTCCCAAATTTCGGAAATTGCTTCAATAATTTCAAAAAAGAATCGAGCTTTGTTAGGAATGCTCCCTCCGTAATCATCGGTACGGATGTTTGAATTGCTGTTAAAAAACTGGTGGATTAAATAGCCATTCGAGGAATGAATTTCAACCCCATCAAATCCGGCCTTCTTCGCATTTTGAGCTGCTGTTTTAAATTCCAATACTGTTTCTTTGATCTCCGCGAGACTCATAGCTTTTGGTTCTTCGGTATCTTCAAAACCATCTATAGTATACACTTTTTCGTTAGCGTTTACGGCACTGGGAGCAAGGGGTTTATCTCCATTGTGAAATTTGGAATGAGAAATCCGTCCGCAGTGCCACAGCTGAATAAAAATTTTACCTCCTTTCTCATGAACTGCTTTTGTAACTTTTTCCCAACCCTCTACCTGGCTGCCAGTATGAATTCCTGGGGTGTTAATGTAACCAACAGCCCTTTCTGAGACCTGAGAACCCTCTGTTATAACCAAACCGGCATCACTGCGCTGTCGGTAATATTCTACATGGAGAGTGGTGGGGGTGTTTTCCTTGTTATCTGCCCGGTTACGGGTCATAGGGGCCATAATTACTCTGTTTTTCAGGGTTATATCTCCCATTTGGTAAGATTGTAGAAGGGGTTGGTCTAAATTCATTTTTCGGTTGATTTTATATTTCAAAATAAAGTTACAGGTTGTAGTAGGAATGCTTGTTAAACATATTATAAATACGCAGGTATTTAACTTATTTTAAGAAAAAATCGATTTTTAAAATTAGAAATTAATTGCCATAATAAAGGCTTTAGTTTGGGAAGTTTGCGGCTAATAAACTCTAAATATTTTAACCGGTAACTAAAATTATCGGTATTTTTGAATCGAATTAGATCAATAAAATTCTTATACCATCGGGAAAATAACTCTACTATATGCAGCAAACTAAAAATATAGCAATAATTGGCTCCGGATTGGTAGGTTCCCTTTTGGCTATTTACTTGATTAAAAGAGGTCATGAGGTAACAGTTTTTGACAGACGGAAGGATGTTAGAACTATTGAATTCTCCGGCAGATCTATAAACCTGGCAATGTCCAACAGAGGCTGGTACGCATTAAGAAAGGTTGGTATTGAGGAGGAAATCAGGAAAATTGCTTTGCCGCTGGATAAGCGTGCAATGCACGTAAATGAAAAGCCCGTTTATTTTCAGAAATACGGAAAAGAAGGAGAGGCAATATTTTCGATTTCCCGCGGAGTGTTAAATAGAAAAATGATCGATCTCGCAGAGGAAGCCGGAGTGGTTTTTAAATTTGAGGAAAAAGTATGGGATATTAATCTTGCAGAAGCAACAATATTTACGGGTGAAAGTGAAAAAAGCGAGTGGGAAGAATATCAGTTTGATATAGTTTTTGGGGCAGATGGTGCCTTTTCAAGGGTGCGGCATAAAATGCAGCGGCAAAGCCGTTTCAATTACTCTCAATTCTTTATAGACGTGGGGTATAAGGAGCTTACGATTCCGGCTAATGCAGATGGTTCCCATAAACTTGATAATGCCTCTTTTCACATCTGGCCTCGCGGAGAATTCATGTTGATTGCAATGCCTAACCTGGATGGAAGCTTTACCTGTACCTTATTCCTTCCTTTTGAAGGTGAAGTTTCTTTTGAAAGTATTAAAACCGAAAGAGATGCTGAAACTTTTTTCGCCACCTATTTTCCCGATATAATAAATGATATTTCAAATTTAACCAGGGATTTTTTCAAAAATCCCACCAGTGCGATGGTAACTATGAAATGTTTTCCATGGACGTATTATGATAAAGTTGCGCTTGTGGGAGATTCTGCGCACGCAATAGTCCCTTTTTATGGACAGGGGATGAATGCTGGCTTCGAGGATATTTCTGTTTTAGATGATCTTATGGAAGCGTATGGAGATGATTGGGAACACATATTTATGGAATATCAAAATCTTAGAAAGCCTAATGCTGATGCTATTGCAGAATTGAGTTACAGGAATTTTATTGAAATGAGCAGTAAAACTGCAAATCCAGAATTTCTGCTTCGAAAAAAAATTGAAAAGCATTTTTCCGAAAAACATCCCGAGCATTGGATCCCGCTCTATTCCAGAGTAACATTTTCAGATAAACCTTATGCAGATGCGCTTGCCATAGGAGATCAACAGCGTGCGATTATGGATGAGGTAATGAAATTGGAAAAAATTGAACAACGTTGGGATAGCAAGGAGGTAGAGAATTTAATATTAGAACTTCTGGTTAAAAATTGAAATAAATTCTTAGGTCAAACTCTCCTCTTCTTCTTTAATCATATCCAGTCCCAGACTTGTATATACTTCCCTAAGAGTTTCGCTGTCTTCCGTAAGAACTATAAGCATATCATTGGGTTCAATTTCAGTTGCACCGTTTGGAGTTAGGAACTTATCATCCCGGGAAATCATGGCTATAATGGCTTTCCTTGGAAATTTCAATTGTACAATGGCTTTCCCAACCGAATGATTATTTTCTGGAATAATGATCTCCCTTATAAATGATTTTGCTCCATCAGCTAAAAATGCATCTACAGGGGATTTTGGTTTAACTTTAAACGGAAGTGCCACATGCAGCCATTTTGCAACCAGGGATAGAGTCGTTCCCTGAACTAATACAGAGGAGAGCGATACGAAAAAAACAATATTAAAGATCATATCTGCCTTATCAATTCCGGCTAAAAGTGGATAAGTTGCAAAAACAATAGGAACCGCCCCGCGAAGTCCAACCCAGGAGATATACCATCTTCTTCTCATTTTCATTTTAAAGAACATCAAGCTTATAAATACGCTTAAGGGACGGGCTATAAATATGAGGAATACCGAAACAAACATTCCTATTCCCAATACAGGTAGTACCTGGCTTGGAAAAACCAATAAACCAAGGGTTAGGAAAAGCACTATTTGCATAAGCCAGGCAAGACCATCAAACATTTTCATAATGGTCTTTTTATGGATGATATTATGATTTCCCAAATAAACCGCACATAAGTAGACGGCTAAAAAACCGTTTCCACCAACAAAATCGGTGAAGGAAAAGGTTATAAACATAAGGGCTATGGTTAAAACAGGATATAATCCTTCAAAATCCAGCTTGATGCGGTTGATCATATATTTGCTCAATTTTCCAAAACCAAAACCAAGCGCCCCACCTATTAAAATTTGTTTAAGAAAAAGGGGTATTATACTATAAATGCTAAGATCCTGATTGATTACCAGTCCTAAAAAGGCAATGGTAAGGAAATATGCCATAGGGTCATTACTACCACTTTCCAATTCCAGGGTTGGCCGAAGATTTGTTTTTAGGCCAAGATTTTTAGCCCGGAGGATTGAGAATACCGCTGCAGCATCTGTGGAGGATACAATTGCGCCTAATAGAAGGCCTTCGTAGATGGTAAAATCTGTTATAAAGGACACAAAAAAACCAACAGAAACAGCTGTTAGCAAAACCCCCAGAGTAGATAAGGAAACTCCCTGCCATACCACAGGCTTTATGCTTTTCCAACTGGTATCCAGTCCTCCAGAGAACAATATGAAATTGAGGGAAACGATTCCTATAAACTGAGCTAGTTGGGGATCGTTAAAATTGATTTTTCCTATTCCTTCAGATCCTGCCAGAACCCCAACAAGTAAAAACAAAATTAGGGTGGGAACCCCAAATTTGTACGATGTTTTACCGGCGATAATGCTTATTAAAAGTAGGATGGAACCTATTAAAAGTACATTCTCTGTGGTGATGTTCATGGAAGGAGCTTAGGAGTTCTTTTAATCGATGTAAAAATACTTAAATAAATCCTTTAGGGGGAACTAAATCCGGGAATCATAAAAAAAAAGTGAAGCCAAAGGCTTCACTTTATCAATAATTTTGAAGAAATTTTAATGACTATTTTTCTTCAGTATTTCAGTAAAGTTTTCTTTAAATCTATTTAGTCTTGGAATAGAAACATTTTGAATATAAGGATTTCCGGGATTATTTTTTTCATAATTCTGATGATAATCTTCTGCAATCCAGAATTTTTGAAAGGGTAAAATTTCTGCAGCCAGAGGTTTTTCATACTTCTTTGCAACCTCGGCTTTTACATTCTCAATAATTTCTTTTTGCTCCTGATTTTGAAAGAAAAGTATAGATCGGTATTGAGAACCTTGATCCGGTCCTTGTCCATTTACCTGGGTAGGATTTTGCGAGCCATAAAATACCTGAACCAGGGTTTTAAAATTGATTTTTTCAGGATTATAAATGACTTCAACCGCTTCTGCGTGTCCCGTAGTTCCCGTATTGCTGGATTCGTAGGTTGGATTTTTTGTATGTCCGCCAGAATATCCCGAAATCACTTCGTCTACCCCTTCAATACTCTCATAAATAGCTTCCACACACCAGAAACAACCGCTGGCAAAATATACTTTTGCCAATCCGTCCTGAATAGAGACTTCTATCGGTTCTGCATTGGAGATACTTTCTTTGGTTACCGTTTGTGTGTTTCCGTTTCCACAGGATAACATAAACAGAGAAAAAGATAATAAAAAAATGGATTTCATAAAGTTTCAGTTTTATTAAAAGATAGTCTTTGTTGGTCGCAACTGGTATTTTTTTTTAACCAGGCAGGATCACTTTTTTTTGTAAGAGCCCTCCAGTGTTTTTTTTCCGAAAAGCGCATAGTCTTGTGCTAAGTCGCCATTTATTGTGAAACCTAACCAATCAAAATCTATTTCTCCATTACTTTTTGATGTAATTGTAGCAACCGGAGCATTTTTGTCGAATTTCTCCCAGGGGATCTCATTTCCGTCAGTATTAAAATTGGAAGGAGCTATGAGGAAAACCTGAACCAGATTTTCATCTTTCTTTTCAAATTTGACATCGATATACATCTTGCCCTGAGTAAGGCATAATTTAGAATTAGCAGTAAATTTTACTTCCAGACAATAACAAGAACAATTGGAATCATTTTCCTGGCCTACCTTGATGTAATTTCCGACCATAGATGCAGTAGCGTTATTGTCTGAATTTGATTCCTCCCCCGGGGAGTTTAACCCTGAAACATCTTTCTGTTTTTTGGAGGGTTTGTTCTGCTTTTCCCCGTTAGGGTGTTTTTCTGCTTCTATATTTTCTTCTTCCAGGTAGATATCCTCATCCCGGACATCTTTTTCTGGATTGTTTTTGCACGACGAAAGTATAAAAATCATTGTAAGAACAGAAAGGAATAGTTTCATAGGGAGTTATTTGTTGGACTATGCAATTATTAGTATGGGTTTAAAGTTAGGGGATAAACTGGTCTGGTGTGTGAAAATGTTGTTAATCTAATTATTGGATCTGCTTTCTGGAGGAGATTTTTAAAAAAAATATTGTTTTCGCTTCGAAGTTTAAACCAGAAATAAAAGCACAAAAAAAAGGATACTCAAAAAGAAATCAGGTTTAGATTCCTTTTGAATATCCTTTTATACAAGGTTTTTTACTTGTCTAGATTTTAGAGAAAAGCTTTTCCATCTTTTCGTGTTCTTCTTTTGCCAGCTCTTCATCAACCAAAATTCTACCACTATGCTCATCTGTGATGATCTTTCTTCTGCCTGCAATTTCCACAATTACCTGTGGTGGGATAGTGAAATAAGAACCTCCTGAAGCTCCACGCTCTACCGCTACTACTGCTAAACCGTTTTTAACGTTGGTTCTTATGCGCTTATAGGCACTTATCAATCTTTCTTCAATTTGAGTTTCAAATTCGTTGGATTTTTTCACCAACAATTCTTCCTCTTTTTGAGTTTCAGCCAAAATAGCATCTAATTCTCCTTTTTTGTGAACGAGATGTTTATCGCGATCGTTTAAACGTTCCTTGGTTTGAGCGATCACCTCTTTTTTCTGCTCGATTTGAGCTTTGTGTTCTTTAATGTGTTTTTCAGCAAGTTCAATTTCAAGTTCCTGAAATTCGATCTCTTTGCTTAAAGCATTAAATTCACGGTTATTCCGAACATTTTTTTGTTGTTCGGTATATTTTTTTATTGCTGCTTTAGAATCATCAATAAGAATTTTTTTGTTCTTAATGTCTGCATCAACCGATTCCAAATCAGTTTCTAACTTTTGTATACGTGTGTTTAACCCGGCTACTTCGTCTTCTAAATCTTCAACCTCCAGGGGAAGTTCACCTCGTACATTTCTAATTTCATCGATTCTGGAATCAATTAGTTGAAGATCGTACAACGCTCTTAACTTCTCTTCTACAGTAACATCGGTTTTTTTTGCCATAGTTAATAATACTTGATAGGATTGGTTTTTGTATTCGATAAAATAAGTGCAAAATTACTAATTTTTTTGCTAAGATACGAATGTAATAGGTTTTTTGTGTATTGCTCACTTTCATAGTGTCCAACATCTGCTAGTACCAGCTTTTGTTCGGCTTTATAGAAATCATGATACTTTAAATCTGCTGTTATAAAAAAGTTGGCACCGGCTTTTTTTGCATTTTCAATGGCGAAGCTACCACTGCCTCCTAAAACTGCTACCTTTTTTACTGGTTTCCCCAACAATTCTGAATGCCGGATGCATCCTGTTTTGAATATGTTTTTTATTTCAGAAAGGAAAACAGATTCTTCTTTTTCTTGTTTTAGATCTCCAATCATGCCCATTCCTATTTGCTGGTTTGAATTATCAAGGGTAGTAATTTCATAGGCCACTTCTTCATAAAGATGGTTTTTGAACAGCGCTTTAAGGATTTGCTGTTCCAGATGTGCAGGAAAAGTAATATTTATCTGGGTTTCTTTCTCAAAATGAGTTTCTCCACTGCTGCCAATAACAGGATTGGCATTTTCATCTGGTTTAAAACTTCCAACTCCTTCCAGATTAAAGCTGCATTCATCATAATTCCCAATACTTCCCGCACCTGCCTCAAACAATTTTTGTCTTAATTCTGCGGCTTGCGCGGTTGGGGTGTAGGTTGTTAATTTTTTGATGGTCTTTTCTTTAGGGATTAGGATCCTGGTGTTTAGGAGATCCAGCTTGTCACAAATCATTTTATTGACTCCCAGACGGTGATTATCCAGGGCCGTATGTATCGCGTAAATCGCGATGTTGTTTTGAATAGCTTTTATCACTGTTCTTTCTACATAATTAGCTCCATTCAACCTTTTTAATCCTGAGAATATGATGGGGTGAAAACTCACTATTAAATTACAGTTTGTATCGATGGCTTCGGCTACTACTTCCTCGAGGGTGTCCAGCGTGATGAGGATGCCGGTTAATTTTGTTTCTGGCTGGCCAACCAATAAGCCTACATTGTCAAAATCTTCAGCGGTGGAAACGGGCGCAAAATCTTCCAGATGTTTGATGACCTCTGCAATTATCATAAATTCTTATTTTATTTCAAATATAAATATTATACTTTCGTCTGGATGAGAATCTTTAGAAAATTCCTTTTTCCATTTGCGCTTTTGTACGGTTTGGTGATGCTTCTTCGCAATTTTTTATATGATACAGGTTTCTTTAAATCTACAAAATTTGCATTTCCTGTTATTTGTGTTGGAAACCTGAGTGCTGGTGGGACGGGAAAAACTCCTATGATAGAATATCTTCTGGATCTGCTTTCCAGGAAATATAAGGTGGCTGCCCTTAGCCGGGGTTATGGAAGGGAGACAACCGGTTTTGTTTTGTTAAATGGAACTGAACCTGCCAGGGAAGTGGGGGATGAGCCCCTTCAGTTTAAATCCCGATTCAAAGATGCTATAATCGCCGTTGATGAAAATAGGGTTCATGGGATTTCACTTCTAAAAAACAGGTTTTCTCCGGAAGTGGTATTGTTGGATGACGCTTTTCAGCATAGAAAGGTTAAAGCAGGGCTAAACATACTTTTAACCAGTTATGGTGATTTATATATGAATGATTTGATGTTGCCAACGGGGAATTTAAGGGAGCCTTCCATTGGTGCTGAAAGAGCCCGGATTATTGTGGTAACCAAATGTCCTGTGAACTTAACCAAAAAAGAACAGGATGAAATAAGGAAAAAGCTGAAATTAAAGAATCACCAAAAATTATACTTCAGTTATATCGAGTATGCTGAAAATATTTATAATGAAAATGAAGAAATTTCTCTAAGTGCTCTTTTGGAAGAAAAGATAACCCTTGTAACGGGGATAGCAAATCCCAGTCCTTTGTGTCAGCATCTTGATAAATTGAAAATAGACTTTACCCATATTAAATTCCCAGATCATCATAATTTTTCTTCCTTAGATTTGAAGAAGTTTACTTCTGCCTCCAGAATTCTTACCACAGAAAAAGATTACATGAGATTAAAGAATTTGCTTTCTCATCCCGGATTATACTATCTGCCTATTAAAATGAAATTTATTAGCAATGCTGAAGGATTCAAAAAGGAATTATCACACTATGTATTAACTGAAAAATGAGGTGCAAAAAGCACCTCATTTAATTTTGGCTAATTCAAACTATATATTCTTTTTCGGTATATAATTTTAATTGCAATTGCAATTTCAAATTATATGCCAAAAGCTTAAGCCTGAACTTTATTTGCGGCCAGATGCAAATTGATTTTGTGGAAAAACTCTTCTGTTTTATATGGTTTAGGTATAATATCTGTAAATCCGTTTAAGTAGAATTCATCAAGATTCTCGTCAAGTGTAACGGCTGTCAAGGCAACAATAGGAATTTGATCATCAAATTTTCTTATTTCAATAGTCGCTTCAATTCCACTTATTCCTGGCATATGTATATCCATCAAAATGAGGTCAAAATTGTTTTTTTTCACCTTTTCAATAGCAATAGTACCATTATCGGCAATATCACATATCACCAAATGTTTTTCCAAAATCTTGCGGGTTATCATTTGGTTGATCTTGTTATCCTCTACAATAAGAATGCGTTTGTTATGCATCATATCATTGGAAAGTGCGGCACTGGGCGTGTTGGGGTTTGTAATTCCTGCTAACTCCTCGAATGCTTCAAACTTAAGGTCGAATGTAAAGGAGGAACCTTTGCCTAATTCACTATCAAGGTGAATATCACTGCCCATTAAATTCAATAAATTCTTGACAATTGAAAGGCCTAAACCTGTTCCTCCAAATTTCCTGTTTATTTGCAGGGAGCCCTGTGTGAAATTATCAAAAATCGCACTTTGTTTTTCTTTAGTGATTCCTTCACCATTATCTTTTATTTGAAAATGAAGAAATAATTGTTTGCCAACCTGGTTAACTTTCTTAACAGCTATCCAAATGTCCCCATTATCGGTAAATTTAATTGAGTTTCCTATCAAATTGATTAGGATCTGAGAGATTTTAAGCGGATCTCCTTTTAATTTTTTTGGAATTTCAGGATCGAAATCGAAATGTAAGGTCGTCTTTTTTTCATCGGCCGAATTTTTCAGGGCGATGAGTACATCAGAAATGCGCTTTTCCAGGTTAAATGAAGTTTCAAGGATATCAACCTTTTTTGCTTCCAGTTTATTTAGATCTAAAATATTGTTGATTAGGGAAAGCAGGTATTCTCCTGAAAATTTGAGGGAATTTAAATGTTCCTTCTGATTTTCGGTAGGGCTTTCTTCTAATAGTAGGTGTGTTAATCCTGTTACAGCATATAATGGTGTGCGAAGTTCATGCGTGATGGTGGAAAGGAACTGCGCCTTAGCCATAGATGCTTTTTCAGCATTTTCTTTAGCGATGGTAAGTTCATCATTTTTCTTTTGAAGCAAATCGTTAGCGCGTGCGCGAAGATTGTTATTTTTATAAAGCGATAAAGTTAATAAAGACAAGATAGTAATAAGTGCCACACTCAAAATGGTGGTGAGTTTATTTACTTTTAGAGAGCGCTCCTGTTCGGCATTTTGTCGTGAAAGCTCCTTTAAGTTGGTTCGCATAGCATCTACCCCGTAGCGTGTATTTGCGTCTATGGCCAGAACTTCCTTATTCATATTAAAAATTGAATCCTTTACTTTAGTGCTGGTCTGGAGATAGCTCAGGGAGTTTTCAAAATCTCCTTGTTCTTCGGCAATCCGACTTAAAATTTTGGTGGATTGTATGAACATACTTCCATAATTATTATCTTTAGCAATTTTCAGGGATTTTAAAGCTTCAGATTGAGCCAAATCATATTTACCCTTTATGAAATTAATCCTTGCCTTATAATAATATAATCGCGATTTTTCATACTTATTTACGCTTTCGGCTAAATAAATCTCGGCATTATTTAACTGGGTAAGAACGAGCTGTCGGCTTTTTTCAGAATTTTTAGAATTCAGGTTATTTATTGCCCTGTTTAGAGAAACAATCCCAAGGTATTCCGTATCATTTACTTTTAAATAATAATCTTCAGCTAAATCCAAATAATTATTAGCCCGATCAAATTTATTTTGTGCGCTTAAAATTTTCGAATAATTAAGATAACTATATGCAAGTCCTGCCTCGTCTTCTATTTCTCTTTGAATTGAAATTGCACGTTGGAGTTCTGTATCTGCCCGGTCATATTCGTGGCGTATGTAATAAAGCGAGGAGAGAATACCGCTGGAAAGAGCGATGTATTTTTGATCGTTAACTTGTTTTGCTTTTTCCAGCGCCTCATTTAGCTGGGTATGCGCTTGCTGAAAATCTAAAACATTTATTGAAATTTCGGCTTCATTTAGTAATTGAAGGATTTCCATATTCTTCCTGGAAATTTCATCCTCTTTTTCTTGCTGAAAAGCAGATGAAGAATAGCAGCTGAACAGGAAAATAAGCGAAAAAAGTAATTTCTTCATCAGGGGGTGGCTCGTACTTAATATTGTTAAATATAGTTATTTCTTTGAAACCAAAGAAATTAAATCTAATAACCGGCTGGAATATCCTATTTCGTTATCATACCAGCCTATAAGTTTTATTAAATTCCCTCCTATTACAGATGTCATTTGAGCGTCGAAAATACAGGAATGTGGATCGCCGGAAATATCAATAGAAACAAGGGGTTCTTCGGTATAACTAAGATAATTTTTAAGGTAGGTCTTAGACGCCTCTTTAAAGGCTTTATTGATTTCTTTAATCGTGGTGGGTTGAAGCACATTTATAGTCATATCTGTAAGAGAACCATTAGGAACCGGAACGCGTATTCCGCAACCACCAATAACATCTTTTAAGTCTGGGAATATTTTGGTTAAGGCTTTAGCGGCACCGGTTGTAGTTGGGATGATAGAAAGTGTTGCAGCCCTTGACCTTCTTAGGTCTCTATGTGGTTTGTCATGTAAACTTTGATCGGAAGTATAGGAATGAATTGTGGAAATATAAGCGTGTCTTACACCAAAGTTCCTTTTGATAACTTCCAGCATAGGTGCTGCATTATTCGTGGTACAGGATGCATTGGAAATTATTTTTTCACTTCCATCAAGAATGTTTTCATTAACTCCTAAAACAACCATTTTAATTTGATCATCTTCCGGTGGCACAGAAAGAATTACTTTTTTAACCCCGTCCTGAAGATGAAACTCCAGATCCTCTGTTTTTTTGAATTTTCCCGAACATTCTATTACATACTCCACTCCGTATTTTGTCCATGGAATATCTTTTGGGTGAGCGTGATTTAAAACCGGGATTTTCCGGCTCTCTATGTTTATAAATGAATTTTTAGAAGAAATGTTTTGCTGTAACCTACCATGAATACTGTCATATTTTAAAAGGTGGGTTAGGGTAGTAGCATCTGCAATATCGTTGATTGCAACTATTTCTATCTTATTATTTCCTATTAAAAGTCTGAATAAGTTGCGACCAATACGACCAAAACCGTTGATCCCAATTTTTATTTTTTCAGCCATGTTCTGTGCAGAGGGGAATTAAGTTAAATGTTTTTGAGCTTTGTAGGAGGATCTTACCAGTGCACTGCTTTCTACATGTCGAAAGCCTAAATCCATGCCTATGGCTTCGTATTTTTTGAATTGTTCGGGAGTTATGAATTCTTTTACGGGTAAATGTTTTTTACTTGGTTGTAAATATTGGCCAATGGTTACAATATCAACATCCACGCTTCGCAAATCTTTAAGGCTTTGAATAACTTCATCCTCTTCTTCCCCAAGCCCTAACATGATCCCGGATTTGGTTCTTTTTATCCCGTTCTTTTTTAAATAATTCAGCACTTCTAAACTGCGCTCATATTTAGCCTGGATGCGTACTTCTCTGGTGAGACGTTTTACGGTTTCCATATTGTGGGAAACAACTTCAGGGTTTACTGCAATTATTCTGTCGATATTTCGCTCATTTCCCTGAAAATCGGGAATAAGGGTCTCTAGTGTCGTTTCCGGATTCATTCTCCTAATAGCCTTCACGGTTTCAGCCCACAGAATGGAACCCATATCTTTTAGGTCGTCCCGGTCTACACTGGTAACAACAGCGTGTTTTATTTTCATCAATTTAATAGAACGCGCAACTTTCTCTGGTTCATCCCAGTCTAAAGTTTCTGGTCTCCCTGTTTTTACGCCACAAAATCCACAGGAACGTGTGCAAATATTTCCAAGGATCATAAAAGTGGCAGTACCTTCAGACCAGCATTCCCCCATATTGGGGCAACTTCCGGCGGTGCAAATAGTATGTAGATCGTATTTATCGACCAAGCCTCTTAACTCGGTATATTTCTTTCCGGTAGGAAGTTTTACACGCAGCCATTTAGGTTTTGGCGTTCGTATTGGTGCAGTTATAGTATCTGTAGTCATATCAAAATTCTATGATTCAAAGATACAATAATATGATGAAATGAGTAATTTAAGAAAGGGAGTCTTTCGGGGTTAATTTCCCGATGACCGCACGTAGCCTTCGGGCGTTATTTCATCCAAGAACCGGAGATTTATTTTCTGGGCATATCTCGTGAGCGTGCCCAGCAGTACTTGATTTAGCTCTTTCTGGATTCGATGATCTGGGCTAATAATTTTTTTGCGCGCAACAATTTCACCTTGATATTATTCATAGGTTCTTCCAATTCTGTAGCGATCTCCTTATAAGATCTCTCCTGAAAATATCTAAGGTTGATCACTTTTTGATAATGCGGTTTCAATTGTTTGATATCGCTTAGCAATTGCGCAAGATGTTGCTCATTTATAAGGATATCTTCTATGGTAGGAGTTTCATCGGCGATTTTGTAAACTTTTTCGCTGGATTCATCTGCCGTATTGCCGCGAATTGATGCTTTCTTTTTTCGAATAAGGTCTATATGGATGTTCCTGGAAATGGTTATGAGCCAGGTTTTGAAATTGTAATTTTCATCAAAAGAAGAAAGTTTATCAAAGGCTTTCGAAAAGGTTTGAATAGTGATTTCTTCAGCATCATACTCATTCCTGGTCCTTTTTAGCTGAAATGCATATACATCACTCCAAAAGGTGTCCAGTAAATATTTAAAGGCTGCCTGATGCCCGGCCTTTGCTTGCTCTATTTGTTGAAGAAGGATAGCGGGATTTATTTCCAATGAGTTGGCTTTGAGAAAATATTACTGATAAAGATATAGAATTGCGAGGAAATTAAAAACACTTCCAGAACTGGAAATAACCAAACCAAATCCATTTCATCCAGTTTTTTGGCCGATTTCCAGAAAACAATATATTGAATCAATAATCTAAGGGCCAAAATACCCAAAACCAAAGGCCATTGAACTTGAAGTATTAATAATAGAACAAGAAGGCACCAAAATATTAATTGGGAGCTGTAAAAAGTGCCGAGTAAAATTTTGTGCTGGAATTTATAATTGGAAGCAGTCGAGGAATGCCTGCGCTTCTGCAAGAGCCAGTTTTTATAATTTAATTTTGGAACACTGCGGGTAATTGATTCCCGGTTAATACATATTGCTGTGTTTTTTGAGGATCCAGCCTGATTTACAAACAAGTCATCATCTCCTGAACGTACATGTAAATGAGTAGCAAACCCATTTTGATTGTAAAATTCTTCTGAAGAATAAGCTAGATTCCTTCCCACGCCCATATACGGGATGCCCCATTTTGAATAAGAGAAATACTGCACAGCGGTAAGAAGAGTTTCAAAGCGGATTAGTAAATTTAAAAATGATTTTTTTTTCTTAATATATCCGCCATAACCGAGAATGATGGTTTTTTCATTTTCAAATTTTGAAGCCATGGAAGTTATCCATTGACCGCTTACAGGAGTACAATCGGCATCGGTAAAAAGAAGATAATTGTTTTTCGCCTTTTTTATTCCCAGGGTAAGTGCATATTTTTTCTTTCCCCAGAAGGCTTCATTGTTGATAACATTTACCAGTTTTACGCGATTGTCTTCAGCAGCAAAATTTTCCATTACCTCCAGGGTAGTGTCGGTAGAAGCATCATTGATAAGGATTACCTCAAAATTGGGGTAATTCTGGTTTAATATAGAAGGTATAAATTGCTGAAGGTTTTCTGCTTCGTTTTTTGCGCAAATTATTACTGAAACAGGTAGGTTGACACTTTTGGAATCAACGTTAATTGCGTTAGCAAAACTAAAATATCCTATGTAAAATAGGATATTTATAAATGAGATTATTAAAAAGAATACCAGTAAAAATATTGCCATATAGTTTTAGTTCGTCTTTTTAGGCTCGGCACAGTCTTTAGCTTCATCAGGCAATTTTCCGCAAAAACTACAAGCTTCCCCATCCTTATTTAAAAAAGGACTTTGACTAGCACAGGTTCCTGCAAATTTCCCGTCTTTTTTCCCCCAAATCTTTATGGCAATTCCGGCGAATGCCAATGCTAATAAAACGAATGTTATAATAAATAGTTCCATAATTAAATTTCTTACTGCAAAAATAAGAATAAAAAGGAGGCTAAGGAAATGAATTGCCTTTATTGTGGCCGTTGTTTAAATTTAACTTAAATTTAATTATTAAATATGCAGTAATTAAGGATTCCTTGCTAAATTGCAACGATTAATTAACAGAAAAAACTAAATTATGAAATTAAGAAATTTATTTATGATCGCTATAGTATCTGCGGTTACTTTTACATCTTGTGAAGATAAAGAGAAAAAAGCACAGGAAGAAAAAGAGCGCATGGAAATGGAACAAATGGAGGCTGAAAGAGAATCTGAAATGCAGGCTCAGGAAGAAAAAATGGAGATGGAATCTAATTCTATCGCAGCCAAAGCAATGGCAACTCCCACTTTGAGTACATTGGTAAGTGCGATGCAAAATGCTGAACTTGCGCAAATGATGAAAGAGGATGAAGGTCCTTTTACCGTATTTGCTCCAACGAATGACGCCTTTTCTAAAGTGGATAAAACTGCTTTGGATAATTTAATGAAACCTGAGAATAAAAAGAATTTACAAAATGTTCTTAAGTATCATGTGGTTTCAGGAAAAATTACTTCCTCTGATCTTGCTGCAGAAATCCAGGCTAATAATGGAACTTTTAAATTCTCTACTGTAGAAGGTGCAGAATTAACAGCTACAATGAGCGGAGATAAGATCGTTTTGAAAGACGGTAATGGTAAAACAGCAAATATCGTACAGGCAGATGTAGAAGCATCAAATGGTGTGGTACATGTTATTGATGCCGTTGTGATGAAAAAATCCTAATCACAGTATTGTAAAATTTAAAAATCCCGCTTTGGCGGGATTTTTTTATGATCTTTTTTATCTAAAATATATTTACTTCCGGTTCAAGGTCTATGTTAAATTGTTTCTTGATTTTTTCCTGGACCATTTTTGCAAGTAAAAGAATTTCCTTTCCGCTGGCATTTCCATAATTTACCAATACCAATGCCTGATTCTTATGAACACCTGCATCGCCTTCTCTATATCCTTTTAAACCGGCTTTATCTATGAGCCATCCCGCAGGAATTTTAGCCTCATTTCGCGAAATTTCATAAGAAGGAATCTCTGGGTAATCTAACTTTATTAGTTCCAACTCGGTTTTGGTGATTACCGGATTTTTAAAAAAACTTCCGCTATTTCCAAGAACCCGTGGATCTGGTAGTTTCTGTTGTCTAATTTTTATTACAGCTTTTGACACATCTTGAATCGTTGGATCGCTAATTCCAGAACATCTTAATGATTCATCAATCGCTCCATAATTCGTTTGGATTACGTGGTTCTTTTTCTTTAGCTTAAAAGTAACTCCGGTAATAATGTATTTGCCTTTCACCTTATTCTTGAAAATAGAATTCCGGTATCCAAACTCGCATTCTTCTGCAGAAAAACTTATTGATTCCAGAGTTTGTAGGTCAATGGCATCACAGGATACAAAAGTATCCTTGAGTTCAACGCCGTACGCACCAATATTTTGAATTGGGGCAGTACCAATATTTCCTGGGATTAAAGATAAATTCTCAAGGCCGCCCCAGTTATTTTCCAGGGTCCATAACACAAACTGATGCCAGTTTTCTCCTGCAAGTGCTTCGACAAAAACACTGTTTTTTGTTTTTCTAACGACTCTTTTGCCCAGAATATTAATATGCATTACAATCGCGTCGATATCTTTTGTAAGAAGCATATTGCTACCGCCACCTAGAATAAACAAATCCCCGGAATAATTCTGTTTTAAAACCTGCCTAAGTTCATCGATAGTGTTTATTGATATAAACTGTTTAGCGTTCACATCAATCCCAAAGGTGTTATAGGATTTTAAAGAAGTATTCCGGGAAATATTCATTATTTGTTGTATTCTTTTAAAGCCACCTTAAGAATGTTAATCGCCTTTTTTAAATTTTCCTGTTTAAGTACATACGCAATTCTTACCTGGTTCATTCCGGTGTTTGGGGTAGAATAAAATCCTGCAGCAGGTGCTACCATGACCGTTTCATTATCCAGTTGAAAGTCTTCAAGCAGCCACTTGGCAAATTTATCGGCATTATCTATCGGTAATTCAGCGATACAATAAAATGCTCCTTTAGGAACTGCTACTTTAACCCCTTCTATTTGTTTAAGTCCTTCGATTAGAAGGTTTCTTCTGGAGGTATATTCTTCTATTACATCGTCAAAATAACTTTGAGGAGTTTCTAAGGCGGCTTCACTTGCAATTTGCTCAAAAGTTGGAGGGCTTAATCGTGCCTGTGCAAATTTCATTACCGCAGCTATTACCTCTTTGTTTTTTGAAACCAGGCAACCTATTCTTGCTCCACACATGCTATAGCGTTTTGATACGGAATCTATCATGATCGCATGATCCTTCAATTGGGTAAGACTCATGATGGAAAAATGTTGAGCTCCATCATAGGCAAATTCACGATATACCTCGTCTGCGACTATAAAAATGTCATGTTTTAAAGCGAGATCTGCAAGTTGTTTTATCTCTTCTTTAGTATAAAGATATCCTGTTGGATTTCCGGGATTACAAATTAAAATCGCCTTGGTTCTTGGGGTGATTAATTTTTCGAATTCTGAAATGGGAGGAAGTGCAAAATCGGTTTCGATCTTAGATTCAACCGGGACAATTTTAACCCCGGAAGCAGTGGCAAATCCATTATAATTTGCGTAAAATGGTTCAGGGATAATAATTTCATCCCCAGCATCAGCGATACTGCTCATAGCAAATAATAAAGCTTCAGATCCCCCGGTAGTAATAATGATTTCTTCCCCGGTTACCGGAATGTCATTTTTTTGGTAATATCCGGCTAGTTTGGCCCTATAGCCTTCAAAACCGGCAGAGTGACTGTATGATAAAACTTCTATGTTGTGATTTCTTACAGCATCCAGTGCAACATCAGGGGTTTTAATATCGGGCTGGCCAATATTTAAAAGGTATATTTTGCGACCTTTTTTTATCGCTGCTTCTGCAAATGGTACTAATTTTCTTATTGGTGATTCCGGCATGGAAATCCCTTTAACTGAAATTTTGGGCATAACTTATTTAATTTTTTTTCTCTGTGCAAAAATGCAAAATTAAATGCAAATTACCTGTCATCTTAGGGGCATTTATATTTCGAGCTTTTTGTGTTTTAAAACAAAATTTGAAACGCCAGTTTTTCTATTATGGTTATTTCACTGTCTGTATATTCTTCTATAATGAATAGAGTAAAACTTTTATTTGTACTTTAAGATCAGCAAGGTTGACTTTTAGAGGAAATGCAAATAGAGGAAGAAATTTGTGAATCTTTTCTTAATTTACCATAAAGAATATTTCAAAAAAAACTCCCGAATTTCGGGAGCTTAAAAATTTTTATGATTTTTCATCCGGGTCCAGAACCTTGCCTTTTATTTTAATCGCCTTCGGATTTTCATCGGCATTGGAATAAATGGTTATTGTTCTCCTAATAGGCCCAACAATAGTGGTGTTGTATTTTACTTCAATTTTACCAGATTGCCCTGGAGCAACCGCGGTTTTTGTCCAGGATGGTGTTGTACATCCACAACTTGAATACACATTTTCAATGACAAGTGGAGCAGTACCGGAATTCGTGAATTCAAAAACCCGAAGTCCGTTAGCGCCTTTTTCAATTTCTCCGTAATCTATCACTTCAGATTTAAACTGAAATTTCGGGGTGTTTTGGGCGGTTATCGTGGATAATCCACCTAAAACTACTATTAATATGGTTAAGATTGTTTTCATCATTTTTAAAATTAAATGTTTGTAAAGGTAAGGTCTTTATAGCCAAACTCAAAAGTATTAACTAAAACTACTTCTTTTATAATCCTCAACTTATAAGTACTTTTGCACATATTTTCAAATATTAGACCAATTATGTCCTTATCCCAAAAATACGATACACAGCAGATAGAAGAAAAATGGTACAACTACTGGTTGGAACAAGGCTATTTTCATTCTGAGGTAGATGAAAGGACTCCCTATACTATTGTAATACCTCCTCCTAATGTGACAGGAGTACTGCATATGGGGCATATGTTAAATAATACAATTCAGGATGTACTCATCCGTAGAGCAAGGCTAAAGGGATTTAACGCCTGTTGGGTGCCTGGTACTGATCATGCCTCTATTGCCACCGAGGCAAAAGTTGTTGCAAAATTAAAAGCTGAAGGAATTGATAAAAATGACCTTTCACGAGAGGAGTTTTTGTCTCATGCCTGGGACTGGACTCATAAGCACGGTGGGATTATCCTGGAACAACTAAAAAAGCTTGGAGCTTCCTGTGATTGGGAACGTACCAAGTTTACTATGGATAAGGATATGTCTGCATCTGTGATAAAGGTGTTTGTGAATTTGTACGAAAAAGGTTTAATATATCGTGGTTACCGAATGGTTAATTGGGATCCTGAAGCTAAAACAACCTTGTCTGACGAAGAGGTGATCTATCAGGAAAAACAAGGAAATTTATATTACCTAACCTATAAAATTGAAAATAGCGATGAAACAGTAACCATTGCTACTACAAGGCCCGAGACCATTTTGGGAGATACCGCAATTTGCATAAATCCCAATGATGAGCGATTTTTTCATTTAAAGGGAAAAAATGCAATTGTGCCCATTGTGAACAGACCTGTTCCAATAATTGAAGATGACTATGTGGATATGGAGTTTGGAACCGGATGCTTAAAAGTTACTCCGGCGCATGATGAAAATGATAAGGCAATTGGAGAGCGTCACAATTTGGAGGTGATAGACATTTTTAATGACGATGCTAGCCTTAATTCCTTCGGAATGCATTACCAGGGAATGGATAGATTTGAGGCTAGAAAGGCGATAGTAAAAGAACTTGAAGATTTGGGGATTCTTATCAAAACAGAGACTCACATCAATAAAATTGGAACCAGTGAGCGTACAGGTGCGGTAATAGAGCCTAAACTAAGCGATCAATGGTTCTTAAAAATGAAAGATCTTGCAAAACCGGCTTTGGATGCGGTTTTGGATAAAGAGGTGAATCTGGTTCCGGATAAATTCGTGAACACCTATAAACACTGGATGGAAAATGTTCGGGATTGGAATATTTCCAGACAATTATTATGGGGTCATCAAATTCCTGCTTTCTTTTACGGAGAAGCTAAGGAGGATTTTGTTGTTGCCGAAACTATTGAAGCGGCTTTGGAGAAAGCGATCGCTAAATCTGGAAATAAAGATCTTCAACTTAAAGATATTAGACAGGATTCAGATGCTTTGGATACCTGGTTTTCTTCATGGTTATGGCCCATAAGCGTTTTCAATGGGATTATGGAACCGGATAATAAAGAGATCAATTATTATTATCCCACCAATGACTTGGTTACCGCTCCCGAAATTTTATTCTTTTGGGTTGCAAGAATGATCATTGCCGGGTTTGAGTTTAGAGGGAAAAAACCATTTACAAATGTTTATCTAACGGGGATTGTACGGGATAAACAACGCCGAAAAATGTCCAAATCTCTGGGTAATTCACCAGATCCTATTTTGTTGATCAATCAATATGGAGCAGATGGAGTACGGGTTGGTATGTTGTTGAGTTCACCCGCAGGAAACGATTTGATGTTTGAAGAGGATCTTTGTAAGCAGGGGAGTGCATTTGTAAATAAGATATGGAACTCTTTTAAACTGATAAAGAGTTGGGAAATTGATGCTTCAAAGAAACAAAATCTTGCTTCAAAAATCGCCATAGACTGGTATAAGTCAAAATTTCAAAAGGTGCTGCTGGAGATAGAGGATCATTATTCCAAATACCGAATGAGTGATGCTTTAATGTCCACGTATAAGCTTATTTGGGACGATTACTGCTCCTGGTTACTGGAGATGGTAAAGCCATCTTTTGGGGATTCCATGGATCAGAAAACTTATAACGAAATCATTTCTATTTTAGAGGATAATTTGAAAATAGTACACCCTTTTCTTCCTTTTATTTCTGAAGAGATCTGGCAACAATTAAAACCAAGAACTTCTGAAGAGGCTTTAATAATATCAAAATGGCCGGAACCTGGAAAAATTGATTCGGTTATAATCAATGATTTCAATAGTGCCTCTGAAGTTATTTCCGGGATTAGGAACATCAGAAAAGACAAGAATATTTCTTTTAAAGATGCTATTAAGCTGGATATTCTTAATACTGAAAAAATTTCGGAAACCTTTAATCCGGTTATTGTAAAACTTGGAAATATTTCTGAATTGAATTATGTAGAAAAGCAGGTGGAAGGAACCCTTTCATTCAGGGTAAGATCCAATGAGTATTTTATTCCTATCGAAGGGGCCATCGATATTGACGCAGAAAGAACTAAACTTCAGGAAGAATTAAAATATACTCAGGGATTTTTAAAATCTGTAGAAAAGAAATTGTCAAATGAGCGTTTTGTAAGTAACGCACCTGAAGAGGTTGTTGCTATTGAAAAGGCGAAACAGGCAGATGCAGAAGCTAAAATTGAGGTTTTAAAATCCAGCCTGTCAACTTTAAAATAGGCAGTGGAAATAAATACATATTGGATTGGTTTTAGACTTTTCCAATATGTTTTTCTACCATTTCTACATATTTCTTCTTCGCTTCTTCCTGACTAACACTTTTTACTTGTAATAAGGCATTTGCCTTAAATCCATTACGAATATCCTCCTCATTTCCCGGATTGTAAAAACCATCATGGTGTGTGGCACGTTTATAAAAGGCATAGAAACGCAACATGACATCTGGCGGAAATTTCAGGCCGGTATTGGATGCCATTTCGTAGGCTTTAAGGAATTTTTGATCAGATATTTCTGCCATATCTTAATTTTCGGCATTGGCAATTACACTAACGCCACCTTTTACTTTGTCATTTAGTTTGACATTAACCTTAGTATGTAAGGGAAGAAAAACATCCACCCGGGAACCAAATTTTATAAATCCACTATCAGTACCCTGCACAATTTCCTGTCCTTCTTCTGCATAATTTACAATACGCTTGGCAAGGGCACCTGCAATTTGTCTATATAAAACTTCTCCGGCAATTTTGTTCTTTATTACTACTGTAGTTCGTTCATTTTCCTCGCTGGATTTTGGATGCCAGGCTACCAAAAATTTTCCAGGATGATACTTGCTTAATTTTATAATTCCACCTACCGGATAACGCGTAACGTGCACATTGATAGGAGACATGAAAATAGAAATTTGTAGGCGTTTGTCCTTGAAATATTCCTTTTCATAAACCTCCTCAATCACTACCACCTTCCCATCTACCGGAGAAACTATATTTAGGTCATTTATCTGGGTTGCACGTCCCGGATTTCTAAAAAACTGGAGGATAAGCAACAGTATCAATACGCTTATTGCGAAAACAGAAAATTTTATCCAATAGATATTAATGGATAAATAGGATATCACATTTAATGCTGCCAGGAGCAAAACTGTGATTAATATAATTTTATAACCTTCTTTATGAAACATGATTTATTATTAATAAGTATGCATAAACAAATGGACTTGAAAATATGATGCTATCCAGCCTGTCATAGAGACCTCCGTGACCAGGCATCAGGTTTCCACTATCTTTTACTCCTGCCTGTCTTTTGAATTTGGATTGGATTAAATCTCCCAGTGTTCCAAAAATACTCAATATTATGGCTAATCCCAACCAAAAAGAAAATTCGCGGTAGTGGGTGAAATAGAATATAAAATAACCACCTATAATACTAAATACAAGTCCGCCAATAAAACCTTCAATGGTTTTATTTGGAGAAATGCGCTCATAGAGTTTGTTTCGGCCAAAATTCTTTCCTGTAATATAGGCAAAAGTATCATTGATCCAGATAAGTACAAAGATCCCAACTATTAGTTCCTGATTGAAATTTCCGTTATAAGTTGGAATAAGGGTTAAAAAAACGATTGAGGAAATAAGGTAAAAAATAAGGATTATATACTTCTTTTTTTCAAATACGGGAATGGTACGAATAAATAGTAGATCCTTTATGAGGAAAAGGTTAACAAAGATCGTGATACACAATAATAAAATAGTGGCATTACTGTCAAATTTTATGTAACTGAATAATAGGAAGAAGATAATATGAACCCCATATAAGGCATAGCTCTTTAAGCGTAATAGTTTCTCAAGTTCCAATAGACAAATGAAGCCAAGAAGAAAAAAAAGCGAAATAAAGATAAATTCAGATGAAATTATAGAAACTACCAAAATGGAAATGTACAATAATCCAGATATTGCTCTTATAATAGATTCCTTCATGTTTTATAGATCTTCCCTAAGCAGCAAATATAGGTTTTTTGTGCTACTGCCATAGCTCATAAAATCACCCTCCTTTTGGGTCTCAAAACTTTTAATAGTTGTAATGTTGGAAGGGATACGCTGCTTGTTATTGGATTTAATGCCTCTTAAGCCTTCTCCAATAGTGTCAACCAACTGGCTGGTGGATGCAAGAATGATAAAGTTATCGGGTAATTCGTTGAATTTTTTTTCTTTTATCTGGTTAGAAGAAATTAAGATAGAACCATCATTGGCAATAAGATATTCACAGGTAGAAAGAAAAAAAGAGGAACTGCCACTTTTTGTAAATTCCAAATTGAACGTATCAAATTTGCTTTTCAAATTTTCATCAAAACAGCAACAGGAAGTTTCGTACCAATCATTTTCTAATAAAATATTGTCAAAAGCCTCCAAAACCTCCTTATCATTTTCACAATATAAAAACTTACCACCGTTGTTTTTGAAATTCAACATGAATCGTTCGTCTGTGGGAAGCTTTAAATCTGGCATATACTTGCCCCGGTCGGCCTTTTCGGGCATATCCTGACCTTTGTCTGATTTAGATTTAGGGTTTAAAAAATTTCTAAATAGACTCATAGTGAAAAATAGGGTTATTATGGCGCCTTTAAACCAAAGGTAAAAAAATCTTAATTTAACGCTACATTAAATTAAGATTTTTTATAAGAGTTTATGATTTATTTATTAACCGAAGTATCCTCAGGAACTTCTGAATCTTCTGAATCTTCAGATGGTTTATCGTTGCCATCCTTGTTCTCTTCCTTTTTGTTCACTTCTTTAGCCTTTGGGAAGTAATCAACTTGCTCCCTTTCTGCGAAAGGACGGTCTCCAAATATCTTTTGAAGGTCGTCTTTAAAGATCACTTCTTTTTCCAAAAGGATATCTGCCAACTGGGTTAATTTATCTTTATTTGCTTCCAATAAAGCTATAGCCCTTTGATATTGTGTTTCTATTAAGTTGGAAATTTCCTTGTCTATTAATTCTGAAGTTTTCTCACTGTAAGGCTTGGTGAAATTATATTCACTTTGGCCTGTGGAATCATAGAATGTAAGATTTCCTATTTTTTCATTAAGTCCATAGATAGTAACCATGGCCCGTGCTTGTTTTGTAACCTTTTCAAGATCGCTAAGCGCTCCAGTTGATATCTGATTGAATATCACCTTTTCTGCAGCTCTTCCGCCCATAGTGGCACACATTTCATCCAGCATTTGTTCCGGTCTAACAATAAGTCGTTCTTCCGGCAAATACCAGGCGGCTCCCAGGGATTGACCACGTGGCACTATAGTTACTTTTACCAAAGGAGCAGCATGCTCTAACATCCAGCTTGCCGTTGCGTGACCGGCTTCGTGGTATGCGATTGCTTTTTTCTCGTCTGGTGTAATAATTTTATTCTTTTTCTCAAGTCCGCCAACAATTCTGTCAACAGCATCCAGAAAATCTTGTTTTCCTACAGCCTTATGTCCTTTACGGGCAGCGATTAGAGCCGCTTCATTACAAACATTGGCAATATCTGCCCCAGAGAAACCAGGGGTTTGTTTTGCGAGAAATTCAACATCCAGTTCTTCAGCAACCTTAATGATGGGTCTCAAATGGACTTCAAAAATTTCTTTACGTTCTCTTACGTCCGGAAGATCCACATATATCTGTCGATCAAATCGTCCTGCACGCATCAAGGCCTTGTCTAAGACATCTGCACGGTTTGTGGCAGCTATTACAATCACATTTGTATTTGTGCCGAAACCATCCATTTCGGTAAGTAGCTGGTTCAGGGTGTTTTCACGTTCGTCATTAGAACCTGACATGTTATTTTTTCCTCTTGCCCTACCTATGGCATCAATTTCATCAATAAAAATGATCGAAGGGGATTTTTCTTTGGCTTGTTTAAATAAATCCCGAACCCTTGATGCTCCAACTCCAACAAACATCTCCACAAAGTCTGATCCTGATAAAGAAAAGAAAGGGACCTTTGCTTCACCGGCTACGGCTTTTGCTAAAAGGGTCTTTCCTGTTCCCGGGGGTCCTACCAATAATGCACCTTTAGGGATTTTACCTCCTAATGATGTGTATTTATCGGGGGTTTTAAGAAAGTCTACTATTTCCTGTATTTCTTCTTTCGCTCCTTCCAGCCCGGCAACATCCTTAAAGGAAGTTTTTACGTCGGTATTTTGGTCAAAGAGCTTTGCTTTAGATTTTCCGATATTGAAAATCTGTCCTCCAGGGCCTCCGCCACCACCAGCGCTCATTTTTTTCATTATAAATATCCAGATCCCAATTATTAAAACAAAAGGTAAAAGGGTTAGTAAAATATCCCCCCAGACATTTGCCTGAGTATCATAGGTTACTATGGTGTCCAAATTATTCTCGGATTTTGTATCCTTAATCGAATTCTCGAAATTTTGAAGATCTCCTATTTCAAAAGAATATGCAGGGGCGTCACCAGAAGCAAACATTTCGCTTTCGGTGGCCTTTTTATGAATGTCCTTAGCTTTTGCTTCTTCGGTTAGAAAAACTTTCGCCTGATTTCGGTTAACGATTAAAACCTTTGCAACATCACCATTTCTTAAATACGTTTCAAATTCTGCCGGATTGGTTTTAACCGGCTCGTTGAAGCCCGATCCACCAAAAATCTGAATTCCTAAAAAAATCACTATAATAGCAGCATAAATCCAATATGCGTTGAATTTAGGTTTTTTAGGTTCTAATTTTTTATTCGGTTCCTTATTTGCCATTCTTATTTGCTTATTTTTTAATAATTTGTCTCAATTGAAGTGATCTTAGCATCGCCCCATAGACTTTCAATATCGTAATATTCTCTTATATGTTTTTGAAAAACATGAACCACAACGTTTACGTAATCCATTAGCACCCATTCAGCATTATCACTGCCTTCTATGTGCAAGGGTTTGTCCTTAAGCGCTTTGCTTACTGTTTTTTGAATGGAATTTACGATGGCATTTACCTGTGTGTTGGAAGTACCATTACAAATGACAAAATAATCACAAACGGTATTTTCAATTTCCCTTAAATCAAGGATTTCGATTTTATTCCCTTTAACTTCCTCTATTCCTTTTATAATTTGAGCTATAAGTTGATCGTTGTTTATTTCTTTTTTTATCATTAAATTTTGTTCTTTGCGCAAAGTTATTACTTTTTAGTCTTTATTAGGCTGTGTTAACATAACAATTAACGCCTTAACTAGTCCTTATTTTATACATGCGTATTATCAAAGTTAGTGCCACTGAATCCACAAATATACTCGCCAGGGAATGGTATCATTTAAACCGAAATACCGCTCCGGTTTGTATCCACGCCTTTGAGCAAACTTTAGGGAGAGGCCAGCGCGGGGCTAGTTGGATTTCTAATGCGGGGGAGAACCTTACTTTTAGCGTGCTTTATCCAAAACCTAAAGTAAAAATCCAGGATCAATTCATCTTAAGCGCAGGAATTGGTCTGGCTATTTTATTGGGCTTAAAGGAATTGAAAATTAATAATTTGAAGCTGAAATGGCCAAACGACATTATGGCAGCAAATCTTAAAATTGGTGGAATCCTCATTGAAAATATCCTAAATAATGGCAGCATTGGAACAACTATTATTGGCATTGGAGTAAATATTAATCAAATTTCTTTCCCTGGCTTACCAAAGGCTTCATCTCTAAAACTCGTTTCCGGAAGAACTTTTGAAATAGCTCACGTACTGGACGTTATTCTGAAAAATATCGAACGAATAATGCAAAATTTCAGTGAAGGAAATGAGGATGATATACTGGCCAAGTATGAAGAAAAACTCTTCCGAAAAAATAAAGTATCCACCTTTCAATTGCCAGATGATTCATTTCTTACCGGGATTATTAAAGGAATAACCTCCACCGGACTTCTTAAAGTTGAGGTGGAGGATGGTATTATTAGAATTTTTGATTTAAAAGAGCTGAAATTGCTCTTCTAAAGCTTGCCCATGTTTTCGCTGAGGTTGGTAATGAATTTAGTAAGTGGTCCCTTCACCATCATCGACATCATTGCATTGAATTCTCCGTCAAAAAGCAATTGAACGGCACTCTTATTTTCACCTTCAGGTTCTACCAAAATGTTGAGTGAGAAGTTGAATTTTTCAGAAGTTGATCCTAGTACAACCAATTCCGGTTCCCTGGTTTCTGTAATTTTCAGGGCTATTTGCGGCATTCCTTTAAGTGTGAATAGAAATGTATCCGCAGCGATTACTTCAAATTTCTCCATACTTTCGGGCATGACCTGTTTATAATTTTCTACGTTGGTAAGAAAATCAAACATTTCCTGCTGACTTTTTTGAGTTGTTACTCTTGGACTTTCTAAGTTCATATTATTTTTTCCAGTTTTCCGGATCTTGCCTCCAGGTTTTTAAAGTTTCGGCTTCAGATGAATTGATGTAATTTGTTTTTAGGGCAGTTTCTATCAGAAAATCATAGTTACTCAAAGTGTACAGGTCAACATCGGCCTTTTTGAAATTTTCTTCTGAAACATCAAAACCATAGGTGAAGATTGCCAGCAATCCCTTGATAGTTACTTTTGCCTCCTTAAGCGCATTGATGGCATTCAGGCTGCTTTTTCCTGTGCTTATAAGGTCTTCAATAACCACAACGGTTTGCCCGCTTTCCAGCTTTCCTTCTATTTGATTCTTTCTTCCATGGCCTTTTGCTTCCGGCCTTACATAAACAAAAGGAAGGTTCATATAATCTGCGACCATCATCCCAATTCCAATCGCTCCGGTGGCAACTCCTGCTATTACATCCGGTTTTCCATAGAGTTCTTCAATTTGCCGCGCAAAATTTTCCCTGATGAAATTTCTTATAGGAGGATAGGACAACACGATCCGGTTGTCGCAATAGATTGGAGATTTCCACCCGCTTGCCCAGGTAAAGGGTTGTTGTGGTTCTAATTTTATTGCTTTAATTTGCAAAAGCAACTCAGCTGTTTTAATGGCTGTTTCTTTATTTAAAATCATAGTGCAAATGTATAAAGTTTTTGTAAATGATATTCCAATTATTCTTTCAACAAATAAAGATATTGGTAATAACTACTCTTCTTTCCCTATTAAGACGGTAAAGTTAAAACAGATTATTAAGAGAATTAACGAGGGGGAACTTCTGTACGTCAATCTATATCATGATAATGAAGAAAAGCTCCTTAAGCATCTTATGAAGAAGCTTAAAGTAGTAACTGCAGCCGGAGGAATGGTTTATAACGATCAAAAAGAAATTTTATTTATTTATAGAAATAAGCGTTGGGATCTTCCAAAGGGAAAGGTAGAGGATGGAGAATCCCTGGAGGAATCGGCTATTCGCGAAGTGATGGAAGAAACAGGAGTCAGGGATTTGGAAATCGTTCGGTTTCTAAGAAAGACCTACCACGTATTCAAACGAAAAGACAAGTACAGGTTAAAAGTTACCCACTGGTATGAGATGTATTCTCCTTATACCGGGGATTTAATTCCGGAACATGCTGAAGGTATAAAAAAAGCGAAATGGAAAAATTTTGCCAAATCACAAAAGGCATTGACAAAATCCTATTCCAATATTAAATTGTTGTTTCCCAAGGAATATTTAACGACTCACCCGGAAGACCGGATAGCGTAAATGAGACTTCTCGTAATGTTTAGACTGCTTATGAATCCAGCTTAACTGGGCATAAGAGTTTTGGGAAAACTCCTTGTCTAATCTTTTCTTTTCATCAAATTCTTTCTTCAAGTCCGGGTTTTCTTCCAGTAACTTTTTAGCGATGTCTTCAAAAACATAGGGAGAAAAACCCTCTTTTTGTTGAAGGATACTATCGAAAAAATTCCAGTTGAAAAAGGAGTCATCAGCAGTGGGTTCCAGGGTTTCTATTAAATATCTTACCGCTGGCTGAAAGGTTTTTATATAGAGATCTCCTTTTCGGAATTTAATGCTGTCCTGTGTTTTTTCAACACTTGTATTATAATGTGGGTAGTGGCCTTCGTAAGCCTTATCTCTGGTGCTAAATTCATTGATGTGATATACTTCTACCATGATAGTGGTATCATTTTTAACCGGTGTCATAGTTACCTGGTTGCTCTTTAAAATTTCAATAACATTCCACCATCCCTGCGGAATTACATACGCTCTCGGGATTTCGATTTTTTCAGAAGGAATAAAATTATCATAATACGCTATTTCTTTGGTGAAGGGTTTTGATTGGTCGTATTTAAGTCGTTCCTCCCCAGTGATTTCGCTTTTAATTCTTGTGGCTTCATAGCCTTTAAATTGCAATTTTGAAATAGAACTGCTATCGGTTTTAAAATTCAATGGGTAATAGCGCTCTGTAAGATACTTACGCTGTGCGCGGGCTCTAAGATCCTTGATAGCGGCCCGGTCTCTTTCGCCTATTTCAATAACTGTTTGCAAGGCGCGATATGTTCCTTCTACTCTTTCTTTGTAGGGTTTTAGCATATGTGTTTCAATCATGAGTCCCAGCGTGTTCCACAGCGCAGCGTAGCCAGTAGAATATCGAGGGGAATCCAAAAACTGAACAAACCCTTTTTCGGGAACTTCATTAAAAACGTTTACGTAGGGAGTAATCTCCCATTCATGTTCCCATAATGATTTTTCAAAAGATGGTTTCATCTTTTTATCCAGATAATCACCCAGTTCTCCTCCCAGTTTATCTTTTTGAGTAAATAAATGGGTGAGGGTGTATTGGTAATCGGCACCATTGCTCACATGGGTGTCTACAAAAATATCTGGTTGCACTATATGAAAGATCTCTGCGAAACTTCGGGTGTTCCGGGTATCGGCTTTTATGAAATCCCGGTTGAGGTCATAATTTCTTGCATTTCCCCTAAAACCGTATTCCAAAGGACCATTTTGGTTTGTTCGGGAAGTTGAATTTCTGTTCAAAGCACCACCTATATTATAAACAGGAATAGTAGCTAAAATTGTGTTTTTTGGAACGGCCACAGAGTCCTGCGCCAGGTCCCGGAATAGCATCATCGTGGCATCTATCCCGTCACTTTCACCGGGGTGTATGCCGTTATTTACAAGAATGATAGTATTATTTTCCCTCAATTTTTGGAAGTCGAAATTTTCAGTTGTACTGAAAACAGCCAGATGAAGTGGTTCACCACTATCTGTTTTTCCAAACTCTATGAGTTCTATAGATGGGTAAGCGTCCTCCAGTTGTTGATAATAGTCTATGATTTGAGCGTAGGTCGCAGTTTCTTTTCCTTCTGATTTTTCAAAAACCGTTTCGAAATCATATTCCTCAATCAGTTGATATTTAGATAAATCACAGCCTGTAAGGCAAATAACTGCAAAGAGTGCAATAAAGAATTTTTTCATAAGTATTAAACCTATTTATGCCATAAACATACTGAAATCTACCAATCCAGCCAAAATTAAAAACCACTGTTACTACTTAAAAAGCCGGTGTTAAATTAAACCCAATCTAAGTAAAATGTTTTAGACTGGATAAATTAAAGACTATTTTCATTAAAATTTTTGATTATGATAAAAAAAATAACTCTCAGCTTTTTTTTAATATGCTTTTTCAGCAACATCCAGGCTCAAATGAAAGAATTAAGTGATGAGCGTAAGATGGAACTCTCCAAACAATCAAACGATACTGTTTCTACAGCAATTGGAAAGCTTGTGTTGCCAACACCGTATCATTCTGAATCGATTAGGAAAGAAAGTAAGGTCATAGGTTGGGGAGATAAAAAACCACAGGCTCCCAATGGTTTTACAGTAGAAAAATTTGCCGATGGATTTGAACATCCACGATGGACCTATATAGCACCAAATAACGATATTTTTGTTGTAGAATCCAATACTCAAAAAAGTGCAAACAGAATTACTGTCCTTCGGGATAATGACGGCGATGCCCTTCCGGATGAACGGGAGATCTTTCTTGAAGGCCTGAACCAGCCATTCGGGATGTTGATCCTGAACGGCTTTTTCTACGTGGCCAATACAGATGGGTTGTACCGCTATCCTTATAAGGAAGGCCAGTTAAAGCTTGAATCGAAAGGAGAAAAAATACTTGATCTTCCTGCCGGTGGATATAATAATCACTGGACGCGAAACCTTATTGCAAATGAGGATGGAAGCAAAATCTATGTTTCTGTGGGTTCTGCAAGTAATGTCGGCGAATATGGAATGGAAACGGAAGTGCGCCGTGCGAATATACTGGAGATAAACCCTGATGGTACCGGAGAGAAAATTTATGCTGCCGGTTTAAGAAATCCTGTTGGAATGGACTGGAACCCTGTGACTGGTGAACTTTGGACAGCAGTCAATGAAAGGGATAAAATAGGTAATAACCTGGTGCCGGATTATATAACAAGTGTTGAGGAAGATGGCTGGTATGGCTGGCCCTATTCTTATTATGGGGATATCAAAGATCCAAGATGGGAAGAAGATCCTCATAACCACCTGGTACAAAAAGCAATTGTTCCGGATGTGCCGGTTGGTCCACATACAGCTTCTCTGGGTTTAAAATTTTATACGGCAAATCAATTTCCGGAGAAATATAAAAACGGAGCTTTTGTAGGACAACACGGCTCCTGGAATCGTGCAGATTTCTCCGGGTATAAAATAGTCTTTGTGCCTTTTGAGGATGGTGAACCCGGAATTCCGGAAGATTTCCTTACAGGATTTATAGCCAGTGAGGCCAATAGCGAAGTTTATGGAAGGCCGGTTGCTGTTTCAATTTTGCCAGACGGCTCATTGCTGGTAAATGATGACGATTCTAATACCATCTGGAGGGTTTCAGCTCAATAAACAATGAGTTTAAAAATAAAACTTTCCATTCTTTTTCCTTTTTTGTTCCTCGGAAATATTTTCGGACAGATCCTTGAAGGTACTGTTCTCAATTCTGTTACTTCACAACCTATTGAGAATGTAACTATTCTCAATTTGAAATCCGAAGCAGTAGCTTTTTCAAATACTGAAGGTGAATTTAGAATTCCCGCAGGAGGTCTTCCCGTGACCCTTAAAATAACCGCGATAGGATTTGAAGAAGAACAGGTTGTAGTAAACACTTTGACAGATAAAATCCAGATATTTCTGAAAACTTCTACTGAACTGCTTTCCGAAGTAATGATAAATAGCACCCTTATTCCTAATCAGCTGCGTAAGCTTCCCGCATCTGTAAGTGTGATTTCTTCTGCAGATCTCAAACGTATAGATGCCATTAACCTGGCGCAGGCATTCAATAATGTTCCCGGTGTTTATGTTAACCAGGGAGCGCTTAACACCACCAAACTCAATATTCGTGGAATTGGAGCCAGATCTCAATATAGCACCAACAGGATCCAGGCATATTTTAATGGAATTCCTCTTTCTACTGCCGAAGGGGAATTAACGCTGGATGATATAGATCCCGAAGCTCTTTCCCGAATTGAAATAATAAAAGGACCGGCCTCCAGTATTTATGGGGCTGGTTTGGGAGGAGTTATAAATCTGTATGCTGCGGAAGGAGAAATTGATAAAACCGAAGCTGCAGGAGAATTATTATTCGGTAGTTTTGGGATGTCGAAAAAAACTATTTCTGCTTCGCACGGAACCAAAACCACTTCTCTTTTTGCAAATTTCAGCGATCTTCAAACTGATGGGTACCGTGACAATGGCCAGTATAACAGAAAATCAGGACTTATTCACGGAAGCCTGAAAACGACTGAAAATAATAAACTTAGTTTTCTTGCCAATTTCACCAGATTAAAAGCTTTTATCCCAAGCTCCATAAATGAGAGCGATTTCAGGAACAATCCATCGATTGCAGCTTCAAACTGGGCTGCATCTAAAGGTTTTGAGTCTTATGATAGTGGCTTACTGGGAGTTTCCTATGACCATAAATTCTCCTCATATTTCACAAATACCACCAGTGTATATTTTAGTTTTAGAGATGCCTATGAACCTAGACCTTTTGATATTTTGAAAGAGGAAAGAATATCGGCAGGGGTACGAACAAAATTTAATCTTTCTGCAGAACTGTTTGATCGTCCTTCAAAAATAAGTTTTGGTGCCGAATATTATAATGAATGGTATGAGATTGGAACCTTTGAAAATTTATATCGGGATTTTCAGGATCAGGGAAGTGTTTTGGGCACGCGTTTAAGCAATAATGAACAGGACAGGAATTATTCGAATCTTTTCGGGCAACTCAATCTGGAACTAAACGATAAATGGGGTTTGGAAACGGGCCTCAATTTAAATATGACTAATTATAGTCTAACCGATCTTTTTGTACAGGATGATATCGATCAATCCGGTGATTATGGGTTTAATACAATCTTATCGCCCAGAATTGCTACTACCTATGAAGTTTCTGCCAATAAAAACCTGTACGCTTCTGTAAGTCATGGATTTTCAACTCCCACGGTTGCAGAAACCCTTACTCCAGATGGTCAATTAAATACAGACCTTCAACCGGAAACGGGAATCAATTATGAAATTGGGTTTAAAGGTAATTGGTTGAATAATTCGTTATACACTGAAGTTGCTCTATATTCTATTCAAATAGATGATCTTTTGGTGGCTCAAAGAATTGCAGAAGATCGGTACGTGGGAGTAAATGCAGGAAAAACGAATCATAACGGAATAGAATTTTTTGCAGGATACAAGAAAAGACTGATGCCCGAATTGATTATAAATCCTTATATAAATGCATCGATTAACTTTTTTGAATTTGAAGAATTTCTTGACCGTGAATCAAACTTTTCCGGGAATAAATTGCCGGGAGTTCCAGGGAGTACTGTAAATGTTGGTTTGGATTTGAATATTTGGAATAAGTTAGATATTTACAGCAATTTTTTCGCCGTAGGTGAGATTCCTTTAAATGATGCAAATTCGGTTTTCACAAATAGTTATACACTTTTGAATTTGAAAGCAATTTACACCATTGATCTCATCGAGGATCTTAACCTAAATTTTACAGCAGGTATAAACAATCTCACCAATGAAAAATATGCAGCCAGCGTTCTTCCTAACGCGGTTGGCTTTGGTGGGGCAGCTCCAAGATTTTATTATCCCGGAAATCCACGAAATTATTTTGGTGGTGTAGGATTGAGTTATCAGTTTTAAAATGCCAGAGGTAGTAATTCTTCGATGCCCGCCCGTGCTTTTCGGGCGGGAATTCATAGATATTTTGGATGTTTCTTCCTTTTACATCCCGCGAGTGCTCGCTCTGGGATACTTTATTGTTTTGTCACCGCATCGGGAACCATAAAGGAATAATTCCCACCATTTTTTCTAACGTCCCTAACTACCGATGATGAAATGTGGCTTTTCCCGGAAGATGCTATTAAAAATACAGTTTCTATTCCTGCCATTTTAAAGTTGGTTTGGCCAATGGTTTTTTCAAACTCCATATCTCCGGTGTTGCGGAGCCCACGAAGTATGAAGGGAGCATCTTGTTTTTTGCAAAAATCTACTGTAAGTCCCTTGTAGGTCATCACCTTGATTTTAGGTTCACTACTAAAGGTTTTTTCTATAAACTCAACTCTTTCTACCAGGGAGAACATGTATTTTTTGTCGGCATTTACTCCAATTGCGAGAATGATCTCATCAAAAAGGGGCAAAGCCCGCTCGATGATGTCTACGTGGCCTAAAGTAATAGGATCAAAAGATCCCGGGAATACAGCTCGTTTCATGGTTGGAATGAATTTTAACAAATATAATCAAATACAAATGGAATTCTATTAAGCATTTGCAGAAGTGAAAACAGACTTTCCTATGCTTTATAGGTATATAAACATAACCCTGTAAGCTTTTAATTTTATAACTCCTTGTTCTAAAACGCGGCTTCGACGGCACTACCAAAAAGATCTTTTAAACTAATACCGGCAGCAGTTGCCTGTTGAGGTAATATACTGGCTTCACTCAATCCGGGAGTAGTATTCATCTCGATAAAATGAGCTTGATCATTATGGAAAATAAATTCAGACCTTGTAAAACCTTTCATTTTGAGCTTGGAATAAATCAATTTTGCGATGTTCTGAACTTCTTTGGTCTGTTCTTTGGATATTCGTGCAGGAGTAATTTCCTGGGATTTGCCTAAATATTTAGCTTCATAATCAAAAAACTCATTTTCTGAAACGATTTCCGTTACCGGTAGGGCAAGGATCTTACCTTTGTAGGTAATCACCCCAACAGAAACTTCGGTGCCATCTAAAAAGGATTCTATAATCACTTCATCATCTTCTTTAAAAGCAACTTTTGTGGCCTGTTCCAAATCTTTTGCTTCCTTTACTTTGGTGATCCCAAAACTGCTTCCGGCTTTGTTTGCCTTCACAAAACAGGGTAATCCTACACGTTTAATAATTTCATCAACTTTTACTTCATCTCCTTTGTTAAGAAAATAATTCACCGCAGTTTTTATTCCGTAGGGTTTTAAAACACTTATTAGGTCCCTTTTATTAAAAGTAAGTGCTGCCTGATAAAAATCGCAGGAGGTTTGCGGAATTCCAACCAGATTTAAATAAGCCTGTAACAATCCATTTTCACCGGGTGTTCCGTGAATAGTGTTGAATACACAGTCAAAAACGATGACATTGTCATGGATCTTAACCGTGAAATTGCTTTTATTTATAGGGTAGGGAGTACCATCATCGGCCACTACAAACCATTCATTTTGCATAATATGTACGCGATAGGGTTCGTAAAGAGCGGGATCCAGGTTTTTGTAAACCATATTCCCACTGTTGATAGAGATGCGGGATTCACTGGAATACCCGCCCATAGCGATGGCAATTTTTTTCTTCATATCAATATTCAGGCTTGATTTGTGTTAACAAAAATATGACTATTCAAGTGTGCTACCAAAACCCGGTCGTTTTTATATCTTTGTATATTATTAAAAAAATTTATGGGCCTACTTAAATTTATATTTAGCAAAACCTTTTTTATTCAATTGGTTTTGGCTGCAGTTGCATTAATAGTGCTGGCTTTTCTAGCCCTACAGTGGTTGAATGTTTCAACAAATCAGGATGAACGCATCGAAGTGCCAGATCTCTCCAGGCTTTCGTTGGATGTGGTAGAAGACCATCTTGATGAAAAGGATCTTCGTTTTGAAATATTGGATTCTGCCAATTTTAATCCCGATTATCCTCGGTATTCGGTGATCGATCAGGTTCCTGCACCCGGTAAACACGTAAAAGAAAACAGAAAAATATATCTAACATTAAATCCTTCTGGTTTCCGGAAAATAAAAATGCCGGATCTAATTAGAACAACCCGCCGTCAGGTAGAACCAACGCTTCGATCTCTTGGGTTTGTGATTGGGGATGTTACTTTTAAACCGGACATTGCGCAGGATGCTGTTTTGGAATTGAGACATAAGGGAAAACTTGTAAATCCTGGAGATGAATTGATGAAAACATCGGTGATCGATCTCGTTTTAGGAGATGGTTCCGGGCGATACAGAAGTGAAGAAGAAGATAGCTTACAGGTAGATGAACCTGAAATTGATACAGACTATAATGACGAATTCTAATATTGATCCTGAATTGGAAGTTCAGGACGATGAACTTTATGAACATCATAAATTTACTGCAGACAAAGGTCAGCAACCCCTGCGTGTAGATAAATATTTGATGAATTATATCGAAAATGCTACCAGGAGTAAGATCCAGAAGGCAGCAAAAGATGGGAATATCCACGTGAATGGAATTCCCGTAAAATCAAATTACAAGGTGAAACCCGGGGATGTGGTGCAGGTGTTGTTTGAACATCCTCCGTATGAATTTTTGCTTACCCCGGAGAATATCCCGCTTGACATTGTTTATGAAGATGAATCGTTGCTTGTGGTAAATAAAACTGCAGGTATGGTGGTGCACCCGGGACATGGAAATTACAGCGGAACCCTTATAAATGCGCTGGTTTTTCATATAGATAATCTACCTAACAACAGCAGTGAGCGTCCAGGACTTGTGCACAGGATCGATAAGGATACTTCAGGTTTATTGGTAGTTGCCAAAACCGAAGATGCGATGACACATCTTTCCAAACAGTTTTTTAAGAAAACCAGTTCCAGGGAATATGTCGCGTTGGTTTGGGGAAATATGCAGGAGGATGAAGGGATTATTGAAGGAAATATTGGAAGACATCCCAAAAACAGACTTCAGAATACGGTGTATCTTGAGGATGATAATGAACAGGGGAAACCTGCAATTACTCATTATAAGGTATTAGAGCGTTTTGGATATGTCACCCTGGTTTCCTGTAAGCTGGAAACAGGAAGGACCCATCAAATCCGGGTGCATTTAAAACATATAGGTCATACCTTGTTCAATGACGAACGCTATGGAGGAGAAAGGATACTCAAGGGTACTACTTTTACAAAGTACAAGCAGTTCGTAGACAATTGTTTCAAAATACTTCCCCGGCAGGCATTGCATGCCAAAACCCTTGGTTTCACCCATCCTGTTACAAAGGACTGGATGAGTTTTGATACCAACTTACCTAAGGATATGGAAGATTGTATAGAGAAATGGCGTAATTACTCTAAAAATCAAAAGGATTTTATAGACGAATAGGGCGTGCCCCCAAAAGGGGTCGCGCTTTCGGCAGTCGCTTCCCGATGAAAAATCGGGAGAGCTCCAACAAAGCCTCAATCGCTCACGCAAATAAAATCCGTCAGTAGAGCTCTATTGGCAATAAATACCCGGAAGCATTTAAAAGTGCTAAACTTCTTACTATTTTTGTAGGATAAATGAACTTTTCAGAAGAAAAATATACTCAAAATGAAAATAGTCTTATCCCCGGCAAAAAGTCTTGATTTTAAAAGTGAACTTCCTACTTCCCGAGGAACTCAACCTTCATTCCTTGATACCACAGCAAAGATAAACCGTAAGCTTTCCAGGATGAGCAAAGAAGAGATTGGTGAGTTGATGAGTATTAGCGACAAATTAGCCGATCTTAATTACATTCGGTATAAAGAGTTTGAAGAAATTCATACCAAAGATAATTCCCGACCGGCCATATATGCTTTCGACGGCGATGTGTATTCCGGGCTTGATGCTTATACCATTCCCAAAGATAAACTAGATCGTTTACAGGATTCCCTCAGGATTTTATCGGGAATGTATGGAATTTTAAAACCTTTGGATCTCATTCAGCCATACAGGTTAGAAATGGGAACTTCAATAGGGATAGAAAGAAAAAATAATTTATATGAGATGTGGAAAAAGAAAATCACAGATTCCCTGAATAATGAACTGAAAGAAGATGAGCTGTTTATAAATCTTGCCAGCAATGAATATTTTAAAGCAGTGGATACAAAAAGATTAAAAGTCCCTGTAATTACGCCTGTCTTCAAAGATCTGAAAAACGGAAAATTAAAGATCATTAGTTTTTTTGCTAAAAAAGCCCGTGGTGCAATGGTTCGCTATATAATTGATAATAATGTTAATAGCATTGAAGAACTAAAAGGATTTAATTACGAACAATATCGATATAGTGATTCAAATTCTAAAAAACCTAATGAATTTGTATTTATCAGATAGTATAATTAAACAGAAAACCATACCTTAGAAGGCTGCCATTGGGCAGCTTTTTTTATTTTAACTAATTATTAACCATAATCATATTTTAAAGCTTTTTCAAATCATCATTTATTTAATAACTTTCAAAAGGATGGAGCTTTAATAAAATAAATAAGATCAAATGAAGATTAAAAAGGTACTAGTAGCAAACAGGGGAGAAATAGCAATCAGGATTTTTCGTGCCTGTACAGAGATAGGATTAAAAACCGTTGGGATCTATACCTTTGAGGATCGCTATTCCCTGCATCGCTACAAAGCGGATGAATCTTACCAAATTGGGGAAGATAACGATCCTCTCAAACCATATTTGAATATTAAGGCAATCATACAGGTTGCTAAAAATAATGATGTGGATGCCATTCATCCGGGTTACGGTTTTCTTTCAGAAAATGCTGAATTTGCCAGGCAATGTGAAGAAAACGGCATCATTTTTATAGGGCCAAAAGTGGATGTTTTAAAATCCCTGGGAGATAAAGTTAAAGCCAAAGAAGTTGCGGTGGCAAGCGATGTTCCGGTAATTGAAAGCAATAAAAAAGAATTGAATTCTTTAGAAATTGCTGTTGAGGAGGCAAATCGTATCGGCTACCCGTTGATGTTAAAAGCTGCTTCCGGGGGAGGTGGACGTGGGATGCGGGTGATTAGAGATGAAGAACAATTAAAATCTGCTTTTCCCGAATCAAAGCGAGAAGCTGGAAATGCTTTTGGAGATGACACGGTTTTTATCGAAAAATTCGTTGAAAATCCCAAACATATAGAGATTCAAATAGTAGCCGATAACCACGGAAATATGGTTCATCTTTTTGAAAGGGATTGTTCTGTTCAAAGACGTTATCAAAAAGTTATAGAATTTGCTCCTTCCTTAGGTTTGGACCAGGAAATTAAGGATAAGTTATATAAATATGCCATTGATATCTGCAAGGCCGTAAAATATAACAATATAGGGACGGTGGAATTTCTTGTAGAGGATGGTGAAATTTATTTTATTGAAGTAAATCCCCGTATACAGGTTGAACATACAGTAACTGAAATTGTTACCGGAATTGACCTTGTAAAAGCTCAAATCTTCATAGCAGGTGGTTATAAATTAAGCGACGACCAAATCAAGATCCACGGGCAGGAAAGTCTTAAGATAAATGGCTATGCACTTCAGTGTAGAGTAACAACAGAAGATCCCGAGAATGATTTTAAACCGGATTATGGAACTATCACCACCTATAGAAGTGCTTCCGGTTTTGGGATAAGACTGGATGCCGGGAGTGTTTATCAGGGCGTTACAATTTCACCATTCTTTGATTCTATGTTGGTAAAAGTTTCTGCAAGCAGCCGGACTTTAGATGGGGCATGTAGAAAAATGCGTCGTACTCTGGCCGAATTCAGGGTTCGTGGCGTAAAGACCAATATGGCATTTCTTGATAATATTCTTCAACATGAGAAATTTAGGGAAGGAAAGGTTACCGTAAATTTCATAAAAGACAATCCAGATTTATTTATAATCAAGCAAAGTCGCAACCGTGCAACCAAGATGGTTAAATTTCTTGGAGATATCACGGTGAACGGAAATCCGGATGTAAAAGAAATAGATCATTCAAAAAAATTCATACTTCCTCATGTGCCTAAATTTGACGAATACGGGAATTATCCAAAAGGCACCAAGGACTTGCTCACCGAATATGGACCCGAGAAATTTTCAAGATGGTTAAGACATCAAAATGAAATTAAATTCACAGATACTACCATGCGGGATGCCCATCAAAGTTTGCTTGCAACACGCATGCGAACCTATGATATGATGAAAGTGGCAGAAGGATTTGCGAAAAACCATCCCAATGTGTTCAGTATGGAAGTTTGGGGTGGTGCTACCTTTGATGTTTGTCTTAGATTTCTAAAGGAAAATCCCTGGGAACGTTTACAATTGCTTAGAAAAGCTATGCCAAACGTGCTTTTACAAATGCTTTTGCGCGGTTCAAACGGAGTGGGGTATACCGCATATCCGGATAATCTAATAGAGCGTTTCGTTACTGAAGCCTGGGAGAACGGAGTGGATGTTTTTAGGATTTTCGATTCTCTTAACTGGATGGAATCTATAGAGCCTTGTATAAAATATGTTCGGGAAAATACTTCAGGCCTTGCGGAGGCTTCAATTTGCTATACTGGAGATATTCTGGACAAGAAACAAACCAAATATACCCTTGAATATTATGTGAATCTCGGGAAGCAAATGGAAGACGCCGGGGCTCATATCCTGGGAATAAAAGATATGGCGGGAATATTAAAACCGTATGCTGCAGAGGAGCTCATCTATGCCTTGAAATCCAGGATTAACATTCCAATTCATCTGCATACGCATGATACCTCTTCCATACAGTCTGCAACCTACTTAAAAGCTATTGAAGCAGGCGTAGATGTTGTAGATGTCGCCCTGGGAGGTTTATCTGGACTTACCTCCCAACCTAATTTTAATTCCATCGTGGAAATGATGAAATTTCAGAGCAGAAGTGCCGATTTTGATATGGATAAGCTCAATGAATATTCTCATTACTGGGAATCTGTACGCAATTATTACTATCCTTTTGAAAGCGGACTTAAAGCCGGAACGGCCGATGTTTTCAAGCATGAAATTCCGGGAGGTCAGTATTCCAACCTGAAACCACAAGCAGAATCCCTTGGTTTGGCCGACAGATTTAATGAAATTACCGATATGTATGCCCAGGTAAATGATCTTTTTGGAGATATAATAAAAGTAACACCAAGTTCAAAAGTGGTTGGGGATATGGCTCAATATTTAGTCAGTAATCATTTTAGCATAGAAGATGTTCTGGAACGAGGAGAAACTATGTCTTTTCCCGAATCGGTAAAAAGTTTCTTTCGCGGGGACCTGGGACAGCCGGTAGGTGGTTTTCCAGAAAAAATTCAGAAGATCATACTTAAAGATGAAGTGCCCTATACCAACAGGCCAAATGCTCATATGGAACCTATAGATTTTGAAACAGAGTTTGCTGAATTTGAGGAGACTTTTAAAGAGGCTATGGGTAGAAAACTGGATATCACCGATTTTCTTTCCTATAAATTATATCCAAAAATATTTACAGATGCCTACAACCATCATAAGGAATACGGGAATGTTGTAAAAATTCCTACCAAGAATTTCTTTTATGGAATGGATCCCGGAGAAGAGATTATCGTTGAAATGGATAAGGGGAAAACTTTATTGATTCAGTTAATGTCGGTAGGGAAAGCTAACAGCGAAGGGTTGGTAGATGCCTATTTCAAGGTGAACGGGCAAACCCGGGCAGTGAAAATTCAGGATAAATCAATCAAGGTCGAAAAGGTTGTTCATCAAAAAACAGATAAATCAAATCCGAAGGAAGTTGGTGCACCACTTCAGGGATCTTTATCTTCAATTTTGGTCAAACCCGGGCAAAAAGTCGGTAAAAATGAACCTTTGTTTATTATTGAAGCAATGAAGATGGAAACCACCATTACCTCCAATGCTGAAGGGGAAATTGATAAGATTATTTTGGCTCAGGGAGAAATGGTTTTTTCAGATGACCTTATTGTTGTTATGAAGTAAAACTGAATTTTTAAAGATGGAGACAAATAACGGGGATACTAAAAAGCTTTTTCATCACACCCATCCTTATGAGCCTTTTATTCCTCAAAATGCAACAAAATTAATTGTAGGAACCCTTCCACCGCCAAGATTTACTACCGGCTTTTTGAAAGAAGGGGATGTAGATTTTTGTTATGGGAGCAGGGATGGATTTCTTTGGCTGGTTCTGGATAAGCTATTTGATCTCAATTTGAAATATGAAAATACAACAGAAGCCATTGAGCAACGCGAACAATTTTTGAGAAAAAGAGGAATAGGGATATGTGATATGCTTGATAGCAGCAAACGAGCGAAGATAGATGCTTCCGATATTGGAATGCAGCTTCCGGAACTCCGAAATATGGTACAAATCCTCAGGGACCATCCGGGAATCGAAACCTTGCTTTTTACAGGAGGCAATAGTAAAAACGGACCAGAATATTTCTTTAGAAAACATTTGAATCAAATAGAGGAAGACATAAAATTAAAAGTGATCTCCAACGAGGTTCCGCGGGTGCATCAGTTTGTGCTGGATGGTAGACTTATAACGACCGTTTCATTAACCGCGCCTTCAGGATCTGCTAACCGGGCAATTGGAAGTATGGAATCCTATAAAAGCTTTAAAAAGAAAAACCCTGAATTCAATACTATTGATTTCAGGGTGCTTCAATATAAAGGCTATTTCTAACTTATTTTAATTCGTTTTGATCCTGTTGGGCCATCGTGGTAGGCTTAATCTTAAATTTTTTACGTTTCGGCCGAAGTCTTCCGTGAGTTCCAATCGCTATTTTTCCCCGCTTAGTTTTCTTATCCCCTCTTCCCATTCTTATTTTTTATTTTGCTGTTTTTTAATGGTTTTTTCATCGGTATCAAACTTATTGGTCTTTTGATTTCTATCTCCAGTTGGATTAGTAGGATTTTTTTGTTCTTTTGTTCTTTCAAATTTCTTTTCCATGGTTTCTATTTTTTAAAATTCTAGAAAAAGATACAGAATATTAGGTGAAAACTCTATTAATAGGATGTTAGAATTTGGTTAAAGATCTCGTAGTGCTTTAATAAAGGAACTGGTTTTATTAGTTCCGGATGCGGTAAGATGTTTAACAAAAGCGCTGCCTATAATGGCTCCGGTTGCAAATTCAGTAGCCTGATTAAAGGTTTCCTTATCATTGATCCCAAATCCTATAATTTGTGGATTCTTTAAATTCATAGCGGAAATCCGCTTGAAATATGCTTTAGTGTCTTCGCCAAATCCCTTTGTAGAGCCTGTTACACTGGCACTGCTCACCATATAAATGAATCCGTCGGAAACAGAATCTATAAACCGGATGCGTTCCTCTGAAGTTTGAGGAGTGATCAGGAAAATATTGATAATCCCATAGTGCTCAAAAATTGCTTTATACTCCTCATTATAAACATTTACAGGAAGATCGGGGATTATTAATCCGTCTATCCCGGCTTCCTGACATTTCTGGCAGAATTTCTCCACCCCATATTGAAGCATAGGATTGAAATATCCCATAATAATCAATGGAATTTTAACCGTTTCGCGAATATCCTTTAATTGGTTAAACAGCATATTGGTAGTCATTCCGTTTTTCAAAGCCTGGGTAGAACTTTCCTGAATCGTTGGTCCATCTGCCAAAGGATCGCTGAAGGGTAGTCCAATTTCTATAAAGTCAACCCCGCTTGTTTCCAGATCCTTTATAATTTTTACGGTGTCCTCCAATTTTGGATACCCGGCTGTAAAATATATGGACAGGAGTTTTTTGTCTCCATTTAATGTTTTATTGATTCTGTTCATTGTTGAAGTTTAGATTCCAAACCCTATGATTTCATTACTTGTGAACCAAAGGGTTTGATTTAAATTACAAATTAAAATAATCGATATAGGTGCTTAAGTCCTTATCTCCCCGTCCTGAAAGGTTCACAACCACAATATCATCTTCTTTAAATTTTCGGTCTTTAAAAATCGCAAGGGCGTGTGAGGTTTCAATGGCAGGAATAATTCCTTCCAGTTTGGCAAGCTCAATTCCTGCCTGCATAGCGGCTTCATCGGTAATGGAAATAAATTCCCCGCGTCCGGTTCTAAATAAGTTGGCATGCATGGGCCCTACTCCGGGATAATCCAATCCTGCCGAAATTGAATAGGGCTCTGTGATTTGTCCATCATAGGTTTGCATCAATAAGGTCTTGCTACCGTGAATAATTCCTTCTTTCCCCAATGCTGAGGTTGCAGCGCTTTCTCCGGTATAAATTCCTTTCCCGGCCGCTTCTACTGCAATAATACCCACTTCGGGATTATCCAGGTAATGAAAATAAGCTCCGGCAGCATTGCTTCCGCCACCAACACAGGCAACGACATAATCTGGATTTTCACGGTTTTCTTTTTCTTTTAACTGGATTTTTATCTCTTCTGAGATCACCGCCTGAAACCTGGCAACCATATCTGGATAAGGATGAGGTCCAACTACAGATCCAATGATATAATGCGTATCTACCGGATTGTTGATCCAGTCTCTAATTGCCTCATTCGTGGCATCTTTTAAGGTTCTGCTTCCAGATTTTGCCGGAACCACAGTTGCTCCAAGCATTTTCATTCTGGCTACGTTGGGGGCTTGTCGTTTAATATCTACCTCGCCCATGTAAACAATGCATTCAATGCCCATCAATGCACAAACTGTTGCTGTTGCTACCCCATGTTGGCCTGCGCCGGTTTCAGCAATGATACGGGTTTTGCCAAGGCGTTTTGCCATTAATATCTGCCCCACAGTATTATTGATCTTATGAGCCCCGGTGTGGCAGAGGTCTTCCCGTTTTAAATATACCTTGGTCTTGTATTTGTTGCTGAATCGTTCCGCAAAATATAGCGGAGTAGGTCTTCCTACATATTCTTTCAATAAATAGTTGAATTCTTTCTGAAAGGATTCCTCCTTCATAATATCCAGATATTGGGAACGTAATTCCTCAACATTGGGATAGAGCATTTCGGGAATAAAAGCTCCTCCAAAATCCCCGTAGTATCCTTTTTCGTTTGCCTGATATGTCATTTTTATCGAGATTAATTTTTTATCCCTCATTGAGGGTTTAATTCCCCGAGGCCCGCCCGAACGGTACGGGCGGACCCCGAGGTTCTTAATTTATTGCAATAATCTTTTGAAAATCTCCAGTTTCTGAAGATCCTTCAGTCCCGGCTTAATTTCAAACTTGCTGTTTACATCTATGGCATATACCAAATCCTCTTTTCCTTTTTTTTGAAATTCGGCAATCAGAGATTTAATGCTTTCCAACTCCTCAATCCCTATTCCGCCACTTAGGAAAAAGGGTTTTTTTGAAGGGTATTCCTTTAAAATATCCCAGTTAAAAGCGATGCCGTTTCCACCCTTGTTTTTTCCTTTTGTATCGAACAAAAAGTAATCAACCTCATCTTCATATGGGAATACTATATCAAAGTCAAATTTTTCATTTACAGAAAAAACCTTGATGATCTCCACTTCTGAAGGTTCGTTTAGTTTCTTTAATTCCTTCTTTAAATCATTACAAAACTGAGGAGTTTCCTCCCCGTGCAACTGAATTGCCTGCAAATTATACCGACTTGCCTTTTCCAAAATAAAATGGGAAGAAGCATTCACAAAAACTCCGGTATTCTTTATTTCTGAAGAAATTTCAGGGATTTCATGTTCAAAATTCCTTGGAGATTTTTCATAGAAGATAAATCCCAGGTAATCCGGTTTTAGGGAAGCAATTTCCAGAATATTCTCTTGAAATTTCATCCCACATACCTTTAGTTTAGGTCCTTTTATTACGTTAGATTTTGTATCGCTCATCTTGTTTTATTAAGAATTCAAATCACTTATAAAAGCCGAAGCCATTTTTCCGGGATCATTTGACTTCATAAAATTTTCACCGATCAAGAATCCTTGAAATCCGTAATTTTTTAAATCTTTTATTGCCTCCACACTGCTTATTCCGCTTTCTGAAACTTTTACAAATTCATTTGGGATCTTTTCTGAAAGTTCCTTGCTTATAGCTGTACTTACTTCAAAGGTCTTCAAATTCCTGTTGTTTACACCCAGCATATCAAGACTAGGCATCAACGATTTCTCAAGTTCCTCCAAATCATGAACTTCCAACAATACATCCAGGTTCAATCCCTTTGCAAATCCCGACAAATCTTTGATTTGTTTTCTGCTCAAAATTGCGGCAATCAATAAGATCGCATCTGCTCCGTGAGCTTTTGCTTCCAGAATTTGATATTCGTCGATAATAAATTCCTTTCTTAACAAAGGCATTTTTACAGCAGCCCTGGCTAGAATGAGGTCGTCCAGCGATCCACCAAAATACTTGCCATCTGTAAGAACGGACATTCCGCAAACTCCTGCATCTTCATAGCCGCAAGCGACATCCTGAACATTCAAATCCTGATTGATGACAGCCTTAGAAGGAGATCTTCGTTTATGTTCTGCAATAATACCTATGTTGCTTTTCTTTAAAGCAGAAGCCAACGAAATTGTTTCCCGCTCAAAAAGTGGATAGTGGGATAGATGCACCGGGGAGATCAATTGCTTTTTTAGGGCAACCTCCTTGTATTTATCGGCTATAATTTTATCTAAAATATTCATATAAGCTAGTTGTTTTTCCGACCTTCAAATTTGTTCAAACTCTTTATTTACTTAACTCCTGTAGTTTTTTTAGAGCCTTCAGGGCTTTTCCAGAATGCAGCGATTCTTTTGCCTTTTCAAATCCTTCTTTTGGAGACAGGTTTTGTGTAGTTGCTATAGCCATTCCCGCATTTGCACAAGCTACATTTTGCTGGGCTTGTGTTCCTTCTCCTTTTAAAATATTCAGAAAAATTTCAGCGGAAGCTTCTATGGAACCTCCACCTGCGATCTCAGATTCTTTAAGAGGTTCTAATCCAAAATCTGATGCTTCTAAAATACCTTCAGTAGTATTCGAAATGGTTTTTGTCGCTCCTGTTAAAGAAATTTCATCATAGCCGTCTAATGCGTGCAAAATGGTAAAATTCTTATCGGTATTCTGATAAAGATACCCGTACATCCTGGCGAGTTCCAAACTGAAAACACCCACGAGTTGATTTTTAGGAAAAGCTGGATTTACCATAGGCCCAAGCATATTAAAAAAGGTCTTGACTGCGAGGGATTTTCTAATAGGAGCCACATTTTTCATCGCGGGATGGAATAGGGGCGCGTGCAAAACGCAAATACCCGCTTGGTCGATGCTTTTTTCTAGAAAATCAGGATCGGTGCTAAATTTAATTCCAAGATATTCCATCACATTTGAACTTCCACTTATCGAGGAAACTCCATAATTTCCATGCTTGGCAACATGGACTCCTGCCCCGGCGGTAATAAAGGATGAAACCGTAGAAATATTAAACGTGTCCTTTCCATCTCCTCCGGTACCGCATAGGTCTACCGGATCATATGCGCTAAGATCTATCGCTAGACAAAGGTCTAAAAGTGCATCCCTAAAGCCCTCCAGCTCTTCTGTAGTGATGCTACGCATCATATAAACCGTTAAAAATGCAGCGATTTGACTTTCGTTATATTCTCCGTTTGAAATATTGACCAAAGCCAGTTGAGCTTCTTCCCTGGAGATGGTTTCGTGGTTGATGAGCCTGTTAAGTAATTGTTTCATCTATTTTTTTTATTTTTTTAGCGGACGTTTGTAACATCCATATAATCATTCCTCTGTGTGCGAAAATCTTTCTATGTTACTAGAAAGTTTTCTTCGGTTTCCTTCAGGGGAACCCAATAATGAGGAAGTTTTTTTATTAAACATTGGTTTTTGCTTCAGGGTTTTGCATTTTTTTTTCTGGTGAAAGAATTGGAGATGGTATATCGATCCAATTGCGTATCATCTTTTTTCCATCAGGTGTCAAAACCGATTCCGGGTGAAACTGAACACCTCTTACATCATATTCCCTATGACGTAACGACATTACCTGCCCCTTTTCATCATAAGAAGTAGCTTCAAGGCAATTGGGTAAATTTTGATCGACTACCCAGGAATGATATCGTCCTACTTCAAATTCACTTTCAAGTCCGTGAAATAATTGTTCGTCGGTTACAGAGGTTTTTATAGAAGTAGCGACTCCATGGTACACCGATTCCAGGTTGATCAGTTTTCCGCCAAAAACTTCACCTATAGCCTGTTGACCAAGGCAAACCCCTAAAATGCTTTTTGTGGGAGCATATTTTTCTACAATGGCTTTTAAAAGTCCGGCTTCATCCGGGACACCAGGACCGGGAGAAAGCAGGATCTTGTCAAATTGATCGACAAATTCCAGGTCTAATTCATTATTTCTCCGGACGGTTACCAGGCAATCGAATTCCTCAAGATAGTGGACCAGATTGTACACAAAGGAATCATAATTATCGATTACCAGCACTTTAACCGGTTTTAGCAGCGGTTGAGATTCTATTTTTTCAGATTTAATATTCATTTTTCTTTCTTCCTTAATTTCATTTAGCAACGTGGGCTGTAGGATGCTTTTTATATTTCTTCTGCAAGTTCCAGAGCCCTTGTTAAAGCTCCTAATTTGTTATAGACTTCCTGTAATTCGTTATCTTCATTGGATTCGGAAACGATTCCGGCTCCTGCCTGATAATGCAGGTAATGGTTTTTACTCACAAAAGACCGTATGATGATGGCATGATTGAAATTTCCTTCAAAATCCATAAATCCAATGGCCCCTCCATACGCACTACGGTTCACATTTTCATATTTTTCAATAAGGCTCATCGCGCTGTGTTTTGGCGCTCCGCTTAATGTTCCGGCCGGAAAGGTGTCAGCTACAACTTGCATAGCGGGTGTGTTTTTATCCTTGGTCCCGGTTACTTTGCTCACCAGATGGATTACATGTGAGAAAAACTGGATCTCTTTGTATTTTTCAACTTGTACATTGTTGCTATGGCGGCTAAGATCATTCCTGGCCAGGTCCACAAGCATCACGTGTTCTGCGTTTTCCTTTGTGTCCGATGAAAGTTCCTTTGCGAGCTCAGCATCCTGTTCATCATTTCCGGTACGTTTAAAGGTACCTGCAATAGGATGTATTTCAGCCTGATCGCCTTTTACCACCAATTGAGCTTCCGGAGAACTTCCGAAGATCTTAAAGTTCCCATAATCAAAATAGAATAAGTAGGGGGATGGGTTCACGTTTCTCAATGCCCGGTACACATTGAATTCATCTCCTTTAAAAGCCTGGGAAAACCTTCGGGATAATACAAGTTGAAATACATCTCCGCGGTGACAATGTTTTTTGCCAAGTTTTACATTTTCCCGGAATTCTTCATCCGTAAGGTTTGAAACCGGTTCTTGTTGTCTTTTAAAATTGTAGGTGGCAAAATTTTTCACCTTTAGCAATTGTTCTATTTCCGCCAGTCTACTTTTAGAATTGTATGTGTGGTCAAAAATATAGGCTTCATTATTAAAATGATTTACTGCAATAATGTTTTGATATACCGCGTAATAAATATCCGGGATTTGAAGATCTCCGGTCTTTCTGGCTATTTTGATGTTTTCAAAATATTTTACTCCATCATATGCGATGTACCCGAAAAGCCCATTGTTTATAAATTTGAAGTCAGAATTTTCGGTTTTGAATCGCTTTGAGAATTCCTGGATTTTGTTGGGGATATTTATTTCAGAAGAAATTTCGGTCTTTTCGATACTTCCGTCAGGAAAGGACTCTGTGATAATTTCATTTTCAATTTTAATTGAAGCGATTGGATTGCAACAGATATAAGAAAAACTATTGTCACTTGCATGGTAATCACTGCTCTCCAAAAGCAGACTATTAGGGTATTTGTCCCTGATTTTTAGGTAGACGCTTACCGGTGTGATGGTATCTGCAAGAAGTTTTTTAAACGTGGTGGTTAATTGATACATTTCTATAATTTATTGAATGAAAAAAGGCTTGTCGTGAGACAAGCCTTTGTATATTATTTTATACGAGTGCAGTGTTACTTCACGTTGTGTTGACGTAAGCTATTCCACCACCAGGTATTTGCTGTATTATTTTTCATTGCATCAAATATACTTATGATATTTTAAATAGCAAAAGTTTTTTTTAAAATTTAAGATCTACAGCAAGATCAAAATTGTCGTAGATCGTTTTATCCCCCAAATTATCAAAGAAACTTCCCGATCCATAGCGCACATCATATTTTGACCTATCAATGCTTAACATAGTAGAAGCCGAATTTTGTTTCCAGTTAAGATCGAAAGTTACTTTGTTTGTTTTATTCTTGATAGTTAAATCTCCAACAGCTCCATAAACACCATCTGCTTTTTTAGAAATGCTGGTGATTACAAGTTTAGAAGTTGGATATTTTTCTACCCCGAAGAAATCATCTGATTTTAAATGTCCTTCAAGTTTCCCTTTACTCTCTCCTGAAAGATCGGTATTGATTAATGAGGTCATATCAATTACGAATTCCCCACCAATTGGATTACCACCTTCAACTATAAAATGTCCTTGCTTAAGTTGGATAGTTCCTGTATGTGATCCCGTTACTTTTTCACCTTTCCAGGTCACCTTGCTTTCTTTAATGTTGATCTCTTTGTTAAGAGAGGTAAAGGCCAGGGTTGTTAAAATTACTAACGATGCAGCTGCACCTTTTAAAAATCTGTTTTTCATGATAATTTACTTTTAAGTGGTTTATAATCTATTAAATAATTCTTCTTTGCTTTTTCTTACTTTAACGGCGTGTTGAAGTTGATCTTCCTCGCTTCTGTATCCTATGGTTGCAACTACTGCGGTTGTGAGACCTTTTTCTTTAAGGCCAAGGATTTCGTCAAATTTATCTGCTTCAAAACCTTCCATTGGGCAGGCATCAATTTTAAAATTTGCTGCAGCAGACAGCAGGTTTCCCAGCGCTATATACGTTTGATTTGCTGCCCACTGGTTTTTCTCCTCCGGACTAAATTTTAAAACTGTGTTATCCAGCATTTCTTCTAACCCGGCAAGATCCTTTCTTTTGGTTGTTCTCGTTTTAGCTATATTATCCAGGTAGCCATCTACATAGGATTTATCAATTTCGGCTAAATTGGCAAAGACCAAAAGGTGGGAAGCATCTGTAATTTGTGGTTGATCAAATGCTGCAGATTGCAATTTGTTGCGGAGTTCGGCATTTTTGATTACAAAGATTTCATAGGGTTGCAGGCCATATGAGGATGCTGAAAGTTGGATGGCTTCCAATAATTCCTCGAGGTCTTCTTCCGAAACCTTTTTAGAAGTGTCGAATATTTTAGTGGCATAACGCCAGTTTAGTGTTTCAATATAATTTTTCATAGGTGTCTTCTTAGTGTCTTAATTGTTGTAGTAAGTCAGTCATTTTTTCCATCTCATCAGGCTGGAGGTTATTAGTGATTGCATTTTCAGCATTATCTACCACAGGATCTATTCTTGTTAAAAGATTCATCCCTTGTTGCGTAATACTGATTTCGACCTTACGCCTGTTTTCCTCACAAATTATCCTTTCTACAAGTCCTTTAAGAATTAATTTGTCCACTAACCGTGTTGTATTACTCATCTTGCTCACCATGCGTTCCTGTATCGTGCTAAGATTTGCAGGTTTTCCTTTTTGACCTCTTAATATTCTCAAGACATTAAATTGCGGAATACTAATGTCGAAAGGTTTTAAGGCCTCCCCAATCTGGTCATTTATTTGGTTTGCTGTATAAAGCAAACTAATAAGCAACCTTCTAGAAGGAGGTAGTTGGCCGGAGGTTTTTATTTGATCTTCAATATTCATTTGTATCTACAACATTTGTATGTACAAATATAAGAGGTTTAATTGATCTAAAATTTAAAGGTTTGTTAAATTTTAGAGCTCCACAGCTTTGGGCAAATTACCCTCTCCAGTAGAATTATTTCAACGCTGATCTCTAGGAGATTCAGGGAATCGTTTTCCTTTTCTATAATGAGTTTATGCCAAGGTAGATTTTAACTACTTTTTGGATTTAATCCAAAGTTGCTTTGCCTTATATTTACAATTATTAAAAATCATTGAAAATTTTAAAGCCATATTATGAAAAATCTAACTCAGGAACAATGGAAAGAATCTTTGGAAAAAGATGAAAATGCATATTTACTAGATGTAAGAACAGAAGAAGAATTTATTGAGGGCTATATTCCGGAAGCTACCAATTTGGATATTCACAAAGGGCAGGAATTTTTAGATGAGCTTGGGAAGCTGGATAAATCTAAAAACTATTTTGTGTATTGCCGGTCCGGTGCCCGAAGTGCTCAAGCTTGCGCGCTTATGAATCAACAAGGAATTGAGAACGCTTATAATTTGATGGGCGGGATAACCGAATGGGAGGGTGAAATAACTCATCAATAGCCGCAGCCCAACTTTAAGTTCTTGAAGTATGAATGAAAAAAAAAGCAGGAGAACAATAACTTTCTTACTATGAGAATGTTAAAGTTTGAGTTTATTCAAAACTTTAACATCTCTTTTGTAAGGCACAGTGTCTTTTGGATTGAAAGATATTTCTTACGAAAATTGGACAAGAGCAAATGTTATTAACAACCTGTAAATTTTAATTTGTCGTAATTAAGTTTAGATTTGAGAAACCATTAACAATTTAACTAAAACTTATTTTATGATGTTAAGATTAAACCTAAAAGTGGGTGCGGCTGCCTTAGTTGCTTCTGCATTTCTTTTCTCCTGTACTCAGGACGAAAAAACTTCTCAGGAAGAAGCTGCATTTACAGAGCTTGATTCCAATTTTGATTCCCAGGCTATAGATGGCCAGTATATTGTGGTTTACCGCGATAGCGCCATTGAAGATGTAGGGGCCAAGTATCCTGACAATTATTCAAAAGCACAGGAGGCTATGGCACAACAAACAAAAAGAATCCTTGCTGAAGCCTCAATTTCGGATGCTGAAATTGTAAATGTTTACAGTAGAACAGTAAATGGAGCTACCTTAAAATTATCTAAAGCTCAGGTTGAGCAATTAAAAGGTAAAAAAGAGGTGAAATACATTGAACAAGACAGAATTGTAATGTTCGCTCCCCCATGTGGAACCCCAAAGGGAGGTCCTTGTGAAGATCCAGGAACTCCGGATCCTACAGATCCAGGAACCTCGACGCAGGAAACTCCTTATGGTATTTTAAGAGTTAACGGAGCTACAAGTTATACAGGAACAAATGTTGCCTGGATAGTTGACTCTGGAGTGGATTTGGATCACCCAGATCTAAATGTAGATGCTTCCCGCGGATTTAATGCCTTTACCTCTGGCAAAGATGGTAATTCAACTGATGACGGGAATGGTCATGGTACTCACGTTGCAGGAACAATCGCTGCCATAAACAATACTATTGGAGTAATAGGAGTTGCTCCTGGAGCAACTGTAATTCCGATTAAAGTTTTAGATAGTCGTGGGAGTGGGTCATATTCTGGTGTAATTGCAGGTGTAGATCACGTAGGTGCAAATGGAAAAAGTGGCGATGTGGCCAATATGAGTTTAGGTGGACCTGTTTCCCAGGCTTTGGATGATGCGGTTCTTGCAGCTTCTAACAAAGGTATTAAATTTGCCCTTGCAGCAGGAAACGAAAGTGCTGATGCCAATAATAGTTCTCCAGCCCGTGTAAATGGTGCTAATATTGTTACTATTTCGGCCATGAATTCAAGCGATAGTTGGGCTAGTTTCTCTAATTACGGGAATCCTCCTGTAGATTATGCAGCTCCGGGTGTATCTATAAAGTCTACCTGGAAAGGTGGTGGTTATAACACAATTAGCGGTACTTCAATGGCTTCTCCTCATGCGGCCGGTGTTTTATTGCTAGGTGCAGCCAGTACAGACGGAACTGTGAAAAACGATCCCGATGGTAACCCGGATCCTATTATAGTTCATTTGTAATAAAATATTTACAACTTAAAAGGTTGTTTTAAATGTGATTGTAAATTGTTAGTGCTATTTTTTTTGACTCATTTTTGAGATTAAATTTGAAGTAGTTTACTAATTCGGAAACTCCGGATTGGTGGCAATTTATCAAGACATTTGAGGCAATCTTTTTTTAATTAAACCAAATCGGATCTATTCGATATAATTTTTTTAAATAACAGGCGTTAAAAGCTTAGGAAACACCTTTGATTTATTTTTTAAAATAATATATTTACCCCAGTCATTGAATTGAAACAATTCCATTTATGAATAAAAAACTGCTATCCCTCTTTGTATGCTTCCTTGCTGTTAATGCTTCTCTACTTCATGCTCAGGAATTTTCTATAGGTTTAAAAGGAGGAATCAATAAAACGTACGGAGGAGAAATTGTGGGTATAGATTCAGGTCTCCCAACGGAATATACAAGCGAAACATTTACCGCAGATGGAGAAATTGGATTTCATGGGGGAATCTGGACTCAGGTTAATTTCGGAAAATTCTTTATTAGGCCGGAGATCGTCTATTCTAAGCTTGAATCAAGATTTGATTTTCCTCAGGGGCCTACCTTATATGAGGTAGAGGAATTGAGTGTTCCCGTTTTGGTTGGGTATAACATTTTTGGACCTCTTGATATTTATGCTGGTCCTGCGTATAAAAATATAATGGATGCAACAATTGAAAGATTAGAACCTTTGAATGATCCACCACAGGTAGTAGTCCAGAACACCCCTTTTTCTGCACAAATAGGTGCGAAAGTGCAATTTGGAAGTTTCGGACTGGATGTTCGTTATGACCGTGCTTTGTCTTCAAAAGAATTTCAGGGACCGGTTGATTTTGTATCCGATAGAGCTAATTTTGATATTCCGGTAATGAACAGAGCGGTAATAGAAGACGCAAGGCTTGATCAAATAATTGTAAGTTTAACAGTGAAATTATTTGACACCGCAAATAAAGACAGAAGACGAAGAGGCGGAAATTGTTATTTCTAAATTTTAATTATAGTTTAAAACAAAGGAGCGATTTTTAATCGCTCCTTGTTTTTTTAGCAGTTTTTTCCGGTATCATTTGAACATTTACCTTCCTTAATAAGCAGGGTAATTTTGCAGTCGTTTAAATTTTGTTTCAACGCTCTGGATCTGTCATATTTGCTGAATATTCCCTTTTTTTACCACCTGGACAAAAAAATGCTTCTCTTAAATGCTTGGATTTTTCAAATTGATCCAGCAGTAGTCCAGGAATGAGGCTCTCTTTTTTTTAAGTGATTTTATAACCTTCCCATTTTTGGCGAGTTAGATGCTATCCTTAATATATTTGGAAAATACTTCAGTTTGAATTACATCATCTTTTATGAAGTATAATTTTTCTAAGCGCCTTGGTTTCCCCCTACCAGCACGTACACCGGACCTCCCTAATTGATTGTATCGGTTTAACGGAGTATGGCAATTCTCGAATGAGCTTCAGCTGGCCCACAATGGATTTGCATCAATAGATTGATCTACTGTGGTTATGATTTTCGACATTTTATCGTTCCTTGTATTTTTCAGAAGTGATCTCTGCAATTTTAACAATTACTGCAACAGCTTTTTGAATGCTCTCCACAGGAACATATTCGTATCTTCCATGGAAATTATGCCCACCCGCAAAAATATTAGGGCAGGGTAGCCCCATATAACTCAGTTGAGCCCCATCGGTTCCACCGCGAATAGGTTTAATGATAGGAAGAATATTTAAAGCTTTCATAGCTTTTTCCGCAATATCCACAATGTGCATCACCGGTTCTATTTTTTCCCGCATATTGGAATATTGATCTTTTATTTCGATCTTGATTACTTCTCTCTCATATTGAGAATTGATCTCCGAAACAAGATCCCGCATCATGTCCTTTCTGGCCTCAAAATGCTCTTTATCGTGGTCTCTAATGATGTATTCGAGTTGGGTTTCTTCTACATCGCCCTGTATGTCCGAAAGATGGAAGAAGCCTTGTCTATCTTCGGTGTGTTCAGGTGTTTCCAGTCTGGGCAATGAATTGATGAAATCCTGTGCAATATATATGCTATTTATCATTTTATCCTTAGCATACCCCGGATGAACCATTTTACCTTTCACATAAATTTTTGCAGAAGCCGCATTGAAATTCTCAAACTCCAGTTCCCCAACCTGGCTTCCATCCATGGTATAGGCCCATTTCGCTCCAAATTTATCTACATCGAATTTATGAGCTCCTCTCCCTATTTCCTCATCAGGTGTAAATCCTACCCTTATTTTACCATGCGGGATATCCGGATTATTGATGAGATATTCCATCGCCGAGATAATTTCTGTAATTCCTGCTTTATCATCGGCTCCCAGAAGGGTGGTGCCATCTGTTGTGATTAGGGTTTGTCCTTTGTATTGTAAGAGATCTTCAAAATAATTAGGAGAAAGTACAATGTCCAGTTCTTTGTTAAGTAGAATATCCTTTCCATCATAATTTTCTATTATTTGCGGATTTACATCAGTGCCGGAGAAATCTGGCGAAGTATCAAAATGTGAAATAAAACCAATGACAGGAACCTTATGAGCAATATTGGCGGGTAATGTAGCCATGATATAGGCATTTTCATCAATCTCAACATCCTGCATTCCTATTTGTTTAAGTTCCGAAACCAATTTATTGGCTAGATTCCATTGTTTTTTGGTACTGGGAGTTTCAGAAGAATTTGGATCGCTTTGAGTATCGATTTTTATATAGCTAATAAACCGATTTATGAGTACATCCTTAGATATCATATTCTAAATTTTTTATAGTTAATATTCAAATATTGGTAAAAAAAGGTAAATACCAGCAAATTCTGGGACAATGGAGGTTTTTTTTACATAATTTTAAGTTAACTTTAGCGTAACTAATTAAAAAAAATGTGAAGTTATGAAGAATTTTTACGTATTTATCTGCCTCCTTTTTTTAGGATGGCATGCTCAGGGACAAATTCAGCAAGTTTCTGGAACAGTGGTAGATGAACAATCTCAACCCCTTCCCGGGGTATCTGTTGCTATAAAAGGCACCAATCAGGGAACTATAACAGATTTTGATGGGAATTATTCCCTGGAGGCGAATTTAGGGCAAACCCTTGTTTTTACTTTCGTGGGTTTTGATCCCCGGGAAGTGGTGATTGATCGTGCTGAAATTAACGTAACGTTGGTTTCCGGAATGGCGCTTAGTGAAGTGGTGCTGGTAGGTTCCAGAAATCGAAACAGGACTGTTGTTGAATCTACAGTTCCCATTGATGTATTAGATATCAAAGAACTGGCTACAGCAGTACCTCAGGTAAACTTAAACCAGATGCTTAATTATGTAGCACCTTCTTTTACCTCGAACACCCAAACTATATCAGATGGTACAGATCATATAGACCCTGCATCCCTAAGAGGTCTTGGCCCAGATCAGGTTCTTGTATTGATCAATGGGAAAAGACGTCACAATTCTTCACTGGTTAATGTGAACGGAACTTTTGGAAGAGGAAGCGTGGGAACGGATTTAAATGCCATTCCAGCCGCAGCTATTTCCAGAATTGAGGTATTAAGAGATGGTGCAGCAGCACAGTATGGATCGGATGCTATTGCCGGGGTAATTAACATCGTGCTTAGACAGGATATCAATGAATTAAATCTAAATGTCACTACAGGTGCCAATTTTACTGAAAATGCTAATGATCAAACCGGGGGAATTGATGGAGAAACTGTCAATGTCGCTGCCAGTTATGGAATAGGGTTAGGTGAAAAAGGTGGATTTATTAATTTTTCAGGAGATTTTGATTTCAGAGAGGATTATAGCAGAATGAATGAATTTGAAGCTCAAATATTCAATGGTTACAACGCTATTGAAAGAGTTGCTGCGGGTGCCGGTGCGGATATTGCAAGTTTAACAAATGATCAAATTCAGCAATTTGCTCAAAATGTATCTTATTTTTCTCCACAGCTCAAAGAAGATATTAGAAATGCTCCAGACAGGGCAACCTTACAAACTCTTTTACGATTTGATAACACCAATGATGAAATTGCTGTAAGAGGCCAGGAGAGAAGTGATTACAATATGAGGGTAGGGCAATCTGCCTTAAGAGGTGGCCGGTTCTTTGCCAATTTGTCCTTGCCTCTGGATGATGATGGAACTGAATTATATGCATTTTCAGGGATGAGCTCCCGTCGTGGAAATTCCGCAGGTTTCTATCGCCAACCTCACGAATCAAGAGCATACACTCCCATTTATATCAACGGATTTTTACCGGAGATCAATTCCAAGATCAACGATAAATCGCTTGCGGCAGGGATTAAAGGAAAAATAGGAGACTGGGATGTTGATTTCAGTAATACCTGGGGTAAAAACGAATTCCTTTATTTAATTACGAATACTTCAAATGCTTCGCTGCAACGAGCAAGTCCTACCAATTTTGATGCCGGTGGCTTCTCTTTTGCCCAAAACACAACCAATCTAGATGTATCTCAATTTTATGATGAAGTTTTTGCAGGTTTGAATGTGGCCTTTGGTGCCGAATACAGATTTGAGAATTACCAGATTGAAGCGGGAGAAAGAGCTTCTTATGAACAGTATACTCAGGGAGGTGACCCTATTATCCGGGCAGATCAAGTGGCCGCTCAGGATTTCTTTGGAAGAGGAAGACCTGGTGGGTCTCAAGTGTTTCCGGGTTTTAGTCCAGCCAATGAGCTATCAAGAGAAAGAAGCAGTATTGCCGGCTATTTTGACCTGGAAGCTGATGTTACTGAAAGATTTTTACTAACGTTTGCGACCCGATTTGAAAATTATTCGGATTTTGGATCTACTATCAATTTTAAGGTATCATCACGGTTTAAACTTACAGATAACGTAAATCTTAGGGGAGCTGCTAATACAGGGTTTAGAGCGCCATCTTTACATCAGTTAAACTTCAATTCTACGTCCACAATTTTCGGAAATAATGGTCAACCACAGGAAGTTGGAACTTTTTCCAATGATAGTCGTGCAGCACAGCTTCTGGGAATTCCCCAACTAAAAGAGGAGACATCAAAAAGTTTAAGTGTTGGATTTACTGCTCAAATTCCAGATGCAAACCTCTCCTTAACAGTAGATGGTTATTTTGTAGCCATTGATGACAGGATAGTATATACGGGACAATTTAGAGGACCGGGTACCGGAACAGAACTAGATAACCTTTTGCGACAGGCTAATGCTACAGCTGCATCTTTCTTTTCTAATGCCATAGATACAGAATCTAAAGGTTTGGATATGGTACTTACTCACAGCGCGATCTTTGGAAACAATGTGCGGTTAAAATCTGATCTTGCGGCCACCTTATCAAAAACCAAAAAGGTAGGTGATATTAAAGCATCTCCAGAATTGGAAAGGGCGGGATTGGTAGATACCTATTTTCCTGAAGACAGTCGGGTTTATTTAGAAGAAGCCGTACCACGAACAAAAGTCAATTTATCTAATAGTTTAACTTTAAATAAATTCAACGTCTTTTTGAGAAACGTGTATTTTGGAGAGGTAACAGAAGCCAGCAATATAATAGCCAATCAGCAGGTTTTTAGTTCTAAAGTGGTAACCGATCTATCTTTAGGCTACAAAGCTACCGAGGCTTTAACTTTAACAATAGGAGCAAATAATATATTTGATATATATCCAGATAGAGCCGCTCAGGATTTACAGCCTAATGAGCCAGGGAATCAAAATAACCGAAGTGATGGAAGGTTTGATTGGTCTCGTAGAGCACAGCAGTTTGGAATTGGAGGAAGATTCTTATTTGCAAGGGTTAGTTTTACACTGAAATAATAAAAATAATGATCTCTAAAAAGGGCAGTCTTCGGACTGCTTTTTTTTTGCCTATTTAATTGAATCTATAGGTTTAAAAGAATCGCATTCCCCAAATTAATCTATTTTTGTAGAAATTCAGGTTATATGTATAAATCTTTAATCAGGCCCTTATTCTTTAAATTTGATCCCGAACAAATTCATTATTTCACCTTCGATCTTTTAAGAAATCTTTTTAAAATCCCAGGCCTTTCCTGGTTGATAAAAAAGCAATTTCATATTGAAGACCGGCGGCTTGAACGAGAAGTTTTCGGTTTAAAATTTAAAAATCCCGTAGGCCTGGCTGCTGGATTTGATAAGGATGCTAAACTTTATAAGGAACTGGATCAATTAGGATTTGGATTTGTGGAAATTGGGACCGTTACCCCAAAGCCACAACCCGGAAATGAAAAGAAAAGATTGTTCCGATTAAAGGAAGACGAAGCAATTATCAACCGGATGGGTTTCAATAATGAAGGAGTAGAAGCAGCTGTTGCAAGGCTTCGATTCAATAAAAATGTATTGATAGGTGGGAACATCGGGAAAAATAAGATCACGCCCAATGAGGAAGCGGTAAACGACTATCTCATCTGTTTCAATGCCTTATTTGAATTTGTAGATTATTTTGTGGTAAATGTGAGCTCCCCAAATACCCCTAATTTGAGAGAACTTCAGGATAAAAAACCCCTCACAGATCTTTTAAATACCCTTCAAAGTAGAAATATGCAGATGAAAGTTCAGAAGCCAATTCTGCTTAAAATTGCACCCGATCTTAGCGATTCCCAACTGCTCGATATCATTGATATCATTAAGGAAACAGGTATTGCTGGGGTAATCGCCACAAATACTACTATTTCCAGAGAAGGGTTGAAGTCTGATAACCAAAATGAAATAGGCGGACTAAGCGGTAAACCTTTAAAAAACCGTTCTACGGAAGTGATCAAATTCCTTTCAGAAAAAAGCGATAAAGCCTTTCCTATTATTGGGGTAGGAGGGATACATTCGGCTGAAGATGCCTTGGAGAAACTAAATGCTGGCGCAAGTCTCGTCCAGCTATATACCGGTTTTATTTATGAAGGACCTGGTTTGATAAAGGAAATCAATAAAAAGATCCTGGAGCAAAAGAAATAAATCAGAACCAAATATCAAACATTTGATCATGCTTCAATCCAAATCATCGCCTGAATGCTGGAACAACTATTTCCCTTTTTAACCGCTTCAATTTTACTAACAATTTCTCCCGGACCCGATATTATCTACGTGATGGTACAGGGAATTGCCAATGGGAAAAAGCACGGATTGATTACCGCACTGGGTTTGGCTACCGGTTTAATAATTCACACCAGTCTCGTGGCTTTTGGGGTGTCGGCAATAATTAAAAATTCTGAAACACTCTTTTTCATTATTAAACTTTTTGGTTCTATTTATCTATTTTATCTCGCCTGGAAGGTTTTTAGAAGTGATCCTAAAATCGCGTATTCTGCAGAAGGAATAAAATCGAAATCCCTGCTTTCCCTTTTTAAGCAAGGTTTTGTAATGAATGTGCTTAATCCTAAAGTAACTATATTTTTCCTCGCTTTTTTTCCCGGTTTTCTTTGGGAGCCAAACGGGAACACGGTAATTCAATTTTATATGCTGGGTGCTATTTTTATGCTTTTAACCATTTTTATTTTTGGAAGTGTAGCCTTGCTCGCCGGAAAGATTTCCACTTATCTTAAAAAACATCAGCACTCAGGTCTTGTTTTAAAATGGCTACAAATAGCGGTTTTTATAGGAATTGCAACATTTATATTGTTTCATTAAGTTAAATGAAATGGTATTTTCTTCAGAATTTTTATTGAAAAGAGAGCTTTCCTTCCACCTTTGGGGGTTAGGGGGCTTTTACTATCTTTGGGGCTATGGATAAGATCAAGCTTATAGAATGCCCCAGAGATGCCATGCAAGGCATCAAAACTTTTATTCCTACCCAAAAGAAAATACAATTTATCCAGGCTATTTTAAGATGTGGCTTTGATACCATAGATTTTGGCAGTTTTGTTTCCCCTAAGGCGATTCCACAAATGGCAGACACAGCAGAGGTGTTGGCAGGCCTGGATCTTTCAGCTACTCAAAGTAAACTTTTAGCCATTGTAGCAAATACACGAGGAGCTCAGGATGCTGCAAAGCACCCAGAAATTCAGTATTTGGGTTATCCATTTTCTATTTCTGAAAATTTTCAGATGCGGAACACTCATAAAACAATAGCAGAATCTGTTGAAACGCTCCGGGAGATCCTTGAAATTGCAAATGCTACCGATAAAGAAGTAGTAGCCTATCTTTCCATGGGATTTGGAAATCCTTATGGAGATCCCTGGAGTGTTGAGATAGTTGGAGAATGGACAGAAAAATTATCCGGAATGGGAGTGAAGATCTTATCGCTTTCAGATACCATAGGAAGTTCATCTCCGGAGGTAATTCAGTATCTTTTTTCAAATTTGATCCCAAAATATCCTGAAATAGAATTTGGTGCTCATTTGCATACTACACCAACCACCTGGTATGAGAAAATAGATGCTGCTTATAAAGCTGGCTGCCGGAGATATGATGGGGCAATACAGGGATTTGGCGGCTGTCCTATGGCAAAAGATGAATTGACAGGAAACATGCCAACCGAAAAAATGATTTCTTATTTCACTTCAAGGAAAGCAGAAACCAATATTAAAATGACCAGTTTTGAATCCTCTTACAACGAGGCTACAAAAATATTTGGAGCCTACCATTAATTCAAACCTCTAAAAACGAACTAATACTTCAATAGAAATAAAGCCAAAAAAGCCACAGATTTAATAGTAAATCCGTGGCTTTTTTGGCTTTATTAGTTCTCTTTTAGTGAATGTCTAAAATTGAAAATTCAATCCAAGATAGGCTCCAAAAGGATGACCGGGTCTTAATCCAGATGGTACTCTTGCTACTGCATATTCATTATCCAGGGCATTTATAACATTTCCGGTAAAGCTTAAGTAGGAGGTAAGATGATAATTTGCTGCAACATCTATGATGAAATTGGAATCCACACGCTCGTTATTAGAGATGTCACCGCTTCCGGCCATAGTTCTAAATTCTCCCATATATCTTCCGTTTAAATTCACACTAAATTTAGAATGCTCCAATCCAATTCCAACATTGAACTGATGATTTGGGATATAGGGCATTTCATCCCCTGCATTAATTTCTCCCCAAATCCCCTCGCCACTTGCAAAGCTGTTTTGGAACTCTGTATTCGTATAAGTGTAGGAGATATTCAGTGGTAATCTAAATTGACTGCTTCTTCTTTCCAAAAGATCGTAATTCAAAAGAAATTCAATTCCTTTAACCTCTACTTCTCCTGCGTTGAACTGTTCCAAAGTCCCTGTTCCGCCGGTTGCTGCCAGGTCACTTCCCAAAAGGTTGCTGTAATCATTATAAAAACCTACCAGTTCTCCTTGTAAACCGGCCACATTAAATCTGGAACCAAGTTCATAATTTATACTCTCTTCAGGATCTTCGCCCGTGCTGTTTCCCGGTGGGGAAAAACCTTTATGAACCCCTCCAAATAAAGATACTCTGTTGTCAAACTTGTAGTTGAATCCTACGCCAGGGATAAATATATCCACTTTATTCTCTTTGGTTTTTAAATCTGTTCCCGAACGGGTCACATCATTTTTCCCAAAATCTTCCTGGGCTAAAGTGATATTTTCATAGCGGATTCCCGGAGTGAACGTCCAGTTATTAAATTTGATTCTATACATAGCAAAAGTAGCAAGGGCTTTAGCATTGCTTATCCTGTTGGCATCTGTTCCTGGTGTTCCAGCAGTGGTTAAATTCATAATTCCATTGTTGATATTGTAAGCATCTACCCACTGGAAACGGTCTTCCTCATCATAATGATATCTCAAACCAACTTCAATATCATGAAATACATTTCCGGTAGTCCAGTGGTAGTCTAATTTGGTTTGTACACCTTTAGAAACGTATTCCCTGTTGTTATTTTTTAAAATCAAAGCATTTGCTCCAGAATTGATTCTCCCGGTAACTATGGCAAAGGCATCCGGGAAGTTTGATGGATTATCAAGAAGGTTGGAAATGCCCACCTTTCCTTCTGCAGAAACAACATCGTTTAATTTATACCAGTTTCGGCTAAATTCATTGAGATATCCGGTTGTGGTTATTCTGAAATAATCACTAAAACTCAGGGTATGAGTAGCCATAAGTTGAAGGTGATCTGCATTCATTTGATCTTTTTGTGAACCAGAATACCTTCTGAAGGGGTTTTCATTGAAATCATTTTCGGTTAAACCCAAATAAGTTTCATCAGAGGTTTCATCTGAATATTGAAATTTCAAATCAAGGGCTTGTCCAACCTTAGCATCAGGATTTGTATTTACCCTAAATTTTGCAACGATATCGTCTTTATTAAATCCAGTATCCCCGCCGGAATCCAGGTCCTTAAACCCATCAGATCGATAATTTTGATATTCTACAAGATACCCTATATTTTTATGCGAATTCCCGGCTTTTGCGTGCAGGTTAGAGGTATTAAAACTTCCATAATTAGCAAACAAAGAGCCGGAGAAATCCGTAGGGATTTGGGAGGAAATAAAATTGATAGCTCCTCCTGTGGTATTAGGGCCATATTGAATCTGGCTGCTTCCCTTTAAAATCTCTACGGCCTCCATTCTGGCTACCGAAGGGAAATAATAGGCCGCTGGAGCGCTATATGGTGCCGGCGCGATTAAAACCCCGTCTTCCATCAAGGTGATTTTCGAACTGCGTTCAGGAGATGTCCCTCTTAAACTAATGTTGGGGCGTAGTCCAAACCCATCCTCTTCATAAAAATTCACCCCGGGAACCTGGCCCAGGACGCGATTTATATTTGTATACCGGTGTTCTTTTAGTTCTTCCGAAGAAAGGTAATATGCAGAACCGGTTCGATTTTCTACTTCAAATTTACTTCCTAGAAGAACTTTTGCTGAAATAATTACCTCATTTAAGGTTTCTACAGAATCTTTAGATTTTTTAACTTTTTGTTCTTGTGCCTGAAAAGTAATTGATGCCATCCCTAAAATGGCAACGAATAAACATCGTCTCATCTTTATTTAATTAAGGTTTTTAATTTAGATTGATTTTAGATAACGACGCAAAAGTAAATCGCTTTTATGTTTCAGGCAAGCTTATTTAGACTTAATTTAAATAAAAAAATGAAACTATTTCATTATTAATCCTTTACAGTTAGAATTTAAGTTTTGTTGAATGCTATTGGGTTTAAGCATCTTATTTCTTTTTTTATCACATTGAAATAATCAGGTAAATATTAAATTTTATCGCTCATTATTTGGCGTTTTTTAATTTAAACCTATTCTAAATAGTTATATTTGCTTTTCTAAAAAAAGTAAGAAAATGAAGAAACTTATATTTTTAATTGCACTTGTAGCATTTAGTGCCTGTAAAAATGACACAAATAAAAACGGATCATCTTCAGAAAGTGAAGAAAATGTAGTGAATGTATACACTCACAGGCATTATGCTGCAGATCAATTGTTATTCAAACAATTTGAAGAAACCACTCGTATAAAAGTTAATGTAATTAATGCCAGTGCAGATGAACTGATTCAAAAAATGACTATTGAAGGAGCGCAATCCCCTGCAGATGTATTGATAACTGTGGACGCTGGAAGGCTAACCCGGGCAAAGGATCAAAATTTATTGCAACCTATTGAGTCTGATGTTTTAAACCGAATAATTGCACCTCACCTGAAAGATTCTGAGAACTATTGGTTTGGCTTAACAAAAAGAGCGCGGATAATAGCATATTCAAAGGAAAGAGTAGACAGCACCGATCTCTCAACCTACGAGGATCTTGCAAGCGATAAATGGAAAGGAAAGATACTTATACGTTCTTCAGAGAATATTTACAATCAATCTCTTCTGGCTTCTCTTATCGTACATAATGGTGAGAAGGAGGCCACGAAGTGGACAGAGGCCATGGTTAAAAATATGGCCCGAAGCCCAAAAGGAAATGATCGTGATCAGGTAAAAGCCGTAGTTGGAGGGGAGGGAGATATTGCCGTCGTAAATACGTACTATATTGGGAATATGCTAAATTCAACTAATCCGGAAGAAGTTAAGGCTGCAGAAGCTGTTGGAATATTTTTTCCAAATCAGGAGGGTCGTGGGGCTCATATCAATGTAAGTGGAGCGGGAGTTGCGCGCTATGCACCAAATAAAGAAAATGCGATTAAATTTATAGAATTCCTTATTTCCAAGGAGGCACAGGAAGTTTTTGCCAATTCAAATTATGAATATCCGGTAAATCCTATTGTAAAACCCGCACCGCTTTTGCAGCAATGGGGTGAATTTAAAGAAGATTCTTTAACGCTCTCCAAGCTTGGCGAGTTCAACAAAAAAGCGGTATTGACTTTTGATGAAGCAGGCTGGAAGTAAAAATATTTTTTCCTTTAAATATAGATTAAAACGATTAAAGCGGGATAGTAATAAGTGGGCCATATTCACTTTGCTTATTCTGTTTTTAATTGTTTTGCCTATAGTTTCCATAGGCGTTAAACTTTTCTCGGGTCCTGGAGAGACCTGGAGCCATATTGTGGACAACCTGCTTCTGGATTACCTTGGGAATTCTCTGTTTCTTATTTTTGCCTGTGGGGCAATTGTATTGCTTTTTGGGGTTTCAACAGCCTGGCTTGTGGCTAGATATGAGTTTCCTCTAAGAAAACAAATGGAATGGTTGCTTATTTTGCCCCTTGCTATTCCGGGGTATATTGTGGCCTATGCCTATGCCGGTATCTTTGATTATGGAGGGACACTTCAATTAATTCTGGAAGCTGTAGGACTGGAATTTGTTCGGTTTGACATTATGAACAAAAGTGGTTTAGCCTTTGTCCTAGGAATATCCCTTTTCCCTTATGTATATGTTAGTTCAAGAGCTTTCTTTTTAAACCAGGCCAACAGTCTTATGGAAGCATCAGAAATGCTTGGCGTGGGGCCGGTAAAAACATTCTTTAAATTAATGCTCCCAATGGCCAGGCCTGCAATTGTAGCCGGGCTCATCCTGGTATTGATGGAAGTTTTAAATGATTATGGTGCAGCAAAATATTTTGGGGTGAATACTTTTACCACAGGGATTTTTAGATCCTGGTTTTCACTGGAAGAACCGGAAACCGCCGTTTATCTCTCAGCCCTTTTAATAGTGATAGTTTTCACTTTAATCCTTCTGGAAAAATTTCAGCGTAGAAAATTGCGCTTCAACAGCAACCGGGATAACAATATGCGCATTTACAGGAAAAAGGTGAGTCCAAAAAATCAACTTATCATTTTTTTAGCAGTTTTACTGCCCGTTGTACTGGGATTTTTACTTCCTGTAGCCCAATTGATCTATTGGGCCACACTTACCTATGAAAATGTTTTTAACCTTTCTTTTCTTACGATATCGGTTCAAAGTTTTGGAATCGCGCTTTTAACCGCATTTGTATCTGTGATTATTGCTGTAATTTTAATATTTTTCTCCAAATGGAGCCGACTTGGATTCGTTAAAAATATAGCCAAACTAGGTGTTCTGGGATATGCAATTCCGGGAGCTGTGGTTGCAATAGGAATAATGATTCCAACGATTTTTATCGATAGATGGCTTATTGATGTAATGGATTATCTATTCAATGTTGATTTGGGACTCATCCTTACAGGTACGCTTGTGGCCCTTATCTATGCGTATGTTGTGCGGTTTCTTGCGGTGGCTTACAACCCAATAGAATCTACGGCGCTTAAGGTGAGCAATGCCATTCCCGATTCCTCCAATATGCTGGGAGTAGGAAATCTTCGTACCTTTTTTAAAATAGAATTTCCGCTTATAAGAACGGGAATTGCAAGTGCTTTTATACTTGTTTTTATCGATGTTTTAAAAGAATTACCTTTAACATTAATACTCAAACCTTTTCATGTGAATACGCTCGCGGTGAAAGCATATGAGTACGCCAGCGACGAAATGGTTATGGAAGCTGCTATCCCGTCCTTATTCATTATAGTTACCGTGATGCTTCCTGTCATATTTTTGAATAGATTACTTATAAAATAATAGTTGGTTATGCTCGATATCGAATCGCTTTCAAAAAGCTTTGACAAAGGAAAAAGTTTTGCCCTGAAGAATGTTTCTTTTCATCTTAAGGAAGGAGACGTTTGTGCTTTGGTTGGAGAAAGCGGAAGCGGTAAAACGACCTTAGTTCGGCTTATCGCAGGATTGGAGACACCCGATGCGGGGGTTATTCGGCTTAATGGGGAAGTGGTCTCTTCCCTGAATAATTTCGTCCCACCGGAAAAGCGTAAAGTAGGCCTGGTATTTCAGGATTATGCACTCTTTCCTCATATGACGTTGTTTAAAAATGTTCTTTACGGAATTTCAAAGGAAAAAAATAAAAACCAACGGGCCCAGGAAGTCCTAAATCTTGTTGGCTTGGGAGGGATGAAGGATCGCTATCCGCATCAGCTTTCCGGAGGGCAGCAGCAAAGAGTTGCATTGGCAAGAGCGCTGGCACCAAATCCCGCTTTACTTATATTAGATGAACCCTTTAGTAACCTGGATGCGATGTTGAGGATGCAGCTTCGGAATGAGATCTTCGAAATTGTTAAAGCAACCGGGGTTACTGCTATTTTCGTCACTCATGATACTCAGGATGCATTAGCTGTTGCAGATGAGATATTAATTCTCCAGCGTGGTGAATTAATTCAGAAGGATGAGGCGGCAAATTTATATACAAAACCAAATTCCATTTATGTGGCTTCGTTGTTTGGAAATACAATTCAGCTAAGTCATGAACTTCAGTCAGCTTTTAAATGTCCGCTTAATCCTGAATGTTCTCACGCCATACGAAATGAGAATTTCGCCATTAATAATGAAGAATGTGAACATGTTACCCATGCCCAGGTGATAAAACGAACTTTTTTAGGCCATGATACCCAATTGTTGTTGAAGCTGGACAGCGGGCAAAAAATTTCGGTACTCACAAAAGACAGGAATGTAGCCGATTTGATTAAGATAGGTTTCAATTCAAAAGATGTGTTGGAGTTCAATAGCTAATCAGATTAATCTAATTGAAAAGTAAATTCCACAATTGCATTAAAAATTGTATATTTGCACGCAATTAAATCTTTAATTGCTATGATTGCACATGAATCCAAAATTTTAGGGGAAGCACTAACATACGATGACGTATTATTGGTTCCTGCTTATTCTGAAATATTGCCCAGGGATGTAAGTATTCGCTCCAAATTCACAAGAAATATTCCTATTAATGTTCCAATTGTATCCGCAGCTATGGATACAGTGACCGAGAGTAAAATGGCGATCGCCATGGCGCGGGAAGGTGGAATTGGTGTTCTACATAAAAACATGTCTATTGAAGAGCAGGCTTTGAAAGTGCGAAAGGTAAAACGTGCAGAAAGCGGAATGATCATAGATCCGGTAACACTGCCAATTACTGCTACTGTACAAGATGCCAAAAGCAGTATGAAGGAGCACAGTATTGGAGGAATTCCCATTATTGATAAAGAAGGGAAACTCCTTGGAATAGTTACCAACAGGGATTTGCGTTTTGAAAAAGAGAGCAATAGGCCCATATCTGAAGTCATGACTTCCAAAAATCTGGTAACGGTTTCTGAGGGTACTTCTCTTGAAGATGCAGAAGGGATTCTTCAGCAATATAAAATTGAAAAACTTCCGGTAGTAAATTCTGAAGAGATACTCGTAGGATTAATAACTTTTAGGGATATTACCAAACTTACCCAAAAGCCCGTAGCCAATAAAGATTCTTACGGAAGATTACGTGTAGCTGCAGCGCTGGGAGTTACTGCCGATATTGTTGAGCGTGCATCGGCGCTTGTAAATGCGGGTGTAGATGCCGTAATAATTGATACAGCACACGGCCATACCAAAGGAGTGGTAGAGGTGTTAAAAAAGATAAAATCAAAGTTCCCGGATCTTGATGTGATTGTGGGAAATATTGCTACCGGAGAAGCTGCCAAATATTTGGTAGATGCAGGAGCAGATGCTGTAAAAGTAGGGATAGGACCGGGTTCAATTTGTACCACCCGGGTTGTTGCAGGGGTAGGTTTTCCTCAGTTCTCTGCAGTATTAGAAGTTGCAGCAGCAATAAAAGGCAGCGGCGTTCCTGTAATTGCCGATGGGGGAATTCGTTACACAGGAGATATTCCAAAAGCCATCGCTGCGGGAGCAGATTGTGTGATGCTGGGATCCCTTCTTGCCGGGACTAAGGAATCTCCCGGTGAAACTATAATTTTTGAAGGAAGAAAATTCAAATCGTATAGGGGTATGGGATCTGTGGAGGCTATGAAACAAGGTTCTAAAGACAGGTATTTTCAGGATGTAGAAGATGATATCCGGAAATTGGTTCCCGAAGGAATTGTTGGGAGGGTGCCTTACAAAGGTGATCTGGAAGAAAGCATCTTTCAGTTTGTTGGCGGATTAAGAGCCGGTATGGGATATTGCGGGGCAAAGGACATCGCAACACTTCAGGAAAAGGGTAAATTTATAAAAATCACCTCTTCCGGAATTCATGAAAGCCATCCGCATGATGTGACGATAACCAACGAATCACCAAATTACAGCAGATAAAATTTTAGGAAACAGCATAAAATGGAAAAGCCGGTAAAGAAATTTCTTTACCGGCTTTTCCATTTTATAGGTAGTTATTCTTTTACGGTAATACCTAATTTTTTAATCACCGCATCGGTAATATCATATTTTTCATCGGCATACGCAAGTCCGTTTGCACTGGTGTTTAAAATTTGAGTATAAGCTTGCTCCGTTATGATAGCTTTCATAGCCTCATCAATTTTCAAGTAGAGCGGCTGGGTAAGTTCATTATTTCTCATTTGCATAAGAACTGAAGCTTTCTGTCTGAAATTTTTAATTTCATTTTCCAGCGTTATAATTTCATCTTCTTTGCTTTGTTTTTCTTCCTCATTAAAAGTATCAGCGTTGGTTTGGTAAGCAGCAATCAATTCTTCATATTGCTTTACTGTGGATTGCAAATTCTCCTGAAGCTCTGTATTGTAAGTCTTCATTCCTTCTTCAACCTTCACCATTTCAGGCATTTGTTGTAGGATGAAATCGGCATCTATAGTGCCTACCTTTGTTTGTGCTTGTAGAGAAGTTCCTGTAATAAGGATTACAAGAACTAAAATTATATTTTTCATGTTTGTTTGATTTTCAGCAAATATATAGGAGCAAATTAAATAAACAGGAAATTTTTCACCAAAAAAATAAATTTTAAGTATATACAGTGGCTCGATGAGGTTTTAAAATGTCTCTAAATTTTTTCATATCACTTTCCGGGACCACCCAAAAAGCTAAAGAATGTATGTCTGAAATTCGCTCTACACCTGTGATGTTGAGCATATCCAATGCTTCAGTTTTTATAAAATCCTTTAAATGAATTTCGTGATGTTCAGCGGTTTTATTTGAATCTGGCCCTCTAAAGTCCCAAATCAGTTTTATTTGTCTTTCCATTTTTTAATTGTTCTTTACGCTTTTCCCTTCTTCAGCAAAAGCTTTAAAATCTTTCATGAATTGAAGGGATTGCTTTTTAAAAGTTCCGGGCATTAATTTTCCTATCAATTTCATAAAACCCGAAAACTGGAATTCACTATAGGAGACCCAACGGGTTGAAGTGCCGGACTCCTCTTCGAAATAATTTTTCTGAATATTATAAAGCCCTTTGGTTTCGTAGGTGGTATGAAGTTCTTTTGGAAGATTGCTTTTGATAATGGTTTCAATCATTTCAATTTCCCGCCCATTCATGATATAAATCAGTTTACTGCGGGATCCCTCCTTCCCTGGGGTTCCTGTAACGTGTTTATAGGAAATAAAGCCTTTTTGCCAAAATTTGAAGTTTTCTGGTTTTTCCATTTTGCTTATTACTTCTTCCCTGGGAAGCCGGATAATAATTTCCTGACTGTACTTCATAATGGTTCTATTTTTGCTAGGAACTAATATAGTTAAGTAATTTAAGATTTTATTATAATTTCTTTAATTTGAAATCGTTTAAGCTTATACCTTGTGGAAGGTTCCAGAATTCTTATTTTTGCCGCACTATTAGCTGTTTTGGTTTTTACAAGCATTAGGCTAATAATTTTAATTTTATCGATTTAATGGGGAACTATAAATTTATAATACTACTGTTTCTACCTTTATTTTTTTCAGGTTGCGATTACTTTAAAGAATCAGAGGAACGTGAGATATTGGCGAGGGTAAATGACAGTTATCTTTATAAAGAAGATATTCAGGCATTGATAAGTGAAGATATCTCTCCGGAAGATAGCACCCTGATAGTTTCCAATTTTATTACGCGCTGGGCTACGCAGCAATTATTGATAGATAAGGCAAAGTTTAATTTAAGCCAGACTCAACAACAGGAGTTTGATGAACTTGTTAAGAATTATAAAAACGAGCTATACACAAAAGCCTATGCAGATGCTTTGGTAGCAAAGCAACTGGATACCGCATTTAATCTGGATGAAATCGAAAGTTATTATCAGGAACATCTGGAAAATTTTAGGTTGAATGAGGATTTGGTGAAATTGAGATTTATCAATCTCGATAAGAACAGCCTGGATTTTCAGGAAATGAAGAAGAAGTTTGTCCGGTTTAATGATAAGGATAAAGAAGATCTGGATAGAATAGCACTTCAGTTTAAAGGGTATTCCTTTAATGATTCTGTTTGGGTAAGTACCCGTTCGGTTTATGAAAGAATTGGACCTTTAAACGATGGGAACAAATCCCAATTATTAAAAAAATCCAATTTTCTTGAGCTCGAAGATTCATTAGAAGTATATTTGGTGTATGTAAACGATGTTTTGTTAAGAAATGATCAGGCTCCTCTGGAATATGCAACTTCCACGATCAAGCAGATAATCCTTAACAGGCGAAAAGCCGATTTGGTTAAAGAATTAGAAAAAGATATAACAAGAGATGCAATTGAAAACAAACAATTTGAAATTTATAATTAACAGCATTGCTGTTTTATTTATAGTATTTGGTCTGGGAAATTCTGGATTTGCCCAGGAGGTTATTGTAACAGATAGTACGGCCATAAAACCTAAATCTGAAATAGCAGAAGTTAAAGTTATTCCCGGAAGTGGGGAGCGGGTAAAAGTGGATGGGATCGCAGCCGTTGTTGGAGGATATGTGGTTTTGGACAGCGATATAGAGCTTATGTATAAAGATCTAAAAAGCCAGGGGGTTTCTACTGCCGATGTTAACGACTGCCAGTTAGCCGGAAGTTTATTGGAAAATAAACTTTATGCACACCATGCCATTCAGGATAGTATTATTGTTGCCGATGCTGAGATAGGAAATATGGTAGACCAGCAGATATCCCAAATGGTAGGGCAAATTGGTTCTATGGAAAAGGTATTGAATTTTTATAAAAGAGATACTGAAGATGATTTTAGAAAGGAATTATTTGATATCAATAAGCAACGTGAATTGTCATCAAGAATGCAACAAAAAATCGTTGAAGATGTAGAAATTACTCCGGATGAAGTAAGAGCTTATTTTGAGGAAATCCCGGAAGAAGAACGCCCGTTTTTTGGCGACGAGGTAGAAATAGCTCAAATAGTTATTAAACCTGAGATCCCTCAAAGTGAGAAGCAAAAAGTTATAGACCGCCTGAATGATTTTCGGGATGATGTTGTTGAAAATGGAGCTAGTTTTTCTACAAAAGCCGTGCTGTATTCACAAGATCCCGGATCTGCTTCTGATGGTGGCAAAATGGTAATTACACGTAAAGATGGTCTGGATAAAGAATTTAAAGATACCGCATTTAGTTTGCAGGAAGGCGAAGTAAGTGAGCCTTTTGCATCCATGTTTGGGTACCATATTATTAAAGTGGAACGTGTTGTTGGACAAAATCTGGAAATAAGACATATCCTGTTGATCCCGGATGTAACAAGTTCTACAGTAGAAAATGCTAAAAAGGAAATTGACAGTATAAGATTTCAAATTGTAAATAAAGAGATCACCTTTGAAAAAGCAGCTGAAAATTTTTCAGATGAAGAACAAACCGCTACGAACAAAGGGAAACTTATTAATCCAACTACTGGGGACACGAGGTTTGAATTAACCAAAATAGATCCCGAAATTTATGATCAGGTTGTTAATTTAGAAGAAGGAGAAGTTTCACTAATACTTTCTGATCAGGATAGAACGGGGAGATCTTTTTTCAAATTGATAACTGTTAATAAACGCTACCCAGAGCATAAAGCCAATTTCGCACAGGATTACATGAAAATTAAAGATCTGGCATTAAGGCAAAAACAATTGAATGTCATCGCAGATTGGATGGATGAAAAAATTGCAGATACCTATATAAAAATTAACGGAAAATTCCGTAATTGTGAATATAGTAGTAACTGGTTGAAAAATTAATTACAATGTCTGATGTAGCCGCGGTAGGATCTCTGGTTGAAAAGCACAAACAGCTTAAGCAGGAAATTGCTAAAGTAATTGTTGGACAGGAGGAAGTGGTGAATCAAATTTTACTTTCTATCTATTCCGGCGGTCACGCATTGTTAATAGGTGTGCCAGGCTTGGCAAAAACCTTGATGGTAAATACTATTGCACAGGCGTTAGGGCTTGATTTTAAAAGAATTCAATTCACTCCGGATTTAATGCCGAGCGATATATTAGGATCTGAAATTTTAGATGAAAACCGGCACTTTAAGTTTATTAAAGGGCCGGTTTTTGCAAATATCATCCTTGCAGATGAGATCAATCGTACTCCTCCAAAAACCCAGGCAGCAATGCTGGAAGCTATGCAGGAACGGGCGGTAACTGTTGCAGGAAATCACTATAAATTAAGCCAGCCTTATTTTGTGCTGGCAACTCAAAATCCTATTGAACAGGAGGGAACCTATCCCTTGCCGGAAGCACAACTGGACAGATTCATGTTCGCCATTCATTTAGATTATCCCTCTTTTGAGGAAGAAGTGGATGTTGTGAAGAAAACAACTTCTGGTTTTGATGTAAAGGTGAATCCAATGTTCACTGCAAATGATATTATTGAGATCCAGCAATTGATACGCCGGGTTCCGGTTCCAGATAACGTGGTGGAATACGCTGTCAATCTGGTGGGGAAAACCAGGCCTCAGGGCGCTACTGCTCCGGAGATCATCAAAAACTATGTAGATTGGGGGGCTGGTCCAAGAGCTTCACAAAATCTTGTTTTGGCTGCAAAAGCACACGCTATAATAAATGGTAAATTCTCCCCCGATATTGAAAATATCCAGGCTGTAGCTATTGGAATTCTTCGGCACAGGATCATCAAAAATTATAAAGCAGAAGCAGAAGGCATTTCCGAAGAAGATATCATCAGGAAGTTGTTTTAAAACTTAAAATCTTCTATCTTGAAGTATGATTAAAAAATTACTTCAATATAAGATAGTTGCTTCAGTTATATTTTTCCTTCTTTGGATTTCCGCCTTATTGCTTCAAGCAAAAGAAATAGAAACCGCTATAAACGAAATCTTTTACTGGTTTGTTGTTTTAGCAATAGTTCTATTTTGGCTTCTCATCCTTATTGATATTATCAAATCCAGGATTTATCGCAAAATATTTCTGGTAGCTTCCATGTTTCTGCTACCTTTTCTGGCCCCTGTTTTCTATTTATTTCAGAAGAAATCCTTAAAAAAATTACAGGAATCCGGTTCTAAAAATAAATAGAAAAACACCTTCCTTTTATCAAATTCTAAAAATAAAGAGGTTATTTTGATTTTCGCCAAATATTCTATAGCCAAAATTAAATAATCTTAAATTATTGTTACAAAATACTGAAATATGGTTCTGATTTTTAATTTCGGATCGAAATTCGTAATTTTGCAAGACTTTTTTAGAACAAAAAAACCCTTATAAATATGGCATACGATATTGATATGATTAAAAAGGTCTATAGCCAAATGGCCGACCGAGTTAATAAAGCCCGCGAAATTGTTGGAAAACCTTTAACCCTTTCAGAAAAAATACTTTACTCTCATTTATGGGATGGGGAAACCAAAGAAGCCTTTACAAGAGGTAAAGATTATGTAGATTTTGCACCAGATAGGATTGCCTGTCAGGATGCAACTGCTCAAATGGCCTTATTGCAATTTATGCAGGCCGGTAAGAAAACCGTAGCGGTTCCAACCACAGTACATTGTGATCACCTTATTCAGGCAAAAATGGGCGCTGCAATAGATCTTCAGGCAGCCAATAAGAGCAGCTCTGAGGTATTTGATTTCCTTGAGTCTGTATCAAATAAATATGGAATAGGATTCTGGAAGCCAGGCGCGGGTATTATTCACCAGGTAGTTTTGGAGAATTATGCATTTCCGGGCGGAATGATGATAGGAACGGATTCTCATACGGTAAACGCCGGTGGCTTGGGAATGGTAGCCATTGGAGTAGGTGGTGCAGATGCTGTGGATGTTATGGCCGGTATGGCCTGGGAGCTTAAATTCCCGAAACTTATTGGGGTGAAATTAACAGGGAAACTTTCCGGATGGACATCTGCAAAGGATGTGATCTTAAAAGTTGCAGGAATTCTTACCGTAAAAGGTGGTACCGGAGCAATTATAGAATATTTTGGTGAAGGTGCACGTTCTATGTCCTGTACTGGAAAGGGAACAATTTGTAATATGGGGGCTGAAGTAGGAGCAACGACTTCAACCTTTGGATATGACGATTCTATGGAACGTTACCTGAATGCTACAAACAGAGCCGATGTTGCACAGGCCGCCAATAAAGTAAGAGAGCATCTTACAGGTGACGATGAAGTATATGCAAATCCGGAGCAATATTTTGATGAATTGATAGAAGTTAATCTTTCCGAATTAAAACCTCACTTAAACGGACCTTTCACTCCCGATCTTGCAACCCCAATTTCTGAAATGGCTGTAAAAGCAAAAGAAAATGACTGGCCAATAAATGTAGACTGGGGACTGATAGGTTCTTGTACCAACTCATCTTATGAAGATCTTACGCGTGCAGCTTCTATCGCAAAACAGGCGGTAGATAAAAAAGTAAAAGCAAAATCTGATTTCGGTATCAATCCCGGTTCAGAAACGATTCGTTTCACAGCAGAGCGTGATGGTTTGTTGAAAATATTTGAAGAACTTGATGCTACAATTTTCACAAATGCCTGTGGACCTTGTATTGGACAATGGGATAGAAGTGACCGAAAAGGAGATGAAAAGAATACGATCGTCCACTCCTTCAATAGAAACTTTTCCAAACGTGCCGATGGAAATCCAAACACACACGCTTTTGTAGGTTCCCCGGAAATGGTTGCTGCTATTGCAATTTCAGGAAGATTGGATTTTGATCCTACCAGAGATACATTGCTTAACGAAGATGGAGAAGAAGTAATGTTGGATGAACCAACAGGAATTGAATTGCCTCCAAAAGGATTTGACGTTGAGGACCCTGGGTATGTAGCTCCTTCTGAAAATGGAAATGTGGAAGTTAAGGTAGCTGCAGACAGTGAAAGGTTACAGTTATTGGAACCTTTTGATGCCTGGAAAGGTGATAACCTAATGGGCGCAAGATTGCTTATTAAGGCCTTTGGAAAATGTACTACAGATCATATTTCTATGGCTGGACCTTGGTTGAGATACCGTGGGCACCTTGATAATATTTCCAATAACATGCTTATTGGTGCTATAAACGCTTTCAATAAGAAAACCAATTTCGTTAAAAATCAAATTAATGGCGAATATGATGGTGTGCCGGCAGTAGCGAGAGCTTATAAAGCAGCAGGAATCCCCACGGTAGTTGTAGGAGATCATAACTACGGGGAAGGTTCTTCCCGTGAGCATGCAGCCATGGAGCCTCGACATTTGGGTGTGAGAGTAGTATTGGTGAAATCTTTTGCTCGTATCCACGAAACAAACTTGAAAAAACAGGGAATGTTGGGGATAACCTTCCAAAATGAAAACGATTACGATTTAATTCAGGAGGATGATACTTTTAATTTTATTGACCTTGAAAATTTTGCACCAGATACTCCTTTAACCATAGAAGTGTTGCATGCAGATGGTAGTAAAGATGTGATTAAAACAAACCATACCTATAACCAACCTCAAATTGAATGGTATAAACATGGATCTGCCTTGAACCTTATCAAAAAGCAAAACGTCGCTTAGAGGCTAAATTTTATTTTAATTTAAAAACCCCCGGAAATCAAATTTCGGGGGTTTTCATTTTAATCCTACCATACAGCTTCATTTCTAGACGTTTTCCCGTTCAAAACGGATTTCATCTAAATTCCAGCTTTTTCTTCCCCTAGCATATCACCTAAGCGGCTCCTGCGGAGTTGAATTAATTCCCACCTAGAAAAATGAATTATTAAAATATTGCTTTTGCCACTTGTTATTATTCTCTTATTTTGACAATAATACCGTGCTATTAACATTTTGTTAACTTATGTTTATACTGATGCCGGGGCTTTTACTATTTGCAATTATAAAAGAAACAATCGTTGAATATATGTCCGACCTTTATAATACTATTCATCCATCTATAAACTCTATTATGCTCAACAGGATAGATTTAGGAAACCGACTTAAACAGTTAAGAAAAACTAGACAATTTTCACAACAGTTCGTGGCAGAAAATCTTTTCATCTCTCAGGCCGCTTATTCTTTAATAGAAAACTCTCAAAATGGTATTGTTGCAGAACATGTGGTTGGTTTGAGTGAACTTTACGACGTCACCACAGATTATATTCTAAAGGGAGATAACCATCTAATAAGAATATCTCCTTTAAATGGGTTTGTGCCCTACGTTAAAATAAAGGCCCATGCAGGATATGTTAAAAATTTGTCGAAGGAAATTACTACAGAAGATTATGAATGGTATAGGATTCCCGGTTTTAATGCTACACTGGAACATCGTCTTTTTGAAGCCGAAGGTGAAAGTATGATTCCTACAATATTTCCCGGAGATGTTGTAATAACCCAGAAGCAAAATAAATGGGATCAAATCCTGGATGGTTCTCTTGTGATAATTGGGACAAAGGAATCCTTGCTAATTAAAAGATTCAAAGAGACTAATGAGCCGGATGTCTTTATCTTTGAAAATGATAATCCAGATTCGACCGAAGAACTTAGCTTTTCAATACATGAGATAAAGGAAATAATGATGGTTCGGGGGAAAATAAGCAATGTGTTAGCGCCTCATCATCAAAATGGTACCAATGGGAAAATTAAAACAATGGAGGAGTCCATAGAATTTCTTAGAAAGGAACTTCTTTCAATAACCAAAAAACTTAATTTGAAAGAAGGATAAAGCAGGGGCTTTCTTGCACTCTGTTGGTAATTTACGTTTCTTTACTATTTAATAGTAAAAAAATGAAGCTCTTTAAAAATCAATGGTTAAACATAGTTATTGTTGTAATAATCCTCGCGATGATAATCCCGGGAACGCGTAAACCAATACAAATATTCGTCAATGAACTGATTGCTTTTAGCCCTTCAGTCACATCGGAGGAGGATAGGACTGCTATTGCACATTATAACTGGACTTTAGAGAAGAATAATAAGGATCGAATGGATTTTTCGGATTTAGAAGGAAAAGTGGTCCTCGTTAATTTTTGGGCTACCTGGTGCCCTCCCTGTATTGCAGAAATGCCTAGCTTTCAGTTGCTGTATGAAGATTATGGGGACAAAATTGATTTTCTGTTTGTCTCTTCTGAAGACCATGAAACAGTTCGTGGGTTTTTGTATAGAAAAAATTACACCTTACCTGCTTTTCGGCCGCTTAGCGAAGCTCCGGCGCCACTAAATGGAAATACGCTTCCCACCACCTTTTTAATCGATAAAACCGGTAATATAGTGATTAGGAAAGTGGGAGCTGCAGATTGGAACAGTGATAATGTAAGAAAAACTATCGATGAGCTCCTGGATGAAAAAATCGGTATGAAATGATCATAAAGGGAATACGATACCAACACCGATGAAATATACGAATTGCTTCCGGGTAGCTATCGGGAGACCATTAAAACAATAAATAGCCGCATCTAAGAATCCAATGAAAAATCCCTAATTGGTTTTTCCCGATAGGATGAGAATTTAAAATGTTTTCCTAAAAAACGATTTTATAAACACTGGATGAAAAAGAGAAATCATAATTTTTATTTCTTCTGAAAGAGATGTTTCTTCATCCAGGTATTTAAATATTTCCTGGGGGGTATTTTTGGTGTAAAATTTACTGAAGATATCCTCCCCTAAATCATTGTTTTCCTTAAGCACATCCAGAAAAATTCCGTCGTACCAGCCAAATCGATTTTTTATTAAATCTTTTGAAGGTGCTTTCCCGGCGTGAATATTCTCGATGATTTGTGCCACCTTTTTTTCTGTATGCTTAAAAGAATATCCGGTAGAGCCTTTAACCCAGGAGCCTCCGGTTCCAATTTTGGTGATCTCGGGAATGCTTTCTGAGTGAAATGGATAATCTGTCATGGGGATAACTCCCATTTCAGATTCTGTGATCTTATAATTTTCGATCTTGAGAATATGTTCAATATAATTTTTCAGGTATTCATCATAAACCGCCTCTTCGGTTAAAAAGGGGGTGAAAAAGGTGAATTCTACCAGGGCTTTATTTTCCGAAAGAGGTAAAACATAGGTGAAACTTGTACTTTCCTTGAATTTAAGTCGATAGTCCATCATAGTGAATACAGACCTGTCAAATTGAGGTTTTTCGGTTTCAATTACCCATCCTTTAAAATGCTGAAATATTTTTGAAGATTTAGGATCTTCAAGGTATTCTGAAGAAATTCTGCTATCAAAAAAATGCGTAGCCGTGTAGCCTCTTTTTCGCCCTTCGGCTATCATTCTCACGGGATCAATTGTTGTGATTTCATCTTCAATGAAATGAAAATCTCCAGTTGCCTCCAGTTCTTTCTTGACTTTGGTATAAAAATCAACAGAACGGATCATTTTATACGTATAAGGTGAAAGCTCCAGGGTCTTATTTGTGGTGGAAGAAATAAATTTTGCCTTTTCCCAGTTTTTAGTAACAATATCATCCCATTTTCCGGCTCCCTTCTCCCAAAAACACCAGGTCTTATCGCCCTGATTATTTAGGTTAGGATCTATTATTGCAATGGATTTACCTTTAAAAAATAAATCTCTGCTAAATTCCAATGCGAGCTGAAGGCCGGCCAAGCCGCCGCCTACAATAACATAATAAAAATTACTGCTCCACATATAGTGGTTTTTTTATTTTCTAAAATATTTCAAAGGAACCCAAAGCATTCCGAAGCATTCTCCTTCATCTTTCCCAAGATGCTTATGATGCATTTTATGTGCACGTCGAACTCCCTTGGCATACCTGTTATTCGCATTTCTGAATATCTTGAACCGTTGGTGGATAAAAATATCATGAACCGTGAAATAGGCAATTCCATAAGCAAGAATTCCCAAACCAATTGGTAAAGCAATCCAAACTGCTTCGAGTCTCCAAAGAAGAAAAAATCCTATACTTACCACCGCATAAAATACAAAAAACAGGTCGTTGCGTTCCCACCAATGTTTATGATCTTTTTTATGATGGTCACTATGGAGGTTCCATAAGAACCCATGCATAACATATTTGTGAGTGAACCAAGCCATCCCTTCCATCATCAAAAATGTGGCTACAAAAACCACGATCCAAAGCAGTGTTTCCATTATAAAATATTTAATCTGTACGAAATATAAGATTTAGCAAGCAGTCCCGCTTTCTGATAATTTGGCACACTAATTCGTTTGTTTTTAATCTCCAGCGAAGGTACTTTTTTTAGTTTGTTTAGCAATTTACTATAGTAAATATAAGCGGTATAAACGCCAAATTTAGCTTCCGCAGGCAATTTGGATATCCCATATAATCCCGATTTAAAATCGGCTTCAATCTCTGCTATTATTTTCTGTTTGCTTACTTCATCCAGGGCATCCAAATTGGTGTCCGGAAAATAACTTCGGCTTAAATCCTCAAAATCTGCTTTAAGGTCCCTCAGGAAATTCACTTTTTGAAATGCAGAACCAAGACTCATGGCAGATTCCCGTAGTTCATCATACTTTTTTTGGTTTCCCTTTACAAAAACCTTCAGGCACATTAGGCCAACCACATCTGCACTTCCGTAAATGTATTCTTTATATTCCTCCTGGGTGAGATAGGTGGATTTATGCAAATCTAATCTCATGCTTTTTAAAAAAGCATTATAGAGGGAGGGGTCAATATCATATTTATGAACCGTTTCCTGAAAAGAATTGAGGATTGGGTTAAGACTTATCTTCATTTTGATCGCTTTGAAAAGATCGGCTGAAAATTCGTCCAAAAGCAGCTCTTTATCATACTCATGAAAGGAATCTACAATTTCATCTGCAAAACGAACAAATCCGTAGATGTTGTAAATATCCTGACGTATGGAAGGTGCCAGCATTTTTGTTGCTAAAGAAAATGAGGTACTGTAGGCATTGGTTACTGCTTTGCTGCAGGTCCTTGAAACCGTGTCAAAAATGGATTTCATAATAATTCTTTTTGAATGAGTCCTGATACTAACTTACCGGATATTAATGAAGGTGGCACACCTGGTCCCGGCACGGTAAGTTGACCGGTAAAAAATAGTCCTTTTACTTTACTGCTCTTTAATTTAGGTCTTAAAAATGCAGTTTGTAAAAGTGTGTTTGCCATTCCATAAGCATTTCCTTTATAGCTGTTGTAATCTTTTATAAAATCATTTACACAAAAAGATTCTTTAAATAGTATGTGTTCACGAACCTTCTGGTTTGTTAGTTTTTCAAACCTATCCATGATTTTCTCAAAATAGTTCTCTCTAAGTTTTTCATTGTCCTCCAGTCCCGGAGCAATTGGAACAAGGAAAAATCCATTTTCACAGTTTTCAGGAGCCGATCCCGGATCGGTTACTGAAGTGAAATTTGCATAAAATAAAGGCTCTTCAGGCCATTTTGGTTCATCATATATTTCTTTTGCATGTGCATCAAAATCAACATCAAAGAATAAATTGTGATGATGAATGTTTTTCAACTTTTTGTCAAATCCTATATAAAACAAAAGAGAAGAAGGGGCAAAGGTCTTTTTGTTCCAATAAGATTCTGAATATTGGCGATATTTAGGGTCCAGCAAAGTTTCACTGTGATGATAATCTGCACCGCTTACAACTAAATCTGTTGCAATTTCTTTTCCATCAATTGTAATGGAAGATACAATTTTATTAGATATGTTGATCTTTTCAACAGCCGAATTGGTTTCAATCTTAACCCCCAGCGATCTTGCGAGGGATTCCATTCCTTCAATGACTTTATACATACCACCTTTGGGATGCCAGGTGCCAAGTCCAAAGTCGGCATAATTCATAAAACTGTAAAATGAAGGAGTATCACTGGGTTTTGCTCCAAGGAAGAGAACAGGGAATTCTAACAACTGGATCAGCTTTTTATTTTTGAACTCTTTCCGTACATCTTTTGAAATTGTACTAAAAAACTGTCCTATCTTTTTGATGGTTTCCGGTGTTACAAGCTCCAAGGGAGAAACTCCCGGACGATACACCAAATCCTTGATGGCGATTTCATAATTGCTTTGGGCCTGAGCTATAAATTTCTTTAGTTGTATAGAACTACCGGTCTCTTCCTTTTCAAATGCAGCATATATTTTTTCAAGCGTATCTTCAATAAGGATGTTTTCATCATTTCCGAAGAAAACTTTGTAAGCTGGATTTAGTTTATCCAGCTGATAATAATCGGAAGGGGATTTATCAAAATCGGCAAAAAAGCGTTCAAAAACATCAGGCATCCAATACCATGAAGGTCCCATGTCAAAAGTAAAACCTTCCTTTTTCAATTGCCTGGCCCTACCTCCAACGCTGTTATTTTTTTCGTAGATGGTCACATCAAAACCTTCTCTGGCCAGATAACAGGATGCTGAAAGGGATGCGAATCCAGAGCCAATGATACTTACTTCCTTACTCATTATAAGGCTAATTGGTTAGCGAATTCAGGAATAGATTTATAGATATGGATGTTTTCTTTCTGGTTTATTGGATCTGCAGCCTGAATCCTGGCACCAAATAAACTCAATTCACGTTTTTTATCAAAGCACAGTTCTCTTTCAAATTCCTCAACGAATTCTGAAAGATCTTTAGGAGCAATGGTAAGGTAACTGATAAATTTTGGGTTTGGATGAATTTCTAATAGATATTTCATATCGGCCATTGGCATGCTTGGCCCTAAATATATAGTTTTCTTTTTATGTAAATTCAATTCATAATTGAGATATAAAATCCCGAGATCGTGAATTTCATTTTCCGGTAAAAAAAGCACAAACAATTCATCGTTATCATAGGAGCTGCCATTTTCCAAAAGGGCAATATTAAGATATAATTTCTGTTTTATCAAGCCTACCAGGAAATGTTCGTGTACCGGATTAATGGTATCTGTTTGCCAAAGCAACCCAATTTCTTCTAGTAATGGAAGGAAAATGTGATGGAAAATATCCCTGAAGTTCTTGGATTCCAATAGTTTTTCATAGGTATTATTAAATAGAACCTGGTCAAAATTTATCATTGCAATTTTAAAAGAATTTATTGCCCTGTTTTGCTCACTTGAACTGGCAGCAACCTCTTTTACCATTTTCCCTACCTCCTCATTGCTAAGCTTAGCGATCCTGGAAATTTTATAGCCATGTCCATTGAGGAATGTAACGTTTAAGATCTTCTGAAGACTGCTAAGATCATAGCTTCGAATATTCGTGTCGGTTCGGTCGGGAGTAAGGATGTTATACCGCTTTTCCCAGATCCTGATTGTGTGGGCTTTTATTCCACTAAGATGTTCAAGATCTTTAATGCTAAAATTTTGTTTTAAGTGTTCCATAATTGTTTAAACAAGATAGACAAAACTAAACAAAATTAATAGTTGTTAATTATATTAAAATGTTAAATGTTTAATTAATTAGACAAAAAGTTAAACAAAAAAAATATTTTGAAAGGAGAAATGATCCTTTGGAATTATTAAAGCACTGATATTTAATGCCTTATTTTCGAAAAGTGAGTGTAATAAAAGAAATGCCAAGCTTTATTTTTAATGCACCAATGAATATTATTGCTCAAAACACACCCATCTCGTTAGGGCATTATCTCATCAAAACTGGATAATTCTTCTTTAGGACGTGCCTTGCAAGTTTCGGATCAAGATAAAAACTTGGGGAGAAATGTATCTTTGCAAGAAAAACACTAAAAACTTGGACATAGAATTAGCCCGCTATTTATTGCCAGAAGGCATATTAGAATATTTTGAGATCATTAGTCATAAATCATCAGCAGACAAGGTTCATTTCTATTTAGAAGAGAAGAACATACTTCCCAAAGAACATCAGTCAGAAATTGCGCAATCCAAAGGCTTCTTACCGGAGATAACGGTTGAAGATTTTCCGCTTAGGGGCAAATCCGTATTGCTTCATATAAAACGAAGACGTTGGACCCTGGTCGCTACAGGAGAGATAGTAAAAAGAGATTGGAACCTTATAGCTAAAGGCACTCGGATAACTAATGAGTTTGCCTCTTTTTTAAAAGGTATCGCTTGATACCCACGCGGTAAGTGCCAAACGGTTTGGTGACTATTATAAGACCAATGGCAAAGCGCTTCAGTACCACTACAAAAATCATCTTAGCGACTTCAAGGATTGGACGCAAAAGGAGCATTCACAAAATTGGCTGCTCTATGGAAAGAACTTGGGCAAATATTTAAGCCTAGATGAAACCTCTTTATCCAATGGTGAGCTTTTCACGATTCTCACAAACAAAGCAGCCAAGGGAAAGAAAGGCAGCATAGTAGCCATCGTTAAAGGAACCAAAGCGGATGATGTTATTAAGGTACTTAAAAAAATCTCCGTAGAAAGGCGCAATATGGTAAAAGAAGTTACTGTGGATATGGCTGGAAGCATGAATTTGATCGCCAAAAAATGTTTCCCTAAAACCGAAATAGTTACAGATAGGTTCCATGTTCAAAAACTAGCCTCAGAAGCAGTGCAAGAAGAACGTATCCGATTAAGGTGGGAAATTATAGAAGAAGAAAATAAAGCTATTGAAGAAGCCAGGAAAAATGAAAAAGCATATAAACCAGAGTTTCTTGGTAATGGGGATACACAGCGGCAGTTACTCGCTAGAGGCCGATACCTATTGTTTAAACCCAAAGCCAAATGGACAGCAAGACAAATGGAAAGAGCTGAAATATTATTTGATCTATACCCAACTATTGAAAAAGCATACAACCTCTCTCAAGAGCTAAGCTACGTTTTTAGAAACAACACAAATAAAGATGTAGCAAGGCTAAAATTGGCACATTGGTACAACAAAGTTGAAAACTCTGAATTCAAGTCTTTCAATACCATTGCCAGGTCTGTACAGATGCACTACGAGACCATACTAAACTATTTTAACAACAGAAGCACCAATGCTTCCGCCGAATCTTTTAATGCCAAAATAAAAGAATTCAGAGCTTCGTTTAGAGGTGTCAAAGATGTGAAATTCTTCCTCTATAGACTAACTAAATTATATGCATAATTTTCTAGCTCCCCATAAATATCATTTGATCCCAAGTTTCCACCGTTACTTGTTAATATAGAAAGAGCGCTAATATGATTTTTTGTATCCCTTAGTACATTACGAATTTTAAAGATAAAATAGGCGCAGAAAATATAGCGAAAACTATAAGTAGAAAGTTTGTTTAAATTATCACCAAAAATATGTTTACACAGATGTTTTGTAAATACTTGTAAATAAAGGGATAATAGAAGAATAAAGTACCCGGAGCGGGACTTGAACCCGCACGCCCTAATGAACACATGGCCCTCAACCATGCCTGTCTACCAATTCCAGCACCCGGGCAAATGGGCTATTAGAAAATGAATTTCCAAAAGGCTGTTAAAAAAACTATTCCGACTTAATCAGAAATTAGAGAACTTAAAGATATTGATTTTACAGTGGATTCCTGTCCTTTACTTAGATCAGGATTTTTGACTGGTTTAATCAATATTTCAATTTGTGATCTGGCTGGGGCTTCCTTCGATTTCGCTAAAAAGCTACACTCAGGATAAACTTCTCGCCCAACAAGATTTGAACTTGTTTTTGTGATCTGGCTGGGGCTCGAACCCAGGACCCTCTCCTTAAAAGGGAGATGCTCTACCAACTGAGCTACCAAATCGTTGTGTTTTTTATGAACTTATTTTTGTGATCTGGCTGGGGCTCGAACCCAGGACCCTCTCCTTAAAAGGGAGATGCTCTACCAACTGAGCTACCAAATCCAGTGATGCATTATTTCTTAAATGCGGGTGCAAATATACTATCATTAATTTATTTTTCAAGAGGAATTTAATATAAATTTGCAAATGTTTTAATTTAAATTCTAAACCCCTCTTTTTCAGTATAGAATGAGGTTTAGAGTTTATACGAATTTTGTGATTGGCATCACATTTAGTTTAAATTATAAATAAATTATTATGAAATGAGCATAACGCGAATACGACAAAAACATTTATGAAGATATGCGAATTACATATGTCCAATAAAAAACAATAAATATCTACCTATGAAAATATTCCTTTGCGGCTATATGGGTTCCGGTAAATCTGTTGTAGCAAAACGACTGGCTGAAAAACTAAAGTTCCCGCTTATTGATATAGATGACCAAATTGCTTTGATAGAACATAAATCTATTCCTGAGATTTTTAAAAGTAGAGGGGAGCTTTTTTTCAGAAAAAGGGAAAATCAGGTCTTGCAGGATGTGTTGGAAGATCCTGCTTCTTTATTGATTTCATTGGGTGGTGGGACTCCTTGTTATGCCAATAACCTCGAAATGATACTCAATGGAAAGGATTCCGTACTAATATATTTAAAGGCTTCTGTTGGGTTTCTTACCAATCGTCTTGCTTCAGAAAAGGACACGAGACCACTCATAAGTCACCTGAAAAGCGATGAAGATCTTGAAGATTTTATTAGAAAGCACCTGTTTGAACGCAGTTACTATTATAATCAGGCCCATTGGAAGATACCAGTAGAGGGCAAGGATATAGATAGTATCGTGGATGAAATCATCGAAAATTTAAAGTAATTCTACTGTGTCTTTGCCTTTTGAAAAGTGCACCTGAACCATTTCGTTGAACGAGGTCGATAACGAGATCCCTTTAAAATCTGCTTTAACAGGGAATTTTTTATGACTTCGGTCTACCAGTACTGCAGTTTTAAACTGTTTTAAAGGTACTTCAAGGAAGTGTTTAACTCCATAGATTAAAGTAGCTCCAGAATTCAAAACATCATCTGTGAGCACGATGGATTTATTTATATATGCTGAAGATGGTAAGGAGGTTTCTATTTTTTTTAATGGATTTTTCTTATCTATTTTCACCTCACAAAGCTCAATCTTTAGATCTGAAATTTCTTCTAGTATCGTTTTCAATCTTTTGGCAAACAAAAAACCGCTTTTGGATATCCCTGCAAGAATAAGTTCGGTTTCATTCAAATTGCTCTCATAAATTTGGTAGGCAATACGTTTTATTTTGTGCTCTATTTGCTGATTGTTTAATATTATATTGGATGCTGGCATGGTTTTTAGTTTTTCTTAAAAATAAAAAATAATTCATTTCCCTGTCTTGGCGGAATAGAATTCGTACAGTTTTCTAAAATTTCAATGTTAAATTCCGTACCAAAATAGGTTAAATATTCTTCTTTATTTCCTCCAAAAGGCGGTCCTTTTTTTTTAAATTCCATATTAAAAAACAAACCAACCAGTTTCCCGTTATTTTTCAATAAGGAAGTCATTTTTTTTGCATACAAATTTCTTTTCTCAATGGGTAGTGCACAAAAAAAAGTTTGTTCCAGGATAAGGTCAAAAGTATCATGAAATTTAAAGAAGTCTACATTGTGTAAATTTTCCTCTGGAAAAGAAGGAACACGCAGCTTTAAATTTTCAAGAGGTTCTCTGGCAATATCAAGGACATGCACCTGCTCAAATCCTTTTGAAAATAAATATTCCGCTTCATAGGCATTTCCTGCTCCTGGAATCAGGATTTTTATAGTTTTGTCTTCTAGCTGGTCTATAAATTCTTTCAAAGGCGGGGAAATCCTGTTTAGGTCCCAACCGGTTTCATCTTCCCTGTAACGGGAAGCCCAATATGTTTCATTTAAATTCATTCCTTTTTTTCATTTTCCGGAGCTGTGTCTTCCTTTTTCTCATTTTCTGGACTTTCAACCCAATCGTCAATATCCCTTCTGTCTTTTTTTGTTGGTCTTCCCGATCCTTTTTTTCTGTAATAATCCTTGGAATATTTTAGAAGTTCCATTTTGTCAAAAGCCTCTTTTGGGGTAATATCATTCACATATAAACCTGCTATTTTAGCACCCACTCTGCTTGTGGGCAAGTCCAAAACTTCAATTTCATAATCGATTTGATTTTTACGCACCCTTATTTTATCGGTTGCATAAACCTCGCGGGAAGCTTTTACATTGGCTCCCCCAATTTTTACTTTTCCCTTTCTGCATGCCTCGGTAGCCAAACTTCTGGTTTTAAAATAGCGCACACACCATAAAAACTTATCCACTCTCATAAATCTGAATCTTAAAACTAACTAAATCTTAAGCAAAAATACAAGATTATTGTATCTTGCGGCCTTAAAATTAATTAAGTATGAGATTGACCAGATTGTTGATTATTGGTGTGCTGTTAAGCACATTTTTTATAGCCTGCAAAAGTGATGATGATAACGGGCCGGAAGTGGTTCCTCCAAGAGATATGGGAGAACAGGCTATTGCGGATGATGAAGCCATTATTTCTTATTTACAAACACATTTTTATAACGTGGAGGATTTTGAAAATCCTTCAGAGGGATTTGATTACAAAATTAGGTTTGATACTATTTCCGGTGAGAATTCTAATAAAAAGCCTTTAATTGAATCAAATCTCTTGTCTACAGAAATTATTACCAGAAATGAGGTGGATTTTACTATTTACATTTTGAAAATCAGGGAAGGAGTAGGGGAGCACCCTACTTTTGCAGATTCTACATTTCAGAATTATAAAGGAGAATTATTGAATAGAACTGTCTTTGATAATACAGTGAACCCTGTGTGGTTCGATCACCCGGGAACTTTAACCCAGGCTAATCAAGGGATTGCTGTTACCGGCTTAACAGAAGCTCTTGTAGAATTTGGGGGAGCTTCGGGTTTTGAGGTAAATGATGATAATACAGTTACGTGGGAAAATGATTTTGGAATAGGAGCTGTTTTTGTTCCTTCCGGTCTTGCATACTTCGCGAGTGGAACATCAACAATCCCGGCTTACAGCCCGCTTATTTTTAGTTTTCAATTATACAGAGTAAACCAGGCAGATCACGATCAAGATGGTATTCCTTCCTGGATGGAGGATCTTGATAATAACCGTATTTTAAGAAACGATGATTCAGACGGGGATACTGCTCCAAATTATTTGGACCAGGATGATGATGGCGATGGAACTCCTACAAGGGACGAAATAATAATAAATGAAGACGGAAGTATTGAATTCCCGGATAGCAATGGAAATGGTACGCCAGACTACCTTGATCCGGATACCTTCTAAGGTTCAAAAATTTGAGACATAAAAAAGCCGCGGATTTCGCGGCTTTTTTTTAATTTAATTCCACCAGTAGATTTATTTTCCCTGATCCTTGCCCATCCCGTTCGGGCGGGATTTCTACTTCAGGTTATAAGAAACGCCTAAAATCCATTGAGACGGTCGGGAATCTATTCTAAAATTAGTATCTGCCGCAGCATCTCCAAAAGCGTTATTTTCTTTAAAAGCCCCTTCATATCTAAGGTCAAATCCAAGTCGACCTAAGTTTATTCCAGCTCCTAATTGATATCCCAACGTGATTTCATTTTCTACTTCAGAAATTTTAAAGGAAGAGTTTTCCAACTCGTTGTTCAATATATATTGAAAGGAAGGACCCGCTTTAATATGTAAAGGACCTAAAAGGTTCATCCCTACCAGGATGGGAGCATCTATTTTATCAATTTTATAATCGAAATTATTATACTCTGTGTTTAAGTTGGTGTAGACCAATTCTGGCTGAAGGAAAATTCCTAAGAATTCTAATTTCCCGAAGATTCCCAGGTGATATCCGGTTTTGTTATTTCCATCTTCAATGGAAGAGGCATCTCCTGCTACCTGAGAAAAATTTTCATATTCTCCTGTTGCACCATAATTTAATCCTCCTTTTATACCGTAAGTAGATTGGGCAATTGCCGTACCACCACAGAAAACCAGGGCCGCTAAAATCAATTTTTTCATAAGTATTATATTTATGTTTGCTTTTTATAACGCAGTTAATGTGCCATTTATTCTGATTAAAAGTAGAAAAACCCTTCAAACACTGAGTTTGAAGGGCTTAAAAATCTAATTTATTCCAATTTTATTTTCGGCCTATCACTTTTTCTGAAGCCTTTACAATCGCTTCAGCATTCAGTCCGTATTTTTCCATCAATTGTTCCGGGGTACCACTTTCTCCAAAAGTATCCTTTGTGGCAACAAATTCCTGTGGCGTTGGATGGTTCATCGTTAATGTTCGGGCAACGCTTTCCCCAAGTCCTCCAAGGAAGTTATGTTCCTCAGCAGTTACCACACATCCGGTTTTTTTAACCGATCGTAAAATTGCTGCTTCATCCAATGGTTTAATTGTGTGAATGTTGATCACTTCAGCACTTATGCCTTTTTCTTCCAATTGTTCTGCAGCCTGTAAAGCTTCCCAAACCAAATGTCCGGTTGCAATAATGGTAACGTCTTTACCTTCGGTTAAATTTAGCGCTTTCCCAATCTCAAATTTCTGATCTTCAGCAGTGAAATTTGCCACTTTTGGCCTTCCGAATCTTAAATAAACAGGTCCGTGATGATCTGCAATTGCAATTGTTGCTGCCTTGGTTTGATTGAAATCACACGTATTGATAACGGTCATTCCCGGTAACATCTTCATCAATCCTATATCTTCCAGGATTTGGTGGGTTGCACCATCTTCTCCCAAAGTAAGTCCGGCGTGAGAAGCACATATCTTCACATTTTTATCTGAATATGCTACACTTTGACGGATCTGGTCATAAACTCTTCCCGTAGAGAAATTAGCAAAAGTCCCGGTAAACGGGATTTTTCCGCCAATGGTCATCCCGGCTGCAATCCCAATCATATTCGCCTCTGCAATTCCAATCTGGAAAAAACGTTCAGGATGGTTATTTTTAAATTCATCCATTTTTAAAGATCCGGTAAGATCTGCACAAAGGGCCACCACGTTTTGGTTGATTTTTCCCAGTGCTGCCAATCCCTCTCCAAAGCCTGAGCGCGTATCTTTATTTCCTGTATTTGTATATTTTTTCATAAGTGCCTTCCCTAATCCTTATTGAGAATGAGGTTTTTATTAATTATGTTACTAATTTTATTTACTCCTCCCTTTCGGGGAGGTTAGGTGGGGCTTTTAATAATCCCCTAAGGTTTCCGGATTTTGTGAAAGTGCTTCTTCCAATTGCTCATCATTTGGAGCTACACCGTGCCATTTATGAGTGTGCATCATAAAATCTACTCCATGTCCCATAACCGTGGTCATTAAAACACACACCGGTTTTCCTTTTCCGGTACGGCTTTTTGCTTCTTTCAATCCGGCTAACACTTCAGTGAGGTTATTTCCTTCTTTTATCTCCACAACCTCCCAGCCAAACGCCTGGAATTTTGCTTTCAGATTTCCCATCGGCAATACTTGTTCTGTAGATCCGTCAATTTGTTGTCCGTTTAAATCTATAGTGGAGATCAAATTGTCTACTTTTTTTGCTGAGGCATACATAATAGCTTCCCAGTTTTGTCCTTCCTGTAATTCTCCATCTCCGTGAAGCGTATAAACAAGATGAGAATCCTTATTGAGTTTCTTGGCTTCTGCTGCACCAATTGCAACACTCATTCCCTGGCCTAAAGAACCGGAGGCAATACGAATTCCGGGCAATCCTTCGTGCGTTGTAGGATGCCCTTGTAAACGGGAATTTATAAGGCGAAATGTATTGAGTTCTTCAATAGGAAAATAACCGCTTCGGGCCAGTACGCTGTAAAAAACAGGAGAAATATGACCATTAGATAAAAAGAAAAGATCTTCGCCTATTCCATCCATACTAAAATTGTTGTTGTGTTCCATAACCTCCTGATAAAGCGCTGAAAAGAACTCGGCACAGCCTAATGAACCTCCAGGATGACCGGAATTCACTTTGTGAACCTGTCTTACGATGTCTCGTCTTACCTGGGTAACGAAATTCTCTAATTGTTGTGTGTCTGGCATTGTTGTGTTGTTAATTTTTTGAATGTTGCAAAAATATGTTTTTATATACTGATGTCAAAGCCGGAATTCACCGTTTATCAACGAATTGACTTTTTTAACTAACAATTTTTAATTTTAGCGGTCTTTTAATTGTGGTTTAGTTAAGTATCTTTGCCGCTACTTAAATCATACTATGAATTTTGAACTTTTAACTACCGATCCCGGTAGTAAAGCAAGAGCAGGAAAAATTACCACTGATCACGGCGTTATTGAAACTCCCATTTTTATGCCGGTGGGTACCGTGGGATCTGTGAAAGGCGTTCATCAAAAAGAATTAAAAGAAGAGATTAACCCGGATGTAATTTTGGGAAATACCTATCACCTATATTTAAGGCCTTCAACAGAAATTTTGAAGAAGGCGGGTGGGCTCCATAAATTTATTAACTGGGACCGGAATATACTTACAGATAGCGGGGGGTACCAGGTGTATTCCCTTTCCGATAACAGGAAGATTAAAGAAGAAGGAGTGAAATTTAAATCGCATATAGATGGCTCCTTTCATACCTTCACTCCTGAAAATGTAATGGAAATTCAACGGGTTATAGGCGCAGATATTATTATGGCCTTTGATGAATGTACTCCATACCCGTGTGATTACCGATATGCAAAAAGATCTATGCATATGACGCATCGCTGGCTGGACAGGTGCATTTCTCACCTGGATAAAACGCCATACCAATATGATTACACACAGTCCTTTTTTCCAATAGTCCAGGGAAGTACCTATAAAGATCTTCGGAAACAATCTGCAGAATATATCGCCTCGGTTGGTGCCGAAGGAAACGCGATTGGAGGGCTTTCTGTAGGGGAACCTGCAGATGAAATGTATGCGATGACCGAAGTTGTTACGGAGATCCTTCCGGAGGATAAACCAAGGTATCTTATGGGAGTAGGAACCCCAATCAATATATTGGAAAATATCGCATTGGGAATTGATATGTTTGATTGTGTTATGCCCACGAGAAATGCAAGGAACGGAATGCTTTTTACAGCTCACGGGTCCATCAATATCAAAAATAAAAAGTGGTGCGACGATTTTTCTCAAATAGATGAAATGGCGATCACCTGGGTAGATACAGAATATAGCAAAGCTTATTTACGTCATCTTTTTACGGTGAATGAAATGCTTGGCAAACAAATTGCAACGATTCACAACCTTGGATTTTACCTATGGTTGGTTCGTGAAGCCAGAAAACATATCTTGGCTGGTGATTTTGTTACCTGGAAAAATATGATGGTAAAGCAAATGGATAAGCGCCTGTAAATTTGAAAATACTTGATTGGTACATATTAAAACGATATTTAGGAACATTTTTCCTTATGCTTGTCCTGTTTATACCAATAGGCATAACCGTAAATCTTGCTGAAAAAATTGGAAAGATTCTGGATAACGAAGTTCCTTTTATAGAAGTAGCTTTATATTACTGGGATTTCACCATATATTTTGCAAATCTTCTTTTTCCACTATTTCTATTTCTTTCTGTAATCTGGTTTACCTCTAAACTGGCTAATAATACTGAAATAGTTGCATTTTTGAGCAGTGGAGTTTCCTATTGGCGATTTTTGAGGCCGTACCTTATTGGTGCTACCATAGTTTGTTTGGGAGCACTGGTTCTTAGTATGTATATGGCGCCTAAAGCCAGTAAAGGTTTTAATGAATTTAAATATGAATATTTAAAAAAAGGAACGGAAGTTCAGGAAACGATCGATGTCTACCGGCAGATCAATGATTCGGAATATATTTATGCCAGCAATTTTCAGCCAAAAACAAAGGTTGCAAGGAATTTTACCTTGGAACATTTTGAAGGAAATAAAATGATTTTTAAGCTGAGTGCTTCCCGGCTTGAGTATAACGAGGAGGACAGCATCTATAATTTATCTAACGTAGATAAAAGGATCATAGGAGAAAATGGGGATGAAATTTTACACTACCGCCAGCTTGATACGGTTTTGCCTTTCGAATTTGATGCGCTTACGCCGGTAAATTATATCGCAGAAACCTTAAATTATAATGAATTAAATACATTTATTGAGCAGGAAAGACGCAGGGGATCTGCTAATTTAAACCGGTATCTGGTGGTGGCCTATAAACGTTGGAGTCTACCTGTTTCCGCCTTTATACTCACTATTATTGCTGTAGCGGTTTCTTCGGTTAAACGCCGCGGAGGAATGGGGGTTAGCCTTGCCGTGGGAATTTCTCTCGCTTTTGTTTTTATTTTCTTTGATAAAGTGTTTGGTACTATTGCCGAACAATCCACTTTTTCTCCACTTCTCGCAGTTTGGCTTCCTAATATTACTTTTGGCATTTTAGCTGTTTATCTTCTGTTTAATGCTAAACGATAAACTCAAAAGTTACCTGCATTTTCATTTTATCGTATTTATATGGGGGTTTACCGCCGTTCTTGGTGCACTCATATCATTAGATGCAGTACCACTGGTTTGGTATAGAATGCTTCTTGCCAGTGGATTTATACTTATATGGATTAAATGGAAAAAGAAGGATCTTAAAGTTGCTCCACGGCAATTAATATTACTAGTAATAGCCGGATTGGTAATCGCATTACATTGGTTAACTTTCTTTGGTGCCATTAAAGTCTCTAATGTGTCTATTACATTGGCAATGCTCTCCACAGGTGCATTTTTCACTTCTATTCTAGAGCCTATATTCTACAAAAGGAAATTTGTAGGCTATGAGATAATTTTTGGATTAATAGTTATGCTGGGGCTTTACATTATTTTCAAAGTAGAAACCAATTACTTTCTGGGGATCGTACTGGCTTTGATTTCGGCATTTCTGGGAGCTGTTTTCACCCTGATAAATGGAAAACTGGTAAAGTACAATGCGCCATCGGTAATTTCATTTTACGAATTAACCACCGGGGTAGCAGCTATAACCGTCTATCTTTTAATAATGACCTGGATAAGCGAAGGTACTTCTGGATTTGGGCCGGGATTTTTTAAGCTCTCTTCCCAAGACTGGATGTATCTATTAATATTGGCTTCCATTTGTACTGCCTATGCTTTTATCGCTTCGGTTGCTGTAATGAAACATCTTAGCCCATATACCATCATGCTTACCATAAATCTGGAGCCGGTTTACGGTATTTTCCTGGCATTTTTGATTTTCGGAAATAAAGAACAAATGAATCCGCAATTCTACTATGGTGCCGCTATAATCCTTGGTACAGTTATCCTTAACGGGTATCTTAAAACAAAACGGAAAATTAATAAGTTATCTTAGGAACTCTTCCTTTTAAAGTTTGTTATATTTGTAAGCTAATAAAAATACGGCACCTTAACATGGAATATTTAGATTTTGAATTACCCATTAAAGAGTTGGAAGAACAGTACCAGAAAGCCTGTAATATAGGTTCCGAAAGCAATGTTGATGTTACGGCTACCTGCAAGCAAATAGAAAAAAAATTGGCAGAGACCAAAAAGAAAATCTATAAAGATCTTACAGCCTGGCAGCGAGTTCAGCTTTCCCGTCATCCAAACAGACCCTATACGCTTGACTATATAAATGCCATTTGCGGAAATACTTTTTTAGAACTGCACGGGGATAGAACCGTGAAGGATGATAAAGCCATGATAGGTGGTTTGGGAAAAATAGGAGATCAAAGCTTTATGCTAATTGGACAGCAAAAAGGGTTTAATACCAAGACAAGGCAATACCGGAATTTTGGAATGGCAAATCCTGAAGGCTACCGCAAAGCATTAAGACTAATGAAGTCTGCTGAAAAATTCGGGGTTCCTGTTGTTACTCTTGTAGATACCCCGGGTGCATATCCCGGCCTGGAAGCAGAGGAAAGAGGGCAGGGGGAAGCCATAGCAAGGAATATTATGGAAATGACCCGACTTAAAGTGCCAATAATTGTAGTGATTATAGGTGAAGGTGCCAGCGGTGGAGCCCTTGGAATAGGGGTAGGAGATAAGGTCCTTATGTTGGAAAACACCTGGTATTCTGTAATTTCTCCGGAATCGTGCTCTTCTATTTTATGGAGAAGCTGGGAATATAAAGAGATTGCCGCTGAAGCTTTGAAGCTTACTGCAAAGGATATGAAGAAACAGAAGTTAATAGACGAAATAGTTAAAGAACCTTTAGGTGGAGCACATAGCAATAGGGAGGAAACTTTTGAAGCTGTGAAAAATGCAATTATTTCTTCTTATGATGAATTTAAAAACTTATCACCAACAGAATTAGTGAATAAGAGAATAGATAAATACCTTGATATGGGAGTTTATAAATCCTAGATCAAAGTATAGCATCATTTAAAAAATATCCGGGGTACCAGCTTCGGATTTTTTTGGCCTTATCAACAAAAAAATCAAGTTATCAACAGGTGAAATGTTCATGACTTGTTCATTAAGAGGAACCCCTTTCCTTCGAAAATTCTTTACTTTTGTACTATGGAAAAAGTTACAGTCCCACAAAATCTGAAATACAGTTCTAATAACGTCATCAATCTTGAGAAAGGAAAAATACCTCCGCAAGCGGTTGATTTAGAAGAAGTTGTGTTAGGTGCAATGATGATTGATAAAAAGGGGGTCGATGAAATCATCGATATCCTTCAGCCGGATGCTTTTTATAAAACAGCGCATAAACACATCTATGAAGCGATACGCACCCTTTTTGATAATACCGAGGCAATTGACTTATTAACTGTTTCAAATCAATTGCGGAAAGAGGGAAAACTCGATAAGGTGGGAGGAGAATATTATCTCATCCAGCTTACCCAAAAAGTAGCATCTTCGGCACATATTGAATTCCATGCCCGTATCATTCTGCAGAAATTTATTCAGCGAAGCCTGATAAAAATTTCAAATGAAATCATCGAAGAATCCTACGACGAAGCAACCGATGTTTTTGATCTTTTAGATAAGGCAGAATCAAAATTATACGAGGTAACGCAGGGGAATATAAAACGATCTACAGAGACTGCACATAGTTTGGTGATCCAGGCCAAGATCCGTATCCAGGAAATTTCCAATAAGGAAGGATTAAGCGGGGTTCCCTCCGGTTTTGATAAGCTGGATAAACTAACTTCCGGATGGCAACCAAGTGATTTGGTGATTATCGCAGCCCGTCCGGGGATGGGGAAAACAGCGCTAACCTTGTCTATGGCCAGAAACATGGCTGTTGGCCACAATATACCAGTTGCTTTTTTCTCCCTGGAGATGTCTGCTGTACAATTGATAACCAGGTTAATCTCTTCTGAAACCGGATTGTCTTCAGAAAAATTAAGAACAGGTGATCTTAAAACCCATGAGTGGGAGCAATTGAATGTGAAGGTAAAGGATCTTGAAAAAGCGCCCTTGTTCATAGATGATACACCTTCCTTATCCATTTTTGATCTTAGAGCAAAAGCAAGACGTTTATCTTCTCAACACGGTATAAAATTAATAGTGGTAGATTATTTGCAATTGATGACAGCCGGAAGCTCCGTAAAAGGAGGGAACAGGGAACAGGAAATTTCCACAATTTCCCGTAACTTAAAAGCGCTGGCAAAAGAATTAGCCATACCCGTAATCGCACTTTCTCAATTGTCACGGGCAGTAGAAACCAGAGGAGGAAGCAAGCGGCCATTATTGAGTGATTTACGGGAATCTGGAGCGATAGAGCAGGATGCCGATATAGTTTCATTTATTTACCGGCCTGAATATTATAAAATAGACGAATGGGATGATGAAGAGCGTTCTCCTACCGAAGGGCAGGGGGAATTTATTGTGGCAAAACATCGTAATGGTGGCCTGGAAAATATTCGTCTTAAATTTGTTGGTCATTTAGGTAAATTTGATAATTTAGACGACTTTGATTCCCCTTTTGAATTTCACTCAAAGATGAATGAAGCAGCAAATGATGATACTTTCAAAACTCCGAATTTGCCTAATCCAAGTGCAGACGAAGCTTTTGGGAGCTCAATGAACAACGACTTTGATAATGATGATAACGACGTACCTTTTTAATAATGTAAAAACAAACAATACATATTTCTTTATTGAGGAAGCAGCTAATAGGTTTGAAATCTATAGAAAATTTATCGGAACAAGATATAAAAAGAGTGTAAGGACGATTGTCTTTATGCTCTTTTTGTTTGTGGGAGTTTTTCAGCTTCAGGCTTCTGTAATTCTTATACCTATGGATGCCAAAGGGCAGGCCAATCATTTAAAGGCTTATGGAATTACGTATTACGCCTTGGAAAACAATCTTAATGTCCAGTGGCTTTTGAATTATCGCGGAGGTTCTTTTTTGATTTCAGATACAGAAGCTTTAAGAAGGGAATGCCAAATTAGAGGGGTTTCTTTTGAAGTGTTAAGCAACGGAAAAGCAGAAGGTATTCTGGAAGAAATTCAAAGTCCATCCATGAATATGGACGCAATAGTACTTGAAAAAGCTCCAAAAATTGCGGTATATGCCCCGCAGGGAAATAAGCCCTGGGACGATGCGGTTACTATGGTTTTAGCCTATGCCGAAATTCCATACGAAACTATTTATGATACGGAGGTGCTGGGAGATGCATTGCTTTTATATGACTGGCTGCATTTGCATCACGAGGATTTTACCGGTCAGTATGGTAAATTTTACAGGAATTACAGGACTACTCCCTGGTACATTCAGGAAAAGGCAGATGCAGAAGCTCTTGCTGCAAAACTCGGGTTTAATAAGGTTTCAGAAGAAAAACTGGCAGTAGCGCTCAAGATCAGGAATTATGTGGTTGGAGGTGGATTTATGTTCGCTATGTGCAGCGCTACAGATAGTTTTGATATAGCACTCGCGGCAGAGGGTATCGATATTGCAGAACCAATGTTTGATGGAGATCCCAGTGAGCCAGGTTATCAGTCTAAGATCGATTTTGATAAAACATTTGCATTTACAGAGTTTACTTTGGAACGAAGTCCCATGGTTTATGAATTTTCTTCTATTGATATGACCGAAAAGCGCAGAATACCTTTTGAAAGTGATTATTTTACCCTTATGGACTTTTCAGCAAAATGGGATCCAATCCCAACAATGCTCAATCAAAATCATACGGTCCTGGTGAAAGGGTTTATGGGGCAAACCACAGCCTTTGATCCTGCTACCCTCAAACCAACAGTTTTAGTACTTGGTGAAAATAAGTTTAACAATGAAGCACGCTATATCCATGGAATAAAAGGGCAAGGGTTTTTCACCTTTTACGGAGGGCATGATCCCGAAGATTATCAGCATAGGGTAGGAGACCCTAAAACCGAACTGGAACTCCATCCAAATTCTCCAGGCTATCGTTTAATACTAAACAATGTTCTGTTCCCGGCTGCGAAAAAGAAAAAGCAAAAAACTTAAACTACCATACCTCAAGAAAGTTGTTCTAGGTAATTGATTTATAAAGCAAAAAAAATCCCGCTTCTTCAAGCGGGATTTTTAATAAGAACGTTAATCTTGTATTTAAATTATTTTACTTTGTTAACTACAGCTTTAAACGCATCTGGGTGGTTCATAGCTAAATCGGCTAAAACTTTTCTGTTCAGGTCGATATTTGCAACTTTTACTTTACCCATAAATTGAGAATAAGACATTCCGTGTAATCTGGCTCCTGCATTAATACGGGTGATCCAAAGAGAACGGAAATTTCTTTTCTTGGTTTTTCGGTCTCTGTAAGCGTATAACATCGCTTTGTCCACCGCGTTTTTTGCTACTGTCCAAACGTTTTTACGACGTCCAAAGTAACCTTTTGCTTGCTTTAGAACCTTTTTTCTTCTGGCTCTTTTGGCAACTGAATTTACTGATCTTGGCATATTTTTTACATTTTTTTGTAGTAGGCGGTCCAATTGACTCTTGTTAAAACAGATTATAAATATTAAATCTACTTTTGCCTAACTCCAGGGTTTTTAAATTGTTTAAACCATCAAAGGTTCAATTGGTTTATTTTAAACGCAATTGAAGTTTGATATTGCTTGTATCTGCATCATGTACCAAAGTACTGTGCGTTAAAGCTAACTTACGTTTTTTCGACTTCTTTGTTAAGATGTGACTTTTGTAAGCGTGCTTCCTCTTAATTTTACCGGTACCCGTAAGCTTAAAACGCTTCTTGGCACTGGATTTCGTTTTCATTTTTGGCATGCTCTTGTTATTTTATAATTAACGTTCTTATTTACTTTTTCTTGGAGATATGAACATGGTCATTCTTTTACCTTCCAGTTTTGGCATTTGTTCTACTTTGCCAATTTCTTCTAAATCCTGAGCCAGTCGCAGCAATAAAATTTGCCCTTGCTCTTTAAAAACAATGGAGCGTCCTTTGAAAAACACGAATGCCTTTAACTTGGCACCATCCTTTAAAAACTTCTCTGCGTTCTTCTTTTTGAAATCATAATCGTGGTCATCGGTTTGAGGACCAAATCGAATTTCCTTTACCACAACCTTGCTGGCTTTCGCCTTTAATTCTTTTTCCCTTTTTTTCTGCTCATAAAGGAACTTTTTGTAGTCCATTACTTTGGCTACAGGCGGTGAGGCATTCGGAGAGATTTCAACAAGATCCAATCCCTGTTCTTCTGCGATTTCTAATGCTTTTCTGGTAGGATACACCCCCATTTCAACATTATCACCTACAAGCCTAACTTCATCAGCCCTAATTTTAGCGTTGATGCGGTGTTGGTCTTCTTTAATCTCTCTAAGCGGTCGCTTCGATCTTTTTCTTCGTATTGCTATGGCTATATATTTTTAATTAAACTTTAAACGCTTTTAGCGTCATTTTTATCTCGTTGTTTATCAATTCTGAAAAGGCTTCAACAGTCATTACGCCTATATCACCTTCCCCATGTTTTCGTACAGAAACTGTACCATCTTCTGCTTCCTGTTCCCCTACGATCAACATGTATGGGATTTTACTCATTTCAGCATCCCTGATCTTCTTACCAATGGTATCATTTCTGTGATTCGCCACGGCGCGAATTTCGTTATTTTCCAGCAAAGTTAAAACTTTTTGTGAGTATTTTTCATATTTCTCGCTGAGTGAGAGTATAATAGCCTGTTCAGGCATTAACCAGAGTGGGAAATTACCCCCGGTATTCTCTAAAAGTACTGCAATAAAGCGTTCCATGCTGCCAAAAGGAGCGCGGTGTATCATCACGGGCCGGTGCATTTCATTGTCACTTCCTTTATATGTAAGATCAAATCTTTCAGGTAAATTATAATCTACCTGAATGGTGCCAAGTTGCCAGCTTCTGCCAAGGGCATCTTTTACCATAAAATCCAATTTTGGTCCATAAAAGGCAGCTTCACCGGCTTCAACCACATAATCCAGTCCTTTTTCGTCGGCGGCTGAAATTATGGCACGCTCTGCTTTATCCCATACTTCGTTACTTCCTATATACTTCTCCTTATTATTAGGATCCCTTAGGGAAACCTGTGCTGTAAAATCATTAAATCCTAAGGATTCAAATACATATAATGTAAGGTCTATAACTTTTTTGAATTCAGAATCCAATTGGTCTGGAGTACAAAATATGTGTGCATCATCCTGAGTAAATCCGCGAACGCGCGTAAGCCCGTGAAGTTCTCCGCTTTGCTCATAGCGGTAGACTGTTCCAAATTCTGCAAAACGCTTCGGTAAATCACGGTAACTCCAAGGAGATGCATTATAAATCTCACAGTGATGTGGACAGTTCATTGGTTTCAGCAAAAACTCTTCTCCTTCATGAGGTGTTTTAATAGCCTGAAAGCTATCTGCCCCATACTTTTCATAATGCCCGGAAGTTACATATAGTTCTTTTTGGCCTATGTGTGGAGTGATCACCATTTCGTATCCGGCTGTTTTTTGTGCTTTTTTCAGGAAATTTTCAAGTCGCTCCCGCAGGGCTGCTCCTTTTGGTAACCAAAGCGGTAGGCCCTGGCCAACTTTTGAGGAAAACGTGAAAAGCTCCAGCTCTTTTCCCAGTTTTCTGTGGTCCCGTTTCTTGGCTTCTTCCAGAAGTTCCAGGTATTCTTTGAGGTCCTTTTGTTTTGGAAAAGAAATCCCATATAGCCTGGTTAACTGTGGATTTTTTTCATCCCCACGCCAATAGGCACCGGCAGCGCTTGTTAACTTAACAGCTTTTATAATTCCCGTATTGGGAATGTGGCCCCCACGGCATAAATCGGTAAAGGTATCATGATCGCAAAAAGTAATCGTCCCATCTTCCAGGTTTTCAATAAGTTCTACCTTAAATGGGTTATTCTGACTTTTATAAAATTCCAATGCATCTGCTTTTGATGCGGCACGCATGCTGAAATCATGTTTGCCCCGTGCGATCTCCAACATCTTATCTTCAATCTTTTTGAAATCATTTTCAGAGATCTTCTGGTCCCCAAAGTCAATATCATAATAAAATCCATTTTCAATAGCAGGTCCTATAGTTAGTTTGGATCCTGGATATAAGTCTTCAATGGCCTGAGCCATCACATGGGAAGAAGAATGCCAGAAGGCTTTTTTACCCTCTTTATCATTCCAGGTGTATAATACTAAACTGCCATCTGTAGTAAGGGGTGTGGTTGTTTCAACAATAGTGTCATTGAATTTAGCCGAAATTACATTTCGTGCAAAACCTTCACTTATACTTTTAGCAACATCCATAGGATTGGAGTTGCTCTCAAATTCTTTAACAGTACCATCCGGCAAGCTTATTTTTATCATCTTTCATTTAATTATTGGGCAAAGATAAGATGTTATAGGCGGTTGCACAATATACTCTTATATATTATCAGAAATCTAATTTTGAGTTTTCCGCACATTCCAAAAGTGAGGGACGGGCTTACATATATAGTGGAGTCTTAAAGAAAGTAACCTAAAAGTTATCACTGCTATCCCTAACACTGTTTTATCAGATCCTATATAATGACAAAAGGGAGCAGGTAATTTCAAAAACAGGAGTTGTTTCAGGCTAAGTGGATATTTTATTAAATTAAATTTATGGCATAAAACTTTAAAAATCAATGTGATGTATTCTATAGTTGAAATCAGGTGTAAAAACTTTTGTGATTTCCTTGCCGGTGAATAATTCCTGATTATATTTGCAGCCGCTTAGACGGAAACGTACAAGCGTATGTTCTTTAAAATTTTGTGAAATCAGATTTGCCTGGAATAAAAAAAAGATTGTATTTTAGTAGCCCCTTTTTTATTTTTCGGAGTTATAAAAAAACTTAATTTATTTCAAAATAAGTTTGTTGTTTGTCTAAAAAGCGTTGTATATTTGCAGCCGCTTTGGAATTAAGGCGACGTTCATAGGGAGGTTGATTTGATTGCTGTTTTTGGTTTGGATTTCGGGAGAAAAAAGGATCGAAAAAAAACTTAAAAATAAGTTTGGTGGTTAAAGAAAAAGCGTTGTATATTTGCAGCCGCTTACAGAGCAAGCACGTTCACACACACATACTGACAAGAAATCCCGGGTTGGGTACAAATTAGAAGAGGTTCGAATCCTTTTATTTCAACAAGTACACCGTTATATTTTCCTTTTGGAAAATGCCTGGAAAGGCAGATGGTAAAACGTTCATTGATATATTGAATTGACAGCGCGTTTCAACTCATTCGAGAGGATGAGGAAGAAACCAAAAGAATACGAATTAAGACTAGAAAATAATTTTGAGTTGACGATGGGTTTTCGGATCTATCGTTATAAAATTGACCTTAGTAATTGTTACATTATTTAAAGATTAACGATGAAGAGTTTGATCCTGGCTCAGGATGAACGCTAGCGGCAGGCTTAACACATGCAAGTCGAGGGGTAACAGGGTGCTTGCACCGCTGACGACCGGCGCACGGGTGCGTAACGCGTATACAATCTACCTTGTAGAGGGGAATAGCCCAGAGAAATTTGGATTAATGCCCCATAGTATTATTGAATAGCATTATTTAATAATTAAACATTTATGGCTATAAGATGAGTATGCGTTCTATTAGCTAGATGGTAAGGTAACGGCTTACCATGGCTACGATAGATAGGGGTCCTGAGAGGGAGATCCCCCACACTGGTACTGAGACACGGACCAGACTCCTACGGGAGGCAGCAGTGAGGAATATTGGACAATGGGCGGGAGCCTGATCCAGCCATGCCGCGTGCAGGAAGACGGCCCTATGGGTTGTAAACTGCTTTTACAGAGGAAGAAACACCCCCTCGTGAGGGGGCTTGACGGTACTCTGCGAATAAGGATCGGCTAACTCCGTGCCAGCAGCCGCGGTAATACGGAGGATCCAAGCGTTATCCGGAATCATTGGGTTTAAAGGGTCCGTAGGCGGGACAATCAGTCAGCGGTGAAAGTCTGTGGCTCAACCATAGAATTGCCATTGATACTGTTGTTCTTGAATACTTATGAAGTGGTTGGAATATGTAGTGTAGCGGTGAAATGCATAGATATTACATAGAACACCGATTGCGAAGGCAGATCACTAATAATTTATTGACGCTGATGGACGAAAGCGTAGGTAGCGAACAGGATTAGATACCCTGGTAGTCTACGCCGTAAACGATGGTTACTAGCTGTTCGGGAGCAATCCTGAGTGGCTAAGCGAAAGTGATAAGTAACCCACCTGGGGAGTACGTTCGCAAGAATGAAACTCAAAGGAAATTGACGGGGGCCCGGCACAAGCGGTGGAGCATGTGGTTTAATTCGATGATACGCGAGGAACCTTACCAGGGCTTAAATGTAGTTTGACCGATTTGGAAACAGATCTTTCGCAAGACAAATTACAAGGTGCTGCATGGTTGTCGTCAGCTCGTGCCGTGAGGTGTCAGGTTAAGTCCTATAACGAGCGCAACCCCTGTTGTTAGTTGCCAGCGAGTAATGTCGGGAACTCTAACAAGACTGCCAGTGCAAACTGTGAGGAAGGTGGGGATGACGTCAAATCATCACGGCCCTTACGTCCTGGGCCACACACGTGCTACAATGGTAGGGACAGAGAGCAGCCACTGGGCAACCAGGAGCGAATCTATAAACCCTATCTCAGTTCGGATCGGAGTCTGCAACTCGACTCCGTGAAGCTGGAATCGCTAGTAATCGCATATCAGCCATGATGCGGTGAATACGTTCCCGGGCCTTGTACACACCGCCCGTCAAGCCATGGAAGCTGGAAGCACCTGAAGTCCGTCACCGCAAGGAGCGGCCTAGGGTGAAGCTGGTAACTGGGGCTAAGTCGTAACAAGGTAGCCGTACCGGAAGGTGCGGCTGGAACACCTCCTTTCTAGAGAATTGCCTTTTTAAGTAGGGCATTCGCAATTACTACACAAGGAAGACCTCAAGGTTTTTTCTTGTCTTAATTCGCTGTCAATTTAAATATATTATAATATTAAGATTTGAGATATCAGATGTGAGATATGAGATGGATGGAGAGAATTCTCAGGTCTAGAATCTTAGGTCTAACATCTAATAACAGTCTCATAGCTCAGCTGGTTAGAGCGCTACACTGATAATGTAGAGGTCGGCAGTTCGAGTCTGCCTGAGACTACTGCGCACTAAGGTGCTAGTTAAAAGTTCAAGGTTAAAGGTTCAAGGTTTTGAACTGGAGACAAACGTTCATTAAAATAAAGGAAATTCTGGAAGTTGAGTAGTGGTTATAGTCTAACTACTAACTACTATATACTAACTACTGGTATATGGGGGATTAGCTCAGCTGGCTAGAGCGCCTGCCTTGCACGCAGGAGGTCATCGGTTCGACTCCGATATTCTCCACAAAAGGCTTTAAGCAATATGCTATAAGCCGTAAGCGAAGATGCTAAGGCCTATTGCCTAAAGCATATAGCTTTTAAACGTTCATTGACATATTGGGAAATAAAGAATACGAGAGAATACGAGTATGTACTAAGGTACATATTTAAGAATATAAATAAATAAAGATATTGATGGAACTTGGTTCTATTGATATTTTGAGCACATTAGGTAAAAAGCACATAAGCTAAATAAGGGCGTATGGGGAATGCCTAGGCTCTCAGAGGCGAAGAAGGACGCGATAAGCTGCGAAAAGCTGCGGGGATTGGCACATACAAATTGATCCGCAGGTATCCGAATGGGGCAACCCACTATATTGAAGATATAGTATACCGTAAGGTAGGCAAACCCGGGGAACTGAAACATCTAAGTACCCGGAGGAGAAGAAAACAACAGTGATTGCGTAAGTAGCGGCGAGCGAACGCGTAGTAGCCCAAACCGGTATTGTTACGGCAATGCCGGGGTTATAGGACCACGATATTGGTTGTGAACAGAATTAGAACACGTTGGAAAGCGTGGCCATAGACGGTGATAGCCCGGTATAGGTAATGAACATAAACCATAGTGGTATCCTGAGTAGTGCGGGGCACGAGAAACCCTGTATGAATTAGGCGGGACCATCCGCTAAGGCTAAATACTCCTGAGAGACCGATAGTGAACCAGTACCGTGAGGGAAAGGTGAAAAGAACCGTGAATAACGGAGTGAAATAGATCCTGAAACCATACGCTTACAAGCGGTCGGAGCCCTTTAGGGGGTGACGGCGTGCCTTTTGCATAATGAGCCTACGAGTTACCGTTGCCAGCAAGGTTAAGTCTTTAAGAGATGGAGCCGTAGCGAAAGCGAGTCTTAATAGGGCGCTATAGTTGGTAGTGGTAGACGCGAAACCGTGTGATCTACCCTTGGGCAGGTTGAAGCTGTGGTAACACATAGTGGAGGACCGAACCCGTTGACGTTGAAAAGTCTTGGGATGACCTGAGGGTAGGGGTGAAAGGCCAATCAAACTCGGAAATAGCTCGTACTCCCCGAAATGCATTTAGGTGCAGCGTTGATTTAAAGTTTTATAGAGGTAGAGCTACTGATTGGATGCGGGGGCTTCACCGCCTACCAATTCCTGACAAACTCCGAATGCTATAAAATGTTGATCAGCAGTGAGGGCATGGGTGCTAAGGTCCATGTCCGAGAGGGAAAGAACCCAGACCATCAGCTAAGGTCCCCAAATGTATATTAAGTTGAAGAAACGCGGTTGAACTGCCCAGACAGCTAGGATGTTGGCTTGGAAGCAGCCATTCATTTAAAGAGTGCGTAACAGCTCACTAGTCGAGCGGTTCGGCATGGATAATAATCGGGCATAAATATACTACCGAAGCTATGGATTTCATATTTAAGTATATGGAGTGGTAGGGGAGCATTGTAATGGGGTTGAAGGTGTGCTGTCAGGCATGCTGGACTAATTACAAAAGAAAATGTAGGCATAAGTAACGATAATGCGGGCGAGAAACCCGCACACCGAAAGACTAAGGTTTCCTCAGCTATGCTAATCAGCTGAGGGTTAGTCGGGACCTAAGGCGACCCCGAATGGGTTAGTCGATGGACAACAGATTAATAGTTCTGTACCTGCCCCACGATAAAAGTGACGGAGGCGAAAAGTTAGTGCGTACTGACGGAATAGTACGTTGAAGCCAGTGGTAACACGGCAATAGTACACAAAAGCTTCGGCCGGCGTGATAATCTAGCAAATCGACTTCCAAGAAAAGCGAGTGGTGGCAGCCCGTACCGTAAACCGACACAGGTAGTTGGGATGAGAATTCTAAGGTGCTCGAGAGATTCATGGCTAAGGAACTAGGCAAAATAGACCCGTAACTTCGGGAGAAGGGTCGCCCATCTTCGG
>NZ_JH594606.1:2792063-2794154 GCF_000243235.1 Gillisia limnaea DSM 15749
ATCTATCGTTATAAAATTGATCTTAGTAATTGTTACATTATTTAAAGATTAACGATGAAGAGTTTGATCCTGGCTCAGGATGAACGCTAGCGGCAGGCTTAACACATGCAAGTCGAGGGGTAACAGGGTGCTTGCACCGCTGACGACCGGCGCACGGGTGCGTAACGCGTATACAATCTACCTTATAGAGGGAAATAGCCCAGAGAAATTTGGATTAATGCCCCATAGTATTATTGAATAGCATTATTTAATAATTAAACATTTATGGCTATAAGATGAGTATGCGTTCTATTAGCTAGATGGTAAGGTAACGGCTTACCATGGCTACGATAGATAGGGGTCCTGAGAGGGAGATCCCCCACACTGGTACTGAGACACGGACCAGACTCCTACGGGAGGCAGCAGTGAGGAATATTGGACAATGGGCGGGAGCCTGATCCAGCCATGCCGCGTGCAGGAAGACGGCCCTATGGGTTGTAAACTGCTTTTACAGAGGAAGAAACACTCCTACGTGTAGGAGCTTGACGGTACTCTGCGAATAAGGATCGGCTAACTCCGTGCCAGCAGCCGCGGTAATACGGAGGATCCAAGCGTTATCCGGAATCATTGGGTTTAAAGGGTCCGTAGGCGGGACAATCAGTCAGCGGTGAAAGTCTGTGGCTCAACCATAGAATTGCCATTGATACTGTTGTTCTTGAATACTTATGAAGTGGTTGGAATATGTAGTGTAGCGGTGAAATGCATAGATATTACATAGAACACCGATTGCGAAGGCAGATCACTAATAAGTCATTGACGCTGATGGACGAAAGCGTAGGTAGCGAACAGGATTAGATACCCTGGTAGTCTACGCCGTAAACGATGGTTACTAGCTGTTCGGGAGCAATCCTGAGTGGCTAAGCGAAAGTGATAAGTAACCCACCTGGGGAGTACGTTCGCAAGAATGAAACTCAAAGGAATTGACGGGGGCCCGCACAAGCGGTGGAGCATGTGGTTTAATTCGATGATACGCGAGGAACCTTACCAGGGCTTAAATGTAGTTTGACCGATTTGGAAACAGATCTTTCGCAAGACAAATTACAAGGTGCTGCATGGTTGTCGTCAGCTCGTGCCGTGAGGTGTCAGGTTAAGTCCTATAACGAGCGCAACCCCTGTTGTTAGTTGCCAGCGAGTAGTGTCGGGAACTCTAACAAGACTGCCAGTGCAAACTGTGAGGAAGGTGGGGATGACGTCAAATCATCACGGCCCTTACGTCCTGGGCCACACACGTGCTACAATGGTAGGGACAGAGAGCAGCCACTGGGCAACCAGGAGCGAATCTATAAACCCTATCTCAGTTCGGATCGGAGTCTGCAACTCGACTCCGTGAAGCTGGAATCGCTAGTAATCGCATATCAGCCATGATGCGGTGAATACGTTCCCGGGCCTTGTACACACCGCCCGTCAAGCCATGGAAGCTGGAAGCACCTGAAGTCCGTCACCGCAAGGAGCGGCCTAGGGTGAAGCTGGTAACTGGGGCTAAGTCGTAACAAGGTAGCCGTACCGGAAGGTGCGGCTGGAACACCTCCTTTCTAGAGAATTGCCTTTTTAAGTAGGGCATTCGCAATTGCTATACAAGGAAGACCTCAGAGTTTTTTCTTGTCTTGATTCGCTGTCAATTTAAATATATCTTTTATAAAAAAATGTATAGTGTATACTGTATATTGGGAATGTTGGAAATGACATTATACAATATTCAATATACAACATACATCGAAAAAAGAGTCTCATAGCTCAGCTGGTTAGAGCGCTACACTGATAATGTAGAGGTCGGCAGTTCGAGTCTGCCTGAGACTACAAAGTCGAAGACAGACGAGAAGTTTATCCCGAGCGAAGTCGAGGGAAGTCTGCCTGAGACTACAAAGTCGAAGACAGACGAGAAGTTTATCCCGAGCGAAGTCGAGGGAAGTCTGCCTGAGACTACAAAGTCGAAGACAGACGAGAAGTTTATCCCGAGCGAAGTCGAGGGAAGTCTGCCTGAGACTACAAAGTCGAAGACAGACGAGAAGTTTATCCCCGAGCGAAGTCGAGGGAAGTCTGCCTGAGACTACA
>NZ_JH594606.1:2794254-3132009 GCF_000243235.1 Gillisia limnaea DSM 15749
TCGGGAAGGGATAAGCGCTGAAAGCATATAAGCGCGAAACCCACCACAAGATGAGATTTCTTTAAAGGATCGTGGGAGACTACCACGTTGATAGGTCACAGGTGTAAAGGCAGTAATGTCATAGCCGAGTGATACTAATAATCCGTAAAGCTTAGTGCGGTTCCGGTCTTGCAAGAGACCGGAACGAATACCCTATGTTGTAAAAAGTATTCTGGTATATCTTTATTCTTTATTTCCTTGTATGTTAACTTATTAAAGGCCTCCCCCGGCCCCTCCGAAGGAGGGGAGAGGGAAAACCACATTTTTCAACACTCCCCCTTCGGGGGAGATGGAGGGGGCCGTACAAGTTAAGGTGGCCCGCCCCTCGTAGAGGTTCGGGTAAACTATAGGAAGGCTATAGGGAAACACCAACGATTTAAGGTGGCTATAGCATCGGGGCTCACCTCTTCCCATTCCGAACAGAGAAGTTAAGCCCGTTAGCGCAGATGGTACTGCTGTATTGTGGGAGAGTATGTCGCCGCCTTTTTTTTGAAAGACCTTTACTGAAAAGTAAGGGTCTTTTTTTGTTTATACCCGGCACGGTTGCAAATCTGCGCCGACTCAAGCTATCGGGGTTCGCCGACCCGCCCGTACCTAATGGAACATATGGGCGGGCTTTTTTTTGAAAGACCTTTACTGAAAAGTAAGGGTCTTTTTTTGTTTATACCCGGCACGCATTGCAAATCCGTGCCGACTCCAGGCACGTATCGAAAGATCCGTGCTTTTTTTGTTTATACCCGGGGCACGGATTGCAAATCCGCGCCGCTTCGTTGCAAATCCGTGCCGGCTTCGATCCAATTTTTTTTTTGAATTGAAATTCGTTTTAGATAATTTTTAATAGGATGTAAAAACTTTCTTAAAAGCATTCCTAATTTGACGGAAAATAGCTTTATTTATCAATTATACCGTGAAACATTAATAAAACTGAATCTGCATCATTGTAATCATTCAGAAGAAATAAATCAAAGAGTTATGGAACAAACTGAAAATCCCTCACAATTACTAAATTTCATAAGACTACCCATAAAAATAGATTATCAGGTGATAGAAACCTATCTGCGGGAAAAATTGACAGGCGAATACATATCCAAAACAGATAAGGATGGAGATGTATCAAATTATGCAGAAATCCATGCTATTGCGCTAGAAAAAAGTTACAAGGAGGGGTATGATATTGCAGTGCAACTTAAATTTAAAACGCTCACCACTATTTTCAAAAATAAAGAAGGTATAATTGAATTATATGCATCCCTTGAATTAGATAAATTAGAACAGCAACTGCGGGTAGTTGATTTTACATTGAACGGAACCTCGAATAACTGGCTGTTTAATAATGCTATAGAGTCTATTGCAAATACTTTTATGCATGAAAAGATTAAAAATAAAATGCAGTTTGATTTAAAATCTGAAATTGAAAAAAAACTTCCTGTTATCAATGAAAAAATGGAAAATCCTATGGAAGTTTCCAATGGTGTTTACATTTCCGGTAATTTGCAAACTTTTTTAGTAGAAGCAATCCAATTTAAGGAGAACAATATATTGATTTTTGTCGATTTCGAGGGAGGAATCGGTTTGGATATCAAAAGCTTGAATTTTTAAATAGTCCGGGGTTCATTTCTTAGCATTATTAGAACCTGGGATTTCCCCACTCCTTAATAACAACTCTTCAATGTCCTTTTTTAATACCCTTGGACTTACTGCTCTTTCAGGTTAAACTCACTATGAGCCTTTTCCTTATTTTGTAAGCAACTGGGTTTCTCTTTTATGCTGGTTAGTTTAATGCCCCCTTCTTTATAGTCATTTTTATTAATCACAAATCTTAATAAATTTATGGTTAATAACCTCTTAATAAATCATTTTTAATTCCCTTTTAAACAGCAGTTTATATCAGTAATTTGGTGGTATCATTTTAATTAAATTTTAAAATCTTGGGGTATTTTAAATTAAAATTTATCTTTTCGGTATTGCTGATGCTATTGGGGTTTGGAAATGGGGAAAGCCTTGCGCAGGAAATCCCTAAAATTGAAAAACTTTCGGAAATTAATGGGGATTTTCAGAAAATAAATGCGGTTCAGAAGGATAGTTTAGGCAATTTATGGATCGCTTCCGATACTCACGTAGAGCGATATAATTCCTATCAATCTGAATTTTTTAATTTTTTCAAAGGACTTCCGGAGGGTACGGGAAAAATAAATACCGTTTATATAGATACAAAAAATCAAATATGGGTTGGAGCTGAAAACGGATTACTTAAATACAGCCGTATAAAAGGTTATTTTGAGGCAATATCTTCTGAAAGGCCAACTACCCAAGCCAATGTTCAGCAAATCACCGAGGACCAAACAGGAACATTGTGGCTTGGTTGCAGCAATGGAATTTGGAATTATTCAGGAAAAAAATTGGCTCTTATTTCAATTTTTCCTGCGGCACAATCTGTAAATCATCTTATGTATGTGCATAAAAATATTATGTTTGGGACCTCTAAGGGGCTTTTTACATTGAATGAGAATAGCACTGAATATAAAAAGATCGCTTTGGCAGGAAATAAAAGCTGGAACATTCAAAGTTTGTTATTTACTGGAGATTTTTATTTGATTGGAACCCAGGAAGATGGCCTGTATAAAACCAATGCCGATTTCTCCATTACCCAAAAGATCTATAGTTTACCGTATTCCTCTCAGAAAACCCCTATTTCAGGACTTTCTATGGATGGATTGGGTAATTTTTATGTTGCTACCCATGGAGACGGTTTGCTTATCCTGGATAAGGACCTTAGATTAGTTTCCCATTTTCTACAACAGGATACTAAAACTTTTTCTCTTTCCGATAATAATTTAAATGGCTTGTTTCTGGACAAACAAAATACACTTTGGGTTTCTACAACCTCCGGGCAAATCAATTCCATAAACCTCCGGGAGAACAACTTCGTATTTATAAGGCATGACCCCAACAAATATAGTAGTCTGGCAGATAATTTTACCACAGCCATAGAAAAAGATAAGAATGGAAATGTTTGGTTTGGCACCAGGCAAGGGCTTAGTATCTGGAATACTAAAAATAATTCCTGGCAACATTTAAGGAATCTATCCTTTACTAAAGAGAGCAACATTCCGGATGACATTAAAGATTTACACGCAGACGATATCCATATGTGGGTTGCTACTTATAACGATGGGGTCTATAAGGTGAATATCAATACGTTTTTAAGGGCGCAATATTCCATAGATTCAAAAGTAAAAATTGAGCTTCAAAAAGTAACTTCCCTGTTGGTAGATTCAAATAAAAATGTTTGGGCAGGTGGGGAAGAAGGTGATTTAACTAAAATTAAACCAAATGGGGATATTAAGAGTTTCTCCCTTAAAGGTATAGATGCCATGTTGGAACTCGCTTCAGGGGATGTTCTTGCTGCCGGAAAAAATGGGGTTTTTAAGATTCCTAAAGCTAATAGTGAAGTTATACCTATCGTGAAACTTCAGCCAAATGCAAAAAATCTTCCTTATTTCACGATAAATTCCATAAGCGAAACCAATTCCGGAAAAATAGTGCTTGCTACAGAAGGCGCTGGGATTGTGGTTTATGATCCTGCTAAAGATTCCTTCAGAATAATTAATAAGATATCGGGATTACCATCAAACAGGATCCAGGGACTTATTATTTATGGAAAAAATGATATTTGGGCAGGAACTTCCAAGGGACTGATCAATTTTAAACTGGAAGAAAATCCGGAAATTCGGGTTTTTGATAAAGAAGATGGTTTGCTGAGTGCAGTATTTACCCGTGGTAGTTTTGCACAATTAGATGATAAACTCGCTTTTGGAACTTTTAAGGGTGTTAGTATTTTTAATCCGGATAAATTAAAAAATATACCGGAAATCACTCCAAATATGGTAATCGGTTCAGTGGAAATTTATTCCCGTGAGCACGGATTAAAGCAGCTGAGTTATGTGAATTCAGAAAAGGAATTGAGCTTAGATCATGGTAAGAATTCTATCTCCTTCAATTTTTTCGCGATACAACCTGGAAATCAGGCACAACTCAATTATTCCTGGAAACTTCAGGGCTTTGATCCAGATTGGTCTAACCCGGCCAACCAAAATAATGTCAATTATGCCAATTTAGCTCCCGGAAATTATACTTTCCTGGTTAAAGCCAGAAACTCTAATGGAAATTGGAGTCCGGTAGAGGAAGTTTCCCTCAACATAAGATCACCCTGGTGGTTTACAACAAATGCTTATATAGGTTATGTCGCAGCTCTTATGCTGCTGCTTTTAATCCCATTTTTTCTTTCCGGAATTATTAAAAGGCGAAGGCTAAAAGCGGCCCGAAGTTCGGTTTATACCAATTTAAATAAGGAGATAGGTACGCCGTTAACGATTTTGTTGGCCTCTTTAGAAAATCTTGCTGAAAATGCTAATTCTGAAAGCAATCATCGTTTGAAAAATATCGTGCATAGATTAAAGATGCTGCTGGAGCCGGTTTTGAATTTCCAGGCATCCGGCTTGAATAAAAATAATCAGCAACCCAGAATCACAAAAATTTCTGTTAAGGAATATATGGAGGGATTGGTGAAGGATCTCAAACCATTGCTCAGTCAAAAAAGGATTGAAGTTATTGTGAACGATCAATGGAATCAGGAATTCTTTTATTATGATTTGGATTATCTGAACAGAATTTTCTTCAATATTATGTCAAATTCATTGCACTATTCTTTTGAAGAAGGTAAGATCATTATCAATTTAATTCCAACCAACCGCGGGGACTTAAAAGTGCAAATAGCCGATAATGGATTGGGATTGCCTGTTGAAGATCAAAAAGTCATAAGTGATTATTATCAAAATTCAAAAAGCGGTATAACGAAGGCAAATTCCGGGCAGATGGATCTTTTATATGTGAAGGATTTCATCGATAAAATTGGTGGGAGTATCGTTTTTGAAAGCAGTAAGAATCAGGGCACAACATTTACATTAATTCTTAAGAATCAAAAAAAGGTTGAAATTGCCGTGGAAACTTCGGAGAAAATTATAGACGTGAAAATTCCTGAGATGGAAAAAGCAGTACTGCCCGAAATAAAAAATCCTGGGCTTATTCCTTCCGAATCAATAAAAATTTTGATTGCTGAAGATAACGATGAATTAAGAAAGGTATTTCTGGAATCCTTTAAAAAGTTAGGGGAAGTTTATGAGGCTAAAGGTGGAATGCAAGCTTATGAAATCGCTGCCAGGATACAACCGGATATACTTATTACAGATTTTGATTTGCCGGGAATGAATGGTTTGACGCTTAGCGAAGCGCTTAAAAACGACGCGTATTTAATGGAAATGCCTGTTTATTTATTGATTTCTGAATTAAATAAATCACAGTTGCTTGAAAATATCGAAGATGCCAGGCTAACCCTCATTAAAAAACCGGTTAATCTGGATTCACTATTTCAGTTAATTGCTGCCAGATTAAAAATCCAGGTCTCTCTACCTTATTTAAATACAAGTTTAAGTGAACGTAATAGCAACCTCTTGAAAAGTGAATTGGATGATGAGTTTATCGCCAGAATGGAGCAATTACTTATAGAAAACAGGTTCAATAATTCTTTTTCGGTGGAAGAACTTAGCGAAGAAATGGGGGTTTCCAGCAAAGCACTTTATCTAAAACTCAAGACCATTGAGGGAATAACCCCGTTGAATTTTATTGTTAAAACAAAATTGAATTTTGCCAAAAACCTAATAGATAATGGAAACTCCGATCTTTCTGAAGTTGCCAGGCTGTCCGGTTTTCAAAATAAGGATATTTTCTTTTCCGCCTACAAAAGGCATTTCGGGTTTATGCCAGGAACAATAATGCCCAGAAAAGGGCCTGAATAAAGCGTTTTTTTTTGGTAATCCCTATTCAATAAAATAGCAATTGGGGAGAATAAAAAAACCTTCCTATGTCTCAATTAACTCCTTCATTAGGTTTAATTCCTCATTGAGGGATTAAATCCTGCCTAAGGATGCTTCCATCAAACCTTCAGGGATTAAATTTTTCAGCTTTTGAAATTTCACATAGACGCTGTTCTTTGTTGTACAATTATTTTGGGTTCTAAAATAATATTGGTTTTAATAGAATTGGAGATCAGGCAATGCTGTTCACTTTTTTCAAGGATTCGTTGTGCCCTTTCTTCATTTGTACCCTCTGGAATAATTAATTCCGGTTTAAGGGTGATCTTTGATACCTGGAATTTCCCATCGATTTTATCCAAAACCCCAACAGATTTACATTTAAAACTGATAAATTCAAGGTTCGAGTTTTCTGCAATGGCCAAAAATGTCGTCATTAAGCACGTGTTTACGGCAGCTACAAATAAATGTTCCGGAGACCAGATATCGGGCATTCCATTTGGGAAATCAGGAGGAGTGGCAACTTCAATTGTGGTAGGCAATTCCGGGGAGCTTATCTCCCCTTTACGATCGCTTTTCCATTTAAGGTTTACAGTATATTCGTGTATTTCAGACATAGGATGATTTTATAAAAATGAATAATTCCAACGGCAGTAATCAAATCGCAGAAATGGTTTAGATGCGATAAAGTTACAGGGAACCTCTTTGTTTTAGTATGATTGAAATCAGTTTTATTAGCAATTCTAAAAGGAATTTTGGAGAAAATTTCATGCCAGGAAATTTTTGTTTACTATGATTTTCAGTGTTTCAAATAAAAAATTAAAAAGCCTTATTTGAAGGAGTATTTAAGCCGGATGTTTTAAGAGATTTTTTAAATTAGCGAAAACAAAATTTAAATCGATGAATTATTTTTCAAAAGCAGCATTTGTCCTGGCCATGATGGGTATGAGTTTACCTCAAATTCAGGCCCAGGAAGTAACCACAAATAATCAGGATGATTTTAATGAATTTACTTATCGCCAGGGGTCTGTTTTTCGATCGGCAACCGGTACTCCCGGAATGGAATACTTCCAGAATGAAGCAGATTATAATATTGAAGCAACTTTAAATGATGTTGATCACACAATTACAGGGAAAATCACTATTACTTATACCAATAATAGCCAGGAGAAACTTGATTTTATATGGATGTTTCTTGAGCAAAACAGGTTCACAGAGAATTCCCGCGGGACTTTAACAACTCCAATTCAGGGAAACCGATATGTTGGAGATACAGATGGTGGTTATGAAATATCAAATTTGCAGGCAAAAGTGAATAGAAGTGTTTCTACAAAACACCTTATAGACGATACCCGTATGCAGGTATTTTTTGATCAACCTATCCCTGCAGATGGTGGAAAGGCAACCGTTTCAATGAATTTTAGTTATAAAATCCCTGTGGATGGAATGGACAGGATGGGCCGGCTTGCAGTGGAGGACGGCACAATTTACGCTATGGCACAATGGTTTCCCCAGGTAGCGGTCCTTGATGATGTAGAAGGATGGAATGTAGAGCCGTATCTAGGGGCGGGTGAATTTTACTATGATTACGGTACATTTGATTATAAAATCACAGTGCCTTATGATCATATTGTAGTAGGTTCCGGGGAATTACAAAATCCCAGAGAGGTTCTTTCTTCTGTAGTAAGGGAACGAATGGATGAAGCTTCTAAAAGCGATACAAGAGTTTATTTGATACGACCAGATGAAGTAAATGATCCTTCTCTTCTTGCAAAAAAGCAAGGAACCCTAACCTGGCATTTTAAAATTGAAAATTCCAGAGATGTGGCCTTTGCTTCCTCCAAAGCATTTATTTGGGATGCGGCAAAAATAGACTTGCCCAGTGGTAAAAAAGCGATGGCACAATCTGCATATCCAAAGGAAAGTGACGGAGTAGGAGCCTGGGGTAGATCTACTGAATATTCCAAAGAATCCATAGAGCATTATTCTGAAAAATGGTATGAGTATCCATGGCCAGCGGCTATAAACGTTGCTGCAGATATTGGCGGTATGGAATATCCAGGCCTTAATTTTTGTGGATGGCAAAGTAAAGGAGCTTCCCTATGGGGAGTTACAGATCACGAGTTTGGTCACAACTGGTTTCCAATGATAGTTGGAACTAATGAACGCCGTTACGCCTGGATGGACGAAGGTTTTAATACTTTTATCAATCATTACAGCACCTTGGAGTTTAACGATGGAGAATATCCTTCCAGGTTAAACCGAATGCGAAACATGACAGGTTGGTTTATAAATCCAAACCGCGAAGGAATTGATACCTATCCTGATGTTGCCAATCTTCAAAACCTTGGAATGATCGCTTATTATAAACCTGCGATGGGGTTGTATTTATTGCGAGAGTATATTTTGGGAGAAGAACGTTTTGATAATGCATTTAGGTCTTACATAAAAACCTGGGCTTTCAAACACCCGCAACCCAATGATTTCTTTAATCACATGGAAAATGTTGCCGGTGAGAATCTTTCCTGGTTCTGGAAGGGCTGGTTTTATGGAACGGGGAATATTGACCTTGCGTTAAATGGGGTGCAAGCTTACCAGGGGAATTATATTATAAGCTTATCCAATAAGGGGGAGATTCCAATGCCGGTAGAAATGCTGGTAACCTTTAAAGACGGAAGTACAAAGGAAATTCGACTTCCGGTAGAGATTTGGCAACGGGGAGATTCCTGGAATCATCTTTTAAGTACCGATAAAGAAGTTGAAAGCGTAGAACTGGATCCTGAAAAAATCCTTCCGGATGTAAATTTCTCCAATGATGCATGGCCGGCTGATTTTTATGAAGCTAGAAATTAAATCAAGAATTGCCGTGGAAAATTATGAAGTAATTTAAAATAATTAATTCGTGACTACGAACATTGTGCGCTGCAAAGCAGGCTTACTGACTGTGTAAAAAGGGTAAATACTCAGAATTTAATAAATGCCTAACAGGATTTATCCTGCCTGTTCGATTATTAATAGACCTTTAGCAATAAAAAAATCCAGTGTTCTTTTAAACACTGGATGCTAAAGAAGGAATTTTTGAAAGTTACTATTTTAAAGACTTTTGAAACATATTATTTTCCTTGATCATACTGGTAGTCTCTGCGGGCAGCATATCTTCCCACCCGGATTTTCCTTCGGAGATCATTTGAAACACTTCCCTGGAAGAGATGTCCAAAATTTCAGGATCATAATCGGTGATATCGATTACACGACCATTGTCCTTAAAATATTTAAAGAGTTTCTGCATTCGGGGATGAACTTTTAAGTTTTCACTGGTAGTGATTGCTCCTGTTTCAGGATCCTTTAACGGATAGAGATAAACCTTTAGACTTTTAAAGAATAATTTACCAAATGCTTCCAGAATACCACCGCTTAAATGGCGGTAGTATTTTTCATCAAAAATATCCATAAAGGTATTTACACCCATGGTCAATCCCATTCTTTCCGAAGTGAATTGTGAGAAATATTCTACTACCTTATAATATTCCTGGAAATTGGAGATCATGACCGTTTGCCCCAACGCACAAAGCAGTTTGGCCCTGTCCATAAAATCTATTTCATCTATCTCACCTTCGGCTTTAAGGTTGGAGAGGGTAATCTCGAAAATGACTTTAGTTTTGTCTTTATCTACCTTTCTTTCATTTAAAAAAAGCTCCAGGGATTTTTCAAACATACTCATATTGACTCTTGTCACCGGACGGAAACTACCTCTAAGTGTAAGGATGTTTTTTTTGTAAAGCGCATTGGCCGGCAGGATATTTTGGCCTTCGGGAGAAAACATTACCGCATCTGTCATCCCGTTCTTTACAAGTTCTAGACTCATCAATCTGTTATCTACTTGCTCAAATACAGGGCCGGTAAAATTGATGGTGTCAATTTCTATTTGGTCCTTGTGTAAATGATCAAAAAGATATTTCAATAATTTTTTAGGCTTATCATGTTGATAATAAGCACCGTAAATTAAATTAACGCCCATGGTGCCCAATGTGATTTGTTGTAAAGCGGCATTGGTTTCATGAAACTGAACATGAAGTATTATTTCACTATAAGCTTCTTTAGGATGTGTTTGAAAACGGATTCCCAGCCATCCGTGGCCTTTATATTTTTTTGCAAAATCTATCGTGGTAACTGTATTGGCATATGTGAAGAAGAGTTTATCAGGATGTTTGTCCCGGGTAATCCTTTCCTCCATCAAATCGGTTTCATAGACCAACATTCTTTTAAGCCGGGCCTCTGTAACATATCTTCCCTGGGGCTCAGGGCCATAAATCGCGTCGCTAAAATCCTTATCATAGGCACTCAGGGTTTTTGCAACGGTACTCGACGCATCCCGAACCCGAAAAAAGTTACGAACTGTTTCCTGACCAGCACCAATTTCGGCAAAAGCTCCGTAAATGTTTTCATTAAGATTGATTTTCAATACCTTATTTCTTATCGAATAGGTGTTATCAATCTCTTTGTCTCCTTTTATGCTAATTGACATACGTGATTTTTTATGGTTGCCTTAAATTTAAGAATATTAAAGTTTATCTACCACTACTTTATAGGTAGGATCTTCTAAAATATTTACTTCAATAATCGAACCTGCATTAGCAAGTAAATTCACCTGTTGCTTAAAATGAAAAAAGTTGTGATTTAAGCTTTACAGAAATGTATTGAAATTTTTTATAAGTACCTTTGTAAAAAATTTGAATATTATGGCGCATAGGGCTGGTTTTGTAAATATTATAGGAAATCCCAATGTTGGGAAATCCACATTGATGAATGCTTTTGTTGGTGAAAAATTATCCATAATCACTTCTAAGGCGCAAACCACCCGTCACCGTATTTTGGGTATTGTAAATGGAGAAGATTTCCAGGTGATCTTAAGTGACACTCCCGGAATTATTAAGCCGGCGTATGATTTGCAACAATCCATGATGGATTTTGTAAAATCTGCCTTCGAAGATGCCGATATTTTGATCTACATGGTCGAAATTGGGGAGCAGGCCCTTAAAGATGAAGCCTTTTTCAATAAGATCGTGAATTCTCAAATCCCTGTTTTATTACTGCTCAATAAAATTGATATCTCAAACCAGGAACAACTGGAAGAACAGGTGCAACTCTGGACGGAGAAAGTTCCCAATGCCGAAATATATCCTATTTCTGCCTTGCAGGGATTTAATGTAAGTGAGGTTTTTAACCGAATTGTGGAATTACTACCGGAATCTCCTGCTTTTTATCCTAAAGATCAATTAACCGATAAACCTGAACGTTTTTTTGTGAACGAGATCATTCGCGAAAAGATCCTGATGCATTATAAAAAGGAAATTCCGTACAGCGTTGAGATCGATACTGAAGAATTTTTTGAGGAAGAAGAGATCATCAGAATGCGAAGCATTATTATGGTAGAGCGCGAAACCCAAAAGGGAATCATCATCGGTCATAAGGGAGCAGCCTTGAAAAGGGTGGGAGTAGAAGCTCGAAAAGATCTGGAAAAGTTCTTCGGAAAGCAGGTCCACCTTGAACTCTACGTGAAGGTTAACAAAAACTGGCGAAATGATGCCCGGCAGCTAAAGCGGTTTGGGTATAATAGGTAAGAAAAAGGGAACGAATAAATGTTTCCCTTTCAGGCCCCTGGTTTATAACTTCGCTCTTTATTTTAAATTACATCAACAATAACTCTTCCACATAGGTTCTTTTATTGGACAAACGCGGTATTTTATGTTGTCCGCCAAGTTTCCCATGTTTTTTAAGCCAGTCATAAAAAAGATATTCTCTTGCCGGATGTACTGTTGGAATATTCAGTGTCATATTATTAAAGCGTTTTGCTTCGTAATCACTGTTCACCTCCTGTAAAGCCAGGTCCAGCGCTCTTGTAAAAGCTTCCAGGTCTTTTGGAGGCGTTTTAAACTCGATGATCCATTCGTGAGCACCTTTTTCTTTTCCCTCCATAAAAATGGGAGCAGCCGTATATTCCACTATTTCACAACCGGTTATTTGAGAGGCTTTTTTTAATGCGGAATCACTATTCTCAATAATCAATTCCTCTCCAAATACATTGATATGATGCTTTGTTCTTCCCGAAACTTTTATCCTGTAAGGGCTGATTGAGGTAAAACGAACGGTATCCCCAATCTTATAGCGCCATAAACCTGCATTCGTGGTAATTATTACCGCATAATTTGTTTCGGTTTGTACCTCGTTTAAAGGAATGATTTTTTGGTTGGGACTGCCGTAGGTGTCCATAGGAATGAATTCATAAAAAATTCCGTAATCCAGCATCAGCAATAATCCTTCAGAATTATTTAAATCCTGACAGGCAAGAAAACCTTCAGAAGCATTATAGATCTCGTAAAACCTGAAAGTATCCCTGGGCAATATTTTTTGATATTGAGGAGCATAGGGGTCAAAATTTACTCCGCCGTGAAAATATACTTCCAGGCTGGGCCATACTTCAAAGAGATTTTCTTTTCCGCTTGTTTCCAGCACGTTATTCAGCAAGACAAGCATCCAGGATGGTACCCCGGCAAGGCTGGTAACTTTTTCCTTAATGGTTTCATTAACAATCGCCTGCATTTTGACCTCCCAGTTGCTCATAAGAGAAACTTCATTGCTGGGGGTACTACTAAATTCTGCCCAAAATGGCATATTGTCTATTAGAATTGCCGATAAATCCCCATAGGAAGTCCCGTTATTGCGGTAGATCTCTTTACTGCCGCCAAGGCGTAAACTTTTTCCTGTAAATAACTGGGAATTGGGGTTGTTGTTTAAATACATGCACAGCAGATCTTTCCCGGCGGCATAATGACAGTTTTCCAGGGAATCATCGCTTACCGGAATAAATTTGCTTTTTGCATTTGTCGTGCCGCTGGATTTCGCAAACCATTTTATGGGAGTAGGCCAAAAAATATTGTTCTCTCCCCGCCTGCATCGCTCAATTTCGGGTTCATATTCCTCATAGCTATGAATAGGGACGTTTCTGGCGAAACTTTCATAATTCTGTATCCCGGCAAAATCATATTTTTTTCCGAATTCTGTATTTTTCGCTTTGGAAATAAGATGTCTCAAGAGTTCTTGTTGAACTTCATTGGGATATTTCATGAATAACTCCATTTGATGGATTCGCTTCTTTAAAAACCAGGAAGCAATAGAGTTTACTAATGGAATTGGCATTATTCTTTTTATATTTATCCGCAAATTAGAGTAAAAGCGGCAGATTGGCCGGATAAAATTAAGCTAATCTTTGAAGCCTGCAAAAAAAATCATTTTCGTTTAAAAAACAAAAAAATATGAGATATGAAGGGGTTCTAACTAAAATGAGTACAGAGCTAACGGAGACTGTTCAATATTACCTCGTCTTTGAAGCCGATTTTTTAAATGTAAATCAAATTCTGGATAAGAAGATTAGTTTAAATTTCCTGCGGTACCAGTGTCTTAATTGTGGTTTACAGAAAAAGATTTTTCGCCAGGGGTACTGTTATGATTGCTTTAGTTCCATTCCGCAGGCTGGAAGCTGGATCATAAAACCGGAGTTAAGTACCGCACATTTGGATGAGGAGGACAGAGATCTGGAATTCGAAAAAAGTGTACAGCTCAAACCACATATTGTATACCTGGCAAACTCCAGCGATGTAAAAGTGGGAGTTACCCGCAAAACTCAAATCCCAACGCGGTGGATCGATCAGGGCGCTCACGAGGCGATCGAAATTGTAGAAGTTCCCAATCGCTATCTTGCCGGGATTACCGAGGTTGCATTAAAAAACCACGTTGGCGATAAGACCAACTGGAGAAAAATGTTAACCAATGACGTGAAAGATCTCGACCTGGTAGAGGTACGCGACAGGCTGAAACAGTTTATTCCTGCCGAGGCGATGGAATATTTCCTGGCCAACAACAAAGAAACCGAGATCCATTTTCCCGTGCTGGAATATCCCAAAAAGGTGAAACCGCTGAATCTTGTGAAAACGCCTTTTTATGAAGGGATTTTAAAAGGAATTAAAGGACAGTATTTTATTTTCCAGGATGGAACGGTTTTTAACGTGCGTGGTCACGAGGGCTTTGTGGTGGAACTGGGAATATAGTATTGAAAGAGGTTTGCCGTTTAAAGTTTAACCGAGAACCGAAAACCCTTTACCGATTAGTTTTTAAATGAGAACCAGAAAGAGTGAGAGAGCGAAAGAAACGAAGTGCAGGATTAAAAATCGACTTTTGGGTTTATGAGTGCCCGGTTAAAAATGGAATATAACAATTAGTTATTGTTCATGATCTATTGTCATTTCGAGCGTGCGATTTAAAGTTTGAAATTAACTCGCTACAAGGATTAAATTTTCTTCAGAAATTTTTAAGTTTAGACACTGTAGCGACGAGAAATCTCAATCGCCAGATTGCTTTTCCCGATCCAAAAATCAGAATTGCAATGACAGGCTCATTTAGAAATGACACGTGCTAATTTAATTAAATAAAAAAAGTCACCCAGGTGGGTGACTTTAGGAATATAAAAGGATGTGAAGGTTTACTTATTGTCCCGGTTTTCCGATTTATCCTTTGTATCATCAATACCTTCCTGAACCTCTTTTTTTACTTTTTTAGCGCCTTCTTCAATTTTTTCTGCGGCTTTTTTAGTATTAGATTCAATATCTTCGCCAATCGCTTCAACGGCATCCTGGGTTTTTTCCTGAGTGGTTTCTCTGCAGGAATAAATAGATGAGGCCATCCCGGCCACCATCAACATCAAAATTAATTTTTTCATAGGCAGATATTTATTGTTTTTTATTGGTCTCCCGGTAGCTGTCGGGAGTAATTCGCATATCTTGATCCGTGTTTTGTATCGAATTGTAGTTATGCTTCTTTCTTAAGTTTAAACAAAAAAAGCCATCGCAAATAAATTTGGATGGCCTTTAAAAGATTAATGCGAATGCCTATTGCATATCGTCATCAGCATTCATATCGTCCGTACCGTCAATTTCTTCATCGATTTCGGTTTCTGCATTTTCAGCAGCTGCTTCGATTTCATCGCCAGCTTCTTCAGCAGAGTTTTCCATATCGTTTCCGATTTCTTCTACTGCATCTTCTGTTTTCTCTTCTGTAGTTTCTCTACAAGAATAGATTGATAAAGAAAATACTGCAGCCAATAATAATAAAGATAATTTTTTCATTTTTAAAAAGTTTGATTAGTTCAAGACGCAAATTTAAACTATTTTTTAAATATGCAATCAAGTCTTTTCCGTTAAATAATTCAAATCTTTTTTATTTGCAGCAGATGTAATTTAAGTTTTTTTTAATCTCTATTGGGTTTAATTCCCCGAGGATTGCCTCGTTTATTATTACTATTTTGTGACTCGATGTCACAAAATAGTAAATTCATACACAAGAGCCATAACGTAACGGTGCTTCTTTACCATTTGGTGAGCAGTGCTAAATATCGAAGGGTTGTTATTTCTGATTCGGTCGACCGAGTTTTGGTCGCGACATGTTCGGAGATTGAAAAAAGATATGAAGTTTGTTTTCTAGAAGTGGGAACGGACAAGAACCATGTTCATTTTTTGATTCAAAGTGTTCCTTCATATAGCGTAACAAAAATTGTTACGATGGTAAAAAGTATCTTAGCTAGGGAAGTTTTTAGGCAATGTCCAGAAGTGAAAAAGCAGCTTTGGGGTGGAGAATTTTGGGGAAAGGGTTACTTTGTGAACACCGTCGGTCAGCATGGAACCGAGAATGTCATTGCCAAATATGTCAAGGAGCAGGGAATAGAAAAAGAGTACAAAGTGTTGAAAAAAGATTATCAGTTGAAATTATTTTAATGCCTCGTGGGCTTGCCCCGAGGATTATTTACTTTTTTGGCCAGGGAAAAAAATTCTTTTGTTCAATTTTTATCCTGGGTTTTCAATTTTAGATTCTAAAGCGACCAGAAATCTCATTTTTTAGGGTAGGATGTCTAAAATTAGTTTGATTTTACGACTTTGAGATTTCCCAATCGCCAGGTTGCTTCTCCCGATCCAAAAATTGGGATCGAAATAACAGGCTCATTTCGAAATGACCATGGAATCTAAGAAATTTTAATTCACTTTTGTGGTATCCTTTGGTTTCTTCTTTCCGCCCAAAATTCCGCCTAAAATATCTCTTGCGGCATCTTTCACCTGTTGCTCTTGAGTATTCTTTATAGAGTCCTTTTTAACTGCTTCCGGGGTAGCGGTACTATCGGGAGTTTTTGGCTGAGTCCTTCCGCCGGTAATAATATTTCCAAGAGCGTCAATCCCTTTTTTGGTGAGTTCTGCTTTTTGTTGTGCAACGATTTTTTGGGTAAGGTTATTTACTGCCTGCTGCATATTTAAATTAATGTTAGGATTTTGAAAGGTCCCTGTAAGTCCTATAGGCAAATCAACGGTCATACTCTCCAGATCCTGTGCGCTCAATTTTGCAAGGGCTGTTCCCAGTTCACTTCCTAAAAATTTGGCAGGTACATCCAGTGTAAGATTATAATTCATATTCATATCAAATCCGTGACTTCCGGCAACCTTAACATTTATTCCTTTCACATTAAAATCAAAAGGTTCTATTTCTACAAATCCATCATTAAATGTGAGTCTGCTTTTTAAATTATCAAGGTTTATATCCTTAAAATCTATAAATTTCAGTTGTTCATCAAGTCTATTCAGCAATGCAAGCTTTTCCGGATTTACTTTAGCGGTTAACAATTGTGCCAGGGCTTCTCCCGCCAGGCTTGTTAATTGCGGAGTAAGGTCACCATTTAAGTTTCCGGTAAGATTGATCCTGGTTTGTAATTTCCCTTCCAGCGCGGCAGCAATAGGAGTAAGACCTTGTAGAAGTTCCAATCCGTTAAAGGATTTTGCTATATCCAGAGAATTGAGATCCAGATTCATTTTAAAGGTAGGAACCGCCTCTTTGGTAGACACATTTCCGTTAAGGGCGATGGTTCCATCAAAAATATTAGAGGTCACATTTTGAAGTGTTGCGGTTTCATCTTTAATATAGAGGGTACCTTTTGCGTTGTTTAATACCAAATTATCATACAGCACTTTGTTAGCTGAAAAATCCATTTTAGCGTCCAAAAATGACGGGATCTTTATAGCATCTTCTCCTGTAAGAACTTCTTTTTTTGTTTCTATGCTAACTCCATCAGGAGTTTTTTTAACTTTTTCAGTGGTTTCTGCGATCATAAAATCGTTGACGGAAAATGTATTTGAATTCACCTGGAAATCTCCTTTCAGCTTTTGATCGGTGAATAGGAATCCCATCAAATTCTGGATATTTCCGGAAGCGGCAATATCGGTTTGCCCTGTGGTCATGTTCAATTGTGGAACCCGCACATTTCCCTGATTGAGATTGAAATTCGCTGTTGAGATCCTAATCTCATTCGGAATTTCGGGGGAGGTATACCTAAAATCTGTTATACGTGCATTCCCGTTGCTGTTCACATTTTGATATTGTTCTTTTTCTATGGATTCCATATCAAAAGAAGTTTTTGCATCAATCGTTAAAATTCCATTTAGGTCTTGTTCAAGTTCCAACGGATAAGCCTTTTCTATATTAGCCAGGTTTACAGTTCCTTTTAAAGCCATATTTACCAACATATTTTCCGTAAGATTCCTAATATTTCCATTGGCGGCAAATACATCCTGATCTATTCTAAAAGTAACATTGTCAAAGGTGAGATACGTGTCATTTAGTAATCCCGTTTCATTCAGGATCGCCAAATCTAAATTTATATCCTGAACACTTTTTGGTAAATCCGGGTATTTAAAGGAAGCATTGTTGGAGGTTATCTTAATGTCCATTTTTGGAATATAGGTTTCATCTATAATTCCATGCATTCTTCCATTTACTATAAAATCGCCCGTGGTTTGTACGTTTTCAATATTCTTGGCGTAGATTTCGGGTATAACGGCCAGGAAGTTTTTAAAGTCAGATGAAGGCGTTTTAAAGGAGATATCTATTTCATTGTTGTTCTCATTTACATCTACAAAACCTTCAAAAGTAAGTGGTAACTGGTTGACCGTAGCTTCATTTTCAAGGAAGGTGTATTTCATCTCTTCCAGATCCATTTGGATCACGGCTTCAAGCCCAACCCTGTTTTTGTTTAAATAATTCACCTTGTCATAATCCAACGTGACCAAAGAAGTGGTGCTGGTTTCAAGCTGCGATTGTTCCAGGGAAAAATCCCCTGTTCCCTGATGGTTTAGATCTTCAAGGTAAAGAGATAATTTTTGACCCTTATCCACATACTTCAACCTGGAATTATTGATCTCATAATGTTTGAGGTCCAACCTGAAAGGAGTTGAAACGGTATCTCCTTTGGCGGCTAAATCTTCTATACGAATGTCGTAATTATTATTGCCAAGAGAATCAACCTGGATATTTATAAAGGCATTATCCAACCTTAATACATCGATTTTTTTTGGTTGATCGCTGCCCTTAAATAGCTCTTTAATTGACATTTCCAGTAAAAGTTCCTCCCCAAAAGCAAGTGTATCTCCTTTAAAAGGCGCTTTATTGATCACGCTAACATCTTTTAATACCAAAGTCGCCTGAGGGAAACTTCGGAATAAAGTAAGATCCAGATCGCTAAATTCTACATCTGCATTTACGTTCTTATTGATGGATTTTTTCATCATATCCGTCAATTGGGCTTCAAAAATAAATGGAGCTGCAATTAGCAGGGCAATGACCACCACCAGAACGATTCCTATAATTTTAAATATCTTTTTCATTAGTTGATTTTATTGTTTTAGCAGACTCCCGATAGCTATCCAGAGTAACATCCTTAGAAGCATTCCAATGTATGAGAAAATTTTTATGATGGATGTTTCATCTGTTAAATTTATTATTTTAGCGTACAAATATATCATTCATGTAGGCATTCCAGTGTATGAGATAATTTTTCTGATTAATGTTGAATTTCTATTAAATTTTATCACTTCTTATTTTCGACAAGAAGAGGGATGCATTGGCTTTTTTATGGAAACTTTTGTCAGGATTTTATAATATATTCTATCATAATTTAGCCCTGGGTTTAATTTTCCGGGTTTCATATAAATTCAGGATATTTCTTCCTTTATCATAGTTCCCGGGCTTGCTTCGAAGTAAAGGATTTCATCATTGGCTCCAAGATCAAATCTTTTTCTCATCCAGTACACCGCGATATACAAAAACGGGGTGTCGCAAAGAGCAATAAGCACTTTAAACAAAAATCCGCTTAAGAGCAGGGTTCCAAAAAGCTCCCATTCAATTTTATTAAAGCTACAAAGCAAAAACAGGACCGAAAATGTATCCACGAATTGCGACATGAAGGTAGAAAAGTTATTCCGAAGCCACAAGTGTTTGCCATTGGTTAATTTTTTCCAGAAATGAAATAATTGGATGTCTACATATTGTGCCAGTAGATATGCCATCATAGAAGCAAAAACGGCTATTCCGGTCGCTCCAAAAACTTTTGAGAACAAATTGTTTCCTATGGGGGACCAGGCGGTGGCAGGAACAAAATCGGCGGCATAGATGATCATCAGGGAAAAAATAGAAGCGAAAATTCCACCGGTAACCACTTGGTTAGCCTTTTGTTTTCCGTACACTTCGCTAATAATGTCGGTGATTAAAAAGGTGATGGGGTAGGGTAATATTCCTACGGAAATTTCGAACGTATAAATCCCAAAAAAATCCCAGAAAAAGAATTTCTGAAAGATCAAATTGGAAACAACGAGGGAAGTGATAAACAGCACACCAAGAGCAAGGTAAATTCTTTGCGCCAGCAGAAGGTCTTTTATCGATTTCAGTTTCAAATTATTTTTTTAGAACTCTTACCAACAAAATTAAGTCTATGTTAGTTTGTTTTATTTAATTTGCCGTGAAATTACTAAATCTTCACTAAAACATTTCTTAAAGAAGTCTTGAAGTCTCCAAAAACATTTTACATCGCGCTGGGAAGCAATAAGGGAAATAGGCTGAAGTTTTTACAAATGGCTTTGGATAAAATTTACCTGGAAATTGGAGAGGTCCTTCAAATTTCAGGGGTATACGAAACTCCTGCCTGGGGATTTGAAGGCGAGGCTTTTTTAAACGCCTGTGTTGCAGTGGGCAGCCGTTTTTCTTCGGAAGAGGTGCTCGATAAGTTGTTGAAAATTGAAACTTCCCTTGGTCGGTCCCGCAGCGTCGCTCATACCTATCAAAACCGAAGTATAGATCTTGATATTTTGCTTTTGGGAGAGGAGATCATAGATTCAGATTTGCTGAAAGTCCCTCATCCTCAAATGCAAAACAGGAAGTTTGTTTTATTGCCGCTTTCAGATATTGCCCCAAAAGAAATCCATCCCGTACTACAAAGGTCGATTTCCCAGCTTTTGTTAGAAACCGGAGATGTTTCGCCAATAGATCGTGTTACAGAAAAACTAGGGAATCCCGGGAAATCCCGTGGGTTTCAAAATTGTAATTATATAGCCATTGAAGGGAATATCGGGGCCGGGAAAACCAGCCTGGCCACAATGATCTCACAGGATTTCAACGCTAAACTGATCCTGGAACGCTTTAAGGATAATCCGTTTTTGCCGAAATTTTACGAAGATCAGCATCGGTATGCTTTTCCGCTGGAAATGTCCTTTTTAGCCGACAGATATCAGCAACTTTCGGATGACCTGGCTCAATATGATCTTTTTACAGATTTCGTAGTCTCAGATTATGATGTCTTCAAATCCCTCATCTTTGCAAAGATTACCCTTCAGGAAGATGAGTATTCCTTGTATAATAAGCTTTTCGGTATAATTTATAAGGAATTGGTGAAACCGGATCTCTATGTTTATCTCTACCAAAACACCGATAGATTACTGGAGAATATAAAAACCCGGGGAAGGGATTATGAACAGAATATACAGCCGGAATATTTGATAAATATCAATAAAAGTTACCTGGCGTATATTAAATCACAAACCAATATCAACGTTAAGATCATCGATATTACCGGAAAGGATTTCATAAATAACAGAGAAGATTATTTATCGATTTTGGAGGAAATTGCTGGAATTAGAGAAGAGAAAATAGAGAAGAGAAAATAGAGAAGAGACAAAAAAACAGGAATCAAGACAAAGTTCATATTAGTTACAAAAAATAAAAATATTCGTGAATTCGTGGCTTTTTATTTTTTTGAACTTAAAAAAAAAATCCACTCTACTCTCTCCACTTTTTTCTCACTTCTCAAATCTCACTTCTCAAATCTGATTTTCGAAAACAAATCCCATAAAACGATCCCGGCACTCACCGCGATATTTAGGGAATGTTTGCTCCCTAATTGCGGGATCTCAATGACCCCGTCACTTGCAGAAACAACTTCCTGTTGCACGCCTTTTACTTCATTTCCAAAGATCACTGCACAGGTTTGCTCTTTTTCAGGATAAAAATCATTTAGCATCGTGGCATTTTCTGCCTGTTCAATAGAATAGACTTTAATGTGCTCACTTTGCAGTTTTTTTACCAGCTCCAGCGTGTTTTCAGCATACTCCCAGGTCACGGTTTCTGTAGCGCCCAAAGCGGTTTTATGGATGTCTTTATGAGGAGGTTGTGCGGTAAAGCCACACAAATATATTTTTTGGATCAAAAAAGCATCGCAGCTGCGAAAAACCGACCCAATATTGTTTAAACTCCTTATGTTGTCCAAAATCACGATGATGGGCGTTTTTGCAGCATCTTTAAATTCTTCTAAGCTCTTGCGATCGAGTTCGCTGTTCTCTAATTTCCGATTTATTGCCATAGGCGCAAAAATAGGAAATTAATAATTCGTTGAAAATCCAGTCAAATGGATATTTTTAAATTATTTACAGGGTAGAATACATCAAATTCTTACAAAACAAAATTTAATCTTTTTGAGCTTTGCTCATTGAGGGTTTAATTCGCCGTTACTATAACTATCGGGATGAATCAAATTTCAAAAGGAGATACCAATTCATCCCTTGTGAGTTTGTCCATGCCGTTCGGGCGGGCCGGCCGTGAGGTTCTTGATTTATATAGAAAATTTCTTATTCTTCGTGCAATAGTAGCTTTCAAACTTATCATTTCAGAATATTGAATGATACTTAGTTAGCCAATCAATGAGCAAAAAAATCATTATAAAATTCTTACTTTTGCAGCGTGAAAAATGATAAGAAAGATATACGGGCCTTAACCAAACAGCAACTTCAGGAATTTTTTGTCACTCAGGGTGATAAATCCTTCCGGGGATCCCAGGTATATGAATGGCTTTGGAATAAGGGTGCTCATAGTTTTGAGGATATGACCAATATCTCGAAGGAAACCCGTAAGATGTTGCAGGATAATTTTGTGATCAATCATATTCGGGTAGATTTAATGCAACGCAGTAGCGATGGCACTATAAAGAATGCTGTGAAACTGCATGATAATCTTACCGTGGAATCTGTTCTTATTCCTACTCCAAAAAGGACTACTGCCTGCGTCTCTTCACAGGTAGGTTGCAGTCTGGATTGCAAATTTTGTGCTACCGCTACCCTGAAACGCATGAGAAACCTGAATCCTGATGAGATCTATGATCAGGTGGTTGCTATAGATAATGAAAGTCGGTTATATTTTGATAAACCTCTTTCCAACATTGTTTTTATGGGAATGGGGGAGCCACTTATGAATTACAATAATGTGATGAAAGCCGTGGAAAAGATCACTTCCAAAGATGGCCTTGGGATGTCTCCCAAACGCATTACCATTTCCACTTCCGGAGTGCCGAAGATGATAAAAAAACTTGCAGATGATGAGGCAAAAATCAAACTTGCCGTTTCCCTGCATTCGGCTATAGATGAGATCCGTACTCAAATTATGCCTTTTAATGCTACTTTCCCGCTGCAGGATCTTAGAGAAGCGCTGGAATATTGGTATGCTAAAACCAAAAGTAGGATCACCTATGAATATATTGTTTGGGAAGGGATCAATGATAAACCAAAAGATGCCGAAGCTTTGGTGAGATTTTGTAAATATGTTCCCTGTAAGGTGAATTTGATAGAATATAACCCAATAGATGATGGCCAATTTCAGCAGGCTTCTTCTCAGGCTACACATATGTATGAGAAGATGCTGGAACAAAATGGAATTACGGTAACCGTGCGGAGATCCAGAGGAAAAGATATCGATGCTGCCTGTGGACAATTAGCGAACAAATCTTCTTAAAATAGCTATATAATAATTAAAAAAAAGAAATATAGACACACCTGGAATTTACTATCTTTTCAGATGTAGATGTATTTTTTTAATGGTCTCCCGAGCTATTGGGAGTAATTCACATATCTTCATTGGTGCTTGCATCAAGTTCTCGTTATGCCCATTTCATAGGTGTTTTATTTAATTTTTCATCTATTAAGGCCAAAGAAATTCCGTAGAGCTCAAATTGTGCTATAGGCTGATATTTCTAAAGGTTATTTCTAATTCTTAAGAAATACGTTGTTGTAAAAGGATAAGAAAAATGTAAATTTTCATATACGTGCTTCCTAAAGGTACTGCTACCTTTCTTTGCGACAAGTGTTTGTGGTTATTCGGTTTTCGATCCAATTTTCATACACAGGTTTATTGTTCTGGTTAAACAAAACGAGGTCTTGGTATTCATTATTCTACGGCAACCTTTATATGATTTACTATAGAAGTACTAATTCACGAAAAAACTCATCGGTGTTTGCGTGTGCTAAATCATTAGTATTTCAAAATATTCTTCAGCGTGGATTTAAATTTCCAGATATTTAGTTCTAATAAACCCCATCATATTATTGTATCTTTAGTATAACTGGAAAAAGAATCACTGATGCCGAGCCTTTTTTTTTCCGGTGATAATCGTGCATGGAATTCTCAATGTCTTTACTTAGACTGTCTTTTCATACGGTTAGACTAAGCAGAGATACTTGTAGTATGAGCAAGGACTACTTCTGCTTATTATATGGATTATAAAAGAACTACTCCTAAAAATGAAGGAACAACTAACCGTATCATTTAACATAAACTTTTTAAAAGAGAGCGCCATAAGTTTGGCCAGAATTCATAAGGCTTCAGCCACTTCCAACAATTTGAAACCTATTAAACCCATTTTGGAAGATTCCAAACAGATACTTACAGATACCTATCGAACGCTCTCTAAAATAGTGAAATCTGAAAAAGAAATTTCCCCCGCTTCCGAATGGCTGATGGACAATTTTTACATAATTCAGGAACAGATCGTACAAATTGGTATTGATTTTCCAAAAGCGTATCAAAAAAATATTCCCATACTGGGAGTAGGTGAGCATCAGGGTTTTCCTAGAGTATACGAGATAATACTCAATATGCTTACACACACCGATAATGTTTTAGATAACGAAGTCTTGCAGGAATATATCCGAAGTTACCAAAAGGAGGAGACGCTTCTAATTGGGGAGCTTTGGGCAATACCCATTATGATTCGTTTGTTTCTCATACAAATATTGGCAAAAAAAGCATCGAGGATATTGAATCAAAAGAATATCAAAATTGAAGTTGACAAATTTGTAAAAAAAATTGAAAAGGAAGATCTGCAGGAACCCGGAGCCTTTACACATTCTATATCCGGGTGGGCTAAAGTCCATTCAAAAAATTCCGGGCTTTTACACCTTTTGGAGTTGTTCAATCAGCTCCAGTCTGCAGGCCTCCTTCAGGAAGAACAAAAACGCTGGTTCAAATATCACATAGACCAATATGAAATAACGCTGGAAGATGCCATGCGATTGGAGGCACAAAAACAGTCAAGACTTCAGGTAAATATTAAAAATGCGGTTATCTCTTTAAGGGAGATTGCAGAAACGGAATGGTCGGATTTTGTAGAAGATTGCTCGATTATAGACGGTATTCTCAAACAGGACCCTGCCGGACATTACTCATCGATGGATTTTCACACAAGAGACAGATATCGGAGGACTGTAGAGAAAATAAGCAGAAATTCAAAACTTTCAGAGGCTGAGGTATCTAACTTAGCTTTGGAGTTGGCAAAAGACGAGGCAAAGAACGTTTCTGAAGATGGCGAAGATTTGATTTTTGATAAAAATCGCGTAAAACAGCATATTGGTTATTTCCTTGTTGGGGATGGCTATAGTAAACTTATTAGGAAAACAGGATATTTAATTCCGCTCAGAGAGCGAATTCATAGTGCTTTTGAAACACATATCTCGCTATATCTGATAACGGTTTTCTTTTTTACCCTCGTATTTATTGGTGTTTTGTGGATAGCAACCGGTGCAATTAGCTATTCCCCGGCTATTATAATTGCGGTAATTCTTATTGCATTTTTTCCTGCACTTGATTTGTCCATAGCGGTAGTGAATAGGTTTTTTGCTTTTTTTCTACCTCCTCGCATCCTTCCCAAGATGAACTACAAAGAGGGAATTCCCAATGATTCAAGAACACTCATAGTCGTACCAACCATGTTGTCTTCTCCAGAAGATGCATTGCGTCAAATTGAAAATATTGAAATTCATTTTTTAGCGAATCCGGATCCAGGGCTTCAATTTGCAATACTTTCTGATTTTAGAGATGCGAGTGAAAAGCATTTGAAAGGGGATGAAGCTATCCTCAAAACAGCTGAAAATGCGATCAAAAATTTAAATGAAAGGTATTCATCCAGCTATGGTGACAAATTTTTTATGCTCCATCGTGAACGGTTGTGGAATGAATCGGAAAATGTATGGATGGGCTGGGAAAGAAAACGAGGGAAACTCGAAGAGTTGAACAACTTAATTTGTGATCAGGCTGCAGAAACATCCTATTGTTTATTTGCAGGCGACTTTTTAAATTCAGTAAGTTCAAACCCGGTACAGTTTGTCATCACGCTCGACGCAGATACGAAACTTCCACCCGGGACTGCAAAAAAACTTATCAGCACAATTGCCCATCCACTTAACAGAGCCCTATATGATGCTAATAAAGAAAGAATAACCAAAGGATATTCTATTATCCAGCCGCGCATTTCATTCTCACCGGAATCATCAAGAAAGACCTGGTTTTCAAAGATATTCTCCGGAAATGTTGGAATAGACCCATACTCAGCAGCCGTATCGGATATTTATCAGGACCTAACCGGAGAAGCCATATTTACCGGCAAGGGTATTTATGATGTCAGGGCTTTTCATTGTGTACTTTATAACAGGTTCCCGGAAAATAGAATCCTTTCACATGACCTTATTGAAAGTGCTTATTTGAGGACAGGACTTGCAACCGATATTGAATTGTTTGACGATTACCCGAGCACTTATGCCAATTTCACTAAAAGAAATCATCGATGGACAAGAGGAGATTGGCAAATTGCCTCATGGCTTTTTCCAAAAGTTCCGGGACCGGATGGTGAGAACCGGAATCCGATAAGCCTTTTATCCAAATGGAAAATATTCGACAACCTTCGCAGGTCTTTAAACTTCTTATTCTTTACTATCTTCTTTATTGCAGGATTATTTTGGTTGCCTGGTTCCGGTTGGATTTGGGTAGCAGCAGCTTTTGGAATATTGGCTTTTCCCACTTATGTTAGTCTTTCGAGTGATCTATTAAACCGGCCGGCAAGGGTTAGGTGGAAACTTCACATGGTAAAAGTAAAAGATAACCTGAAAATAAATACGGTTCAGGCTATATCTACGGTTATAATTTTACCGCATCAGGCATTTATTCAACTGGATGCAGTTTGCAGAACCTTGTACCGTTTAATCATTTCAAAAAAATGGTTACTTGAATGGACTACAGCTTCTCACATAGAGCGCATAAGTCCTAATTCATTTTTAGGCTATTTGCGAATAATGATTCTTCCGGTATTATTAGGTATTAGTATTTTCATTATCGCTATTGTTAAAGTTCCGGTTTATCTGTGGATTGTCACACCCTTTTTCCTGTTATGGTCAGGCTCACCTCTTTATGTATGGTTTATCAGCCAACCAATAAAAAAGCGTACGGTAATTGTCTCAGAAGAAGAACGATTAAAACTTCGTATGTATGCCAGACGCACCTGGTTCTATTTTGAGCGATTTGTTAATGAAGAACATTATTGGCTTCCGCCAGACAATTATCAGGAAGACCCGCCATTACCTACTGTATATAGAACATCCCCAACAAATATTGGACTGGCTCTTGTATCCAATCAAACAGCCTATAACTTGGGATATATTACCATTGGTGGGCTACTGGACCGGCAACAAAAATCATTAAATGCGATTGTTTCGCTCGAAAAGCACCATGGTCATCTTTTTAACTGGTATGAAACGCGGCTTGGTGAGGTTTTAAATCCCAGTTATATCTCCACTGTGGATTCAGGGAACCTCGCTGCAAGTTTAATTGTCGCCAAAGAAGCGATTAAAAAGGTAATGAGTACAAAAGGAATTAATAAAAATTTCGTGACCGGCCTGCAAGACACACTGTTGACCATTAGAGAAATCTTTAAACAATACAATAATAAAGATGGGTTGCTTGAACCTTCTTTTAATCAGATTCTGCATTTTACAAACTCGATGCTCAACATACTAGATGCTGAGGAAAAACAAATCAAATCTATAAATCTTGATTTATTGAGAGCTTTGAAAAAAGATGCAGTTAACCTGAGTGCTACCACCATTTTACCATTGGGCAGTACGTTGGATGACCGAATGATGGAAAATCTGCTTTTTTGGATAGAAAGCCCGCTAAAGCATATTGAAAAAGCAATTGATGAATACAAATGCATGACCCTTTCTGAAAATCTGGAAATCAATAACTATTCGGCAAACGAATTGAGCATATTATTCAATGATAAATACAAGGAACACACTTGTAATCAGCTTTTAGAGAAATGGAAAACCCAGGCTGAAGAAATCGTTTTGGTTGCTGAAAAAATGATAGATGAGATGGATTTTTCTTTTCTCTATCAAAAAAAGAGGGGCTTGTTCAGTATTGGATATAATCTGGATATAGCGCAGTATGACAAAAGTACCTATGACCTTTTGGCAAGTGAAGCACGAATTGCCTCCTATATTGCTATTTCAAAAGGAGATGTACCCGTAGAACACTGGTTCCGCTTGAGCAGAAGGTTAACCAGTATTAATCGGGAAGAAATTTTGCTTTCCTGGGGTGGTACCATGTTTGAATATTTAATGCCCTTACTATTTCTTAAATCGTATCCCGATACCCTGATGAGTAACACTTATCAGAATGTGATTAACTGGCAAAAGAAGTATGGTGCCAACCGGGGTCTTCCCTGGGGTTTATCTGAAAGTGCGTATTATTTTCTCAATATCGAATTGCACTATCAATATCGGACATTCGGCGTGCCGGGGCTTGGCTTAAAACGCGGTTTAGCTGACGAATATGTGGTGGCACCTTATGCTTCTATGCTCGCACTTATGGTGGAACCAAAAATCTCAATTGATAATCTTGCAGAGATTGAAAAGAGCGGGGGCATGGGCCTTTTCGGATTTTACGACGCCATTGATTACACCGCTTCACACTTTAATGCTGAGGTACCATTTAAGTTAGTGAAAACCTATATGGTGCACCATCATGGCATGAGTTTGATTGCACTTGAGAATTTTCTAAATGGCTGGACAATCAGTAGCAATTTCCATGCTGATCTCCGTATAAAAAGCTGTGAATTGTTACTTCAAGAAAGAATACCAAGAGGGGCACCTATCAAAGAACCGCACCCGATTGATGCTGAACTCGAACCGGGAGAAAAATCTTCTACTCAACATATTGCAGAACATTCCGGAATGAATGAACTCGATGCGAGTCCCCCAAGGCTGCATACGCTTTCGAATGGGAATTTCTATGCAATGATAACGCATGCAGGCACCGGTTATTCCAGTTCAAATGGAATTGTGTTAAACGCCTGGAAGCCCGACCCTACTATTGACCCACTTGGCTTATTCATTTATATTAAAGATACGGAAAGTAGCAAGTTTTGGTCTGCTATGCATCAGCCGGTAAAGCATAAACCCGACAGATATGATACCTGGTTTCACAACGGTAAAGTGGTGTGCTCCCGAGTGGATGATTGGATTGAAACTACCACTGAAATTTGCGTTTCGCCCGATGATCAAATCGAACTCAGAAAACTCACCTTTACCAACTATTCTAACCGCAAACGCACCCTGGAGGTTACCAGCTACGCTGAAGTGGTGTTGAACAAATTAGTTGATCACAACGCCCACCCCGCATTTTCCAAGCTTTTTATAGAAACTGAATTTCTGGAAGTGCATCATTCCATTCTCGCAAACCGTAGGCCTCGCAGCAAAGAAGAAAACCCTATATGGCTGATTCATACTTTTGCCGATAATTACCAGGACAGTCTAATAGAACCGCTTCATTTTGAAACAGAAAGGTCAAATTTTATAGGAAAAGGCAGGTCTCTTAGTAATCCCGAAGCTATGGATGATGGGAATGTGCTAAAAGGATTTCAGGGGAATGTATCAGATCCTATTGTTAGCTTCAGAAAAAAGATCACACTCAATCCGGGAGAAAAAGTCAATCTTACTTTTGGCCTTGGCTTTGCCGATTCGAGAGAAACCGCCATACAAATTGCAGATATGTATGACAACCAACTTGCTGTTAACAGGGCTTTTGACCTTGCTACCATTTATGGTACCGTAGAGTTAAACCACCTCGCGATAAAAACCAGTCAGGCTCACTACTTCCAAAAACTTGCTTCTTATATTTTCTATGCAAATCCAACCTACAGAACAGATGAGTATCGTCTTCTAATCAATCATAAGAAACAGCAAGACCTCTGGGCATATGGAATTTCAGGAGATTTCCCATTAGTAATTTACCGGATTAACGAAACCAATCAACTCAAACAAGTGAAGATTTTGCTCAAAGCACACTCTTTTTGGCGCAAGAGGGGCATTGAATCTGAATTACTCATTATTAATGAACACGCTCCCGGTTATATTGACGAAGTACAGGAGGCGATTCAGGTAGCGATTGAGTCCTCACTGGAGCGAGATGTCACGAACAAAAGAGGTGGAGTTTTTATTTATAGGGCTGACAAAATTCAACAGGAAGATTTAACGCTCTTATTGAGCGTGGCATACGCTGCTTTCGATAAACAACTTCCCGATCTGTCAAAAAATAATCGAAATATTGAAACAACTTCCTGGTATAGTGGCGGGCAGGAAGCGGTTTATTTGCCATTAAAAGAACACGAGATTGATATCGATGAAATTTTTAATCAAAAAAAGCACGATCTTCAATTCTTTAATGGATATGGTGGATTCTCTGCAGACGGCAATGAATATCATATTTTGATAAAAAGAGATTCAGAAACCGGATTCCCTATTTTTCCACCCTTACCATGGATAAATGTAATTGCTAACGCCCAATTTGGTTTTACGGTTTCAGAGCGAGGTGCCGGATATACATGGAGTGAAAACAGCCGGGAAAACAAACTCACCTCATGGTCGAATGACCCCGTTACAGATACACACTCTGAGGCTTTTTACATTCGGGACGAATTAAAAATGACGTATTGGTCGCCGTGCCCCGGGCCAGTTATTGGTTCAGGTTTCTACCAGATTATTCATGGCTTTGGGTTTACGAGCTTCGAACATAATTCTAATGATCTGGAACAAAAACTAATACAGTTTGTACCGGAAAATAAATCTGTAAAAATTTCAAAACTTATTTTGAACAACACGGGAAGTGAATCCCAAAACCTTTCTGTATTCAGGTATTTAGAAAGAGTGTTGGGAGTGGATAGAACATCCTCATCGAGATATGTTATTCAGGAAAGTTCGGCAGACAGAAAGACCTTGTATGCCAAAAACAATTACAATAATGAGTTTGCCGGACGAACCGTTTTTTCCTCTGTCGCTAATCCTCTGGAAAATGCGCTCTTTCGATGCACTACAGACCGACAGGGGTTTATCGGACGAAATCGCTCTTTGAACAAACCCCTTGCACTCGCTTCTGAAAAGTTTCTTGACAACAGTGTGATTGCAGGTGGCGATCCATGTTCAGCAATCCAGACTATTTTTGAGCTGAAACCGGGCGAAAGTGTAACGCTCATCTTTTTGGAAGGAGAATGCAAAAACCAGGAAGAAGCAGATTTAATCATTCAACAGTATTCAGATATCACACAGGTTGATGCAGAGCTTGATAATGTCCGGGCATTTTGGAAAAATATGCTGACAAAAATAAGGATAGCTACTCCGGATAAATCGCTGGATATTATGGTAAACGGATGGTTGATGTATCAAAATTTATCAAGCCGAATGTGGGCGCGTACCGCCTTTTATCAAGCAGGTGGAGCATTTGGATTTCGGGACCAATTGCAGGACGTTACAGCTGTATTATACCTGGACTCCAAAATTTGCCGAAATCAGATTTTACTACATGCTAAAAAACAGTTTGTGGAAGGAGATGTGCTGCATTGGTGGCATCCACCTACAGGTAGAGGTATCCGCTCTAAAATTACCGATGACCGCCTTTGGCTTCCTTATGTGCTCGAATTTTATTTGAAATCTACCGGAGACGAATCAATCCTGCATGAGAAAGCGACTTATATTTCCTCAAGGGCACTCGACCCATTTAAACTTGAAGCATATCTGCATCCAACCGTTCTTCAACAAGAAGGTACACTTTACGAACATTGCTGTAAAGCAATTGATATTTCACTAAAATTCGGTATTCATGGTTTACCCCTTATTGGCGGAGGAGACTGGAACGATGGAATGAATCGTGTAGGCGAAAACGGAAAAGGGGAAAGTGTATGGCTAGGTTTTTTCATTTATTATGTTCTTACCAGGTTTGAAAAAATTTGCCGGAAAATGAATGACACATCCCGGGCAAATAAATACCTAAAGGTGGCAAAAGAGCTTAAACAAAGATTGAATAATGAAGGATGGGATGGAAAGTGGTATCTGAGAGCTTTTTATGATGATGGAACCCCCCTGGGGTCCTCAAAAAATGATGAATGCAGAATAGATGCCATCTCGCAGGCCTGGTCAATTTTTTCAGGAGTCGCTTCTAAGGAAAGGAGTGAACAGGTATTGAGTGCTGTCGAAGAACATCTCGTTTCTGAAAAAGATAAGTTCATTCGTTTACTTACCCCTCCTTTTGACAAAACAGACAAAGATCCGGGCTACATCAAGGGTTATATCCCGGGTGTAAGAGAAAATGGAGGACAGTATACGCATGCTGCCCTCTGGACTGTAAAAGCTTTTGCAGAAACGGGTATGGGCGAAAAGGCCGTTCACTATCTGAATATGATAAATCCTATAAACCACTCCCTTGATCTTGCTTCTGCCAATAAATACAAAGTGGAGCCCTTTGTGGTTGCCGCAGATGTTTACGGAGAAAGTCTCCTCACCGGACAAGGCGGCTGGACTTGGTACACAGGTTCTGCCGGATGGATGTATAGAGTAGCATTAGAGTCTGTACTAGGTTTTCAATTGAATGGGGACTCCATTTTACTGAATCCTGCGATCTCAGAAAACTGGAAGAGCTACAGTATAGAATTGCGTTTAGATGATGAAGAAACAACCTATCACATTGAGATTGATAATCCAAATGGGTTGCAGTCTGGCTTGCTTGAAGGCACAATTGATGATGAAAAAGTACATTTTGAAAATTCACCTGCAATCGTATCCCTTAAAAAAGACAAACAGAAACATATAATTAAATTGAAAATCATAAGTAAATCATGAAACGCATCGAAAGATACAGCGAGCTGTTTTTAGCAATTTATTAGAAATGGCATATAACGTTTCCTGTTCTTTCTTTGCCATTTTATAAATGCTGCATGCAGGACGCGAGGTCATGAGACCTCACGCAGCGGTAAACATGCAACGACGGAAGACTTTCCAAAGCGGGTAAGTCTTGTAACATTTGCCTAACCGGCTGCTATCATCCGGGAAAATATTGGTTAGCATTCCCGTTAAAAATCTAAAAAACAAATTAAATTTCGTTCTTATTAAATGCGCTCCTTTCTTCTGGTTACATATCCGGATGAAAACTTTTGGGGCCTGGTATTTTAACGGAATTCTTTAACTATCTTTGATATCCTTATGAAGGTTATCTCCCAAATAAAACTTCCGGTAGAGAAAGAGATGGAACTTTTTGAAAAAAAGTTCTTCGAGTCCATGTCTTCAAAAGTGGCCTTATTAAACCGTATCACCCATTACGTAGTAAACAGGAAAGGCAAGCAAATGCGGCCCATGTTTGTATTTCTGGTATCCAAAATGGTTTCCAATGGAAATGTGAATGAGCGTACCTATCGTGGAGCAGCGGTTATAGAATTGATTCACACTGCCACACTGGTTCATGATGATGTGGTAGATGATTCCAACAGGCGTCGAGGATTTTTCAGTATAAATGCCTTGTGGAAGAACAAAATAGCCGTTTTGGTAGGCGATTACCTGCTTTCCAAAGGTTTGTTGCTTTCCATAGATAATGACGATTTTGATCTCCTGAAGATCATTTCTATAGCAGTGCGGGAGATGAGTGAAGGGGAGTTGCTTCAAATTGAAAAAGCGAGGAGACTGGATATTACCGAAGAAGTCTACTATGAGATCATTCGCCAGAAAACAGCTACGCTTATCGCGGCCTGTTGCAGCCTTGGAGCAGCCTCGGTCAATCCGGAATCTGATGATGTTGAAAAAATGAGAAGGTTTGGAGAATTGATAGGGATGGCTTTCCAAATAAAAGATGACCTTTTTGATTACGGCGATGAACAAATAGGGAAACCCACGGGAATAGATATCAAGGAGCAGAAAATGACACTTCCGCTTATAAATGCTTTGAATAACTCAACTCCAAAGGAGAAAAAGTGGTTGATCAATTCGGTTAAAAATCATAATAAAGATAAAAAACGTGTTAAGGAAGTAATAGCCTTTGTGAAAGCACAGGGAGGCCTCACGTATGCTGAAAATAAAATGAAGGAATATCAAAAGGAAGCACTGGAAATTTTACAGGTCTATCCTCAATCTGAATATAAAGATTCTCTCGAGCTTATGGTAAATTACGTGATCGAGCGTAAAAAGTAGTTTACTTATCTCAATGATAGACCTACCTCAAGATGGTGGAATTAAAGGTGTATTACAGGTTGAATCAATCTCATTTCCAAACTTCAATTTGCCGTTTTTAATCATTTAAAAACACCGAATTAAAAGAGCTGAAAACTTCAGGCAAATAATCAAAGGCTATTCCTGAATGTTCCTTTTTTCCGCCTTTAAAACTATGGAGCAAATAAGAAGAATTTAGATCATCAAGTTTTTCGGTAATTGGTTTAGAGCCATCCAGCCTTATATAATCCGCTTTATTCCGATCGCAACAGTGGTGATGGCCGGTTTTATAAGGCAGCAGATTATCATTTTTGCCGTGGAAGAAAACTCCCGGCACAGCATTTTCTTAGTGATATAATTAGCACTAACGATTGTACTCGCCGGGGAGAAAATAAACCTTCCCATTTTATATGAATTAGTATTTTTTGATGAATTTTTCAATACTAAAGTTTTTCCAGTTTAATCCCTGAAAGAACCGATTTCCCGGAATTTTCCTCAAATTCCACAGTAATCCCGTTCTCCGCTTTAATTTTATAGAAAACTTCAACTGCCCGAATCCTGCCATAATCTCTTGCCAGGTTGAAATCTTTGGAAACAATTTTCCCATTTATCTTAATGTCAAAACTTCGAAGGTTGATTGTCTTTTCATTTTTAGAAGAATCGAGATTATAAATATTTTCTTCGGAAGCATTAAAGTCCGGCTCAGCGAAAAGAAGGCTGATTTTGTAATCACCTTTTTCAACATCAAAATTATACGCTTTAATACCTTCTCTCATAGTTTGAAAAAGCGGATCATCCTCAGTGCCTTGAATATCAGAAGCGGTTCCCTGAAATTTATCTTCAGACTTCTGAAAAACTTTCCCACCAACATGTCCAAAACCTCCTATTTTGTATTCCTGGTCGCTTATCCAGATTTCTTTGGTAACAGGATCCGTATAATTTACGTGGGTACCCACATTTATCAAAAGATTTTTTTTGCCGATTTCATAAAGTAAATTAGATCTATAACGCACCTTTATCTTCCTGCTGTGGGAAACCTTTTCTGTTTCAGCTATTAATAAATGCTTTCCTTCGGGCAGTTGCAACTCGAAACGGGCAAGACCGTTTTTGACTTCAGCATAAAATTCCAGACTATCATTTACGTTTAACGTGACTTTTTTTGCATTGGAAAATACATTGATTTTAACTTTATCGTTTTCATCCTGAAGAAATTTTTCATCATAATTCGCTCCTTCGATGTAAATGAATGGTTCTTTTAGTAGCCTTGCCTGGTAATAATAGTAAATATCTTTTTTGCTTCGATCAAAATTTACAAGTCCTTTTTGATTGATATAAGGCATCGCATCCTGACGAAAAGAGGAACCAAAATCGGCAAAGTTCCAGGCTGCCATTCCCACTATAAAATCTCTTTCAAGTACCTGATTTAGATAGCTTTCATGTAATTTAAGTTGATAAGCTTCACTGTAATCCCAGGGTTTTGGATCATCGGTCTGGATCCTAATATCTGCTCCCGGGCCATATTCTGAAATAATTAAAGGTCGGTCCGGATAGTGTTTATGTTGATCGTCAAGAAATTTTCCAAAATTCTCCAATCCCTGGGAATACCAGCCAAAATAAAGATTCCAACCAATTACATCGGGAATATCGGCAATTCCGGAAGTGTTGTATAGTTCATTTTCGTGCAATGCCATTACACTTAATCTATCGGGATCCAATTTTTTTGTTTCATTTTCCAGCTTTTTCGCAAGCGCTACCGATGTTTTTATCTTGGCCTCTTTTTCAGCTTCAGTGATTTTATTGTTAAAAACCAAACGAATATAGATCTCATTCATATATCCCCAAAAAACTATTGAAGGATGATTAAAAAACTGTAAAATTTGTTCCCGTTGCATTTTCAGGGAGATTTCGTGATAGGCAGCAGTGTCGGTCACATCATTTATAATGGGCACTTCGCTCCAAACCAGCAAGCCCAATTCATCACAAATTTTATAAACCTCCGGATCCTGTGGATAATGGGCTGTGCGAATAAAATTCGCACCCATTTCTTTGATGGTTTTATAATCTGTTTGATGGATTACATTAGGTAAAGCATTTCCAAGACCTTTAAAATCCTGGTGGCGGTTGGCGCCTATTAATTTAAGAGGTTTTCCATTGAGGAAAAAGCCTTCTTCGGCATCAATTTCAAACCAACGCAGTCCAAATTTGGTGAATAGATCATCTAAAATTTTCTCAGAATTTACTTCGGAAATCCGGGCTTCAATCCGATATATATTTGGAGTATCCGGGGACCATAACCCGGGAGTTTTGATTTCGTGAGTAAAAATTACAGAATTTGTTTCTCCGGCTTTCATCTGAACCTTTTTAGAAAGCTTTTTGATATGCTGTGTTTCGGGATCGAAAATGTCGATACTTACTTCTATGCTTTTTTTATCAACCGAATTATTTACCACTTTTGTTTCAATCCTGATGTCAGCTTTATCCTCCGAAACTTGGGGCGTTTTTACCAGGATATTTCCGGCGGCTTCGTTTGCGAGTTCAAAATGAACTTGCTCTGTCACGATAAGTTCGAGGTCACGGTAAATTCCTCCATAAAAATTAAAGTCGGCATCCAGAGGTGGAATATCAGTATTATGAGCATTATCAACTTCAATCCTAATTTGGTTTTCTTCACCAATGTTTAGGGCTTCAGAAATATCGAAAACAAAGCCTATATAACCACCGCGATGTTCTCCAATTTTTTCATTATTAACAAAAATACCTGTGATCTGGTTGCTGCCTTCAAATTTCAGGAAGACACGTTTATTCTTATAATATACAGGTGCAAATAAGGTTTTTTCATAGGTGCCTTTTCCGCGGAAATATTCCTTTCCATCACGAAAAGCATCTTCGGCATTCCAGGTATGTGGAATATTCACGATCTCTTTTTTGTCATTTTTCTCCAGAGAAAATTCCCAGGCGGAATTGAGACTTTGGATGTTTCTTTGAGCGGCGAGGTTAAAGCTCAAAATAAAACTTATAGCGAAAAGATATATGGTGGTATTCATATTTAGATATTTATTGTTTTAGCTGAAAAATGTAAGGTCGACATCTTCAATTCCCTTGTAGGAATTTTTCTTAGGTTTACTTCCAAACTTCAATTTGCCGTTTTTCGCCATTTAAAAACACCGAATTAAAGAAGTTGAAAACTTCAGGCAAATAATCAAAGGGCATCCCTGAATGTTCGTGTTTTCCGCCTTCAAAACTGTAAAGTAGGTAAGATGAGTCTAATTGCCTTAATCGTTCCACAATGCTGTGGGAACCGTCCAGGATAATATACCCTGGTTTGTCCCGGTCGCACCAGTGATGTGGTCCGGTTCCGTAAGGCACCAGGTTATCTTCTGTGCCGTGGAAGAAAACTCCCGGCACAGCATTTTCCTCAGTTATATACCGCGCATCAACGATTGCACCCGCCAGGGAGAAAACTCCTGCGAATTTAAAATTTTCGTAGTTTGAAAGATCTTCAAACATAAGGCGTTCGTTATAAACTGCATTTAAAACCGCTTCGGCACCGGCGCTGCTGCCGCCTACTATTACTTTGTCTGGATTTATGCGATATTCCTCTTTATTTTGAATCATAAAATTTACAGCATCCATGAAATCTTCGGCTGCCAGTTTAAAGGTTTTTATTTTTCCCAAGGCACTATAATCGCAACCAAAAGACTGACCTTTTCTGGTTAAGCGATAGGAGATTTGTACGGCGACATAACCTTTTTTCGCAGCAGTTTCTGCAAATTTCACTTCCGCTTCATTCGTTCTTGTGCCTCCTGAAAAACCTCCTCCGTGCATAAAAATAATTACCGGGCGGGAGGACAAAGTATCATTTTCTGGCTGGTAAATATCCAGTTTTAAATTTTCGCCATCTTTGGTAATATAGGTTTTAGTAATTGTTTTTTCTACATCAAAAACAGCATCAATAAACCGTTCCTGGGCCTGAAACGGAAGGGTCCAACTAAAAAATAAAAGAAGAATAATTTGTTTCATTGGAATATAGTATTGTTTTAGCGGAAATATGTAACATCTATATAATTAGTTCCCTGTATGAGGGAATTTTTCTTATAGATCTTTCATTTATTTAGGAAGATTAAGATACTTTTTTTTCACCGGACTGGAAACTTTCCTCTTATCATTATTCCTGTAAATTAGATTATTTGACCCTCAAATGTTGTTGTATTCTTCATTTTATTTTTTTTAGATAAAAATAATTCATCCTTCAGGCAACCTTTTGTAAATTTCATGCGTCTATATAAATAGAAGGCTTTAATATAAACCTGTGAAAGTAATTCACCTTTTTAAGAACGAAACCAAGCTTATTGCCGGTGCCGCAAAAAATAACCGCGATGCACAGCAGGAGTTGTACAAAAAATATTCAGGGAAAATGCTGAGCGTTTGCAGGATGTACGTTAAAGATTTGCATCACGCCGAAGAAGTTATGCTGAACGGATTTTTTAAGGTTTTTAAGCATATTTCCAACTTTAATAATGATGGAAGTTTTGAAGGTTGGATACGAAAAATAATGATTAGGGAAGCTATTTCCTTCCTGCGTAGTAAAAAGGATATTGAATTTCCTGAAGAGATCAAAGAGACGGAGTCTCATAGCTTCAATAATATTCACTCTGAAATAGAAGTAGAACATATTCAGCAATTGATCGATGCCTTGCCGGAAGGCTACAAAGTGGTTTTTGTGATGTATGCTATTGAAGGTTATAAACATCAGGAAATTTCAAAAATGCTGAATATTACAGAAGGAACCTCAAAATCTCAGTTGTTTAAGGCGAGGAAAATGTTACAGGAAAAATTAAAAACTCAAAGCACATCAGATTATGGGACAGTTAAAATTTGAAAAGAAATTCAGGGAAAAACTGAATGAGCGGGAGATAGAACCAAAATCCAAAAGTTGGGAAGAACTCAGTGTGCGGTTGGATTCTGAAGAAAAGAGAAGAAATCCTATTTTCTGGTGGGTTGGAATTGCAGCATCAATAGTTGGAGGGATTTTTATTTTAAGTCTGGCGTTTATAAATGATCCGGTTGCAGAATCAAATAATTTAGTAGATAAACCTTCAGAAGAAATTTTAAAAGATCCTTACAATAAACCAACGGAAGAAACCCTGATCGCTTCTGAAGAAACAGAAAAAGCAGCGATTTCAGAAAAAGCAGCAAAGAATTCGGAAGGAAAAAATACGGCGGTGCAAAATTCAGGTTTTACTACAAACAAAGTATCCGGAACATCATTGGCTTCAGCAGAAAAAAAGAAAAATGTAATAAAAGAGGACCTTGTTTTCGCATCTAAGGAAGCGCCCGAAGTGGATACAGGAAGTTCGGTCCTGGAAGAGGGTGTTGCTGAACTTTCTTATGAAGAAAACAAATCCGGGGAAGTTACAAATGCTGAAGTAGATGCCTTGTTGGCTGAAGCCAGTTCTCAATTAAACAAGAGTCGTACACAAAAGGCCTTTTCAGAAAAAATAACTGCCAATGACTTGCTTTGGGATGTGGAAATGGAGCTGGAGGCATCTTTCCGGGAAAAGGTTTTTGAGGTGGTTAAGGATGGCTTTATAAAAGCACGAACCGCTGTGGCAAACCGTAATAACTAAAAACAATTTCATCACTAAATAAATTCATTCATCAATCAAATTCTTTTCTTCTGCCTTTCCGTATTGGGAAGGCGGGAAAAAGATCTAAAACCAATCATCATGAAAACTTGTACCATTTATTTTAGCATACTTCTTATGGGCTTAATGCTTCAGATTGCCAACGCTCAAAACGATTCAATTTCTCTTGCTCAAAAGGACTCTGTGAACACAGATAAGGAATTCTTTCAAAATCAGCGTGAAAAAATAATTACTAAAGAAAAAGAATCGTTAAAACGCACTCTGGAAGGTATTAATTATAGACTGGAAAAAGAAATGATCACTCCAGAACAGGCAAAGCAAATGAAAGAAGATGCCGCAAAAAAACATGCCTTAAATATTGAAAACAGAATTGCAATCCTTGAAAATGAAATGGCACTTGAGGATCGCAATAAAGATCATATAAATAGTTTGTCATTGTTTGATGAAGGAAAAGTAGTTCATATAAACATGAGTAAGGATAAGAAAGTTCCTTATGACAGAAGGACCTCCAGTGATCTTGTGCTTGCTTTTGGTTTAAATAATGCAATATCTAATGAGAATCCTATCGATGATTCAGATTTTAAAATAGGGGGCAGTCGTTTTTTTGAGATTGGATGGGCCTGGAAGACGCGGGTTTTTGATAATTCTAATTTCCTCCGGTTAAAATATGGAGTCTCCTTTCAGTTTAATGGGCTAAAACCTACAAACAATCGTTATTTTGTTGAAAAGGATGAGCTTACAGTCCTGGAGGAATTTCCAATAGACCTGGACAAATCCAAGTTTAGAATGGATAACCTGGTATTTCCTGTGCATTTTGAATTTGGTCCCTCAAAGAAAACAGAAACCGAAAAATATTTCAGGTATTCCACCAATGGAATGTTTAAAATTGGATTGGGTGGATACGCCGGATTTAATATTGGGGAACGGCAAAAACTTAAGTATAAAGAAGGTGGTGATAAAGTAAAGGAAAAATTTAAAGGTGATTATAATACCAATGATTTTATTTATGGTTTGAGTGGGTATTTAAGTCTGGGTGGAACCGCCCTTTATGTAAAGTACGATTTAAACCCCATCTTCAAAGACCCGAATGCGGAGCTCAATAATATTTCGGTAGGTTTGCGGTTTGATGTGGATTAATTATGGAGTTCCATGAACGTTGATTCCAAGAATTTTAAAATCTATAGCTATGTTAAACTTTTGTAAATCAATATCTTGAGGTGTGTGTTTTGAGAAAACGGCTTGGGTTTTGATATAATTTAAATAACATTCTGCTAAGATGTTGAAAGAGGATGGTTTTCATTTATTTGAAAATTGTTCTCTTTTTTTATTGATTCATGCGTACATTTGATGAATCTTATATTCCTTATTTCCACTAAAATTTGATTTCAAAAAACACAATAGACCAAGTATTTGAAACCGCCAGGGTCGAGGAGGTTTTGGGCGATTTTGTTCAACTAAAAAAATCGGGGAGCAATTTTAAGGGATTAAGTCCTTTTACAGATGAGCGAAGTCCCAGTTTTATGGTGTCCCCCGTGAAACAGATTTGGAAAGACTTCTCCAGCGGAAAAGGCGGGAATGTTGTGGCATTTTTAATGGAGCACGAACATTTCACCTATCCTGAGGCCATTAAATACCTGGCAAAAAAATATAATATTGAAATTGAAGAAACCGAACAATCTGATGAGCAAAAACAACAGGCAGATGAACGGGAAAGTATGTACCTGGTTTCAGAATTCGCAAATCAATATTTTCAAAATATCCTTTTAAAATCTGAACAGGGGAAAGCTATCGGACTTAGTTATTTTAAAGAACGCGGGTTTACCGACGAAACCATCAAGAAATTCCAGCTGGGATATTGCCTGGATGAATGGGATGCGTTTACTTCAGAAGCGATTCGGAAAGGTTATAAGCTTGAGTATCTTGAAAAAACAGGCCTTAGCATCGTAAAAGGTGAAAAGCAATTTGACCGGTTTAAGGGAAGAGTGATGTTCCCTATACATTCCATGTCCGGAAGGGTTTTAGGTTTTGGCGGAAGGATTCTTACCAATGATAAAAAAGCCGCTAAATACCTGAATTCCCCGGAAAGTGAGCTCTACCATAAAAGCAAGGTTTTATACGGAATTTATTACGCCAAACAGGCTATTGCCAAAGAGGATAATTGTTATTTGGTAGAAGGTTATACCGATGTGATCCAGCTACATCAAAACGGAATTGAAAACGTTGTGTCCTCATCTGGGACTTCGCTTACTTCAGAACAAATACGGTTAATCAATAGGTTAACTACAAATATCACTGTGCTTTATGATGGGGATGCTGCGGGAATCCGGGCTTCCATACGTGGAATAGATCTTATCCTGGAGCAGGGAATGAATGTAAAAGTGTGTGTTTTTCCGGATGGAGAAGATCCTGACAGTTTTGCACGAAAGAATTCCCAGGCTGATTTACAGAATTATTTAAATGAAAATGCCAAGGATTTTATAGAATTCAAGGCTTCATTATTATATGAAGATGCAAAGAACGATCCGGTAAAAAGGGCAAATCTTATCCAGGATATGGTTTCCAGTATTTCAAAGATCCCAAACCAGATCCAGCAGGAAGTTTATATACAGGAATGTTCCAGGATTATGGATATTTCTGAAAGTGTACTTTTTTCCACTTTATCGCAAATTCTTGCAAAGGCAGGTAAACCGGTTTCTAAACAATCCCAGACTACAAAGCCACTTGAAGTGGTTCGCGATACCGAAACCACCAAAGTGAAGGTGGATGAATTGTTTGAACTTGAACGCAAGATCATTAGTTTACTCCTGCTCTACGGGACAGTAGAAGAGGAATTTGAAGATATGGTGTGGAAAGAAAACAAGAATGGAGACCTGGTTCTGGAACCCGAGATCCAGAAAGCCAAAGTTTTTGAAAAGATATATCTGGACCTTCAGGAGGATGAAATAGCCTTTGCCAATGACGATTTTAGAAAACTCTATCTTTTGTTGGTTGCAAAATTAAATGAGAAAGGAAATTTAGAGCTTGATGTGATTATGAATGAAATTGAGCCCGAATTATCTTCACTGGTTACCACTATTTTAATGGAAGAGGAGCAGTATGTGCTTCACGATTGGGAGCGTATGGAAATTATGGTTAAAACCAAAGATAAGTCTGTCGCCAGGTTGGTAAATGAAACGATTCTGGCATTACGGAGATTCCTTATTACACAAAAGATAGACGAACTTTCGAAAAAAATCAACGATTCTGAGGAGGAAGATCCACGAAAAAGACTTGAAGATATCATGGATTATCAGTCCCTGAAACGAATTTTATCGAATAGATTGAACAGGGTTATGTAGTTCTAAGCTGCAGCAATCTTGTTTGATGGATTAGATCGGCAATATTATCCACTTTAAGTTTTTTCAACAAACGTGTTTTATAGGTGCTTACTGTTTTTTCGTTTATGTCCAGGGCTTCCGCAATATCTTTGTTGCGTTTCCCATTGGAGATCAAATTAAGAACTTCCGCTTCCCGGGTAGAAAGCTTTTTGAATTTTGAAATAAGGCTATTGTTATTTGAGATACCGGAATTGATTCTTTCTGTAATATTTCGGTTCAAATAAATACCTCCACGTGCGACCTGTGTAATGGCCATTTGTAAATTTTCTATGGATACCGTTTTGGAGATATAACCGGAAGCTCCAGCTTTTATGGCGCTTAGCGCGTACATTTCTTCGGGGTGGCAACTAAATACAAGCATTTTTGTCCCTGGAAAAAGGTTTTTGATGTTTCTTAAGGCTGTAATTCCGTTGATTTGTGGTAAGTCAATTTCCATTACCAGCACATCCGGAATTTGATTTTTAAGGAACTTAAAAAGTTCATTTCCACTGGTAACATGACCAACTACCTCTAATTGCTCATTTTTGCTGAGCAAAGAAGTAATTCCCTCCCACGTGATTGGATGATGATCTGCGATTAAAACTGTGCTCATAGAGAAAGCTATTTTCACTAAAATTCACGGCAGTAGGGTGGATGTATTTTAGTTGGTTAGTAATTTGTTAAACTAAAATAATCCATTATTTTATGAATTAACCTCGTAATGAATTTTATTCGATAAAAGGTTTAATTTCTCAGATGAACGGGTATTTCGCAAACAGGAATGGGTTTCATTTTATGCTGATTGATGGAATTTAATCTGGTATAAATTTTATAGACTTCAAACTCACGGCCTTCAAAATCGGAAAGTTTTTTGCCTTTTTCCTCCATTTTCATCGCCCATTCAAGTTCGGCATAGCTTGCACCTATTTGATCTTCATCGGTTAGGCTGTCTTCAAACAAACCATCGGTAGGTTCTGCCTCCAGAATTTCCTTATTGATATTTAGGAAATGGGCTAGCTCAAACACCTCACTTTTTAATAGGTCTGCAATCGGACTCAGGTCCACCCCGCCATCTCCGTATTTGGTGAAAAATCCTACACCAAAATCTTCTATTTTATTTCCGGTTCCCGCAACAAGATAGCTGTGTAAACCTGCAAAATAATATAATGTAGTCATTCTTAGACGTGCGCGGGTATTGGCAAGGGTCAGGTTTAAAAATTCACTTTCCTGAACAAGGGGAACTGCTTTTTTAAATTCTTCGAACACAGGAGTAAGATTTACTTCCAGGCTGCTTACATTTGCAAAATGATTTTCTAAAAAAGTGATGTGTTTTTTGGCCCTGTCAACCTGGTTTATATGTTGGTGAATGGGAAGTTCCAAACATAAGGTACGCAAACCGGTACGGGCACACAAAGCTGAAACAAGGGCAGAGTCGACACCGCCGCTTACTCCAAGCACAAAACCTTTAATGTTCGCGGATGTGGCATAGTCTTTTAGCCAATTTACGATGTGATCGACCACTTTTTCCGTTTGCATAATTTTGGGTGTTTAAGTTTGTAAATAATATCTTTGCACACAAAAATAGCATGAATCCCCAATTAATAAAAACCGGTAGTCCTAAAGGCCCGACAAAAATTATATATGATTAAAAAAATTCTGTTGCTTACGGGAATTCTTGCTATGTGGTCTTGCCAGGATCAATCCGGAATAAGTGAGGAAATTGAAAAAATCTCTGTTGATTTTAAAGTAGAGCGTTTTGATGAAAAATTTTCAAACATTACTCCGGAAGAACTTCCGCAGCTTAAAGCAGAGTATCCTTTTCTTTTTCCTGAGAGATTTCCTGACAGCGTTTGGATTGAAAAGATAAACGATACTATTCAGCAGGAAATAAACACGGAAGTTTCAGGAATTTATTCTGATTTTTCTGAGGAGGAAGAACAGCTTCATTCACTTTTTCAGCATATAAAATACTATTACCCTTCCTTTGAAGCTCCTACGGTGTTGACTATTACCTCTGAAGTGGATTATAAAAACAAGGTTCTTTTAACTCCGGAATATCTTTTTATCGCTTTGGATACCTATCTTGGTAAGGACCATAAATTTTACCTTGGAATCCAGGAATATTTAAAGAAGAATTTTGAAAGAAATCAGATAATTCAGGATGTAGCGACCGAATTTGCCAAAGAAGAGGTGCCCCAGCCCGAAGCAAAAACCTTCCTTGCAAATATGATCTATTATGGAAAGATCCTATATTTAAAAGACCGTTGGCTCCCGGAAACTCCCAATCATCAGAAAATTGGATACACCGGGGAAGAATTGGAATGGGCAAAAAAAAACGAAGCACAAATATGGCGGTATTTTGTAGAGCGCCAAATAATTTTTGATTCCGACACCCAATTATATTCCAGATTTCTATACCCTGCGCCTTTTTCCAAATTTTACCTGGAACTCGATAACGAAGCTCCGGCAATGTTGGGACAGTTTATTGGCTGGGAAATAGTGCGGGCATATATGGATGAATACGAGGTGAGTCTTCAGGAAATGCTGGCTACAGATGCTGAAACAATTTTTAATAAAGCAAAATATAAACCAAAGAAATAATGGCAGAATTTAAAAAATCTGAGATCAATATAGAAGTCATACTGGATGAAAACAGGGTGCCCGAAGAACTATACTGGAGCGCTGAAGATGGCGATATTTATAAGGAAGAAGCAAAAGCTATGATGCTTTCCGTATGGGATGCAAAACAGCAGGAAACCTTGCGCATAGATTTGTGGACCAAGGACATGCCTGTGGATGAGATGAAAAAATTTTTCCATCAAACATTGGTTGCGATGAGTGAGACTTTTAACCGTGCAACCCAGGATGAAAAAATGACTGCAACCATGAAAGATTTCTGCGATTATTTCGCAGAGAAAATGGAACTGAAGAAGGAGTAGGTATATATAGAGATCTTTTCGGATTAACCCTGGTCACTAATATGCGAATGAATAAGGACGCCAGACTATCAAAATAATCCACTTTTCAAACCTTTCCTGCATTTTAAACATTCTAAAATTGCCGTTGGCAGGTCTTAAAAAAAAGATCCGGCTATCTTTCGATAACCGGATCTTGTATTAAAAATAACGTGTATTTTATCCGTTCATAGAGATCAGGAACTCTTCGTTGTTCTTGGTTTGTTTAAACCTTTCATTGATAAATTCCATCGCTTCTACAGGATTCATATCGGCAAGGTATTTTCTCATCACCCACATTCGCTGTAAGGTGTTTTCATCAAGCAAGAGATCGTCACGACGTGTGCTGGAAGAAGTAAGGTCAATTGCAGGGAAAATCCTTCTATTGGCAATTTTTCTATCCAATTGAAGTTCCATGTTCCCTGTTCCTTTAAATTCTTCAAAGATCACTTCATCCATTTTAGAACCTGTATCGGTTAAGGCAGTAGCAATAATTGATAAGGATCCTCCATTTTCAATATTTCTGGCAGCTCCAAAGAAACGTTTTGGTTTGTGCAGGGCGTTAGCATCTACACCACCACTAAGTACTTTACCACTGGCAGGTTGTACGGTGTTGTAAGCTCTGGCAAGACGTGTTATGGAATCCAGTAAGATTACGACGTCATGTCCGCATTCCACCATTCTTTTGGCTTTTTCCAGTACGATATTAGCCACTCTTACGTGTTCGTGTGCTTCGCGGTCAAAAGTGGAAGCAACAACTTCTCCTTTTACATTTCGCTGCATATCCGTAACCTCTTCAGGACGTTCATCGATCAATAGAATGATTTGGTATACCTCTGGATGGTTTGCTGCAATTGCGTTTGCAATATCTTTAAGCAACATTGTTTTCCCTGTTTTAGGCTGGGAAACGATCATCCCACGTTGTCCTTTTCCAATTGGAGAGAACAAGTCCATAATCCTTGTGGAAATTGTGCTTTGTCTTTCGGCAAGCTTGAATTTTTCCTTGGGAAAAAGCGGAGTTAAATGTTCAAAGGAAATCCTGTCCCGAACTACCTGAGGATCTAATCCATTTATTTTGATAACCTTGATAAGGGGAAAGTATTTTTCTCCCTCTTTAGGTGGACGAATTTGGCCTAAAACAGTATCACCTGTTTTTAAACCAAACAGCCTTATTTGCGATTGGGAAACATATATATCATCTGGAGAAGACAGGTAATTATAATCTGAAGATCTTAAAAACCCGTAGTTATCCTGCATGATATCCAAAACTCCTTCACTTTCTATAAGGGCATCAAATTCATAATCCGGTTCGCGATACCTATTTCGGTTATCACGGTTTCCGTTGTTTTTACTGGTGCTATCACCTTTATTGCTGCTTCTTGGCTCTTTCCTGTTATCACGAGGATTTTTTTGGTTGTCCCGTGAAGAATTTCCCGAATCTCTGATAGAGTTTCCATTATCTCTGGAAGAATTCCCGCTGTCCCTGGGTTCAACCTCTTTTTTTGAGGCAGGTTCTTTGGAGTCTTCTTTTCTTGAAGGCTGAGGTTTTCTAGTAGTTCCCTTTGAACGATCTGAAGATCTTTCGTGAGGTTTTTTATCTGTGCTTTTCACAGGCTGATTCTTTTTTGGATCACTCTCTGGAGTGCTTTTATTTTCCGATTTCGGCTGATTCTGACGTGGATTAGGCTTCCTTTTTGGACTGCTTTCCGATCCAACTTTAGACTTCCCGGCGGTATCCTCAGTTTCCTTAGGAGCAGAAGGAGCTTTTTCATCGCTTAAAACCTCTTTAACTTTTGCAGGGTTCGCTGCCTGATAGTCTAAAATTTGATAAACCAAATCCAGTTTTTTCTGAGTCCGGTATTTGGGAACGTTTAAAGACTTAGCTATATCTTGAAGCTCAGGCAGCTTCTTAGCTTTTAATTCTGAAATTTCAAACATGTATTATTAAGAATAAGATTGTGATGGTTTTATTGTAAACTTCTCGAGGAAGATTCGAAAAAAAATTTGGGGTTATAAGTAACCTAATTTGAACCGGTTACAGAACGTTGATGCAATAATACAACTTTATTTTAAATCTTGGGATATGGTTTCTAAAAAGAAACACTTATTTTTGTGCCAAATCTTGAGAATTTAGCATGATTCAACGTATTCAAAGTATCTATTTATTTTTTGCCGCACTCATAAGCGGAATTTTGATTTTTTTCGTTTCTTTGTGGAGTAATGAGGCGGGAGAACCGGTGTTTGTGCAGGATGTAATTCTGGTGCTTGGCATGTTTTTAGGATCGGCCGTTTTATCTTTGGCAACAATATTTTTATTTAAAAACAGAAAGCTTCAATTTGTGTTGGGGCGACTTAATATACTGTTAAACTTTTTTTTGCTAGGAGTTTTCGTGTATTGGACACTAACTGTACCTGGAGAGATGGAAATCTCAGAGAAGGGTATTGGGATGTTTATTCCTGTTCTTTCTATCGTTTTTTTAGTGCTGGCCAATAAGGCCATTAAAAAGGATGAAGATCTCGTAAAATCTGTGGACCGATTTCGATAAACCTAATTTATCTTAGTGTTATTAGTGCGAGAAAAACCCGAAGTGAAAGCTTCGGGTTTTTTGTTTTTAAGCTTTTACTACCTGTTAATTATCCGGAATAACTCCACTCCCTATACTTAGCTGATGGGAGGAAGCATTCTATTCCAGTTCAATCACTACCAGGTCCATAATATTCCCTTCGTCTATATTAAACCGAAGCATCGTCCTTTTTTTATGAAATCCATATTTTCCTGCCGCTCCAGGATTCATGTGGAGAAGATCAAGTTTCTTATCTGGCATTACTTTAAGTATATGGGAATGACCGCATATAAATAATTTTGGAGGATTTTTTTGAATTTCTTCTCTAATGGCAGGAGAGTATTTGCCTGGATAACCTCCTATATGTGTGATCCAGACATCAACACCTTCACATAAAAACCTTTGATTTAGCGGAAATTCCTTTCTTATTTCATGGTCGTCAATGTTACCAAAAACCGCCCGAAGTGGTTTCAGTTCCTTAATCTTATCGGTTACTTCTGGATTGCCTATATCACCTGCATGCCAAACTTCATCGGCTTCGGCGATGTAATGCAAGATTCTATCATCAATATGACTGTGGGTGTCGCTCAGCAACAATATCTTTTTCATTTAATTAAAATTCAGGGTTCAAGATTCGAAAAATTCAAAATTAAGAGAAGTGGGGTTAAAGTTCAAAGATTTTAAAGTTTGAGTTTAACCGAATAAATGAAGTTGACCAATTTTCCGGGAGTAAAAAATCGAATTCAAAAGAAATCATCAAATTTTCCAATCATCAAATCATCCCTTTCTTCTCACTTGTCTCTTCTCTTTTTCCCGTATCTTTGCACAAAATCACGTAAAAGTATCAATTTAGATTGAGATATTTTATAGAACTGGCGTATAATGGAAGTGCATATCATGGTTGGCAAAATCAGCCTGATGCAGTTTCGGTACAGGGAACTCTGGAAACCGCACTTTTTACCTTATTGCAGGTTCCAATTTCGGTTGTGGGAGCTGGAAGGACTGATGCTGGAGTTCATGCAACTCAATATTTCGCTCATTTTGATGCGGAAATTTTACCAGACCTCCAACAGCTTATCTTTAGACTGAATTCACTTTTAGCTTCAGATATAGTTGTATATAATTTATTTGAAGTTCACCCGGAAGCGCATGCCCGTTTCGATGCGATAAGCAGAAGTTATGAATACCACATCATTCAGCAAAAAGATCCTTTTTTTTATGAAACAGCACATCTGGTAAAAAATGAACTGGATCTGGATAAAATGAATCTGGCAGCTTTTAGTTTAAAAAAACACACCGATTTTAAATGTTTTTCAAAATCTAAAACCGATGTGAAAACCTATAATTGTGATATAAAATCGGCGATTTGGGAAAAACAGGAAAATAAGTTGGTTTTTAAAATTACAGCAGACAGGTTTCTTCGCAATATGGTTCGGGCTATAGTGGGAACTTTGCTAGAGATTGGACTCGGTAAAATTCAGGTAGAGCAACTGGAGGAAATTATAAAAAGCAGGGACAGGCAAAATGCAGGAACTTCGGTGCCGGCAAAGGCCTTGTTTTTAACAGGAATTGAATATCCAAAAACTATTGTAGAAAAATAAATGGCGACAGGAACAGGAAAAGCTTTTGATGTAAATCTTTTTAAAAGATTGCTTAGGTATACAAACCCATATAAATGGACCTTTTATTTTGTGGCCGTTTCCGCGATATTATTATCGGTTTTTGCGGTTTTAAGGCCCTATTTGCTTCAAATTACCATAGATGACTCGATTCTTCCGCAGGATAATGAAAACCTGGTTTATTATATAAGTTTAATGTTGATAGCATTACTGCTTGAAGTGATATTTCAATTTTTGTTCATCTATTTTGCCAACTGGTTAGGGCAAGAGGTAATAAGGGATTTACGGGTAAATTTATTTGAGCATATGCTTCGGTTTAAAATGAAGTATTTTGATAAATCGGCTGTAGGAAGATTGGTAACGCGTGCAGTGAGCGATATAGAGACCATAGCGAGTATTTTCAGCGAAGGTTTGTTTGTAATTGCTAGTGATCTTCTAAAAATGCTGGTTGTTTTAGTTTTCATGTTCTATAATAGCTGGCAGCTTACTTTGCTGGTCCTTCTTGTTCTTCCTTTTATTCTTTATGCCACAAGGGTTTTTCAGAAGAAAATGAAAATAGCTTTTGAGGATGTGAGAAACCAGGTTGCCAATTTGAATACCTTCGTCCAGGAACGAATAACAGGAATGAAGATCGTCCAGTTATTCACGAGGGAAAAGGTAGAATATGAGAATTTTAAAGAGATCAATCAAAAACACAAAAAGGGCTGGGTAAAAACTGTTTGGTATAACTCCATATTTTTCCCGATTGCAGAGATGTCCACCTCCATTACCATAGGTTTAATTGTTTGGTATGGTGGTTTAAGAGTGGTAGATAATGATGCGTTAAGCCTGGGTATCATCATCATGTTTATTGAACTTGCCCAGATGTTATTTCGTCCGCTGCGTCAAATTGCCGATAAATTTAATACCCTTCAAATGGGAATGGTTGCTGCAAACCGTGTTTTTGCCATTCTGGATACAGAATCATCCATTAAAGATGAAGGGAAACTTGAAATTGATAATTTAAACGGAGCGATAGAATTTCAGGATGTTCGCTTTGGATATGAAGAAGCTGAAGAAGTTTTAAAGGGGGTTTCTTTCAAAGCAAATGCAGGAGAAACTATAGCGATCGTGGGTTCTACGGGTGCCGGAAAAACCACCGTGATCAATTTACTCAACCGTTTTTATGAAATTAACAGCGGAAAGATCCTGGTAGATGGAATGGATATTAGGGATATTACCCTGAAAACACTTCGGGCAGAGATCGCAGTGGTTTTACAAAATGTATTTCTTTTTGCCGATACCATTTTAAATAATATTACCCTTCATAACCCAAATGTTACCGAAGATGACGTAATACGCGCAGCCAAAGAAATAGGGATCCACGAGTTCATCGTTTCTTTACCAAACGGATATCATTACAATGTGAAGGAACGCGGAGTGATGCTTTCTTCCGGGCAGCGCCAGTTAATATCCTTTTTACGGGCGTATGTGAGCAATCCCAGCATTCTTATTTTGGACGAAGCAACATCCTCTGTAGATTCTTACAGTGAACAACTTATACAAGATGCTACCGATAAGATAACCGAAGGCAGAACTTCAATTGTAATTGCCCACCGCCTTGCAACTATCAAAAAAGCCAATAAGATTATGGTGATGGATGCAGGAAAAATCGTAGAAATGGGGACACACAAGGAATTGCTGAAAGTGAAAGGCGGTTTTTACAAGAATCTTTACGAGGTTCAGTTTATGGCTGAAGAATCAGTTTGATCAAGTAAGATCATCCCTTAATTTATTGATCAAATCTACATCATCTTCAAAGATCACTAACTCTCCATCCTTTAAATAGGAGATTTGTCCGGTTTCTTCGCTAACAACAAGGGCAATAGCATCTGTTTTTTCAGTAATACCAACAGCAGCACGATGCCGGAGTCCAAACCTAAGCGGAATTGTCCTGTCGTTTGAAACAGGCAGGATCACCCTGGTAGCAGTGATCTTATTGTCCTCAATGATAATCGCACCATCATGAAGCGGGGAATTTTTATAAAATATGGATTCAATTATTGGCTGATTGAGTTCAATATTCATCTTGTCTCCCGTGTTCTTTACAAAATCCAGGCTGGTAGATTTCTGTATTACGATAAGGGCTCCCGTAAATGTGCGACTCATAGCATCACAGGCATTTACAATAGCGTTAATATTGGTGCTTATTTGGGTGTCATCTTTTACAAACCTAAATTGTCTCAGGAATTTCCTGCGCTGTGTAAAATTAGTAGATCCTATCATTAGAAGGAATTTTCTTATCTCCTGTTGAAAAACCACAATTAGGGCAAAGATCCCGGCTCCAATAAACTCCCCAAAAACACTGGAAAGCAATTCCATTTGTAATAGCTGCGTAAGCTTCCAGAAAAGCCATACAATGACAATACCCACAAAAATATTGACGGCTACGGTACCTTTTACCAGTTTATAAATATAAAACAGGAGTATAGCCAAAAACACTATATCTACTATATCAAGAATGCGAAGGTTTAGAAAATCCAAATTTTAAGGCTTTGTGTAAAAGTAGAAAATATACGGTTAGTTTTTGAGTTGTGCGGTTAATTTCACGGTTTCCATCGCCTCCTTAACGTCATGAACCCTTAGTATATCGGCGCCTTTGGTGAGTGCAAAGGTATTTAGAACTGTTGTTCCATTCAATGCATCGTTAGGTGTGCAATTAAGGGTTTTGTAAATAGTAGACTTCCTGGAAAGTCCTGCCAATAGTGGTAATTCCAGTATTTCAAACATTTCAAGATGAGAGAGCAGTTCGAAATTCTGAGCTGTATTTTTTGAAAATCCAAAGCCGGGATCAATAATAAGATCGTTAATTCCAAGGGCTCTGGCAGCTTTAATTCTTTCTGAAAAATAAAAAAGCACTTCCTGGGTTACATCCCCATAGCTATTGAGATCTTTCATAGTTTGGGGAGTTCCGCGCATATGCATCATGATATAAGGTACCTGATGCCTGGCAATAACCTGCATCATTTCCAAATCCAGGTTTCCTGCTGAAATATCATTTACCATGACTGCACCGGCCTCAATACTTCTTTCGGCAACCATGCTTCTAAAAGTATCTACCGAAATTAAAGCTTTTGGGAAATTTTTCAGCAGAATTTCTAGTGCCGGGAGAACGCGTTTCAGTTCTTCATCCGGACTAATATCTGTTGCTCCCGGCCGGCTGCTGTAGCCGCCAACATCCAGGAAAGTAGCACCTTCATCAAGCATCACTTCAGCTTTTTTTAACAAAGCATCGGGAGAGGTATCCCGACTGTCTTCATAGAAGGAATCCGGGGTTACGTTTAGGATTCCCATCACTTTTGGAGTCTCGAAATCTATAAGGTTGCCTTTGCAGGTTATGGTCATTCTTTTGTGAATTGAGTTTATACCCGACTTTTTCAGCCGAAAAAATTAACTTTGACTATCTAAATAATTTGACCGAAATTTACGCAAATTAGAATGTTTTTATGAAGGATACTTCAAAACAATATGATTCCGTAGTGAAAACCTGCCGGGAACTATTTGTAAATAAAATGAAAGACTACGGAAGTGCCTGGCGAATATTGAGGCTTCCGTCCTTAACCGATCAAATTTTTATCAAGGCGCAGCGCATTCGTGGCCTTCAGCAAAATGCAACCCGGAAAGTAGATGAAGATGAAATCCCGGAATTTATTGGGATCATCAACTACTCAGTAATGGCTTTAATACAATTGGATTTGGGCGTTGTGAACCAACCCGATCTAAATCCGCAAAAGGCGATCGAACTTTATGATCAAAAAATATTTGAAACCAAAGTATTGATGGAGAATAAAAATCATGATTATGGGGAAGCCTGGCGGGATATGCGCGTAAGTTCTCTTACAGATTTGATTATTCAGAAGCTTTTGCGGGTTAAACAAATTGAAGATAATAAAGGAGAAACACTGGTAAGCGAAGGAATAGACGCTAATTATCAGGATATGATCAATTATTCGATTTTCGCACTTATCCTAATTGAAGAAGCTGCAGCATAGTTATTGATTTCAGAAGAAAACTGCTTAAAACAGTTTTTTTCGCTAACTTGAATTTTATCAATGGGTTTCAATACTCGCCTGGTAAGTACGGGTGGGATCTAATCGAAATTTAGAATTTTTCTTACTGGTACATAGCTCAAGAGCGTGTTTCAGAGTAAATAATTTAATATAAAATATTGCTTCTAACGGTATTGGGAGCCCACTTAAATTAGCAGCGAACGATGAAAATATTTGTAGGAATTGCCAGGATATTTGTAGGGATATTATTTATAATCTCCGGTTTTGTAAAATTGAATGACCCAATTGGGTTTTCCTTCAAACTTCAGGAATACTTTAGTGCAGGGGTACTGGGTATAGAATTTCTAATTCCGTTTGCATTGGTGATCGCCATTATCCTGGTGGTATTCGAACTGGTACTCGGGATTATGCTCATCATTGGCTATTTGCCCAAATTCACATTGTGGAGCTTGTTATTGATGATTCTTTTCTTCACTTTTCTCACCTTTTATTCGGCTTATTTTGATAAAGTGAAGGACTGTGGTTGCTTTGGAGATGCCATGCCTTTAACTCCGTGGCAGTCTTTTTATAAGGATTTGGTTTTGCTTTTTTTGATCCTTGTGCTTTTCTTTAACAGGAAATACATCACGCCTATTTTTGTTCCGGCTTCCCATAGATGGATCATATTTCTCTCTTTTATGCTCTGTTTTATCTTTGCATATTATGTGTTAATGCATCTTCCACTAATAGATTTTAGAGTTTATAAAGTGGGCAACAATATCCTCGAAAAAATGGAAATGCCGGAAAATGCTGAAAAAGCTACGTATCAATATACCTGGATGTTTGAGGATAATGGAAAGGAAATACTAATTAAGAATCAGGGGGAATATCCGCAGGTAACGGGAAAATATGTTGGAGTAGACACAAAACTGATTAGCGAAGGAGATAAACCGGCGATTTCCGATTTTTTTATTGAAAAGAATGGAGAAGATGTTACTAAAGAGATTCTATCAAGTGACAAACTGTTGTTGATTGTTGCCTACAACTTAAGAAGTACAGAAAAAGATGGTTTTAATGCCATAAAAGGTTTGAGTGAACGCGCCCTGAAAAAGGGATATACGGTAGTAGGGCTTACCTCTTCCAGTACAGAAAGACAGGAAGCAATTATAAAAGAATTCAGTTTAAATTTTGGATTCTATCAAAGTGATGAGACCGTATTAAAAACCATAGTACGCTCAAATCCCGGTATTTTAACCCTTAGGAAGGGGACAATTACCCAAAAAGTTCATTGGTTTGATTCTTCAGAGATAGATTTATAAATTTTTTGTAACAGGTTTTTTATAGTAGAATAGTCAAGTATGTTTGCCCGAATCTATATATTTGTAGAAGGTTGTTTATTACTGAAAATTATGAAAATCTCGTGATTTTGATTTTCTTATTTCAGAATAAAACTTAGGACAAAACAGCCTTATTAATAAAAATTAAAAATAGTATTATGAGAAAGAATATAGTAGCAGGAAACTGGAAAATGAACAATGATCTGTCTGAAACTCATGAATTGATAGCCCATCTAAAAATGCAAATGGTGAAAGAACCTACAGCCGAGGTTTATGTTGCACCTTCATTTATAAGTTTGTACAGTGCATTTCAGTCTTTGAAAGATACCCCTGTCAAAGTTGCTGCTCAAAACATGCATTTTGCTGAAAAAGGCGCATTTACAGGAGAAGTTTCCGCTAAAATGCTAAAGAGTATTGGGGTGAATACCGTGATTCTTGGCCATAGCGAACGAAGAGCTCAATTTGATGAAAGCGATGAGATCCTATCCAAAAAAGTTTCCGCAGCCATAGCAAATGAAATGGAGATTATTTTTTGTTTCGGAGAAGAATTGAAGGAACGTAAAGCAAATAAACATTTTGACGTGGTTAAAAGTCAGTTGGAAAATGCCATTTTTCACCTTCCAAAGGATGCGTGGAAAAACGTGATCCTGGCCTATGAGCCTGTTTGGGCAATAGGCACCGGCGAAACCGCTTCCCCGGAACAAGCTCAGGAAGTGCATGCTTATGTTCGTAAAATCGTGGCTGAAAATTATGATCAGGCAACTGCAGATGAGGTTTCCATTTTATACGGTGGAAGTGTAAAGCCGGATAATGCCCGGGAGATCTTCGCGAATGAAGATGTGGATGGTGGTTTGATTGGTGGTGCGAGTCTCAATGCGATAGACTTTCTTGCCATTGTAAATTCCTTTGAATAATGCCGCTGAATTATATAGAATTTAAATTTAAGATTTCTCCGTTGCAACCCGCTTCAGAAATTCTTATAGCAGAACTTGGCTATGCCGGTTTTGAAAGTTTTGTGGAGGATGAAGATGGAGTTACGGCATATATCCCTTCAGAAGAATATGATCCGGAAATGCTTGTAGGGATCCATATTTTACAATCGGAAGAATTTGAGATTACCTATACGTCGCTGGAAATTGAACAAATTAACTGGAACAGTGAGTGGGAGAAGAATTTTGATCCGCTTATTGTAGACGACGTGTGTTCTATTCGTGCTCCATTTCACGAGCAACCAGATACAGAATTTGATATCATTATAGAGCCAAAAATGTCCTTTGGAACCGGGCATCATGCAACTACACATATGATGGTGCAATTTATTCTTAAAAATGACTGGAAGGATAAATCTGTACTGGATATGGGGTGCGGCACCGGAGTGCTTGCCATTTTAACAGAAATGAAGGGAGCAAAGGAGATTGATGCCATAGACATTGATAACTGGTGCTACCAGAATGCTATTGAAAATGCAGAGCGTAATAATTGCGAGTTGATTTCTGTTTATGAAGGAGGTGCAGAATTGCTTGAAGGAAGAAAGTATGACCATATTATTGCCAATATCAACCGGAATATACTTCTGGAAGACATAAATGCCTATGCAGCCAGTTTAAACCCCGGAGGTAAACTTTTTTTAAGCGGATTTTATACCGAAGATATCAAAGCGATAGAGGAGGAATGTAATCGAAACAGATTAAAACTTGAAGAACAGCTGGAGCGTGAGAATTGGGCAGCAGTAAGTTTCACCCTCACTTAGGGTTAAAAGCTAAGGCCTGCCTGAAATGAATTTCATTCAGGCGGGCTTGCCCTGAGTTTTAAAAGTATTTTCCTTCCGAAATTTCGGGATATACCTTGTGGACTCCAGAAGGTTTTTAATTTTGAAATTAAGGTTGTTTAAAATAATAAGAAAAACAAAGGGTTTCTTCCCTTATAAGGGAAGCCCGCCCGAATGGGACGGGCGGGGTGGATTAAGCGGCACAAGTATATTTTTTTATAATTAGAATTTTTCTACCGATTAAGACGGAAGGGTTCAGGAATTTATCCATAAATAATCCCGGAAAAATCATTTAGAAGTGTGAACCAAATTCTAAAAATATAGAACTTTTCTTATCTTTGTAAATGAGTTTCAATAAAATATAGGAAGATGAGCACGAAGGAAGAAGTATTGGAAGAGGTTAAGACCAAGACCAAAAAACAGAAGAATTACGAGATAGTTTTATTTAACGACGATCACAATACTTTTGATCATGTTATTGAAACTCTTATTTATGCCTGTGACCATACTGCAGAGCAGGCCGAGCAATGTTCACTATTAGTGCATTACAAAGGGAAATGTACGGTCAAAACAGGTGCATACCCAGATTTGAAACCCAGATGTTCAAAGTTGCTGGATGCGGGATTAAGTGCAGAAATAATTGGATGAAAGGATAAACGAATGTTATTTTCCTACATTTAAAATTATTTTTTCCTACAAAAACATATTATTATCGTAGTTTTAAAGTGAATTAAGTACAAGAAATTGAGACACTGCTCAATATTGACTAATTAGCTTTAAACTAAATCTATGAAATTTAAAAAATTACCATTGATCCTTGCCTGTGCAGGGATTTTTTTTGTCTCCTGTGAAAAGGATGAGCTGGATCAAAATGAAGAATTAAAGGTTGTTGCTCAGGGGGAGGTTTCCCAGGATGTTATGGAAAAAATTGCATCTCTTCATTTCAATCCCGAGGGAGCCGAACTGAGTAAACTTCTAATGCCAGATGGCACCTTTGAAAAATCATATCTCATTGAAGGCGATATTGCGATGACCGCAGAACAAATGGACCAAATGAGTCCAAAGGATGTCAGCAGTAAACAGTACAGAACTTCCAACCTTGTAGCTACTCCAAAAACTGTTAATGTGATAGGATTCACAGGTAGTGGAGGCCAGGGGTTAACCGCTAAGCAACGCACTGCCCTGCAATGGTCTATAGATAATTACAATGCCCTTAACCTTAGGATCAATTTCACCCTTACTTTTGGAACCAACTACAATGCCTATGATATTGTGGTTTATCAAAATCCCAATGGACAGGCCGGTGGGGTTGCAGGATTCCCAAGCGGAGGCAATCCATACAAATATGTACAGATCTACTCGGGCATGGAACAGTATGACACCAATACCAACGAGCACGTGATGACCCACGAACTGGGACATGCTGTAGGATTGCGTCATACCGACTGGTTTAGTCGTCAAAGCTGTGGACAAAGCGGAGAAAGCGCAGGAGCAGATGGTGCGGTTCATATCCCGGGAACTCCAACAGGATTTGATCCTAATTCCATTATGCTTGCCTGTTTTGGATCTTCAGAAGATGGGGAATTTGGGTACTATGACCGGGTGGCATTAGATTACCTGTATTAAAAAATCAGGCAGTGTCTCAAACCTCAAAAAGGTTGTCCTATAAGACAGCCTTTTTTTGTGGGTAAAATTTCGTCTTTCAATATAAGATTTCCTCTACCATAAATAAAAACCCCATAATGATAAAAACTGGTGTAGGTTTGTGCCTTATTTCTATTGCTTCCCAGAGAAAAGAAAAGTTGAGGACGCTTATTCTTCCCCTTCATATCCGCTTTTAAAGAATACCGAAAAAGTGGACCCTTCCCCCAACTGGCTTTTTACTTCAACTTTTCCGTCGTTATTTTCTATCATCCTTTTTATGATATATAATCCCATTCCCGTACCCTCAATGTTGCTATTTATCCTGGTAGCCTTTTTAAAGATATTTTTCTGGTGCTCTTCCGCAATTCCCAACCCGTTGTCTTTTACCTTGAGCAGTACATAATCATTTATTCTTTTTGTGGATATGATTATTTCCAGGGGGCTTTCAGGACTTTTGTATTTTATGGCGTTGCTTAAAAGATTATAAACAATACTTCTTAAATTGTTTCTGGAAAATATAATTTCAGAGGTTTGGAAATTGGTAGTGATATTGATCCCTTTATTGAAGATGTCCGATTTTAAAGCAAGGATCACATCCTGCGCAATATTTTGAATATTGACCCTTTCCTCTTTTCCTGTTGCTTCAGGTTTTATTTCATTTTCTTCGGTAAAATCCTTGACCAGAGATTTCATAGTATTCGAGGTGGTTTTAAGCGTGCCTATCCATTTGGTGAATTGTTCGGTATTCTGGTTCTTGTAAGCTTGCATTAAGACATCGGCAAGGAGCACAATAGATGTAAGGGGTTGTCTTATATCGTGGGATAAGGCATACATTAAAGTGTCGTGCTGGGCATTAAGTTTTTCCAGTTCCTTAAGGGTTGTTATGCGGTTGGTGATATCCACAAAAGTGATGATCACCCCGTTGGTCCGGTTTTCTTTGAAAACTTTATAAGGAAGAATATTCATTTGAAACCATTTTCCATCAGTGGTTTGTACCTCTTTTTCAAGAATTTCGCTGGTAGCTATTACTTCTTCGATGTTTTCAATAAGTGTAGGATAGCGAATATTGTCCTTTACTTCATTAATATCCCGGTCGATATCGGCTTTGGTCAGGGAAAAATGAACCATTGCCGGAGGGGTGAATTTCCTAAGTATCATCTGCCCATCTACATAGAGCTGGGGTATAATAGTATTGGCGAAATAATTTTCCAATTCCTCATTTTTGACATATAAGTTTTTGGAAGGCTCTTTTTTTATTTCGGACATAAAAGATTTAAAATTGAATTAACGGTGCAAGGTACACAATAAAATTGACTGTGTCCAGGCCTTGCTTGCCTGAAACGGTGGGTTTTAGAAACATCTTTTCCCTTTTATAAGAAAATTGGATTTGATATCAAATAGCTCTTTATTTTCTAGGAGACATAAATGGCTTATAATAAAACCGCTCAACAGCAGGGACGAATTTTCATGACAATGATTTTCCCAGGTACAAAAGCCAGTACCATACCCTAATTTTATTTTAGTTTTACCACTGCGGTATGTTACTTCAAAAGGCCTTTATTAGATCACAAAAGCTAAAACTCCCGGTTCAAAATAATAACCTAAAGAGTCATTGATCGAATAAATGTTCTTGCAAAATGCTCTATAGACTAATCACTGGGATTTATTAATTTCTCAATTTGTACCGTTTCAATTAAAAAATCGAAAAGATGTTTCTGTATTTTTAAAAATAAACCTATATTTGCACCCGCAAAAAGGCCTCGTGGCGCAATTGAATAGCGCACTTGATTACGGCTCAAGAGGTTGCTGGTTTGAATCCAGCCGAGGTCACAAACGAATAGAAAATCCGCAGCGAAAGCTGCGGATTTTTTTAATTATAAAATACCCTCAAGCTTGCTTGAAAGGGTATTTTATAATTAAAAAAATCATCAAACCGAGAGGTTTGATGGGATTTCAATTCTCAAAATGGAGCTTTGTCCGGAAAGACGGAGTCAATCCAGTTACTATTTTTCTTGAAAGGGTATTTCAATTGAGGTTTGATGGCATTTTTATTCTCAGTCTGGAGCTTTTTCTGGAAAGACGAAGTCAATCCATTTTCTGTTTTTCCTGAAAGGGTATTTTGAAAGATTACGGCATTCTCCTTTGCTTAAGGTTTTACAGAATAACCTTTTTGTTATTTACCTTCTTACAAAACGAGGGAAACCCCATCTTTCTCTAAAATGTTTGAGCTTCCCATTCTGTGATTAATATATTTCGTCTTTATGGATTCTCATAAGAGGCTTTAACAAATTTTTAATAGATTTACAAGGAATGTTATAAAACTTCTCATATCCCGGGAAGAGCACTTTGTATGAGGTGAAAAAAGTAGGATATAACGAGTTAGTGGCAAGTGTAAAAAACCGACAGACATCAAACTTCAAGATTAAAAAGATACAATGCGAGCAATTATATATACAGAATACGGACCACCAGAAGTTGTTAAATTAATGGAGGTTAAGAAACCTACACCAAAAGAGAAAGAGGTGCTAATAAAAATTTTTGCGACAACAGTAAACCGCACCGACTGCGGATTTAGAAGTGCTGAATATTTTATCGTTAGATTTTTTAGTGGGCTTTTGAGACCCAAAAACAAAACGCTTGGAAACGAGTTTGCCGGAGAAATAGAAGTCATTGGCAAAAATGTAACATCATTCAAGGTTGGAGACAAAGTGTTTGGGTATAACGACATAAAGTTTGGTGCACATGCCGAGTATATGATTATGGCAGAGAATGAAGCTATAACAACCATACCAACAAATTTAACTTACGAAGAAGCTGCACCCATAACCGAAGGTGGACACTATGCGTTGTGCGACCTAAGAGCTGCAAAAATAAAGAGTGGACAAAAAATTCTGATTAATGGAGCAACGGGTGCGATTGGTTCAGCAGCAGTACAACTGGCAAAATACTTTGGTGCAGAGGTTACAGGTGTATGTGATACAAAAAATGTAGAACTTATAAAATCATTGGGTGCTGACGCAGTAGTTGATTACACTAAACAAGACTTTACAAAAACAAACCAGACGTACGACATAATATTTGATGCTGTTGGAAAAAGCTCATTTAGACAATGTAAACCAATACTCAACAAAAGGGGAATATATATGTCGACAGAGTTGGGGAAAAATTCTGAGAATATATTTTTGGCACTTACAACTCCGCTATTGGGTGGTAAAAAAGTATTATTCCCAATCCCAACAATTACGAAAGAAGATGTTATTTTCTTAAAGGAATTAGTGGAAACAGGCAAGTATAAACCTGTAATTGACAGACGATACACATTAGAGCAAATTGTCGAGGCTTACAAGTATGTGGAAACAGGTCAAAAAACAGGTAATGTATTAATAACTTTAACCTGATGAATGGAAAAGAAACATTAGCCACTAACAGCACCTACCCAAAAGGCGGGGTTTTGTGTTCCACAGACAGTTTTGTGGTTAATGGAAGTTTAGTTTTTCAAATCAAATTTTGTGGTAAAAGCCCCGCCCTTCGGATAGCTGCAAAACGTTAGCTACCATATTTTAGAAAGACACTATGAATAAATTTCAAGATCAACTAACACAAAATTGGGTAAAACTAACTGGAAGAAAAATTAATCTTTAGGAACATAAATGGTTAATTGGACCAATAGGAGCAACGGATATTATAAAAGATAAATTTATATACGATTTAGCTTCAAAAGAAAATTTAGAAATTAGTAAGAATGCTTTGGGGCAAAAAACGGGGAGATCAAAGCAGGCTTAAACGTGCTGCCATTATTAAATCAGATTTTATCGATAAAGGGAAAATGGGTATAAGCAGTGGGGAAGGATTTTAAAAATACCCAAATCCAAAGTATGCCCATCCTGATTTTTTAAAATAGTATCCGCTACAACTATTTATAAAAATAATAGCCAAAACAGTAGTAAATTTAATGGTTGTAGCCCCTGTATTTGTATGCAGGCGGGTACTTCAGCTTTCTTGAAAAATGAGAAGCTTTGGGTGAAGGTCCCTTTGTCTGCCAGACACAAACAAATAATTATTTTACAAATTAATATTTTATGAAGCTTGCCGATTTCCTCCTAACCTCAGTTCCATTCTCTCAAGAAGAGCTAAATGACATTCTCTCTCATTTTGAAAAAGAATACGTAAAAAAAAATCAGGTGTTAATAAGAGAAGGTCGGGTTTGCAATAAATTATATTTTGTAGATCTTGGTATGGGGAGAAGTTATTACCTTAAAAAAGATGGAAAGGAAGTAACTCAATGGTTTTTTGGAGCTGGTGAATTTATGTCCAGCGCAGACAGCTTCTTTAAGCAAACCCCTAGCTTTTACTATTTGGAGATTTTAGAAGATTCAATTGTATATAGTATATCCAATGAAAATATGGATTTCTTATTGGCTAAATACCACAAAATGGAAAAATTTATTCGATTGTTAGCTATAGATATACTTTCAAACGTTATCCTTAAACTGAATGCTATCCAATTTCAGACTGCCAGAGAACGATATGATTATATGATCTCTGAATTCCCGGATATTTCACATCGTGTACCCTTAAGCCATATAGCTTCTTACCTTGGAATGACACAGGAGACCCTTAGTCGCATCAGAAGAAATGATTCATAATAAATATCTAAAGCTTTACTTTTTGATATAGGTCAAATGGAGATCATTAGATAAACATGACCTTTGCAACGCAATTATAAATTCACTTGCAATGCACATAAATATATCAAGACTAAGTATTCTTTTCATTGCCTTTGCATGGTTCAATCCATCTGTGTCAATGGCGCAACAGCTGGATCCTATTCTAAAGGAACTTATAAGTAAAGGTATGGATAAAAGTCATAGTATCAATATTCATCATTTTGATACTGAACAGGCAAAAGTCGATCAAAGATTGGCCAAAGCGGTTTTCCTGCCCAAAATAACTTTCAATGGCAGTTACGTGCGCCTGGATGACGATATCACGTTTGACGTTGACACTCAAAATCTATTGGTTGCAACACAAAAACTTCTCATTAAGGAAGCCGTTGGCATTCCATTTAATGATCCGTTTCCGGGAAATATACAATTAACAGAGGTTCCTAATCTACAAAACAAGAATATCTTAAAATCATCTGTAGATGTGGACTGGGTGCTCTTTAGCGGATTTGAAGCCACCAATGCCATCAAGGCCAGTCAACATAAAGAAGCTTCGTTGAATTACTTAGGGAATACCGAAAAGGATAAAATTGCTTTAAAAATCATAGAGACTTATGATAAACTGGCTCTGGTATCTGCTTCTAAACGCGTTCTGCATACCTCAGAAAAATACTTGAACGAGCAAGAATACTACGTGAAAAAAGCCATTGAAAACGGTTTGGCAACTCCTATTGGCCGCAAAAAAATTGAATTGGCACAGCAACAATTAGCTTCTAAACAATTAGAATTTAATCATAATAAAACCTTATTGATAGAGGTGCTCCACCAACTTACTGGTGAAAACAGGGAGAATTTAGCCTTACTCAATCCACAATTGCAGTCTTTTTCAATTGAATCCTTATCGGACACTGAAAAACGCGATGAAATTAAAGCTTTGGAGGAGGCGGAAAAAGCGACACTTTATAAATCTAAAATGGAAAAAAGCAATTTTATACCCAAGCTTGCTTTAAAGGGACATTATGAATTTATAGAAGATGACCTGTCATTGTTAGACCCAAAATGGTTTGTAGGGATTGGCATTAAATGGAATGTGTTTGATGGTCTTCAGTCTCGGTTAAAAAGTAAAAAATCCATAATTGAAAGCCAAAAATATAGAGAACAGATAGAAGAAGCTGAAGAAATGATAGCATTATGCATCATCAAGGCCCAACTCACCTATGAATCCTCCCTTCAAAACACCAAAATAGTAGATAAAGAAATCGATCTGGCCAGTGCCACGTATGATATGATCGATAAACAATACAAAAATAATCTGGCTTCCATAAATGAGGTGCTTGATGCTTTAAACGATTTGGAAAAGGCCAATTTTAAATTACAAGAGTCCTTTTTCGATCAACGAAGAGCTGTAGCAGAACTTCTTCGCGCAAAAGGCATACTCACCAACTTTTACAACTAAAACAAAATAAGGAAAATGAGCACATTCAAAAATATATTTATTGGCGGCCTCACAATTTTAGCTTTAAATTCTTGTGGAAACCACGAGTCAATTACCCCAAACAGAGGCAAAGTTAAATTTGAAACAATCTCCATAAGCAGCAAACTGGCAGGAAGATTAAGTGAAATTTATGTAGAAGAGGGCCAGGAAGTGAAAAAAGGGGACACTCTCGCCTTCGTTGATATTCCGGAAGTTAATGCAAAAATGACACAGGCAGATGGGGCGATCAGGGTTGCCAAAGGTCAATTGGACATGGCTTTTAACGGTGCTACCGAGGAGCAATTAAATCAAATTAACGGCCAACTTAATTCCGGAAGGGCTCAATTTGAATTCGCTAAGGAATCCTACAAAAGATTGCAAGCCATGTATAAGGACTCTTTGGTAAGCCAACAACAATTTGATGAAGTGAAAATGAAGCTGGATATGGCAAAAGCACAAGTAGACGCCCTGGAAGCTAAGCGGGATGAGGTAAAAAGAGGCGCCAGGATAGAGCAAATAAATCAAGCTAAAGGGCAATTGGATCGTGCAATTGGAGCCAGAGAAGAAGTTATTTCGGCTTCTAATGAAAAATATTTAATTGCACCCACAGATATGTCAATTGAAACAATTAGCCTGAAAGAAGGGGAATTGCTTACACCTGGTTTTACGCTGTTTAACGGATATGAAAAGAGCAGTGTTTATTTCCGATTCACAGTCCCTGAATCAAAAGTGTACGATTTTGAAGTGGGTAAATCACTAAGGCTTATCAATCCATATACTAAAGAAGAATTCAATTCGAAGATCGTAGCAATAAAGCAACTGGCGCAGTATGCCGACATTACTAACACAGCGCCTTTATACGAACTTTCTGAATCTATTTATGAATTGAAGGTAGTTCCAACTTCTGATAACGCAAAGCAAACATTTTATGCAAATGCTACCATCCTAATTAAACAGTAAAGGGTATGAAAGATTTTTTAAGATTACTTCGAATAGAGTTTAAGCGTATTTTTTCAAATAATGTACTGCTTGCTATCTTTTTTGGAGCTCCAATTCTCTATGGTTTTTTATTCGGCTATGTATATCAGCAAGCAAAGGTGGTAGATTTACCTATCGTTATTATAGATCAGGACCACAGTCCTACAACAGATAGAATTATAGATGCCTTTGAGGATAATGAAGCATTATTAGTAAAAGATCTGCGTTTTACACCTGGCAATATTGCTGAAGAAATGCCTCTGGAACAATATGCGGCAGTGGTTACTTTGCCTACAAATTTTGAAGCGGACATCCTGCAAAAAAGACATCCTGAAATAAGGGTTGATTTAAACATGGCGAATATATTGAATGCCAATACAGCCAGTAAAAACATACAATCGGTCCTGATGACTCTAAATGCCGGAATAGAAATAGAAGGGCTTAAAAAACAGGGCTTACACCCCAATCAGGCCTTAGCTGAGTATGAAAGCTTTAAGATTAATTTTAATAAACTATTTAATTCTGCCGGAAACTATGTGACTTTTATGCTCCCGGGATTACTTGCTGCCATTATGCAACAGGTTATATTTTTGGCAATGGCATTGGTTTTTGCCAGAGATTTTGAAGATGGATTTTTTGGTAAACTGGTAAAAGAAAGCAAATGGTCTTTTTATCATATAGTACTTAAATCCACCCCATTTTTACTTATGATCCCTATTATGTGGATTATTGTAAGTCTTTTTATGCCATTTTTTAATATTGATGCAGCCATTTACAATGTACCTATGCTGGTTTTGGCTGCTTTATTAACTTTGGCTTCCATGTGTATTGGCATGTTGTTTTCTATTGCTATTCCAAGCCAGTTAAAAGCTACGGAAATCTTAATGGTGATTTCTACCCCGGCTTTTGTACTTAGTGGTTTTACCTGGCCAACGCTGGCAATACCTGATGCTATAAACAATATAGCGCAATACATTCCGCTTACCCAATTCTTGAGCGGATTTAGAAAAGTTGCCTTTTATGGGGGCGATCTGTCATCCATTAAACCTGAAATCTATATTTTATTACTCACAACATTTGTTGCATTTATGGCTATGGTGGGAATTCTTCAGTTCAAAATATTCTTGTTTGAGAGAAAACAAAAAAGGCTTTTGGGCGAGACACAAAGGTAGATCAAATGTAAAAAGAGCTGAAGTTTTAAAACTTCAGCTCTTTTTACACTGGGACTTTATTTTTTAATATCAGTTTCCCAGACCTGGCTTTTCATGGATTCGGTAAAGTCCTGCCATTCATCCATTGCGTTATGCCAACTGCCATCTCCATTTGTTTCTCAATCCGTCTTTTTAATTCCTAACAGATTTCCCTTTTTTATTGTTTTTATTGTTTTTTTTGTTTTGACCTGGATTCTCTTTAAAGGCGTTTTTATTGGCCTTCAATCTCTTCATTTCCATGCCTTTTGCATTTTTATGGAATTTCCCGGGGCGTTGATTTATATCACGCTCCCTTTGAGTGTACCATTCAGACTCGGCTTTAGCTCTTTCTTTGTGAAGCTTTTCCTCTGCCTTTGTCATTTTCCTGTTCTTTTTTAGGAGGTCACGTTCATATTGGGCAATTTCTTTATTCTTTGAACGGTACCATTCAGCTTCGGTTTTTGACCGTTCCCTGTAATATTCAGCTTCGGCTTTAGATCTTTCACTATTCCATTTTGCCTCATCCTTTCTTATCTTTCTTTCACGTTCTGCAGCTTCTTTAGCTCTTTCCCTATGCCATTTGGCTTCGGCTTTTGCTCTTTCGCGATAAAGCTCATTTTCAGCTTTTGCCAGATCCCTGTCGCCGGAATTAACGGCTTTCATATATTCCCGTTCCCGGGCGGCAGCTTCTTTTTCTCTTTGACGGTGCCATTGGGCTTCGGCTCTCGCCATTTCCCTGTACTCTTTTGCTTTTGTTAATGCGGTTTTCTTTTGCTCCTTTAGTTGCGAATTAGAAGCATTTTTCTGGGCAAATATCGGATTGCCAATGGTAAGGGCCGCTATTGCAATACCGGTTAAAACTCCTTTTAATATTTTCATGACTTCGATTTTTAAGTTATTTGTTACTAAAAGAAGCCTTCAACAGGCTTCCATAAGATCTACTATACAAGTTATGTGCCGTTTAAAAAATTCACTGGATTGCAGGCTCTTCGGAAACCTCCAGAGTGTCTGAGTTTGCAAATGATCTAAGAATAAAACCTCAATCTTTTTTTTCTCCCGGCTTAGGGTTTCCATTTAATATTTAATCCCTCATTGAGGGTTTAACCCGCCTGAATGATTCGGGCAGGCCGCCTGACCTTCGGGCAGGTTCCCAGTTCCGATGCAGAGCTTACCCAAGGTTCTCGATCCAAATTTTTCCTGTTTCCGGTTGCTTCTGGTTAGCATTAACAAACCAATAAAGGCCAGAAATAAAAGAAAAAGAAAAATCAAATTGATCATCAGGAGGATTTTTAGGGAAGTAAATAGCCCATGAGTGCGAAATGGAATAGTACGGAAAACCATCTGAAAGAATTCGGGTTTATAACTAATGGGATTTATTGATCAGAAATTATATATTTGAGCAAAATCTTCCAATCTATATTTAACCTATGAATTTTCTTGACGATTTAATTGCAAGGTTTGCATCTTTTATCTGGGGGCTGCCACTTTTAATTTTACTAATAGGCGGAGGATTCTACCTGCTTGTACGATCAAAATTTCTTCCTTTTAGATATTTAGTACACGCGGTTCAGGTTTTGAGGGGGAAATATGACAATCCGAATGATCCCGGGGAGATAAGTCATTTCCAGGCATTAGCTACAGCACTGGCTGCTACCGTTGGTATGGGGAATATTGCGGGTGTTGCAGTGGCAATAGCTATTGGCGGTCCCGGTGCGATCTTTTGGATGTGGATAAGTGCGATCATAGGGATGGCTACAAAATTCTTTACCTGTAGCCTTGCGGTAATGTATAGGGGTAAGGACAGCGCAGGAGAAATTCAGGGCGGACCCATGTATGTTATTATGGAAGGTCTTGGGAAAAAATGGAAATCCCTGGCGATATTTTTTAGTGTTGCCGGACTGGTGGGAGCGCTGCCGGTATTTAATGTTAATCAATTAACCCAGGCGGTGAATTTTATTTTGCTTGCTCCAAACGGAGTGGAAACCGGTTTTAGTACAAATCTAATCATAGGGCTTATCCTTGTTGGGATCACTTCTGTAGTGATTTTTGGCGGACTTGACCGTATAAGTAAAACAGTTTCAAAACTTGTGCCTACCATGGTTTTGCTTTATTTCGTTTCGGTTTTGATCATTCTTTATGTAAATATTGACCAGGTTCCGTATTACTTTAAACTCATCTTTACCGATGCTTTTTCGGCTACCTATTTTAAAGGAGATTCATTCCTGGGTGGAGTCCTGGGCGGACTTATCATTCTTGGGATTCGCAGGGGAGCGTTCTCCAATGAAGCGGGAATAGGTACAGCGCCAATGGCACATGGAGCGGCAAAGACAAATGAACCAATACGGGAAGGTCTTGTAGCAATGCTTGGGCCTGCTATTGATACTTTGGTAGTGTGTACCTTGACTGCACTCGCTATCCTGGTAACCGGAGTATGGCAAACTACCAATGTGAATGGAGTGAGCCTAACCGCCGAGGCATTTGACCAGTCTATCCCTGTTTTTGGAAACTATTTATTGATGTTGTGTATTGCAATCTTCAGTATTTCTTCCCTGTTTTCATATTCTTATTATGGAACAAAATGTCTTTCATTTTTAATTGGAGCTGATAAAAAACATTATTATAATTATTTTTATGTGGTAAGTATACTAGTAGGCGCAACTACTTCGCTTAGTATGATGATAAACCTTATAGATGGATTCTTTGCCCTTATGGCTATTCCAACTATGCTGTCCACATTGATCCTGGCACCAAAAGTTCTGAAGGAAGCCAACGCCTATTTCTCCAGGATGAAAACCAGGAACAGAGAAGAAAAAGTAATGCGCTAAGTTGGTAAAATCTAATTGAACCTTTTCACCTTTCCTTTGGAGAGGTAGGAACTGCTTTTTCAGCAGTTCCGGGTGAGGAATATTCCACCCGTCTTTTTTCGGCATTGCTTTGTATGGCCAGTTCTATAACTTTTATAACATCCCGTGCCTGTTCCGGTTTTACCAGCAACGCCTCATTACCCGTGATGGCATTATAAATGTTTTGGTAAAAAATCCTGTAATCTCCGCGTTCACTTTCTAGTGTCCTGGTTTCGTCTATGGTATTTAAAGTGCCCCATATATTTTTGGATTCTATTCCCCAATCGGATAGTTCATTTGGTTTCTGTCCATTTTTTAGCTGTTCTTCCTGAGGGTCATCTCCATATTTAATATAACTTCCTTTTGTTCCATGAATACTGAATGTAGGACCCTTTTCTTTTACCAGCATTCCTGCATTCAGACTAACTTTAAGATTGGGATACAAGAGTAAAAGCTCAAAATAATCGGGAACTTTTGCATTTTCACGCTGAATGCGAATATCGGCAAAAACCTCTGAGGGAAGTCCAAATAACACCAAAGCCTGATCGATCAAATGGCTGCCAAGATCATATAAAATGCCGCTGCCGGCATTTTCCTTTTCTTCCTTCCAACTATTTTTCACCTCGGTCCTAAACCTATCAAAATGTGCTTCATATAGGACAACTTCTCCTAATTTTTGTTCTTGCAGAAGTTTTTGGATAGTTTGAAAATCACTGTCGAATCGCCTGTTATGATGAATGCTAAGGATTTTATTTTTTGAGTTTGCGAGCTCTGTTAATTCATTCGCTTCCTGGATCGAGGGTGTAAAAGGCTTTTCAACCACTACATTTTTCCCTGCATTTAAAGCTTTTTCAACAAATTCTTTATGAAAATGATTTGGGGTTGTAATAATCACCAGGTCAATTTCCCGATCCTGTAAGATCGTATCATACTCTGAAACCACTTCGGCTTCCGGGAAATCCTGTTTTGCAGATTTTATATTTTCAGCACTTGTGGTTAGTATCTTTGTGATTTCTAATCCGGCAATGCTTGAAATAATGGGAGCATTGTATATACTGCCACCTTTTCCAAAACCTGCCATCGCCACCTGAATTTGCTTCATAAGTTCATTTTTCAATAATTAAAGCACACTGTTTTCAGGACTATGTATTTCATTCCACCAGTGGGTTTAACTACGTGATGCCCGCCCTTACTGCTCGGGCGTGATTTCATCGAAATTCTTAATTTTGCTGTTTCAGCAAAGTTTCGTTAAATAATTTCAGGATTCTCTTATATTCATCTGTCCAGCTGCTGGGTTCTACGAAGCCGTGATCTTCAACAGGATACACAGCCATCTCCCAGTTATCTTTCTCCAGTTCTATAAGGCGTTGAGCCAGCCTCACAACATCCTGGAAATGCACATTTACATCCAGCATTCCGTGGGCTATCAATAAATTTCCTTCAAGTCCTTCTGCAAAATAAATAGGGGAGGACTGCTTATAAGCGATAGGATCCTCAGATGGCGTATTAAGGATATTGGAGGTATAGCCATGATTGTAATGCGCCCAATCTGTAACCGACCGCAGTGCTGCACCAGATTTGAAGGTTTCGGCTTCGTTAAAAAGGCCCATTAAAGTGATAAATCCACCATAACTCCCACCATAAATCCCAATATTTTCAGCATCTACTCCGTGTTCAGCAACCAGATATTCTGCGCCGTCCACCTGGTCTGAAAGGTCTTTTCCACCCATATGGCGATAAATTGCAGTTCTCCAATCGCGTCCATAACCGGCACTTCCACGGTAGTCAATATCCAGCACGGTATAACCAAGATCTGTTAATAAATTATGGAACATATATTCCCGGAAATAACTCGACCACCATGTATGTGCATTTTGTAAATAGCCCGCTCCGTGTACAAATATCACTGCAGCGCCGTTATTTGCTCTTTCAGAAGGCTTATAGATCCTTGCAGGAACCATCGCTCCATCTTCTGCTTCAAATTTTACCAGTTCCGGCTCCCGCCAGTTATAGGATTTAAAAATTTCAGACTGGCCTGAAGTCAATTGTTTTGCTTCTGAATTTGCAGCGGTTTTCTTTAAATACAGTTCCCAGGGCTTGTTGCTATAAGAATAAAGAATAGCCAGTTGTTTTTCATCGGGAGAGAGTTGCACGTCATTATTCCCGGTCATTTGAGTGAGTTTTTCCATTTTTCCACCCATCACCGGCATTTTGTAAAAATGTCGTTCCCCGGGATGAACTTCCGAGGTGGTTAAAAACCAATGCTTTTTGTCTTTGGATAAAAACGGATCAAAAACTTCGTATTCTCCTTTGGTGAGCGCTTTTTTACTTCCGGAATTAACATCCAGTAAATAAAGATGTGAATATCCGCTTTCTTCAGACTGGAAATAAATATGGTTATTATCAGGCAACCAACCAAGAGTTCCTCCACCGGAAGACCATCCTATTCCGGGACCTGCAATCCAGGCTTCATCCCGCTGGCGATTCAGGCTTTTTAATGCTCCGGTTTCAAGGTCCAGCGAAGTGATCCAGCGATCTTTATTGTCCTGAGAACGCACATTTACAATCGCCCGTTTTCCATTATCACTAAAATAAGGTCCGGAAGGAATTACTTCTCTTATTTTTTCTTCCCAGGTTCGCTCAGGATATTCCTTTGTATAATCTGGAAAGTCTTTAATTCCGGGTAAATTTTCGGTATTTGCCATATATACCGTATCCTTTTCCAGGTGATAAATGGCCAATTCTACCTTTACGGGTTCATCTCCAACCTTTGTTCGCGCAGGAAGATTTACGGTGTACCCGGAAGCATCTGTATAATCTGGAACACTGCTTCTTTTCTCGTCTTCTCGTGTAATAAGGCTGAAAGTTGCATAATTCGCATCCGGGGAAAGCTGCAAATTTGAAATGGATCTTTTTCCGGCATAAAACACAAATTCTTCGCCCTGAGTTGTTTTTTTGTAGGAATCGCTGGCCTCCTTTTTATCTTTTCGTTCCCGAACAATTTCCAGCAATCCTAAATTTTCCTTTTCAAGCCAATCATCTTTTACCGAAGGTTTTTTCTCCGTGTCCCTTTTTTCTCCAGATTCGATATTGGTTAATTTCAGGATACTTCCGCTGGAAAGATTATAAAGAAATATATTATCCTTCATAATAAAAGAGATCAGGTTTTCATCGTTTAGAAATTGAGGATCCTGAATGCGATCTCCTAATTTCAATAATTGCCTGCTCGTATTGCCTTTTAAATTATACAACATCAACGCATCATCCTGGATATACACCTTTTGAGATTTGGCGGTATTAAAATCGCCTCTGCCTGGCATATTTTTCTCTTCAGAAAAGGAAACTTTTTGAATCTTGTCCAGATTGGAAAGGTTTATTTTATAAAGTGAATCTGAAGGATCTTTCTGAAGGTTATAATTGAAATAGATCGTTTTACTGTCTTCGCTCCAATTAATGTTGGAGGGAAATGTGCCCATCCACGCCGGATCCTGCATTATTTTTTCTACTGAAAGGGCACTTTGCTGGCAGAATGAGAAATGGAAACTAAGAAGCAGTAGGATGAGGAGAGAAGATCTTTTGAAGGATGTGTTCATAATGTATGGCTGAAATGATTTAATTTTCCGCAAGATAAATTTTTTTAAACTTTTTAAGAATAAATTGGAGAATATAAAGCTAATAGCAAATATCTTAACTATGTCTTAACTGCTATTTTTTGTGTTTTTATGTAAGTTGTGATACACAAATATTAAAAATAAATTTCATGAAACTCAAAGCGCTATTTCTAAACTGTACCCTGAAAAAATCTCCTGAAACCTCCAATACCGAAGCATTTATAAAACATGCCGAAAAATTTTTTAAAGAGTTGGATGTAGCAACAGAATCTGTTCGCGTGGTGGATTATGATGTTAAATTTGGTGTAACTTCAAATGAAGAAAATGGGGATGAATGGCCACTGATCCTGGAAAAAGTTAAGCAATGTGATATCCTTATTTATGCTACCCCCATCTGGCGTGGTGACCGGGGATCTGTTGCAAAAATGGTCGCTGAAAGATTTGATGGAGTAATGAGTGAAGATACAACAGAAAACGGTCAATTACTTACCTATAACAAAGTAGGTGGAGTGATGGTAGACGGTAATGAGGATGGTGCAAAAAAAGCTATTTCCAGTATATGTTTTGACCTTTCTGAACATGGATTTACAGTGCCGGTAAATGCCATGACTTATTATGTGGGGAAAGCCGGGCCAGGACCAAGTTATATTAAAGCAGGGGGAGACAAACATGAATTTACCAATAATATGATGCTCTTAATGGTTCATAACCTGGTTCACGTTGCTAAAGTTTTAAAAGAAAATCCATATCCTACAAATGTAAAAGCGCTGAAAGAAAGAGCCGGAAAAATGAGTAAATAATTTAAATTTCCTGCCGGAACTTTTTTATCTTACAACTCCTTAAAATTAATAGGATTAAATTTTTAAAAACATTCAAACCTATTTTTAAATGTCCCCAGCAATGAAAAAGATTGACAGTTTTATACGTGATATCCCTGATTTTCCAAAACCTGGAATCAATTATAAGGACATCACTCCACTGCTTCAGGATCCGGCAGCACTGCGGGAAACCGTTGCCAGGTTGATGGATTTAATAGGCGATATCAAAATTGATAAAGTAGTTGGGGTGGAATCCCGCGGATTTCTTTTGGGAGCTATTTTAGCCGAAAAACTCAACGCAGGATTTGTTCCTGTTAGGAAATCGGGGAAACTTCCTTATAAAACCTATGCTGAAGTTTATGATTTGGAATATGGAAAGGATATTCTTGAAATTCATCAGGATGCTATTAAAAAGGGCGAATCTGTCTTATTGCACGATGATGTGCTGGCTACCGGGGGAACTGCCAGAACTGCCTGCAATCTTATCGAAAAGATGGGAGGAAAGATCGTGCAGTGTAATTTTCTTATCGAACTTTCTTATTTGAAAGGTGAATTGAAATTAAAGGATTATGACGTTAGATCTCTTATAGGTTATTGATTTAAAGTCTTTTTTGTCACCCAAAGCTTCCAACCTATAATTGCTTTCTGAAGATTAGTAGCTTTCTGAAGATCCAGTTGCTGTTTTGAGTAACTGGGAAGTACCTTTTTATTGACTTTCGAAATGAATTTAAAAATATTCTTTTTCATAGTTGGCTGGTTTCTACCAAAGGTATTGAAAAGAAGTAAATAGCCGGATAATGTTAGAAATTAAAACTTTACCTAGAAAAATGGCATTTTTTACGTCTAAAAAGTAAACTTTATACTCATCAACAACTGTGAAGTTCTTAAGCGGTAAGTACTTTGGATATAGGCAAATTCATTATTGGAAACCCTCACAAACTCATTGGTGTTCAGCACATTGTTCCAGCTGGCCTCCAGGTCTATTCCAGATTTCAAAAAGGTGTATTGATAATTCAGGTTTAAAAAATAATTATTCCGGTTTTCTTCAGAAATGTTGTTGAAGTAATATTCAGAATTAATACTGAAATATTGATTCTCTGCCAGGTAAAAGAATAGGTCCAGGCTATGCTGCTGCGTTTCAATATCGTTTATAGCCCTGTATTCAATGGTTGTTTTTAAAAAACTGAGATTTCCGGAATAGGAAGTGCTTAACCAATCTGTAACTTCAGATTCCAGTTTCAGGTCGAAACTCAGATTTTCATTATTTACATCGGCTAAGCGCTGGTTTAAAAGCTGCTCTCCTTTAAAAAGAGAAAAAGTTGCCCCCAAACTTAGAGTTGTATTCAGCTTACTAAAATATTTACTTGCCTTTGCATTCCAGTTATGAGCCTGTAAATTATTATCCTGCTCAACAGCCTCTAAAACAGTAGCTCCATTTTCTCCTATTAAATTGCTGTATAAAAGATTTCTTCGGGTATTGGAATAGGAATATGAGGTGCTGACAAAAAAAGATGTGAGCGGGTTCCTGTAGGTAAGACTCCAATTGTAGCGCTGCCTGAAATCTTCCGGAAGGGGTGAATTATACCGCTGCAGGCTCCTGTAATTGTTAAGGATAAAACCGTAATGCATCCTGCTAACATCTCCAAAATCATTGCTGTAGTTGGCACTAACACTGGTTTCCCAAAAGGCTGAAAATTTATTCCTTATGTAGAAATCTGGTTCAAAGGTCAACCGGCTTAGATCCTGAGACCTGTTCAAAAAGAAATCTTCAATTGTAAAAGCCCTGTAATTAACCGGAGTATTAAGTCTGAAGTTCCAGGTATCCTTTTCATAAACAAATCTACTGGTAAAGTAAATCCGTGAGGAAAGAAAATCGAGATTGTTGCGAAAGTCACCGTTAAGAAATTCCCCCCGGGTTCCTTCCTGAATTGCGAGCCTGCTTTTTAAATGTTGATTCTGCAGGGAAAAGCCAACTTCAGGAGATATGGTGACTCCGCTTATTTTTTTTGCCATCCCGGCAGAATTATCTGTGAAAAAGGTGGAGGAGTTTACCGCCTGCCCTATTTCAGAAAAAGAATCGTCATTATTCAACAATGCTTCAAACTGGCCCGGATTTACATTCAGGTTTTGGTTAGCTTCAGTATATCCCGTATTGGATCTAAAGGTCACCAACTGTTTTCCAATAGGCTTAAGCATCCTCAATTTATTCCACACTACAAAAAAAGGATTGGAAAGCCGCTGGAGAATTTTTGAATTTCCAGAGTCTATAAACCCTCTTTGAGAATCCCAATGTCCGTTGATCTCCAGTTCATTTTTCAGGTAATTATCATTGGTATTTCGCTCCAGGATAAATTTAGATTGGAGCGTGTTGAAGAAAAGATCATTGTTTGTTTGTTCAACAAGCTCAATAGTACCTGTAGGCGTGAAAAAACGGGTTTGCGTATTCCCAATTTGTCGCTGCGCATCGTTTAAATAGGAAATGTTTGTTTTTAAGTCCACATCCTTTTTTAACCGGATCAAATAATTGACAGATCCCAGGTGGACATTATTGTCCAGCCAGCGTTCCTGTGAAAATGGCGGCTCCGCAAGCCGGCGAATGGAGAGCCAGTCTCTTTTGTTTATACTGAATTCCTGCCGGCCAAAATCTGATATTGAGAAATCCCGAATCTCCCGTGAAACATCACTCCCGGTGTTGTTGGACTGGTAAGTGATAATCGCCTGGTTTTTTTTTGTGAAGATCATTGGAGTGACTTTTACCTTCCAAAGCAATGGTGAAAAACCGGTACCCAGTTCTGCAGTACCGCTGGTAGTAACATTGTTTTTAAGTTTGATGTTGAGAGAAGCTCTGTCAGAAAATTCAAGGCTGTCCAGCAATTTTATTGGTTGGTGATTTTCCAGAATTTGTACTTTAGAAACATCATCTGCCGCAATATTGTTATTCGCAAGGCTGTATCTACCTTCCAGCAGGTCCAGGCCTTCTATGTAATATTTCTGAATTGGTTTACCCTGGTATTCAATTCGTCCCCCGGGGAGTATCTCTATGCCAGGCATTTTCCTGATCACATCTGCTATTACCCGATCCTTCTGATCTTTAAAAGCCGAAACTGAAAAACTAAGGGTATCTCCCCGCTGCTCAATGATCCTGGCTTCCACAAGGACCTCTTTTAATTCTTCGGAAGAAGGGGATAGTTGTACTTCCAGCTGCTGATCTTTGTTCTGAATTTTTTGCTTCCGGGTGCTATAGCCTATGTAGGAAATTTTTAGAAAAAGTGTTTCTAAATTAGTTTTTAGCTGAATGTTGAAGTTTCCACTACTATCAGAAATTCCATAGGCCAAAATCGAGCTTGTGGAATCTTTGCTGATCATAATTGTCGCACCGCTTAGACTTTGATCATTTTCATCCAGGACTTTTCCAGAAATTACAGATTGAGCCTTCCCGCTCAAAACTATAAAGAGAAAAAAAAGGAAGAAGAATTGAATGCTTTTTTTCAAATTACTTTAACTCTATAGGATTATTTTCTTTCTCTAACATTTCAGTAAAAGATTCCACATATTTTTTGTGCACCTCTTGTGAAATAGTGACGTTTGGATTATTGGATTATTGGAATATGAAAAAGGATCTTTCCTGTAGCGGTACCACAGGTCCTGTAATTGCTCTTTGTCTGTCTTAGCAAATTGGTTTAGGTTTAGCTTGTAAGAAACTTTTGGAGAAAGTTTTTCAAGGCCAAAAAATTCAAAAACCCACTGCTCTTTGGTATCGGCAATTTCCAGGATTAAACCCGGCAATCCGTTAAATTTATACGGTCCTTCGGCAATGGGTATCTCGGGGGTAAACCAGGCAATATAATCTCTACCTGCAAAAGAAGTGGTGGCTTTTTGCACTTTGAAATCTTTAATCTTTTTATTTTCCGGTAAGATCGTCCACTCAAATTGATCCATCTCTTCTATGTAATAGAACGTGTCATCCATCTTTGGAATTTTTAGTGTATAATGCAGGTTGCCTGATTGAGCCTCTTTTAAAATTTCGTAGTGAAATTTAGTCAAAGCCTCTCTGGAAGTATGTCCGGAATTTCCCTGTACAACATTGGGGTTTGATAAAGTTTTGGCCCGGCTGGAAAATTTTGATAGTTTGTCACCTGCATACAGAATCATATACTCAGACTTGGGTTCATCAAGTGCTGTAGAATCTAATTTATAGGTGAGTTTATAGGTTACTTTGTATTGAAACTTGTCAGTTAATTTTTGGGCGTAAGAATTGGAGAATATCAGGATAAAAGGGAGGAAAAGGTACATTTTCATCATAATATTTATCTTTTCTCTTCCAACTCAATGGGATTGTTCTGTTTTTGTAAAGTTAGCTTATGTTCTTTCATCATCTTCTCTTTTTGTCCCGGCTCAAAGCCAAAGGTTATCCCCCCACGTTCAAGCGCCGCAAAAGGATTTCCCTCATATTCCTTTTTTATTTCCCTAAACTTGTTCTTGCCGGTTTCCAGATATTCTTCGCCGCTTTCTGTATTGAAAATTTGGTTTTTTAAACTTTTAAATCCGATTAATTCGAATACATAATACTCTTCTTCATCAGCTATTTTCAAAATTAACCCCGGCAGGCCGTTAAATTTATACGGGCCGTCGGGGATTGGAATTTCCAGTGAAAACCAAGCTGAATAGTTTCTTCCGGCAAAACTCGCCTTTGCTTTTTGAACAGAAAATCCAGCAATTTTCCCAGTATCCTGCAATATTTCCCATTCCATACCGGAAAGATCTTCGGCGTATTTATAATAATCTTTCACAATTTTTTCTTTAAAATTCTGCTCACGGGAAGCCAAATTTTTATCTATATAATATTTAAATTCTGTTTCAGGCATTTTGGATCTCATCTCACTAAAACTCTGGGGCGTTCTCTCCCGATTCTTATAAACATGCTGTATAGAATCGCTTATATGATGGCCCTCACTGGAAAATCTAGATATTTGGTCTTCTATAAATAAAACCATTGTTTCGTGCTGAATAGATTCAGTATCGGTTGAATCTATTTGCCACGTGAGCTCATAGGTAGCTTTGTACTTAAAGTTATCAGTTACAGATTCCTGCCCAAAACTTAGATTGCTGATCGAACCAATAAATAGAATCCAGTAAATATTTTTCATGTAGTAGTTATTTTAATTCTATGGGATTGTTTTTTTTTTGAAAATTCATCCGTTGCTTTTTTTAGAAGCTCTTCCTTTTGTTCGTTTTTAAATTGAATAGTAACTTTTTTTGTGGCTGTATTAATTCTCTTTTTTATCTTTAAGTTCAATTTCTATTACTCCGTTTTTTCCTTTATCTCCATATTCTTTAGTAGCGTTTTCTCCTTTTAAGACATTTATTGATTCAATATCTTCAGGATTTATGGACTTCATATCGAAATCGGCTTCCTTTTCTTTCCCATCTATTACCACCAAAGGTTTTTCATCTTGGGGATAAAAAATGATGTTGGCAGGGTTACTCCTGGTTCCCCATTGAGATGCAATGATTCGATTTGTTGCTCCGGTTATTGTTATTGCTTTGTCATCATATTTTGAAAATTTTGTGTTCTCTGAAATATTTATATTTGTCGGAATTTTACTGCTTGTGGCAGTACCTATTTTTACAGATTTTACTGTAGAAATTGTAATTACACCATCCTTGGCAGCTTTTCCATACTTTGTAATAATATCTTTACCTCTTTGTACATCAATGGCCTGTATTTCATCAGGATCAATAGAATTTAGGTCAAAATTTTCAGGCTGCTTTTTCCCATTGAGAATTATTAAAGCTTTCTTTTTTTCAGCGTTTAATTCGTGATAAAGTGCTATTCTTTCTTCCTTATCTCCAGCAGAAAATTTGATTGCTGGAACCACTACGGTAGTGCCAGGTGTTTTTGTAGTGATTAAAATTGCTCCGTCCCTGGCAGCATTGCCATATAAGGAAACGGCCTTTTCACCTTTTAAAACTGTAATATTTTTGATGTTATTCGGCTGTAGGCTATCAATTACACTCTTTTCAACAACTTTCTCGTTTAAGATGTAAATGGGATTTCCTTTAATTTTCTCAAGGCCTAAAGCGCCAGACCTGGAAGTAGCGTCTGTTTTTATAGAGACGTTAGATTTCTGGCTTTGCAGTTTGCTGGCTGAAGTTTTGTTCACTTCCATAAACACAGGTTTTTCACCTTTTCGAATTTGAATGAAGCTTTTCTTCACCGGTGCATTTTCCTGGTCGATAGACCTCATTTCTTCAGAAATGTCGTTAATGATCTTTCCTTTGGAGATCATGATCACCCCATCTTTGCCTCTATCCCCATATTTTGTTGAATTTTCAGAATTCAAAAATATAAACCCATCTGTTATTTCTATAGATTTCCCTTCAAGTCCTCCTGCAGCATATTCTTCCCCATCAACTACATAAAGAGGATTTTCACCTATCTGATTCAATACTTCCTGGGTTGTTTTTTGGCGTTTCTCTTGAGTAGACACATCTGCAAATCCGGTTTCACCGTCCTTCACATATATTTCAAAAGAATTGATGCCATCAGGATCATTTTTGGAGAAATTTCCTGAAGCATTGGTATTCCTGTTTAAAAAGTTCACAGAAATTCCCGTAATGAAGCCATCACTGGAACGCTGGATATTTTCAAAATCAAGTTGGATATCCTGTTTTTCAAAAAAGCGCTTTATAGATTTTAAACTTGATTCCTCACTTTCTTTTGTAATGGTGGCTGAAATTCTATTGATTGAAATTTCGGCACTATCCTTTTGAGTCTTGATTTGGGCCTCGGTCTTTACATTGAAAAGCAGAAGAAAAGCAAATAATACCGGGAAAATGAGCGCGGTTTTCCATGTTTGATTTTTGGAATTTGAATTGTTGTTAAGCATAATTATTCGTTTTTTGATGAAGGATTGATAAAATGAGTTTGTTAGCGCAGGATTAAAATTCTCTACGGAAATCTTTAGCAGTGCTTTTTGATATTCTTTTTTACAGGAAACTTCCTTTACCGCTTCACTATCTGCAATATATTCCAGGTTTTGCTGAAGGCTTTTAAGATATATCCATGCAAATGGATTAAACCATTGATAGATCTGGTTGAGGTTTGCCAACAAAACATCTGTAGTATGCCAATGAGTTACGTGTATCTTTTCGTGTTTTAAAATGTTCTCCCGTTCAGAAGCTGTATGAAGGTTTGGATTATATACGATGTAATTCAGGAAGGAAAAGGGAGCTATTTTTTGGGAAATAAGGACGTATTTAAATCCGTCTTTTTTAGTGAGTTTTCCCTTACTGATTATTCTTTGCAGGGAGATCAATTGAAGCATTAATCTTACCAGCATAAATGCAACGCCGCAAAGATAAATTGCTACTAATATCTGGTATCCCGAAATTGCCGGTTCTTCTGCCATCACGTGAGCCACCGGTAAGTCGACTTCGGCCATAAAGAAATTGGGTTCTATCGCTTCAATTACAATCTTTCGTGTGAAATAAACAGCAGGTAAAACTGCAGAAGCTATAATTCCTCCAAGCAAAAATCCTCTGTTGTTTTTGAAGGAGGGATCCTTTTTTAGAAGAATCTGATAAAAAGCCAGGAACACGACCAGGAGTCCTGCACTTTTCAGTAGATATATTAATAAATCTTCCATTATTTTTCGTTTTTCTCGATAATCGCCAGAATCTCACGCAGTTCTTCAGCACTTATTTTTTCTTCAGTCGCAAAAAAGGAAACCATATTCTTATAGGAATTATTGAAGAATTTTTTGGATGCCGTATTCATGAATTGTTTCCGGTAAATTTCTTTGGAAACCACAGGGAAATATTGATGGGTTTTTCCATAGGCTTTATGAGCCACATAGCCTTTTTCCTCTATGTTTCTTATAATGGTGGAAACGGTGTTATAATGAAGGTTTTCTTCAGTAATCTCTGCCAGCACTTCTTTTACAAAAGCTTTTTCCAGCTTCCATAGGATGTGCATGATCTCTTCTTCTTTATTGGTGAGTTTTTCCATTTTATCGTGTTTTAATAAGCTACTACAAAACTAGTTTTCAAATATAACGATAAAAGTAGTTCATAGCCTAATTTTATAGTTTGAGATATGAAATTCGATAATCGGTTTAAGTTTCTTTATCTTCGCAAAAAAAAAATTAATGAGCATTTTGTTTATTCTTATTGGTCTGGCTTTGCTGGTTGTGGGAGGAGAGTTTCTTGTGCGGGCTGCCGTTGCTTTATCCTTTAAATTCAATATATCTAAAATGGTGATTGGGCTTACGGTTGTCTCTTTTGCAACCTCTGCACCGGAATTACTGGTAAGTTTACAGGCTGCCCTTGCCGGTTTTTCGGATATTTCTCTTGGGAACGTAATAGGGTCCAATATTGCAAATTTAGGATTGGTCCTTGGAATTACGGCTATTATTTCCCCACTTACAATAGATCGTGATTTTTACCGGTTTAATTGGCCAGTAATGATGGTATTCTCCATCGCTCTCTTCTATTTTTTAAGCAGTGGCGGAAATTTATCAAGACTGGAAGGCGGAGTTTTCCTTGTCGCCATAATTTTATACCTATTTTTATTAATTCGAAGAGCGCGAAGAATCCAGGTAGAAGTGGAAGGTATAGATGAGACCCTGAAAGTAACTTCTGGTTTTAAAACCATCGTTTGGCTAATAATAGGTGGGGTTGCACTTTGGGGAGGATCGGAATTGCTGGTGAACGGAGCCGTAGATTTGGCAGGTATGATAGGAGTAAGCGAACGGGTAATTTCTGTAACCATTATCGCAATAGGGACCAGTGTTCCAGAACTGGCGGCTTCGGTTATCGCTGCGCTTAAACAGGAAAAAGCCCTTTCTCTCGGGAATTTAATAGGCTCGAATATCTTTAATATTGCTTCGGTTTTGGGCATTACCGCTTTAATTCAACCCATCTATGTGCAATCTGAACAAATTTTAACCAGCGATATCTTCTGGATGTTGGGTTATGCTTTTATTTTGATCCCGCTGGCATTTCTTCCGAGGAAATTTATCTTCAGCAGATATAAAGGATTGATACTGTTTGTGAGTTATGTTATTTTTATTGGAATGGCTTTTATCGATTAATTTTAGGGGTTAAGCGTATGAATAGTGATATTTTATAAATTTTAACCCTAAATTATATAGGGTATATTGCATAAATATGTATTTTTGTGGACGTTAACCCTTAAAAATTATACCTTTATATGTCTACATTAAGATTTCAAGCTTTAAAAGAAACCCTTAACCGGAAACCGGTAAAGATCAAAGAGACCAAAAGGCGATCTGAACTTTTTGGCAACAATGTTTTCAATGAGACCGTAATGCGTCAGTTTCTTACAAAAGAGGCTTACCAAAATATTATTGATGCAAATAAATCTGGCTTAAAGATAAGCCGGGTAGTAGCAGACCACATTTCAACAGGGATGAAAGAATGGGCAATTTCTAAAGGAGTTACTCATTACACGCATTGGTTTCAGCCTTTAACCGGTTCTACCGCTGAAAAACATGATGCTTTTTTTGAAACAATAGGAGACGGGCTTGCCATAGAAAAATTTGGCGGAACTCAACTTGTACAGCAGGAACCGGATGCCTCCAGTTTTCCTCACGGAGGAATACGGAATACATTTGAAGCCAGAGGTTATACCGCGTGGGATCCAACTTCTCCGGCATTTATTTATGGAACGACCTTGTGCATTCCAACCGTTTATGTTTCTTATACAGGAGAGGCCCTGGATTTTAAAACTCCCTTACTTCGTGCACTGCAATCTGTTGATAATGCTGCAACTGCCGTGGCAAAATATTTTGATAAAAATGTAAGTAAAGTTACCGCTACCCTAGGATGGGAGCAGGAATATTTTCTAATTGATTCTGCCTTATTTGCATCCAGGCCAGATCTTCAACTTTCAGGAAGGACCTTGCTTGGGCATTCTCCGGCTAAAGGTCAGCAATTGGACGATCATTATTTTGGATCCATTCCTTCCCGCGTACTATCCTTTATGAGAGACCTGGAAATAGAATGTATGTTGCTGGGAATTCCGGTAAAAACACGTCATAATGAAGTTGCTCCAAATCAATTTGAACTTGCACCTATTTTTGAAGAATGCAACCTTGCAGTAGACCACAATTCATTATTGATGGATTTAATGGATAAGGTTGCAGAAAGGCACAATTTTAAAGTGCTTTTTCACGAAAAACCTTTCAAAGGAATCAACGGAAGTGGAAAACACAACAACTGGTCCCTTGCTACAGATACCGGTGTAAATTTATTAAGCCCGGGAAGTACCCCGATGAAGAACCTGCAATTTCTTACTTTTTTCATCAACACTATTATGGCGGTTCATGATAATGAGGAATTATTGAGAGCAACCATTGCCAGTGCATCCAACGATCATAGATTGGGTGCAAATGAAGCACCTCCTGCTATTATTTCGGCATTCATAGGAAGTCAGTTAACCGCTGTTCTGGATGAACTGGAAAAAGTGACCGACGGGAAATTATCCCCTCAGGAAAAAACAGATCTTAAACTAAATGTGGTAGGAAAAATTCCGGAGATCCTTTTGGATAATACCGACAGAAACAGGACTTCTCCTTTTGCCTTTACAGGAAATAAATTTGAATTCCGTGCGGTAGGTTCTACAGCAAATTGTGCGAATCCAATGACGGTTTTAAATGCCATCGTCGCCAAGCAATTGACAGAATTTAAAAAGAGCGTGGATAAATTGGTGAAAGATGATAAGATGAAAAAGGATGACGCCATCTTTAATATCTTAAGAGATTACATAAAAAAATCGAAGAAAATTCGTTTTGAAGGTGATGGTTATGCAGAAGCTTGGCAGGTTGAAGCTAAAAAACGGGGACTTAGCAATAATAAAACCACTCCGGGCGCTCTAAAAGCGCAAATTTCTAAAAAAACCATCGCTTTATATGAGGAATTGGGGGTCATGAATAAACGTGAAATTGAGGCCCGATACGAGATCCAACTTGAAGATTATTCTATGAGAATTCAAATTGAAGGAAGGATCCTTGGGGATATTGCACGAAATCATGTGATTCCTACCGCAATCCGATATCAGAATATCCTGATTAAAAATGTTCGTGGATTGAAGGAGATTTTTATGGATGATTTTGAAAAACATTCCAAAGAACAAATCCAGATTATCAAGGAAATCTCTGAGCATATTGAACATATTAATGCAGACATTACCCAGATGATCGATGCCCGTAAAAAAGCAAACCTTATTGAAGATGCTGAAAAACGTGCTTTTGCATATTGCGATGATGTAAAACCTTATTTTGAGGAGATACGCTACCATTGTGATAAACTTGAATTATTGGTAGATGACGAACTTTGGCCATTGACTAAATACAGAGAACTGTTGTTTACAAAATAATACCTCTTTATTATAGCGTTTAGAAACCCTGTCTTTTTCAAAAAAGGCAGGGTTTTTTTATTGACCAAAATAATAATTGCTTATTGTAGTCCTAGAAGTGTAGGATTAGTATTACACTAAATTTTTTATCTTAAATTTAAGATAATTTTAACATACCTAAGTTTCTTTAGTTCTCGTGGTGGTTAACAAATAAAAGGGGATTTTTCCCCTCTTGCACTTCATCGAAAAAATGGGAACTGCATTTTTTTAACTAAAATAATCGTTTTAAGTTAGCCTAAGCAATACGAAAGAACTCCCTACTTCTTTCTCAAACCATACCCTTTAAAGTCCCCCGAGACAATAACCGCAATTTAGCGGTGCAGGAAAAGTATGTCCTGTTTGAAAGTGTAATTATTAACCTTTAAATATTTATTTTTATGAAAAAAGTAGTTTTAAGCGCAGCAGCGCTAATGTGTGGGGCAGTAGTTTTTGCCCAAAGTAGTGAAAGCTTTATTAATCAAGCCAACACGAATCATTCTGCAACGGTTATCCAGGCTGGTGATGATCATCTTTCCCTTGTTGACCAAATTGGAGATAATTCAACGGCAGATGTGAATCAAAGTGGAGATGATCAAACTGCCTATACCAATCAGGGAGGGTCAGATCATTATTCCTATATCGAACAATCCGGTTCCGGCTTTTTTATCTTCGCGGGTGGTGATAACCTTGCAAATGTATATCAGAGAGGAGATGAAAACGAATCTTACGTAGTACAGGATGGCTATCAAAATGAGGCTTACGTAGTGCAAAGTGATCATGAGAATGATTCTGATGTTAACCAGGATGGTAGAAGAAACCAAGCGTGGGTAACTCAATCGGGAGGACATAATGATTCCTATGTAGAACAAGATGGATCATATAATGATGCAGCTGTAGATCAAAGTGGTGACTATAATGATTCAGATGTTGTTCAAGATGGAGGATCAGTTTTATTTGGTAGAGGTAATGATGCCTGGGTTACTCAAAGTGGTGATTATAATACTTCTGCAGTAAATCAGGATGGTTTTGATAATGATGCTTCAGTAGTTCAAACTGGTCATGACAACAATTCTAGTGTTGTTCAAACTGGAGGAGGTTTGTTCCTTTCTGGAAATAATGCTTGGATAACTCAAAGCGGTGATGATAATGATTCTTATGCAACTCAAACTGGTTTTGACAATGATGCTTCTGTAGTTCAGTCTGGAGATGACAACTATTCCAGTGTCGTCCAAAATGGAGGTTTATTACAAGGGAATGCTGCCTGGGTTACTCAAAGTGGTAATGATAACAGATCTTTTGTAGATCAACTTGGTAATTCTCATGAGGCAGCCGTTATTCAATCAGGCGACTGGAACTTAAGTGTTGTGAACCAGGCTGGATTCAATCAAACAGCATTTGTTCAACAAAGCAACTAAAATAAAAATTAATATAAAAAGGGTAGTTTTCAAAAACTACCCTTTTTTTAAATTTAAATAATGAAAGCATCAATAGTTTTAATTAGTTTACTATTCACAATCTTGCCAAATTTAAGCAGTGGACAGTCTATACATACGCTAAATCCTGAGATGATCCCAATTCAAAATTTATTAAATGAAAATTTTGAAGCTAAACAGCAGGTGGGAAAGTCAAATGAAATTTTTATACAACAAATTGGCGTTCAAAATACTATTGCCAGCAATATTACCTCAACGTCAGCAGCGGTGAATTTAAATCAAAATGGTAATCATAATATTATTGGTATCAATATTACATCAAAATCTTACCGGAGTAATATAGATCAAAAAGGAGATTACAATAATATTTTTGAAAATATATATGCTCCTTCATCAAATATTTCCTTAAATTTATCACAAAATGGGAGAAATAATCATTTTGAAAGATATGGTTCTAATTCCATTGGCGATAAGTTAGAATTTAATATGAATGGAAATGATAAGTCCATTATAGTTAGAAATTTTAAATGAGAATTCTTAAAAAAGAAAATGCTATTACTTTATTGCTAATAGTAGCTTTTTATTTATGTGCTACAATCTCCGCAAATTCTCAGAATTTTAATTCAGAGGTGGTCGCTGGTATTAAAACAAATGATTCCAAAAATGATATTCTTGATATCATTGGTACCGCAAAAAATATTACTGAGACAAGTTTTAGCCTTCGCTATGAACTTTCAGTCATCACAAATAATGGAGAGAATAATAATTCCTCTAAAAATTCACAATCGGGCAGGTTCACTCTTGAACCATTTGAGACAAAAAATCTTTCCCAGACTTCTGTTTTAATAGACCCGGATAACAGAACAGTTATTCTTTTGGTCATCTTTGATCTTGATGACCAGGTAATGGGAACTGACAGGTTGGTGTACGATGGAAAACAGATGGAACAAGCTGAGGAAAACATTTCATATCAAAAGCCTAATGAAGGAATTGTGCTAACGGGTATGGTAACCGACAGGTCCAAAACAAAACCGGGAAGGGATTTTTATGATTTCTTCTTCCAAAAGTATAGCTTAAGTCCTAATCAGGGCAATAAGATTATTGAAATTGATGAAATGATAAGTTTTGGTAGAACAACGCGGGTCATGGTTAAAATAGATAACCAAATTATTTATCAGTTTTTTGCAAGACCAAAGCTGGATTTTCTCAAGGAGCAGGCAGATATAGCTTTAAAACAAGTTAATCGATATTTTGAATATTTGAAAAATCGAAATGAATTACCCAAGTATTAACCCAAACTTTAACCTATGAAATTAAAATTATTACTTTTTTTTTTAATTGGAGGGTTTTCTATACAGGCTCAACAGTTAGTATACACTCCAAAAAATCCGGCTTTTGGCGGTGAGACCTTCAATTATCAATGGTTACAGAGTTCGGCTCAGGCCCAAAATAGTTTTAAAGCACCTGCAGAAGAAGGCAGGGAACAGTTAACCGAGTTGGAGCGCTTCACTCAAAGTTTAAATTCTCAACTTTTAGGTCAGGTAAGTCGAAGTCTTTTCACTCAACAATTTGGGGAAGGCGACTTACAGCCTGGAAAATATACATTCGGAAGTTTAGCCATAGACATCTACCCTTCTAATGAAGGACTGGTAATAAATATTCTGGATACAAATACAGGAGAACAAACCCAAATTATAATACCTAATTAACCTACAAAATATGAAATTATACCTACGCCTAATTCTATTGGCCCAGGCATTTTTTGTCATTTCGTGTGGTACTTATTTTAACCAGCCAGTGGATTTTCAGGAAGCAAGGTTAGGGGAGAGTACCATTTCTACAAAAGCCTTAAAAAATTTACCATTGCCCCAGGAACCTGTGGTAGTTGGAGTTTATAACTTTCGGGATCTTACAGGGCAATATAAGGCCAGTGATGTAGGAAGTACTTTTAGTACAGCTGTTACTCAGGGAGCAACTTCTATACTACTTAAGGCGCTTGAAGATTCCAGGTGGTTTACCCCCATAGAAAGGGAGAATATTGGAAACCTTTTAAATGAACGCAATATCATACGGTCTACACGACAGGAATACCAGGGTTCAGAAGATAAAAATCAACCTCAGGTACCACCGCTCCTTTATGCCGGGGTAATACTTGAAGGGGGAATCGTATCCTATGACACCAATATTATTACCGGTGGTTTGGGTGCGCGATATTTTGGAGTTGGCGGATCCACACAATACAGGCAAGATCGGGTCACTATTTATTTAAGAGCAATTTCTACCTCCAGTGGAAAAATCCTTAAAAATATCTATACTTCTAAGACTGTTTTATCACAGTCGCTGGATGCAAGCTTGTTCAAGTATGTGAGTTTCCAGCGTCTTATGGAAGCAGAAACTGGTTTCACAAGGAATGAACCGGTACAACTTGCTATTACGGAGGCCATCGAAAAAGCAGTGGAAGGTCTTATTATAGAAGGAATAAAAGATAATTTATGGCAAGCTCAGGATTCTGTTGCGGCTGAAACTCTTGTTACTGGTTATGATACCGAAAAAGATGAAGCGGCCTTATCTAAACTATACGGACGTAAATACATCAACAAAGAAAATTCCAGCTCCCTGGGTGTCTCATTGGGAACTTCATTATTAAGTGGCGATTACGGGGGACAGGATCTGGGCGGATTAATCAAACTGGATTTCACAAAAAATATCTTTCCTTCACTTTCTGTGAATATTGCTGCGAGTGCATTTGAATTAAGCAGCGGAAGATCCTTTAGAGAGAAATTTCTAAGCCTGGATGTAAATGGACAGTACATCATACTCCCCAATGATGTTTTTGGTCCCTATCTGTATGGAGGTCCCGGAATAGTGCAGGGGCTGGACAGTGACGATTTACCGGAGGGGATGTCCTCTACCCATTTTAAACTGCAATATGGAATTGGGGCAGAGTATCAACTCACCAACAAAATAGGTATTAAGGCATTTGCAGAACACAATATAGCGCTCGATGACGAGCTCGATCGTATGATAAATGGTAAACGAGATGATCATTATTTCAATTTTGGAGTCGGTATCAATTTTTATTTAGGAAACTCAAATCAGCCACAAAGCAATTAAAATTCTTAACCATGAAGACAATAAAGTATTTTTCAATTCTCCTTTGCGTACTTTTTATAGGTTGTAGTGAAGATACCCTGGACGAAGATACAGGCAGGGGTGTTGTAACCGGAACCGTTGTAATGGACGGAAGTAATGAGCCTGTAGATAACGTAAGAATATCAACCAATCCTACTACTTCAACAGTATTTACCGATGAATCCGGTAATTTTACAATAAACAATGTGCCGGAAGGAGATTATTCTATACAGGCCAGAAAAGAAGGTTTGGTCACGTCATTTGAAGGCGCAACCGTACTTTCCAATGCGGAAGTAAATGTGATACTTGAATTAAAAACAGAAGATCAAAATAACCGTCAGCCATCCACCCCACAGCTTATTACTCCTGCAGATAATTCTGAAGGGCAAAATCTTTCGGTTGAATTCGCCTGGTCTGCAAGTGACCCTGAAGAAGATGAACTTAGCTTTGAGCTCGAGTTAAGGAACGACAGAAATAACGATATTTTGACTTTTAATAATATTGCTGATACCACATACACTGTTGAAAATTTGAATTATGGCTATAAATATTTCTGGCAGGTTCGTGTTTCCGATAGCGTTAATAATCCGGTACAAAGTGCTGTTTATTCTTTCAAAACTCTGGAAATCCCGAAAAGTCGCATAGTGTATGTTAGGGAAATTAATGGCAACAATGTGATTTTTACCCGGGATGAAAACAACACCGAATATCAAATCACTTCTTCCAATACCAATAGTTTCCGTCCAAGGAAAAACAATTCAACAGATAAAATCGCTTTCCTAAGAACCGTTGGGGGTCAAACCCAATTGTTCACAATGAATCTGGATGGCTCGCAACAATTCCAGGTTACTTCAAATATCCCTGTGAATGGTTTTAATATGGATAAAGTAGATTTTTCATGGGCTAATGATGGTGCTAGTCTTGTGTATCCAAATTTTGAAAAACTCTATAGTATTCAGGCAACCGGTGGAGGAAACACTCTCATTTATCAGGCTCCTTCCGGAAGATTTATTACAGAAGTCGACGTTAGCGAGGATAATACGCTGCTAGCACTCCTTACAAACAATGCCCAGGGATACAACGCTTCTATTTATACAATTGATGCATCTGGGAATGTAATGGATTCGGTAATTGCTGGTTTACCTGGTGCCCTTGGCGGAATTGATATTTCGGTAGACAAGAAAAGGCTTCTGTTTACACGGGATGTTTCAGGATTTGAAAATTCTGGATACAGACAATTAGATTCAAGGTTGTTCTTGTATGATTTTAGGTCAAATATGAGCATAGAAATAAGTTATAATAAGGAGGAGGGAACCAATGATCTGGATCCTAGATTTTCTCCGGATGAAGCTGAAGTCATTTTTGTAAATGCTTCCAATGATGGGCTGTCAGAATCCAATATCTATAAATCGCAAATTGAGGATAACCAAACCCAGAATGTAAATAACAGGCAGGAACTTTACCAAAACGCTATGATGCCAGATTGGGAGTAAAATTATAGATTATAGTACAACAAAAGCGACACTCCAAAGTGTCGCTTTTTTGGTTTTATTAGCAACGCATTATATGTATCTTTGAGATCTCATTAAAGAAAGCATTCCATGAGTCAGGAAATAAGTAAACGATATGCCGGAAGAGGGGTATCGGCAGGAAAAGAAGATGTACACAACGCGATAAAAAATGTGGATAAAGGGCTTTTTCCGAAGGCTTTTTGCAAAATTGTCCCCGATTATCTCACCGGAGATGAGGATTATTGCCTGATCATGCACGCCGATGGGGCAGGAACAAAATCTTCACTGGCCTATATGTACTGGAAGGAAACCGGGGATGTTTCGGTTTGGAAAGGCATCGCTCAGGATGCGCTTATTATGAATATCGACGACCTGCTTTGTGTAGGAGCTACAGATAATATCCTTCTTTCTTCTACCATAGGCCGCAATAAGAACCTTATCACCGGAGAAGTGATCTCCGAGATCATCAACGGTACAGAGGAACTTTTGGCCGATCTTAAGCAACATGGGGTAGAGATTCATTCCACCGGAGGAGAAACGGCAGATGTTGGTGATCTTGTGCGAACCATTATTGTAGATTCTACAGTTACCGCCAGGATGAAAAAAAGTGAAGTAATCGATAATGCCAATATAAAACCCGGAAATGTAATTGTTGGCCTGGCTTCTTTTGGGCAGGCTACTTATGAGAAGGAATACAACGGTGGAATGGGGAGCAATGGCTTGACTTCAGCCCGGCACGATGTATTTTCTAAGGTTTTAGCCGAAAAATATCCAGAAAGTTTTGACAATAGCATCCCTGAAGATTTGATTTATTCCGGAAGTAAGAAACTCACCGATAAAGTTGAGAATTCACCGCTGGATGCCGGTAAACTTGTGCTTTCTCCAACCAGAACCTATGCTCCAATCATCAAAAAAATCCTGAAGAGATTTAGCAATAAAGAGATTAACGGAATGGTGCATTGCAGTGGGGGAGCGCAAACAAAGATCCTTCATTTTATAGATGATCTCCACATTATTAAAGATGATCTTTTTGAAGTGCCACCGCTCTTTAAATTAATTCAGGAAGAAAGTAAAACCGACTGGAAAGAAATGTACCAGGTATTCAATATGGGACACCGCATGGAACTTTATGTGGATGAAAATATCGCCGATGAAATTATAAATATTTCCAGGTCTTTCAATGTAGATGCAAAGATCATTGGTAGAGTGGAAGCTTCAGAAAGTAAGAAGTTGACTATCAGAAGTGAATTTGGTGAGTTTACGTATTAAATTTCAGAATTTTATTTCCTCCTATACCCGGCTTTAAATAAAATTTTTCAGGCATTTGAGAAACTCTAAAGTTTCTTTTTTTCAATTGTACGCTTTGTGAGAAAGAATGGAAGCATCAGGAAGAAATCAGAAGTAGTTCCTAATATTTCACACAAAGCAGTGAAGGTTAGAAGAAGAGCACGAAGACTTTGTGCATCAAAGAAAACTTTTATTTTAATTCATAAGTGAATTAATGAAGCTCCGTGGCTACCTCTATAATTTTATTAGAAAGCTCGTTTTTGGTCACAGTTAAAATTCTCTGTGATCTTATGCTTCAAAGAAAACTTTTATTATAATTTTCAATTATTACAAAAAAGATAAAACAGCCAGCCGAAACAGTTTAGTTAACTATTCTATGAAGACCGTCTTTTAAAAGTTTTGTGTTAAAATTTATTAATAAGCCAAGTTTCAGGTTTGATAGCTTTAGATACGTGAGTAGCTGAGAGTAATGAACGGGAGCCAAATTCTCAAGAGATTTTACTTCAATAATGATTTTATTATCTACCAGCAGGTCTATTCTATAGCCAACATCCATTTTTATTTCTTTATAGAAAAATGGCATTGGATGTTGCTGTTTTACCTCCAGACCCGCAGCTCGAAGGTCAAAGGCGAGGACACTTTCATAAGAGGATTCCAGAAGACCCGGCCCGAGCGTCTTATGAAGCTCCATGGCAACCCCAATAATTTTATATGAAAGCTCGTTTTCGGTCATATTTGGAATCTCTGTGATCTCCTTTTTTTCTTTGTGCTCTTTGTGTGAAATTAGATAAAATCCTTCTGAAAATTCAATGAGATCTAGTTATTTTTATCAGCTTTGGTTCAATATATCGCTACAAAAAAATTTTGGAGGTTTTTTCATTTCTATCAAGTTAATTCTTTTCCACTTAGAAAGCAATTTCAAAAGCCGGTGAGTTGGCCGGAATATTTTTTTCAAAGAAAAGATCTATTCTCTAAATCCATCTAATTATTGTAAATTTGTTCCGAAAAATTTTCTGAAAATTTATGATTGAGAAGCTGAATATAGTGAAGCAACGCTTTGATGAGGTGAATGATCTCATCATTCAACCGAATGTGATTTCCGATCAGAAGCGGTACGTGGAACTTAATAAAGAATACAAGGATCTTAAAGCGCTTATGGATGTGCGCGATAGGTATATAGTACTTACAGATAATATTGAAGAAGCCCAGGAAATGATTTCCGATGGCAGTGATCCGGAAATGACTGAAATGGCAAAAAATCAGTTAGAAGATTCTAAAAATGAACTTGCAAGCCTGGAGGATAAAATAAGGATAATGTTGGTGCCAAAAGATCCGGAGGATGCAAAAAATGTTGTTATGGAGATTCGCGCCGGTACAGGTGGGGATGAAGCCAGTATTTTTGCGGGAGATCTATATAAAATGTACACCAAATACGTTGAAAGCAAAGGATGGAAGGCGACTATTGTAGATTATAATGAGGGTACCAGTGGCGGTTTCAAGGAAATGATCTTTGAAGTTACCGGAGAAGATGTTTACGGAACTCTTAAATTTGAAGCCGGTGTTCACCGGGTACAAAGGGTACCGCAAACAGAAACTCAGGGAAGAGTGCATACTTCTGCTGCAACTGTGATGGTGCTCCCTGAAGCTGAAGAATTTGATGTTGAGATTAACCCCAAAGATGTAAGGATAGATTATTTCTGTTCTTCAGGTCCAGGGGGGCAATCGGTAAACACTACCTATTCTGCAGTGCGGTTAACGCACGTGCCTACAGGATTGGTCGCTCAATGTCAAGATCAAAAATCTCAGCATAAAAACAAGGAAAAAGCCTTTAGGGTTTTGAGATCCCGGTTATATGAGCAGGAACTTGCCAAGCAAATGGAACTTGATTCTGCTAAGCGAAACTCTATGGTTTCCAGCGGAGACCGAAGTGCAAAGATTCGTACATACAATTATTCCCAGGGTAGGGTGACAGATCATCGTATTAACCTTACACTCTATGATTTATCCAACATCATCAATGGGGATATTCAAAGAATTATAGATGAGTTGGCATTGGTTGAAAACACGCGTAAACTTAGAGAAAACAGTGATGTGTTTTAATTTTATGTTCCAGTTCCATTCAGTATCCTTACTATAAATTCCTAAAACATGACCACACAAGCGCTCCTTGAACAAATACACAAGAAAAAATCCTTTTTATGTATTGGCCTGGATACCGATCTTGAAAAAATTCCAACGTATCTTCTTTCTGAGGAGGACCCTATGTTTGCTTTTAATAAGGAGATCATAGATGCTACGCATCATTTTGCAGTGGCATACAAGATCAATACAGCATTTTATGAGGCACAGGGTAGAAAAGGATGGAAAGCGCTTAACAAAACCATTGAATATCTAAACGCAGAATACCCAGAAATTTTCACTATTGCCGATGCTAAGAGAGGCGATATCGGGAATACTTCGGCTATGTATGCGAAGGCTTTTCTACAGGAAATGGCTTTCGATTCTGTAACGGTGGCACCTTATATGGGAAAGGATTCTGTGGAGCCTTTTCTTGCAATTCGGGATAAACACACCATATTGCTTGCACTCACTTCCAATGAAGGTGCTTTCGATTTTCAAACCCTGAAAACAGATGGGGTAGAATTATATAAAAAGGTGATCGAAACTTCAAAAACATGGGAAAATTCAGAAAGGTTGATGTATGTGGTGGGAGCTACTAAAGCAGAACACCTTGCAGAGATCAGGAAGTTGATTCCGGATAGTTTCCTGCTGGTTCCCGGAGTGGGAGCTCAGGGAGGATCTCTTGAAGACGTTTGTAAATACGGGATGGGCAAAAATGTGGGGCTTCTGGTAAATTCTTCCCGCGGAATTATATATGCTTCGGAAACTTCAAATTTTGCCGAAATTGCCGCCGCTAAAGCCGAAGTAATGCAAAGGGAAATGGCAGCGCAGCTTTCTAAATTACACCAGTAATTTTATAGTAATTTTGTGCGTTTTCTTTAGTGCTATATAAGAGTACTTCTGTAAACGCAGAAACACCATTCTTTAGCTTCAGAAAAGAAATCCTTATTAATTTTATTTATTTTTTTTAAGCATAGTTTATAAAACATATCATCCAAACAACAGTTTTAGTACTAGTATGAAAGACCAGTTAAACAGGGAAATCCATTTAGATAAGGTGCCCCAAAAAATAGTTTCTTTAGTTCCCAGTCAAACAGAACTGCTCTCTTACCTTGGTCTTGAGGACAAAATTGTGGGTGTTACAAAATTTTGTGTATATCCTTCCCGTCTTCGGAAAGAGAAGAAAGTGGTTGGGGGAACAAAAACGGTTCATTTTGATGCTATCCGGGATCTAAACCCTGATATTATTCTATGTAATAAAGAGGAAAATACCGAGGAAATGGTTCGGGAATTGCAAAAAATTGCCCCTGTAGATGTTTCTGAAATTAACAATTTTGAAGATTCTTTAGACCTCATCGCGATGTATGGTGAACTTTTTCAATGTGTTGAAAAATCGACAGATTTAATTGAGAATCTGAAGGATAAAAAGGAAAAATTCGAGGCTCAAATTCCTAAGAAGGGACTCAAAGTAGCCTATTTGATTTGGAAAAACCCATGGATGGTTGTTGGAGGTAATACTTTTATAAATTCCATGTTGAAGTTAAATGGATTAAAAAATGTATTTGAAACCAATCCTGAACGATATCCACAAATAACACTTAGAAAGTTAAAGCTTTTAAAGCCGGATCTTATTTTTCTTTCTTCTGAGCCTTATCCATTTAAGCGAACTCATATCAAGGAAATTAAGGAGATTTGTGATGTGCCTGTATTACTGGTAAATGGTGAATTCTTTAGCTGGTATGGCTCGAGACCATTATCCGCATTTGGCTATTTCGAAGATTTTCAGGAACAACTATCTAAGCCCTTATAATTAAGGGACCTTAGTTCTTCCAGGACTTCCTTGGCACGGGCATTAAGTTCATCACTCCGGTCTTTATTTGTAAGTGCGGCTTGATATGCGCGATTCATAAGGCTGGAATATTTCTGACATAATCTTTCTTCTTTACTCTTAAATAAAATATTACCAAACATTTTTTAAATCTATTTCCCGCAAAATTAAAGACTTCTTGTTAAAAAATGTATTAAGCTGAGGTTAAAGAAATTGTAAAATTCACCTTTATTTTAATCCTGTAAGGCGAAAACCCTTTGCAATAACTGGGTTGTTCTGGACGCAATATTTGCCCTTATTTCCTGCTCCTCGATGGCAATCATTTTATAAACTCCGCTCAAAGCTTCCCGGGTTACATAGTCGGGTAAATCTGGATTCACTTTTGAGGTTAATGGCAATGCATTATAACGGTCTATTATATTGGTCCAGACTTGTGTAGCTCCCACGCGATCCAGAGAGTTGGTGATAACCGGATTGAACTTTGAATATAGTTGCTGCTCTGTTTTTTGATTTAAATAGGTAGTGGCGGCTGTATTACTTCCCAATAAAATATTTCGCGCATCGGTGAATGTAATTTCCTTTACTGCATTCACAAAAATTGGCGTAGCTTCTTTTACAGCATCTTCAGCAGCGCGGTTCAAAACCTTTAGACCTTCATCTGCAAGGGAATTAAGCCCAACATCTCTAAGGGTTTTGTCCACTTTTTGTAATTCTGGCGGTAAAGTAATCCGTACCAATTCATTTCTGAAGAAACCATCTTCCTGAGTTAATTTTGTTACCTGTTTATCAATCCCCTGATCCAATGCTTGTTGTAAACCGGAAGCAATTTCAGCATTTGTGATTCCGTATCCGCCACCCGGCATTTGATTGGCAATATCCTGCAGTTCAGCACAACCGGTCAATACAGGAATAAGTAAGAGAAGTAGTATTTTTTTCATCTGTTTATTTTATTGTTTTATAGGGATTTTTATAGCTCCTAAATATCCATATAATTATTCACCTGCGTGAGAAAATTTTCTAATGGATGTTTCATTTATGATTCGTCCCAATGAGTGTGCGGGATTCTTCACTGCGTTCAGAATGACATACCCGGGTTTTTTTGTCATCTCTGAACGAGCTTTTGGGCGAGGAAGAATCCCTACTGTGAGTACGCGTTCGGCGTAGTGAAAATGTTATTGGATGTTTCATCTAAATAATTTATTTCAAAAGTATTAATAAAAAACGTTTCCTCTTATATCAATACCTGTTATAGTTATATTAAAACAATCAATTTTGATTATAATTTACAAACCAAGAGCTTTAACTCCATAAATTTGAAAGAGTAATAAAGAAGAATAACTATAGAAAAGCGACCTGCTTTTGATTCAAGATTAGCTTTTACCGGAAAAAAGGTAAATGGCAATCGGGTTTCTGAATTATTTATTGAAATAAGCATTCAGTTTTAGGAGATTAATTTTTTTGCATAATTCTTAAAAACTCTTCATATATGTAAAATTCCTTGTATAATTCGTAAATTGCAACTTCTAAAAATTTGAATAAAAATGGAAGTACAAGCTCCTTATAAACCTGTAAACAAAGTAAGAATAGTAACCGCAGCCTCTCTTTTTGACGGGCACGATGCCGCAATAAATATAATGCGCCGCATTATACAGTCAACCGGGGTAGAAGTGATCCATCTTGGCCATGACCGAAGTGTGGAAGAAGTGGTGAATTGCGCGATCCAGGAAGATGCCAATGCAATAGCTATGACTTCATACCAGGGAGGACATAATGAGTATTTTAAATATATGTATGACCTGCTTCAGGAAAAAGGCGCAGGACATATCAAAATTTTTGGGGGCGGTGGCGGAGTGATACTCCCCGAGGAGATCAAAGAATTGATGGATTATGGAATTACCCGTATCTATGCTCCGGATGATGGTAGGGAAATGGGTTTGCAGGGAATGATCAATGACCTAGTAAAAATTGCCGATACGCCAACTCCGCCCTTAAAAAATGAAAAAGAGGTTGAAAAACGCCTTTTAAATAAGGACGTAAATACCATAGCCCGACTTATCTCCCTTGCCGAAAACCGGCATGAAGATTTTTTAAAGGCTTTTAAACCTATGGACCTGGATTCATCTGCTTCGGGAGAAGGAGAAAAGAAAAAGGGGGCATCTACTCCAGTTCTTGGAATCACAGGTACCGGAGGATCGGGGAAATCTTCATTGGTAGATGAGCTGGTAAGAAGATTTTTGGTTGATTTTCCTGAAAAAACCATCGGGATAATTTCCGTAGATCCTTCAAAAAGAAAAACCGGAGGTGCCCTGTTAGGAGACCGGATTCGAATGAACGCGATCAATGATTCACGTGTATACATGCGTTCCCTGGCTACCCGCCAGTCTAACCTTGCATTGTCCAAGTATGTTGCTGAAGCCGTTGAGGTTTTAAAAGCTGCAGGCTACGACTTAATACTCCTGGAAACATCCGGGATTGGGCAGTCTGATACGGAGATTATAGAACATTCTGATGCTTCATTATATGTGATGACGCCCGAATTTGGTGCTGCTACACAATTGGAGAAGATCGATATGCTGGATTTTGCAGATGTGGTCGCTATCAATAAATTTGACAAACGTGGGGCGTTGGATGCCTTACGGGATGTAAAAAAACAATATCAGCGTAACCATGGATTATGGCATGAGGATCCCGAAAGCCTTCCGGTTTATGGAACCATTGCCTCTCAGTTTAACGATCCCGGAATGAATACACTTTACCGGAAACTGATAAATAAAATCGATGAGCGAACAGATTCTGCCTTAAATTCTACTTTTCTTATCAATGAAGATACCAGTGAAAAGATCTATATAATTCCACCCAGCCGGGTTCGTTATTTATCTGAAATTTCTGAAAATAACAGGAGTTATGATGAAAAAGCTGTTTCTCAGGCAGAAGTTGCTCAAAAGCTCTACGGAATCTATAAAACAATGGAATCTGTTACCAACGTTAAACTGAGCCTGTCGAAGTTTGGTATTGATGATGATTTTATGAATGATGTGGTTGAAGATCAGAAACAGTTCGCCAAATTGCTGATGGCTGAATTTGACCGGGTGAAGATGGATCTTGATCCATACAACTGGGAAGTTATAACCGGATGGAAAGATACCGTCAATAAATATAAAGAGCCTGTTTATACCTTTAAGGTGCGGGATAAAGAAATTAAGGTTGAAACCCATACAGAGTCCTTATCACATTCCCAGATCCCCAAAATAGCTTTACCAAAATATGAAGCCTGGGGAGATATTTTACGATGGTGTTTACAGGAAAATGTTCCCGGAGAGTTTCCTTATACCGCGGGATTATATCCATTTAAAAGAGCCGGAGAAGACCCAACAAGAATGTTTGCCGGGGAAGGCGGGCCGGAACGCACCAACCGAAGGTTTCATTACGTGAGTATGGGACTTCCCGCTAAACGACTTTCCACCGCTTTCGATTCTGTTACTTTATATGGAAATGATCCCGATTACCGTCCGGATATTTACGGAAAGATTGGGAATGCCGGGGTTTCTATTTGCTGTTTGGATGATGCTAAAAAACTATATTCCGGTTTCGATCTTGCCGATGCTATGACCTCGGTGAGTATGACCATCAATGGCCCGGCGCCTATGTTGCTTGGATTTTTTATGAATGCAGCCATCGATCAGCAATGTGAAAAGTACATCACGAAAAACGGGCTGGAGAAAGATGTTGAAGATAAGATCAAAAAAATATATAAAGACAAAAAAGTTGACCGCCCGCAATACCAGGGAAAACTTCCTGAAGGGAATAATGGTTTAGGGCTTATGCTGTTGGGTGTTACCGGAGACCAGGTTTTACCGGCAGATGTTTATGAAACGATCAAGAAAAAAACCCTAAATGTCGTTAGGGGTACAGTACAGGCAGATATATTAAAAGAAGATCAGGCGCAAAACACCTGTATTTTTTCTACAGAATTTGCCTTGCGGTTGATGGGAGATGTTCAGGAATATTTTATAGAAGAACAAGTCAGGAACTTTTATTCGGTATCTATTTCCGGATATCATATCGCTGAAGCAGGTGCTAATCCTGTAACGCAACTGGCGCTTACCCTGGCTAACGGATTCACGTATGTGGAATATTACCTTAGTCGTGGAATGGACATCGATAAATTTGGTCCTAACCTTTCTTTCTTTTTCTCAAATGGAGTAGATCCGGAATACGCGGTTATAGGAAGAGTAGCCAGAAAGATATGGGCCAAAGCATTGAAATATAAATATGGTGCAAATCCAAGGGCTCAAATGTTGAAATATCACATCCAGACCTCAGGACGTTCCCTGCATGCTCAGGAAATAGATTTTAATGACATTCGAACTACCTTGCAGGCGCTTTATGCTATTTACGACAACTGTAACTCGCTGCATACAAACGCATACGATGAAGCGATCACAACACCTACAGAAGCTTCAGTGAGAAGAGCGATGGCGATCCAGTTGATAATCAACAAAGAATTAGGTCTTACCAAAAACGAAAATCCAATCCAGGGTGCATTTATCATTGAGGAATTGACAGATCTTGTTGAAGAAGCAGTATTGCTGGAATTTGACCGAATCACGGAGAGAGGGGGAGTGCTTGGGGCTATGGAAACCATGTACCAACGAAGTAAAATTCAGGAAGAAAGTCTTTATTACGAAACATTAAAGCACAATGGTGAATTCCCAATTATAGGGGTAAATACCTTCCTTAGTTCCACCGGTTCCCCAACTGTAACCCCGGGAGAGGTAATAAGAGCTACAGAAGAAGAAAAACAATATCAAATCACCACCCTAAAAAACCTTCATAAAGCTAAAGAAGATAGTGCGGAAACCGCTCTTGAAAAAATTAGAAAAGCGGCTATTAATAACGAAAATCTTTTTGAGGTTCTTATGGAAGCCACTAAAGTTTGCTCCCTTGGCCAGATCACCAGTGCGATGTTTCAGGTTGGCGGGCAGTATAGAAGAAACATGTAAGCAGACTCTTGCCCTCGCGTAGCGAGGGCTTAGAGGTCGCTTATCCCGATGAGCGAAGCGAAATCGGGATCTTTCAAAGGAAGGAACTCTCAAAAGTGGGATCGCTTTGAAGAAGAAACTTTCAGAAGAAGAATCTTTCAGAAGAAGAAACTTTCAGAAGAAGAAACTCCCTGACGGAGGAACTCATTGAAAAAGGAACTCCCTGAAGAAGGATCTTTTGAAAGTGCGATCTCTTAAAAATGGGATCCCTGAGAAGAATGAAAATTTATTTTGAAAAGTCTGCAGATTCCTATTTTTTATGAATTAAGGCCGCTTGACAGCAAAATAAAGTTCACTAAAAGTGGGTTTAAATACCGGAAAAACTGAGATGAACATTACTAAATTAGGGATATACCTCGTAATTATTTATAGTTTTATGGCTTGTTCTAAATCCACGATGAAATTTATACCTTTCCAAGAGCAAACTTTAAAAGAAATTCCCGGAGCTTCTGGTGTGGCATTTCAGGAAAATAAAATCTATGTAATAGGCGATAATGCTCCTTATTTATTTGAATTGAACCATCAGGGAAAACTCCTTTCAAAATTTCAAATTCATTCCCTTAAGGATTATCACAATAATGAAATAGCGAAGCCTTTAAAACCGGACTTTGAAGCGATGGAGCTTATCCAGTATCAGGGTAAAAAAGAGCTGATCATTTTTGGGTCTGGATCTAAATCTCCTGAAAGAGATGTGTTTACCAGAATTTACCTAAAGGAACCCCCCGAACTTAAAACCTATAATCTCACTGGTTTTTATTCGGTTCTAAAAGAATTGAAATTGACGAAAGGCTATGAGCTCAATATTGAAGCCGTAGCTATGCATGCGGATTCCTTGATGCTTTTTAACAGAGGGCAAAATTTAATTTTTAAGTTGGATTATAGCGGTTTTTTACACTATTTAAGCAACGAAAAAAAACTTCCCGAAATTGAAGTAATAGAAATTCAATTACCACATATAAACCAAATAACAGCTGGATTTTCCGGAGCTACCATAATTCCCGGAACCCGTACTTTATTATTTACTACCACTGTAGAAAACACCCCAAATGCCTATGATGATGGAGAAGTATTAGGAAGTTTTTTAGGAATGGTGAACCTTGAAGAATTGAGTGACCCCGGCGCTCTTAAATATGCATTATTGAAAAAAAACCGTGAGGCCTGGAAAATAAAAATAGAATCTGTTGCCGTGGTAAAATCCATTTCCCCAAAGCAGCTGGAAATTTTACTGGTTTCAGATAGTGATGGAGCCGAATCTCAACTTATCCGGGGAACATTAAGCTGGTAATTCTATTTTTCAGTTGAATAAAAAATTGCTTTCAGAAATTTCAAATCTATTTTGCATCTTGTAAAATTAAAACTCTAACTTCGCGGCTTGTAAAAAATTCAGTTTCAATGGAAAATTTATGGTTATTTGCCATAGGTGTATTTACCGCTTTCTTTGCGATTAACAGTCCGCCGGGGAACATTCCTATATTCTTAAGCCTCACAAAGGCTGCAGATGCAAAGACCAAGAAAAAAATTTCCAGAAAAGCCACTTTCACCGCTTTTATAATTGTTTCAGGTTTTATAATAATTGGGAAGTATGTTTTTGATCTTTTTGGAATTACTATTCCCGCTTTTAAAATTACAGGTGGAATCCTGATATTTTTTGTAGGATTTGAAATGATTCGCGCCCAGGAATCCAGTATTGATAATCAAACAGAGATTAACTTTAATGAAGGCATTTCGATTTCACCACTGGCTATTCCAATTCTGGCAGGTCCCGGAACTATAGTTACTGCAATGAACTACACTACAAATGCCGGTTATATAGAGCTACTTATAATAGTGGTTATGTTCGCGCTTATTATGTATTTAAACCACCTGGCATTTATTTCCAGTGATTATTTGGTGCGCTATATTGGGAAAAACAAGATCGTGGTAATAGAAAAAATAATGGGACTTATCATCGCTATTATTGGAACCAATATGTTTATTGAAGGTGTAAATCTTGCATTTTTAACTCCGAATTTAATCTCTAATTAACCTTTTTATCCATTGGAAGGTTGTAAATCCATTCTTCAAAAATTCTATTGAATTGTTGTATTTCGGATTTAAGCAACGATAAAAACTCTTTTTCTTTTACTCCGTTGAATTCCAGTTTTCTGCATTTTAGTAAGATTCCTCTGGCAGCTTTCTGTATTTTTCTGGCTCTTTTAAGTCGAAGGGAATGGCTGGAAGTGTTTTGCACAACTGCTAATTCCGGGACAAGGGCCAACGCATCGGTTACGAGCTCTCCTGCGAACCTGTGATTGACCTCTTCTGAGGTCTCCATTTCCAATATATTCCTGTTATCGCTAATACTGCAAGCGATCGCCCTGGAAACTCTAAAAATTTCAAGTGCTTTTTTATAAACAGGAAGGGTTGAAAATTCAACAGGTTGCATAGTTTTTTATAAATTATTTTTTTCAGGTATTGTAAAATTACATTCATTTGCACAAAGTTATCTTTCGTTTTTAAGGTCAAATCATAGATTTACTTTAAATTTATACATTATAACCCTCTTAAAGTTTAAATATGCCTTTAGATCGATTAAACTGGTTGATATTGGAATCCCTTCAGAAGAATGCCCGACAATCATTTTCAGAGATAGGTCGTAACGTTGGACTTACTTCTCCAGCGGTAGCTGACAGGGTGAAGAAGATGGAGGACAGTGGTGTTATTAAAGGCTATAAAGCTGAAGTGTCCTATCACAAAACCGGACATCAACTTAAAGCTGTGATTACGCTTAGAGCTTTTATGGGGAGGCTCAAACCTTTTCTGGAAAAAGTAAAAGAATTTAAAGAAGTGATCAATTGTTACCGGATCACAGGAAATGAAAATATAATCATGGAGGTGGTGCTTTATGATCAATCCCATTTAGAGGAATTTATCGATAAACTAATCACGTACGGGGAAACCAAAACCCACATAATCCTCTCCAGCGTAGTGGAGCATGGCCCGATAAAAAGAAGGGGTTAAAATTTTAGCAAGATGCAATTCTTAAAGGGCATACGTTTTTAAGATTTGATAGTATTATCTTCCAATCTGATCATCGTCATATTTTTTTATTTACAGTCTGCGCACATTTGCCCAGAATAAAAAATTGATGAGCAAAATTTCAAGCTGTTTTCATTGCGGAGATCCCTGTGAAGCTGAAACAATAGTTTTTGATGAAAAAAACTTTTGTTGTAACGGCTGTAAAGTAGTCTATGAAATTTTTTCTGAAAATGATCTTACCGGATACTACGATCTGCAAAATGCACCCGGTGCCAGTCCTAATGAAACAGAGGGGAAATATGATTTCCTTGAAAACACTTCTATTGCTGAAAAGCTTTTGGAATTCAATGATGAGGGTACTCAAATAATCACGTTATACATTCCTCATATCCATTGCAGTTCCTGTATCTGGATTTTAGAGAACCTTAATAAACTCAATAAAAACATCAAAGCCTCACAGGTTGATTTCCCGAAGAAAACCGTGCGAGTAACCTTCAATTCTGAAGGGATCTCTTTAAAGGAAATGGTGGTTTTGCTTGGCAGGATAGGCTATGCACCTTATATAAGTCTGGATGATTATGAAACTGAAAAGAAGCACAGGGACCGCTCGATAATTTATAAACTGGGAATTGCAGGCTTTGCATTTGGGAATGTGATGTTTCTTTCTTTTCCTGAATATTTCGATGTTGGGGAATTTTGGCTGGAACAGTATAAAAGCACTTTTAGGTGGCTGATGTTTACTTTTTCCCTTCCGGTATTCTTCTATTCTGCTTCGGGATATTTTATTTCGGCATACAAAGGATTAAGAGCAAAAGTTCTTAATATTGATGTTCCGCTGGCTTTGGGGATCCTTGTGTTATTTGTTCGCAGTACCATCGAAATAAGTTTTGATCTTGGAAGCGGTTTTTTTGATAGTTTAACCGGATTAGTCTTCTTCTTATTGCTGGGGAAATTCTTTCAGCAAAAAACCTACAGTTTTCTTTCTTTTGAGCGGGATTATAAATCTTACTTCCCCATTGCCGTTACCAGGATAAAATCGAACGGTTCCGAGGAAAATGTCCAGGTAAACACCATAGAAAAAGGCGATCGGGTTTTAATACGAAACGATGAATTGATTCCTGTTGATGCTATTTTAATGAAAGGGAAAGCACTTATAGATTACAGTTTTGTAACCGGGGAAATTGAGCCGTTGGAAAAAGAAGTGGGAAGTAAGATCTATGCCGGTGGGAAACAGGTTTCCGGAAGTATTGAAATTGAAACCCTAAAACCCGTTTCCCAAAGTTACCTTACCCAGCTTTGGAGTAACCAGGTTTTTGATTCTGACAAGGAGAATTCCTTTAGCTCCCTTACCAATACTATCAGTAAATATTTCACCGTAAGCATCCTGATGATAGCCTTGGTTTCAACCTCTTATTGGCTTGTGGTTGAGCCAGGCCAGGCGATGAATGTTTTTACCGCAATCCTTATTATAGCCTGTCCTTGTGCCCTGGCGATGAGCGCTCCATTTGCTTTGGGGAATATGCTCAGGATCTTTGGCAAACTTAAGTTTTATCTAAAAAATGCTCCGGCAATAGAGCGACTGGCAAAAATAGATACCGTGATATTCGATAAAACGGGCACCATCACAACCAATACAAAAAATGTAATAACCTATAATGGAACGTCCTTAAGCATTCGCGAAGAATCTATGCTGAAATCTGCATTGCGGTCCTCCGGACATCCCTTGAGCCGGTCTTTATACAAGCATTTAAATGGTCATGAACTGGTAAAAGTGCAGGAATATGAAGAGATCACCGGTCAGGGAATGCAGGCGGATTTTGGAGCAGATCATATAAAAATAGGTAGCGCCTCATTTGTAAGTGCCGGAGAAATGAATAATGGTTTACAAACAGCTGTACATGTTAAACTGAACGAAGAATATAAAGGTAGCTACGTATTTCAGAATGAATACCGGCCAGGACTTTCGGCATTATTTAAAAAATTTGCTTCGGAATATGAACTGGTTATACTTTCCGGAGATAATAACGGGGAAGCTGCTGTGCTGAAGGAGTTACTTCCTTCAAAAACCAAATTTCTCTTCAGCCAAAAACCTGAAGAGAAACTAAATTACATCCGAAGCCAGCAGCAATCGGGACATCAAGTTGTGATGGTGGGAGATGGATTGAATGATGCCGGAGCTTTAAGGCAAAGTGATGTTGGTATTGCGATCTCGGAAAATGTAAATGTGTTTTCTCCCGCCTGTGATGCCATTCTGGATGCCTCAAAATTCAAGGAATTGTATTCTTATATCCAGGCGGCAAAAGGAACCCGGAACATCATAAAAATGAGTATTGGGATCTCTTTTTTGTATAATATCGTGGGCTTGTATTTCGCAATTACAGCACAGTTATCACCTGTAGTTGCGGCAATTCTTATGCCTTTGAGTTCGATAAGCGTGGTGGTGTTTACCACTTTAATGACAAATATTTTATCACGGAAATTAAAATAACCATTGTCTCAAATATGATGATCGTCATTTTTTGAAACTACTTGCTAATCTACTTTTGCCGGGTAAACCAAGCTATTATGAGTGTAATTTATATACTGCTGACTATAAGTATTGTTGTTGCAGTTTTATTCTTCATCCTTTTCATTCTTTCTGTTAGGAGCGGACAGTTTGATGATACCTATACGCCATCTGTAAGGATGCTTTTCGAGGATGAAGTGGTAAAAGAAGACCCATCTGTTAAAAAATCAACCATTAAAAATAGAGAAGAATAAGTATGGAAATTGAGCAGTTTTATTACGATAATAAGATCGTAAAGAAGTTTACGTACGCCACCATTTTCTGGGGTATTGTTGGAATGTCGGTAGGCTTACTGATTGCCTTTTTATTTTTGTTTCCAAATCTAACCGACGGGATTTCCTGGTTAAGTTTTGGTAGGTTGAGACCTTTGCACACCAACGCGGTGATTTTTGCTTTTGTAGGAAATGCCATTTTTGCCGGGATCTATTATTCCCTGCAACGGCTGTTGAAAGCCAGGATGTTTTCAGATGCTTTAAGCAATATTAATTTCTGGGGCTGGCAGTTAATTATTGTGGCAGCAGCAATAAGCCTTCCGCTGGGATATACTTCTTCTAAAGAATATGCAGAGCTTGAATGGCCAATCGATATTGCAATTGCGTTGGTTTGGATCGCATTTGGAGTAAATATGATAGGTACTATTTTTAAAAGAAGACAACGGCACCTGTATGTGGCGATCTGGTTTTATCTGGCAACTTTTGTAACCGTCGCGGTACTTCACATCTTTAACAGCCTTGCGCTTCCGGTTGGTTTTCTAAAGAGCTATTCTGTGTACGCCGGAGTGCAGGATGCTTTGGTACAATGGTGGTATGGGCATAATGCGGTTGCATTCTTTCTTACCACTCCGTTTCTTGGTTTGATGTACTACTTCATTCCGAAGATGGCAAACAGGCCGGTTTATTCCTATAAATTATCTATTATTCACTTTTGGTCGCTCATTTTTATCTACATCTGGGCCGGACCACATCACTTATTATATTCCTCATTACCAGACTGGGCTCAAAACCTTGGGGTAGCTTTTTCGATAATGTTATTATTTCCATCCTGGGGTGGAATGATCAATGGGCTATTGACCTTGCGTGGCGCCTGGGATAAAGTTCGTACAGATCCTACCTTGAAATTTATGGTGGTAGCTTTAACCGGCTATGGAATGGCAACTTTTGAAGGCCCAATGTTATCGCTTAAAAACGTGAATGCGATTGGTCACTTTACCGACTGGATTATTGCTCATGTTCACGTAGGTGCGCTTGCATGGAATGGATTCCTGGCTTTCGGGATGATTTACTGGATGCTTCCAAGGTTGTTTAAAACAAAATTATTCTCTAACGGACTGGCAAATTTCCACTTCTGGATAGGAACTTTGGGAATAATTCTATATGCGTTGCCAATGTATGTTGCCGGATTTGTTCAGGCTTCTATGTGGAAACAGTTTAACCCGGATGGAACCCTGGTCTATGGAAACTTTCTTGAAACGGTTTCTGAAATTATCCCTATGTATTGGATGCGTGCAATAGGAGGTTCCCTTTATATTCTTGGGGCATTTGTGATGTTGTACAACCTTATTCAAACTATAAGATCCGGAAGTGCGGTTACCGATGAACTTGCTGAATCTGCTCCGCTGGAAAAAGTTCCAAAAAGAAGACTTGTGGGAGAAGCGTACCATAACTGGTTAGAAAGAAGACCGGTTCAGCTAACCCTACTTGCAACCGTTGCAATTTTAATTGGGGGAATTGTCCAGATAGTACCAACTATTATGGTGAAATCCAATATCCCTACCATCTCCAGTGTCATGCCTTATACTCCTCTGGAACTGGAAGGTCGTGATATTTATATACGGGAAGGTTGTGTTTCCTGTCATTCACAAATGATCCGTCCTTTTAGGAGTGAGGTGGAACGTTATGGGGAATATTCAAAAGCCGGTGAATACGTGTATGATCATCCATTCTTATGGGGAAGTAAACGCACCGGGCCCGACTTAATGCGGATTGGTGGTAAATATTCCGACAGCTGGCACCTTAACCACTTTTATGATCCCCAAAGTACCTCATCCGGATCCATTATGCCTAACTATAAATGGATTATCCAGGATGAATTGGACAAATCAGATACCGAATCCAAAATGGAAGTAATGGTTAAGTTAGGCGTTCCTTATTCTCCAGAGGATATCGAGACAGCACAGGCATGGATGCTGGAACAGGGAATTGCAATAGAAGAAAACCTGTACAGCGATCCGGATTTCGCCAAATCCTATGATGCCGATAAAGCCTATGCCAGGGAGAACGGAACTGACTTTGTTGAGATGAGAAACCGCGAAGTTATAGCCCTTATCGCTTACATTCAGAGGCTTGGAACTGATATTAAGATCACTACTAACGAATAATAAAAACAGTCTGTTATGCTAAAATTTGTAAAAGGCCATATGGAGAGTATTGAAGGAATAGAGATCTATCCTATCATCTCGCTTCTTATATTTTTCATCTTCTTCGTGGTGTTATTCTTATGGGTATTCACTGCCAAAAAGAATTACATAGAAACTGTAAGTCAAATTCCATTAGATAACTCAAACGATTCTGAATTATGAAATTATTGATATCTGCTTTAAGAATAACTGCCCTTGTGGTTATAGCTTTCCTGCTCATAGAATATTTACTTCCTACAGAAGACGGATTAGTAATGGTAAAATACCCGGTTTTACTTGGTATCCTTGCAGTGGTGTTTATCGCTGCCCTTGCTATTGAAATAGCGATCGCTGCTTTGGGAAATGTTCTTTTTAAATCCCTTAAAGGGGATGCCCGGGAAAAGTACCTACAGGAGGAACTGTTAAAAAAAGGAAAGCTTAAGAACTGGTTAAAAAAGTTTAGAGCTAATTTAACAAAAAGAAAGCCTTTAGAAGAGGAGGGCGAGATCATCATGGATCATGATTATGATGGGATTAGGGAGTTGGATAACAAGCTGCCGCCCTGGTGGTTATATGGGTTTTATGCAACTATCATCTATGCTTTTGGTTACATGGCCTATTATCACATATTTGACGGTACTACTCAGGAAGAGGAATATCAGGCTGAAATAGCCCAGGCAAGGGTTGAAATTGAAGAGTACAAGAAAAATGCACCAGATCTAATCGATGCCAGCACCGTTGCACTTTTAACAGATGAAGTCGATCTAAGTGCCGGAAGCAAAATATACAATGTGAATTGTGTCGCTTGTCACCGTGCCGATGGAGGTGGAGGAATAGGACCAAATTTAACCGATGATCACTGGGTTTTCGATGGTGATATCGCCGGGGTTTATACCGTGATTTCTGAGGGAGGAAGACCCGGAAAAGGTATGATTTCCTGGAAGCAGGATCTTAAACCATTTGAAATTGCTCAGGTAGCGAGTTATATTTTGAGTTTGCACGGTTCAAACCCCCCGGATCCAAAAGAAGCTGAAGGGGAATTTTTTGTCATTGATCAGGAATAGATACTAAAAATAGTAAATGCAAGCTAACGAGAATTTCAGAGATACCATAGGGACACTGGATGACGAAGGAAAGCGCAAATGGGTATTTCCGAAAAAGCCGAAAGGAACGCTCTATGAATACCGAAAATGGGTGAGCTATTCCCTTCTTATCTTTTTGTTTGCGGCTCCTTTTATAAAAGTAAATGGCAATCAGTTTTTGCTTTTTAATGTTCTGGAACGCAAATTCAATATTTTTGGGTTTCCATTCTGGCCACAGGATTTCTATCTTTTTGTGATATCTTTAATCATTGGAGTGGTGTTTATCACCCTATTTACTGTGGCCTTCGGAAGGATATTTTGCGGATGGATCTGCCCGCAAACCATATTTATGGAAATGGTTTTTAGAAGAATAGAATATGCCATTGAAGGAGACAGAGGGAAACAGATCAGGCTTGAGAAAATGCCGTGGAACAAAGAGAAGATCACTAAACGCGGATTGAAATGGTTTATATTTTTTATTATTTCCTTTCTTATTGCCAACGTTTTTTTAGCCTATTTAATAGGAAGTGATGAACTGCTGGAATTTATAGCGGAAGGTCCGTTGGAAAATATAAGTACCCTCATTTCCCTTTTGATCTTTACCGGGGTATTCTACTTTGTTTTCGCCTGGTTCCGGGAACAGGTTTGCATAATTGCCTGTCCTTACGGAAGGCTTCAGGGTGTTTTGCTGGATAATAAATCCATTGTAGTAGCCTATGATCATAAAAGAGGAGAAGCTGAAAATGGCAGAAAATTATTTAGAAAAGGAGAAGATCGTGAAGAAAAAGGATATGGAGATTGTATCGATTGTTTTCAATGCGTACACGTTTGTCCTACGGGAATTGATATAAGGAATGGAACTCAATTGGAGTGTGTTAACTGCACGGCTTGTATCGACGAATGCGATTCTATCATGGAAAAAGTCGACCTTCCCAAGGGCCTCATTCGTTTTGCCAGTGAAGATGATATCCTAAAGAAAGAAAAATTCAAATTCACGCCCAGGTTAAAGGGATATGCAGCAGTGCTTTTCATACTTATGGGAGTTTTGACAGGAATGCTTTTTCTTCGAAATGATGTTCAGGCCAATGTATTAAGGCTTCCGGGGCAATTATATGCCACCACCCAAAATGACATGATAAGCAATGTGTACACCTATAAAATAATAAATAAAACTTCAAGCGAAATAGGAGGAGTGGAATTTAAATTATTATCTCATACAGGGAGCATAGCTCCCGTAGGCCACCAGGGTTTATTGATACCGGCGCAGGGTCTAGCTAAGGGAACTTTATTTATAGAGATAAATCCCTCGGCTCTGGAAGGGGAAAAGGAAAAAGTGAAAATTGGGATTTACAGTAATAATAAACTTATTGAAACTACTAACACCACTTTTTTGGGACCAAGAAGTTATAATTAAAAAAAATAAAGATGAAAATTAATTGGGGAGTTGGAGTTGTGATCGCGTTTGTTGCATTTATTACATTCATTTTAAGTTTCGTGTATTTGATGTTTACAGATGAAAAATACGAATACGATTTGGTTGTTGAAGAATACTATAAACAGGAAGTGGGTTTTCAGGATGAGTTAAATGCTGAAAAAGACGCAAATGCACTTGCTGAAAATGTGGTAATTACCTCAACCCAGGATGGTGTGATTATTCATTTCCCTGTGGAAGAAGGAACATTAAAAATTGATGGACTTATAACATTCTACAGGCCCTCATCCAAAGGCCTGGATTTCACCAGAAAAATTCTTATAAAAGACCGGGTAATGTTTATTTCTAAGGAGTTTTTGGTTCAGGGCCGGTGGGATGTCAGTGTGCGGTGGAAATACGGCGGAAAAAACTACCTCACTAAGAAAAAAATCACTTTTTAACCATAAAACCTTCAGAGATATGCTGTTTTCAGCTTTAATATTGGGACTTTTGGGCAGTCTGCATTGTATTGGGATGTGTGGTCCCATAGCATTTATGTTGCCGGTGGACAGGAGCAATAATTTTAAAAAGGCCCTTCAAATAAGCAGTTATCACCTTGGTAGGATCTTTACGTATGGGATCAATGGAGTGGTTTTTGGTTTCATGGGCAAAGGTTTCTCTCTCTTTGGCCTACAGCAACAACTCTCTATAGCAGTTGGAGTTCTTATGATTCTTATAATTCTGCTTCCTACAAAGACTTTTGAGAAATACAATTTATCTAAATATTTTTATTCAGGTGTTGGGAAGGTGAAAAGTGCACTTGGAAAATCGCTGAAAAAGAAATCGGCAGATACTTTTTTTACCATAGGATTTCTAAATGGGTTTTTACCCTGCGGACTGATATATATAGCTGTTTTTGCTGCTGTGGCATCGGGGAGTATTATGCAAAGCAGTTTGTATATGATGGTTTTTGGATTAGGAACTGTTCCGTTAATGACCACAAGTATTTACTTTATGTCCTTCATAAAAGATAAAGCCCGTCAAAAAGTAAGAAAGCTAATCCCGGTTTTTATAGTGATTACGGGACTTTTATTTATAGTTCGCGGTCTTGGCCTCGGTATCCCATATGTTTCGCCAAAACAGAATGTGGAACTGGTTTCTTCTAATATAGAATGTCACTAAATGGTTAGGTAGAAAGGAATTAAAATCCCTGAATCATCACTTAATTCCACTCACAAGATACATCATAGAACCACCACCGGCATGGTACTGTTCCCTTTGTAATGCCCCCATTACATGTGCGTCCCTTCGGGAATATTTTTCCTGATAATCAAAGTAAAATGGCATGTATTTTTCTCCTGCTGCGCTGAAGTAATCTATATCTTTTCGGTTTCCTAAAGTCCAGGAACTTCCTTTCATCCATTGCTCTATAGTAGCCATTTGTTCCTTATTATCATAAGGAGGGTACATCGCTATCGCTTTGTCTGACAGCCGCACCTCGATATTTTTAAAGTCTTCCATAGCAAACATTCCGGGTAAAAGGTCGCCAATAGAATTATCTCCCTGGCCTAAATTCCTCTTTCCCTTTTCAATAATAAGCCGGTATTTTATATGGTCCAGCGTCTCCTCTATAGGATCATTTTTGGTGAGTGAAGTTTTGGTAAGGCTTTGAACTATATTATTGGGTTCCACACAAAGCAGTGTTCCTCCCGGTTTCAGAACCCGTTTCATTTCTTCAAGAGCTTTCTGAGGATCGGGTACGTGTATTAATAGCGTTTGGCAAGTCACAAATTCGAAGCTGTTATCCTCAAAAGGGAGAGCCTGCGCATCTGCTTTTTTTAAGCTGAAAGGCATTCCCAGATCCCTGAAATAATTTTCGAGTTCCGGATTTTTAGAATACCATTGCCGGTCGCTATCTACCGCGGTGATTTTTGAATTTTTAGATAGATATGGAGCAAGAATGCGGGTCCAGTGTCCCTGGCCGCAGCCTACATCCAGCATAGATGTATAATTTTGAATCTCCAGCCGCTTAGCCGTGAGATCCAGGAAGGCTTTATTCCACCAGAAATCACGGTAATCGCCGAAATAATTATTAGAATGCCCCTTATTTGTTTCCTGATCGTCCAAAATTACTACGGTTTGATGTTTTTCCGGTATTGGACCTGGAAGTGTTGGATTTTTTAGATGGGTTTCTGGCTGGTCTTCTTTGCTGAGGTTTTTTCTCCGGAATTTCGAAATATTCCATTGGATATTCGTGACCTTCAACAACAGGTATTTTTTGATCCATCAGTTTCTGAATGTCCCTAATATATGATTTTTCCTCAAAATCACTAAAGGAGATGGCTTTTCCGCTGGCTCCTGCACGACCTGTGCGGCCAATTCGGTGAATATAGGTTTCAGCAATATTAGGAACCTCAAAATTGATCACCAATGCAAGATCATCGATATCTATCCCGCGGGCTGCAATATCAGTTGCAACCAGGACCCTTGTAGTTTTATCCTTAAAATTCTTAAGTGCTTTTTGTCGGGCATTCTGGGTTTTGTTTCCGTGAATAGCTTCCGATTTTATTCCTGCACTAATCAGGTCTTTTACCACTTTATTTGCTCCATGTTTGGTCCGTGTAAAAACCAAAACCCTGTCTGCATCAGAATCTTTCAGCAAGTCGATCAATAATTTCTTTTTATTGGTCTTGTCTATAAGATATAATTCCTGCTGTATCAATTCTGCTGTAGATGCCACCGGAGTTACTTCCACTTTTAAAGGATTGGTAAGTATACTATTGGCCAAATCCATAATCGCATCGGGCATGGTTGCCGAGAAAAATAAGGTTTGTCGTTTTACCGGGATCTTTTTGATCACTTTTTTAACATCGTGAACAAATCCCATATCCAACATTCTGTCAGCTTCATCTAAAGTAAAAATTTCCAGTTGAGACAAGGAGATATACCCTTGATCCATAAGATCCAAAAGTCTTCCCGGAGTTGCCACCAAAATATCCACCCCGTTTCTCAGGGCCTGAACCTGTGAGTTTTGCGGAACTCCCCCAAAGATGACCAAATGTTTCAATTGGCTGAAATGGCCGTAATCTGAAAGGCTTTCACCAATTTGTATTGCGAGTTCCCGGGTAGGAGTGAGGATCAAGCTCTTAATGCTTACCTTTCTTCCGTTTCCGTTTAAATTACTTTTGTTCAATAATTGAATGGTAGGAATGGAAAAAGCTGCTGTTTTCCCTGTTCCTGTTTGTGCACAACCTAAAATATCCCGGCCGCTTAATATAGCGGGTATAGAACGTTGTTGTATAGGCGTAGGGCTTGTATATCCTACTTTTTGAACCGCTTTTTGCAATGGTTCGGATAAGTCTAAATCGTTAAATGTCATGTATTAAATGTAAACGCTGCGCCGTTTTGAATATTTCACGGGCAGACTATGTGTAAAATTGTTGCCTTGTTGGAGAAGATGGCAACCGGCCGCGAAGATAGTACTTTATTTTTTAATCCCACCAGTGGGTTTATTTTATGGATTCCTTTCTGTTTCGTTTGGGCAGAATTTCATTTATTTTCTCGAGTGTTTTCCTTTAACATGATTCGTGAGCACGAAGGAGAAAATTGATTTATCGTTTTTAAAAAACAAACTTAAGTTAAAATTTAACCAATTGTAATTTGTTTAGTATTTGTGCGACTAGTAGATAACTATCTTTGATAAAAATTAAAATTACGATGAAAAAATATATGTTCATTTTCTTAATAATGACTGTGGTAACGGGATTGCTGGGCTTCGCAGGATTGACTTTTTACGGAATTTCGGCAGTAAGAGTACTGTTCCTGATATTTGCAGATTTGCTTATAGTGTCATTGATCTCTAAATTCTTTTTTCCTGGTCTGGACGATTTGAAATTAATAAAAGTTAAAAAATAGCCCTAACATTTATATTTATTGAAACGAAAAAGACTTCTATTTATAGGAGTTTTTTTTATTTAAGGCTAATATTCTAACTTTATCTGGTTAAAAACATTTAAAAATGCTGAGATATATTTCTTTTTTTCTTCTTCTTTTCACCGTGAATGGTACTGCCCAGGAACTCACTTTGAAAAAAGGAATAGTTATGGACAGCCTAAAAGTGAACGATAGTATCTCTGAAACTTTTTCACTTTTTCTTCCAAAATCCTATTCTAATGAGACTACCTGGCCTGTTGTATTTGTTTTTGAGCCGCAGGGAAGAGGGAGGTCTGCAGCACAACTTTTTAGCCAGGGAGCCGAAGAGCAGGGATATATAATAATAGCATCTAATAATATTGTAGCTCAGGATTCCCTTCTCAATAATCTACAAGTAGCTTACAGAGTGATGGACACCGCTTTCAATTTTTTTCCTTTAGATCAAAATAGAATTTATACAGCAGGTTTTGCTGAAGGAGCTGAAGTTGCAAGCGCGATCCCGGTTGTTGTCTCAAATGTACGTGGTGTTATAGCCGCAGGGGGTTCCTGGTTGAATCCCAAGCTTTTAAAAAAAGGAAACCGGTTTTCCTTTATAGGGATTTCCGGATATAATGATTACCGTATTTATAACTTAAAAGAAGCAGTTAGGTTATATGGAAGAAATGAGCATCCTGCTTCTTTATACACTTTTGACGGATTTCACGAATGGCCGGGATCTCAATTGTTATCCAGGGCTTTGGGGAGTTTCACACTTCAGGCAATGCAGAAGGGGTTAAAGCCAGGGAATCCTGAATTAGTGGAATTATTATACCAGTCGGAACTTGAAGAGGCCGAACGCTTACGCCGAACTATGCATTTTTATAAGTCCTATGAGCTGCTGGAGTCTATGGAAGAAAAATATGCAATTTATAATAAAAAAGACGAGTTAAGAAGTTTGCAAAAAGACCTTCGCAGGAATAGCCTTTACCGCCAGCAAAAAAGGGAATATAATAATGCCTTGGTTTTGGAGAATATGAAAAAAGAAGAATATTCCTATTATTTTGAAGAGGATGTAGCCTTGGCAAATTTTGAAAATATTCCATGGTGGAGTCAACAACTAACCGAATTAAAAAAATACCAGGAGGGGAAAAATATTGCTGAAGCTGAAATGGCTTACCGCCTGCAGGGTTTCCTTGCGGCCTTTGCCAATAGCTATTATACTGCTTTATCACAATCTGGTGCTTCTGCAGATCCATTGGTCTTTACCGCTGTTTTACAGACCATTTTTGATAAAAAAAATCCCGCAGGATATAAAAATATCATTTCATTAAGTGCTAAGGATGGAGATTATGAAATGGCAATGCTATATCTGGAAGACTTATTGAAAACCGGGTACAAGGATATGGAGGCATTGTATGATATTCCCGGGACTTTAGATCTTAAGTTAAGTCCCGAGTATAATTCTATGATTAAAAAATATCTTGGAAAATCTAAATTCTATGATCTTTAAGAGTGGTAACCCAGAGCCTTTTCTCTCTGAGAATGAAAATTCGCATTCTCATTGAGGGTTTAATTTCCCGTCCCGATAGCTACCTCGGGCAGGCCCGCCCGAATGAGACGGCCGGGATTTCATCTGAATTAAGGTTTTTTCCTTTGACCTATCTAATTAACTTGCACCTGGGTAATTGATTTCCCCACGATTTGTATTTTTAAAAATGGAAATTAAAAGGCATAAACTGCGGCCAAAATAAAGGAGGAAAGCTTATTGGTAGGTACCAGATCAGTGTTTACAAAAACATCTTCAGAAACGCGGTCAAGTCTTAGTTCTGGTTTTATGGTAAGACTGCCAACAGTGTAGTTTCCTGTAAGGGTAAAATCATAGGTTCTTACCCCTGCACCGTAAACCGGACCTCCATCTTCCATTTCTTCAAAATATTCAGCCCTAAGTCCAAGAGCAAAATTTTCAGTGGTTTTAAACTGCGGATAAAAGGCGGCGCCGTAAAAACCTTCCCCATTGGAAGAATAGGTCGTATTCAGGCCAAGGTAAAATACCGGGGTTATATCCCATCCTGTAGTAAGGTCTATTTGAAATGTAGCAGATGTATTGGGAGCCTGTTCCCCATAAAGTATATTTAAATATGCGTTTCCTGAATCATTTGAATATCCCAGCTGTCCCCCAAAAGAGTACAGCCCAAAGGGATCAAATTCTGTCCAGTCTGTGGGGTTCATAATTGCCAGCATCCCGCTCCACTTGTCAGAAAAAGAATATTCGGCTTTCAAACCTGTATGTGAGAAAGGACCGTAAGAGAACATATAGGAAGTGGAATAGTTGAAATTTCCAACAGGGGAGATAACTTCGTATCCTAGAAAAGTATTAAAGTTTCCCAGCGTCAAGGTTAGCTTTTCACTTACATTATAATATACATAAAGTTGGTTAACCAGGTTTGTGGAAGGGCCTGAAAGAAAAACGGCGTCTTCACCCCGTGGGCCTATGACCAAATCGGCTACAAAACCAACTTTTTCACCTTCATAACCGAAAATTAAATTTGCCATTCCTAAGGCAAATCCGGGATCGTTCGCAAAAGAGGTAGCAGGAGCCTGTGGTGAACCTATTATATCTCCATTCTCATTATATTCAAATTTATTGAGTCCGTTAAAATTTGTCCTAAAATAGGTGTCCACGGAACCCTGTATGCTTAGTTTGGAAATAAATCCTTCTATTCCTTCAGATTCCTGTGCCATTAGTGGATTAATTGAAAATCCGAGGCACAGAATAATTAAAATTTTTCGGATATTTGTAATTGTGATTTTAATCATGATAAATGCTGTGTTTAATTAATTGAAAAGAGTTGAACTGGTCTTTGATTGATGAGAATTACTTTATAGGAGCGCTCCGCCAAGCGCTCCTTTTTTATTCTTTCACATGGTTCCGTATATTATTTTTCCTGGGTTACACCAAATTCTGCATAGGCGTCCATTCCATGTTCGTGAATATCCAGACCTTCGGTTTCGCTAAGGCCATCCATTCTCAATCCCATAGTTGCCTTGATTGTATAAAAAATTATAAGGGCAGAAATACAGCAGAAAGCACCAATTACTCCAACGCCCGCCAGCTGCTTGAAAAATTGATCCCATCCTGCCAGGTTACCAAAAATACCTACTGCCAGGGTTCCCCAGATTCCGCAAATAAGGTGTACCGGAACCGCGCCCACGGGATCATCCAGTTTTAACTTATCTATGAGCGCAACTCCCAGAACGATTATTACCCCGGATATTAAACCAATCAATACCGCATCTGTTGGTGACATTTGATCGGCTCCTGCGGTGATTCCCACCAATCCTCCTAAAATTCCATTTAAGAACATGGTGAGGTCATAATTTTTATATCGGAAAGTCGAGAACAAAAATGCCGAAATTCCACCAGCTGCTGCTGCAAGGCAAGTTGTAACCAGGGTGATAGAGGTTAAGGATGGATCGGCAGAGAGCACAGAACCACCATTAAATCCAAACCAACCAAGCCATAGAATAAATACTCCGGCAGTTGCCAGAGGAATATTGTGACCGGGAATTGCCTGAGAAATCCCATTTTTGTCAAATTTGCCAATACGGGCTCCCAACAAATAAATTCCTATAAGGGCTGCCCATCCTCCAACAGAGTGAACAAGAGTTGAGCCTGCAAAATCATAAAATCCCAATTCATCTAAAAAGCCACCTCCCCATTTCCAGGATCCGGCTATAGGATAAACAATTGCAAGATATAGCATCGCAAAAATCATGAAACTGCTAAGTTTAATTCTTTCTGCCACTGCTCCGGAAACTATAGTAGCGGCAGTTGCTGCAAACATTCCCTGGAAAAGAAAATCGGTATAAAAGGTATAGCCTTCATTATAGGTGAGATCTAAAACTCCGTCTACCATAGGAGCCTGTAAACCAAAAAGGCCTAAAAAATAATCAGGGATAATCCCATAAATAAATGATCCGGGATACATTAGGTTAAAACCTATCAAACTGTAGATCAAAAGACCAATACAGATTATAAATACATTTTTGAAAAGGATGTTTATCGCATTTTTTTGACGTGTGAGGCCAACTTCCAAAAGAGAAAATCCAAGATGCATAAAGAATACCAATGCGGTACATACCATCATCCATACATTGTTAATTGTAAGTATTTCCATTTTAATTAGTTTTAGTTGAGTTTGTAATCTTAGTTTAAGGAGTCTGTTCCACCTTCCTGGGTTCGTATCCTGTAGGCTTCTTCTATGGTTGATATAAATATTTTACCATCTCCCACCGCGCCGGTGTACGCGGTTTTAAAAATTACCTGCAGTGTTTTATCCAGAAAATCGTCAGATACAACTATGGAAATTAACCTTCGTTGTATATCGGTCGTGCTGTAAGAAACTCCACGATATACGTGGCCCTGTTTCTCATTACCAACTCCGGTAACATCCCAGTAACTGAAAAAATTGACACCAATGTCATGGAGTCCTTTTTTTACTTCCTCAAATTTTGACTTTCTTATAATAGCCTCAATTTTTTTCATAATATTTTTAGTTTTTGGATTTTAGTAAATATAACTAAATTTCATTTCTGGGGTATAAAAATAGGGGGTAAGTGGTTAAATATGTCAATATTTAAATATTAACCCATCAAAAATTAAGGGTTGATTATTGAAAACGATGTAATTTTGATATAATTTAAAAAATCGATCTGTTTTTTGATCCCAAAAAATTTAAATGAGAGATATTTCACCTAATTTTTCTTAAAATAGGCTGTAAAAAAGCTTAGAAAGCAGATTGAAGAGGTGTTTGAGAAAAAAAATGGCTTGATTTTCAGGTTGAAAAAGCATAAATATTCATTCGGAAAAATATGAAAGGAAGAATTATAAATTATTCATTCTTTCTGGGTAGGATAAAAACTTAAACCAATTTGGAGAAATACAGTCCGGCGAAAATAGCCGAAAACCCCAGGATAAGAGTCCCTAAGGTATAAACCGCAAAATGAAGGTAATCGCCGGATTTAAGCAGTTCCTGATTTTCAAAGGCAAAAGCAGAAAAAGTAGTGAAGCCTCCGCAAAAACCAGTTGCAAGAAAAAGTAAAGCATTGCTGGAAAACGAATCATATTTAAGGGCAAGACCAAGGACAAGACCCAGTAGCAAACTTCCCACAATGTTTACGGTAAATGTTCCAAGCGGAATTGCAAAAGAATTGGAATAGGAGGCAATATTCAAATATTTTGAAATCAGGTAGCGTAAAGTGCTTCCCAGTCCGCCTCCCAAAAAAACCATCAACAATACTTTCATTTGTAGATATTTATTGTTTTCTATGGTCTCCCGATAGATTCTATTGGGAGTAACATCCAAAAATCATTTCCCATGAGTGAAAAAATTTTTCTTTTGGATGTTTCATAGAAATCTAATTCTGTTCAATGTCCTGCTCTAAGGGGATATAGATCTCGGTTATCCAGCTGGCAGGATTTGGATTGACCTCAGGTCCAATTTTATATAATTCAAAAGCCTGTCCGGTTTCCGGGGCTTGTAAATTATTTTCGGATATATAATTGTTTGCCCGGTCCCAGGCTCCCCTTAAATACTTGTAATCTCCAATTAAGGTGGTTTTTACAACCTTTTGAACCGGCATCATCCCATTTAGAACAATGCTTTCATTGGGAGTGATCACCAGGCTGGGTGTGAAAACCCCTACCGAGTAGATTGCAGAATTATTTGTTTCATCCCACTGATTGTAAAGAACGAAGGGTTTACCTAAAGCACTGATATTATTGGATTCCATATAATTGCGAACCTGGATATACATTTGTTGCATTTTCTCCGGAATCTGATTAATTTTTGAGGCAGTTGTAGTATACATATAAAAACCACCACCGTGTGTTGTAACCCCATCTACGTTGATAGAATAAACATCCATTTTATTTTTCACTTCTCTTTTCAGGTTTTCAAGGCCTTCCTTAAACATTGGCCGCATTAATTCTGAAAAAGACTGATCCATGAAGTTGAATGCGAGTTTTTCCATAAAACTCTGCTCCCCCTGCATTCTCCAGGTAACTTTTGTTCCTTCCTCCAGTTCTTCGAAGTCCCAGTTAATCTTACTGTGAGTTTCTCCGTATTTCGAAATAAAGGTAAGATCCTGTTCTAAAGCGGTATTAGGAGTTATTGCTGTTGTTTTTATTTCCCCATCCCCCTCTTTTTCACTTTTCCATGAGTACGATGCGTCTTTTCCTTTGGTTATATCGGAATAGGTAATGATCATATCATCGGTATCATCTGCCCAGGGGCCCCAGTTTTCCCAGTTTTGAAAATTATTCACCTCTTCAAAAACTACAGGAACCGGCGCTTCAATAATAATGGTTTCTTCAATATGATACTTTCCATCCTTGGTGGCAATATAAATGGCACCTGCAATAATTACAATTAAAATCAGAAAGAATAAATATTTTAAAATTTTCATCAACAACAGGGATTTTAAGATTCCATTGGCAAATATAGGTATTTTACAGAATGCTATTTAGTACATTTGTTGTAAAATAAAGATACCTATATGAAACTCAATTCATTTTGGATGCTGCTATTGGCATCAACCCTTCTCTTTTCATGCAAGGATGAAAATAAGGACACATCTGCTGAAGTAGCAGTTGCTGAAACAGAATTTGACTACAATGTGGAAGAATTTGCAGATATCAAGATTTTGCGATATCAAATACCGGGCTGGGAAGACCTTAGCTTAAAAGAACAAAAACTTGTTTATTACCTGGTGCAGGCTGGACTGGCCGGCCGTGATATTATGTGGGACCAGAATTACAGGCATAACCTTGCCATAAGGGGTGCTTTGGAAAACATCTACCAGAAGTATACAGGCGATAAAAATTCAGATGACTGGAAAAATTTTGAAGCCTATTTAAAAAGAGTATGGTTCTCGAATGGAATTCATCATCATTATTCGAATGCCAAATTAAAGCCAGACTTCAATAAAGAATATTTTGAAACGCTTTTATCTGAAACAGGTACTGAACTTTCCGGAGAAGCTTTTGAGGTTATTTTTAATGATAAAGATGCCAAAAAGGTAAATCTGGATGAGTCTTTAGGACTTCTAAAAGGATCGGCCATTAATTTTTACGGAGAAGATATAACTGCTGCTGAAGCTGCAGCATTCTATAAAAAGAAAACTTCTCCGGATCCGCAAAAACCACTTTCTTTCGGACTTAATTCCAAGCTGGTAAAAGAAAATGGCCAATTAGTAGAAAAAGTATGGAAAAGTGGCGGAATGTACGGAACTGCCATAGACGAGATCATTAAGTGGCTTGAAAAAGCTGAAGCGGTGGCTGAAAATGAGCAACAAGGCAAAGCGCTGGGGCTACTTATAGAATATTATAAAACCGGAGATCTTAAAACCTGGGACGATTATAACGTGGCCTGGGTTGAAGCAACCGAAGGGAATATAGATTACATCAACAGTTTTATAGAAGTGTACAATGATCCTTTAGGATATAGAGGTTCTTATGAAAATATAGTGCAGATAAAGGATTTTGAAATGTCTGAAAAAATGAGCGTTCTGGAAGACAATGTTCAGTGGTTTGAAGACAATGCTCCTTTGATGGAAGAGCACAAAAAGGATTCGGTTGTAGGCGTAACCTATAAAACCGTGATCGTTGCCGGAGAGGCTGGAGATGCATCTCCAAGCACACCAATTGGGGTGAACCTCCCAAACTCAAACTGGATACGCCAGGCACATGGTAGTAAATCTGTTTCTCTTGGAAATATCATTGAGGCCTATAACAATGCTGGAAGTAGTGGAGTTCTGGAAGAATTTGCTCACGATGAAGAGGAAATAATGCTGGAAAAGGAATATGGGAAAGAAGGAGATAAGCTTCATACAGCTCTTCACGAAGTAGTTGGTCATGCGTCCGGAAAAATCAATCCCGGTGTTGGAGAGACTAAAGAGACTTTAAAAAGTTATGCTTCTACCCTTGAAGAAGGAAGAGCCGATCTTGTTGGGCTCTATTACCTGATGGATCCTAAAATCCAGGAATTGGGATTGACCAATGATTGGAAGAAAACCGGAATAGCCGCTTATGATGGGTATATACGAAACGGGTTAATGACCCAATTAAGAAGACTGGAATTGGGTGATAATGTGGAAGAATCTCATATGCGAAACCGCCAGTGGGTGAGTGCATGGGTCTTTGAAAAAGGAAAAGAAGAAGGGGTTATTGAAAAGGTTTCCAGAGATGGAAAAACCTATTACGACATTAAAAACTATGACCGGTTACGTGAATTGTTCGGGGAATTGTTAAAAGAAACCCAACGTATTAAATCGGAAGGGGATTATGAAGCTGCTCAAAACCTGGTAGAGAATTACGGGGTAAAAGTAGATCAGGATATTCACAAGGAAGTTTTGGAGAGAAATGCACAATTTAAATCACCACCTTACAGCGGTTTTGTAAATCCTGTTTTGGTTCCTGAAATGGATGAACAAGGAGAAATTATCTCCATCAAAATTGAACAACCAAAGGATTTTGCAACTCAAATGCTTCAATATACAGAACGTTTCAATTTCTTACTTTTAGAAAAACCGGCAATGTCTAATAACTAGACAAGCTATTATATATTTTAAAAGCCTCATCAATCGATGAGGCTTTTTTTATGGGATCCTGTTTTAAAATCTGAAGTCTTAAACTTTGCCAACTTTAAAATCATTTATGAATTTGAGTATTTATTGCTTCAAATAAGCTTTTATTACAAAAAGCAGCAATATGAAAACAAGAAACCCTCCCAGCACAAATAAACTGCCTTTGTAGTATTTTCTGTGAAGAGCGAGATCCTTTCGGTAACTATAGATTATTACGATTACAAAAGTCATGAAAAATAATGCTGCAAAGATCAATTGTCCGGTACTAAACATTTTGAATATTTTATTGCAAAGTTATACTTTTCCGCAGCATTTAACCGGGAGAAATAAGAATATACATCCCCAAAGAATGCAAATTGGGTGGGATTAAAATTTTTCCAGCGCAGCCGATATACTTTCATATATTTTTTCTAATTCCGTACTAGAAATAACGAATGGTGCTAAAATATAAATTGTGTTTCCCAACGGACGTAAAAACACTCCGGAATCCATAAAATGTTTAAATAATTGATTCCGAACTTCCCCGTAGCGTTCCATTTTTACATCGAGTTCGAATGCAAGGATCACCCCCAGCTGGCGAATATTTCTCACTTTTGGATGCTTTTCAAGCCTGGTTTTATAATCCTGATGTGATTTGATCACCCGCCTGATATTCTGTTGAATTTCTTCAGAATTCAATAATTCTATTCCCGCCAATGCTGCAACGCAAGCGAGCGGGTTGGCAGAATAGGTATGGCCATGGAAAAGCCCTTTTGCAATCTCATCGGCATAAAAAGCATCGTAGACTTGCTGAGAACAGCTAGTGATTGCCATTGGCAATAATCCGGCTGTTAAGGCTTTAGAAAGACAAATAATGTCTGGCGGAGTTTCTAAATAATCGGAAGCAAAATGCTTACCTGTTTTTCCAAACCCGGTCATTACTTCATCTGCCACACAAATAATTTTATTTTCCTTGCAAACGTTCAGTATTTCGTTTAAACCCGCGGCATCGTGCATTTTCATTCCTGCAGCTCCCTGTACCAATGGTTCGTAGATAAATCCTGCGATGTTATTTTCTATTATTAGATTCTTGAGAATGCTAAGAACTCCGGAAGTGTTTTTTCCGTTTGGAACCGGGATTCTTACCACCTTGATAAAATGCTCTTCAAAAGCACCATTATATACAGATAATCCTGAAACCGACATCGCTCCAAAAGTATCTCCATGAAAACCTTCCTCAAAAGCCAGCATTACTTTGCGGTTATTTCCAAGATTATGATGGTATTGCAAGGCCATTTTAATCCCTATTTCAGTTGCTGTGGAGCCATTGTCGCTAAAAAATAATTTTTGCTGATTGGAAGGAAGAATTTTAATTAAAGCTTCCGATAATTCTACTGCAGGTTTGTGGGTAAACCCGCTAAAAACAACCTGATCGAGCTTTTGCATTTGTGCTGCTACCTTTTCTGTGATAAGCGGATTGCAATGGCCATACATACTGGTATACCAGGAGGCGATCCCGTCTATATATTCCTTTCCATCTTCATCATACAAAACACTTCCTTTTGCCTTTACAATAGCCAGCATCTCCCCGGATAACTTATGCTGGGTAAGCGGGTGCCAAAGGTGTTTCTGGTCCCGTTGTGATAGGGTTATTCGTTCCTTATCTCCTTCATCTGAAGATAGTGTAGTCTTTTTTGTGTTCTTATTTATTTCTAACATAATTGCTTTTCAGTAAACCTTATAATCCCGAATTCTATAAAAAAAATCAAGAACCTCGGGCAGGCCCGCCCGTATGGGTAAGCCTGCGAGTCGTGTTCCGATATTCTGCTATCGGGAGGGGAATTAAACCCTCAATGAGGGATTAAAGTAGCTCTATAAATTTTATTTTAAACTCTTCAGCGTATTCTTTTATTACATTTTCATCAAAGTAAGGCTCTTCTTCAATTCTTCCTAAAGATTGAACCCCTGTCATTTTCAGAATTATCTCTTCTGTAGATTCATTTTTTTTGCCGTTAAAAATAATTCCGAAGCACTGCAGGCCGCGTGATCTCAAGGCTTCAATGCTTAGCAAAGTATGATTGATACTTCCCAGGTAATTTCTTGAAACGAGGATAACCTTATCCTCCGGCTTAATGAGATCTATAATGGTCTCCTTATTATTTATTGGAACCAGCAGTCCGCCGGCACCTTCAATTACCAGGTTATTGGTGGTTTCTGGAGGTTTAATTTTTGATGAAGTGATTTGGATTTCATCAATTTTTGCAGCTGCATGCGGGCTCATTGGTGTATGTAAAGCAAAGCTGTTGGGGTGGAAAACCGTTTTTTGGTTAGAGATCAATCTTTTAACTTTGTGAGTGTCGGAATTCTCCAGATCTCCTGCCTGAATGGGTTTCCAGTAATCGGCTTCCAACGCTTCGGTGATAATGGCGGAAGCGATAGTTTTCCCAACATCGGTTCCTATTCCGGTAATAAAAAAGGTGTTTTTCATTCTAAATCAAATTTTTGTTTACAAGTATCGCAGCGATATTCGTGTTGGGTATGAATAGGCAGGGAACTGCTAAGAAATGAGAAAATAAAAGCCAGAAAAGATCTCACATCCCTTATGGTTGATACAAGCTCCACTTTTGAACTCCCACAAATGGGACATTGCATTTCCTGTCCTTCATCATCCAGGGAATATTCACTGATGGATTTGAGAATATGTACGGCCTTTGCTTCATCCTCGGCCCACACTTTTAGCTTAACCCCACCAATAGCATTGCTCACCAAAGGATCTGTATCTACGGTAAATTGATCGAATAAAAAAACCTCAACTCCTTCTGCCTCTAGTCGGGATTTAATTATTTGTGCTTCAGAAGAATATTGAAATACAGCGATTTTGGAAAAAGTTTCTTGCATCAGAGTATATTATTGGTGTTTAGGTCGAATTTTTACTTTGCCCATTTCATTTTATAAAAGTAGCCAATAGTTTTACAAGACTTTGAATATCCTCCTTCGTATTAAAACTGTGTAAACAAATCCTCAACCGCTCTTTTCCTTTTGGTACTGTAGGTGAGAGGATGGCTTTTATATCAAAACCATTGGCCTGAATTTTAGCAGCCAGCTTTTTCACCGTTTCATTTCCCGGGATGATACAGCAGTGTATAGCAGATTCACTTTTTATGAAATATGTATTCAACCCGTTTTTCAGGGTTTCCTCCTTAAAGAAGCGAATATTTTCCTGAAGTTTTATCACTTCTGAATTTGTTCCGTTAGAAGTTTCAAGAGATTTATATGCTTCCAGAATACAGGCTACGGAATGTGGTGGTAAGGCGGTGGTATAAATAAAACTCCGTGAAAAATTGATCAAATATTCCTTTAATTCCTTACTTCCCAGAATTGCGGCACCATGGCAACCAAGGGCTTTTCCAAAAGTAACGATACGTGCAAATACCGTATCCTGGATCTTTAGTTCCTGAACAAGTCCCTGCCCTTTTTTACCAAAAACCCCTGTAGCGTGCGCTTCATCTATAATAAGCAAACATTTGTGTTCTTTGGCCAAATTTGACAATGCAATAAGGTTAGGAAGATCACCGTCCATGGAGAATACAGATTCTGTTACGATGTAAATTTGTGCTGAATTGAATAACTCCCTTTTTCGAAATATTTTCTTTCGCAGATCTTCCAGGTCATTATGAAGGAATTTATGAGCTTTTGCATTGCTCATTTTTATTCCATCACGAATGGAGGCATGCACCAGTTCATCATATAAAATAAGATCTTCTTTTTGAGGGACGCTGGAAAAAAGACCAATATTGGCATCGTATCCGGAATTAAAGATAAGTGCTGATTCGGTTTCGTGAAAACTGGAAATCAACTCTTCAGTTGGTTTAAAAAAAAAGTGATTTCCGGATAGCAATCGTGAACCCGTAGCGCCGTTTTGAAGTGATTTTTTTTCGGATAAAAGCTCATAGGTTTTACTAAAAAGCACTTCAGAAGAAGCAAATCCAAGATAATCATTCGAAGAAAAATCGCTTAAATTTAGCGTGTCACTAAATTCCCGAAAGCTATTTTCCTGGATTCGTTGTTCAATTCTTTTCAGTAGATTTAAGGGAAGCTTTTGCATAATGCTAAAATACAATTTTCAGAAATGCAACAATTATGGATTTGATAGAATTTAGTATAAGAATAAGCCTTGCAGCCCTGGCTGGAATTTTTATAGGTCTGGAGAGGGAATTTAGGGGTAAGGACGCGGGATTAAAGACAAATGCACTTGTGGCACTTGGCTCCTGTGTTTTTGTATTGATATCGCTTGAATTTAGAGGAGAAGAATTCGTAGATATTACCAGGGTAATTGGGCAGGTAGTTGCCGGAATTGGGTTTATAGGGGCCGGTACCATCTTGCAACATAGGGGAAAAATTGAAGGATTGACCAGTGCGGCAACAATTTGGTGCAGTGCAGCTGCAGGATGCCTTGCTGCTTTGGGGATGTTCTGGGAACTTGGGATAATAAGCTTACTGGTACTTTTTATCAACTTTATTTTCACTATAATCGAAAATAAACTGATAAGAAACAGGAGACTGAAAAATGAAAAAGAAAACGCAGATTAGTCTTCCATTTTGTTTTTTTCCTCTTCTTCACCGCTGCTTAGCACTTCGGTAGAACTATTATATTTTCCTTCTAAATCGTCCATGACAGAATGCTTCCAAAGTTTTACTCCTGAGAAATATGAAGTTCGGCCAATTAAGTGGGCGCTAACAGGGGCTGTAAGCAATATAAAAAGAATGATAACAAGTACCTTTGCCGTTATTGCTATTTCGTAGGAATGGATCGCTGCAGCTAATAAAAGCAGCCCTATTCCCAGGGTTGCAGCCTTGGTTGTTACAGAAATCCTCAAATAGGTATCAGGCATGCGAATCATTCCTACTGCCGCAAAAAGCACGAACAAGGTTCCTAAAAATGCTAAAATTCCAACAATTATTTCTGTGATCATTTATTTATTTTTTTGCTGAATATAATATGTAAATGCTACAGTTCCTAAGAAGGCAATCAGCGCCAGGATCATAGCGACATCCAGAAAAGCCGGCTGATTGTAAAGGATGCTATATGCGCTAATAAAGCCAATTCCCACTGTAACAATTAAATCCAATGCGATTACACGGTCTACCATATTAGGACCTTTGATAAACCTTATAAAGATCAATATAATCGAGATCGATAATATGGGGAGTACGAAATAATATATAAAATCAAATAATGTCATCTTAAAATTTCCAGTAAACGTTTTTCAAAACCATTTTTAATCCCGGCAATAAAACTTTCTCTATCCTTGATATACATTGAATGCACGTATAATACCTTTTTATCTGTCGAAACATCCAGACTTAAGGTTCCGGGTGTAAGCGAAATAAGATTGGCAAGAAAAGATATCTCCAAATCTGTTGATGCTTCCAACGGAACTTTTACAATGCCGGGAGTCATATTAAAAGTAGGTGTCATAACCTCATAAGCTACCTGTAAATTTGACTTCAAAAGTTCATATAAAAAGAAAAAGATAAAAGCAATTACTTTAGGAACAATCCTAAAATATTTGGCGTCTGTTCTCCCCTGTGTAATAATTCTTAGTATGAAAAAACTTACGGCAAAGCCAAACAGGTAATTGGGTATTTCAAAATTACCGGTAAGAGCAACCCAGATAAAGGTTAAAAGTATATTTGATAAGAACCTGTTTTTCATGGTTTCAAATTTTGTCCGGTTTTAAAAACCGCATCTATATACTGTTGATTGTCCATCAATTCACCAGCAACTCTTGTTGATAATTGTTGCACATGTTCTGCTCCAAAACCAATATATAATGAAATAAGCGAAAGGAAAACAATTGGTGCTACCAATTGGATTTTTCTGGTTTTATTTAAATTTTCGAAATATCTAAAGTTAATCCTTTTTGGCAATTCAACTTTATCTTTCCACACCACATTTGACCAAACTTTAGCAATAATTACCAAAGTGATTAAACTGGCAAAAAGGATTGCTCCCATAGCCCACCAGTTTTGATCATTAAAACCTGCATTTAGAAGCGATAATTTTGGCCAAAATCCTGAAAGAGGCGGTATCCCCACCAGGGAAAATAAAGGAATCGCGATAAGCAAACTCAACCTGGGATATTCTGCATAAAGTCCACCTAAAGATTTTATATTATTGGTTCCTTTGATTCTGTAGATCAAACCACCCACCATAAACAAGTTGGTTTTAACCACAATGTCATGGATAAGATAGAAGATGGTTCCGGCTATTGCAACTTCCGTATACATTCCCAGACCTATAATCATATAACCTATATGACAAATAATTAAATAAGAGAAAACTTTACGCAAATTGGTTTGAATAAGGGCTCCTAATCCGCCGCTTATAAGCGTTAAAATAGCCATTACCAGAATGGTATCTTGCATAAATACATCGCCCACAAAAATAAGAGTAAAAACTCTTATTAAAGCATAAACCCCAACCTTGGTCAATAAACCTCCAAAAATGGCAGAAACCGCGGATGGTGGAGTATGGTAGGACGCCGGAAGCCAAAAGTACAAAGGAAAAACTGCAGCCTTTATTCCAAATGCTACTAAAAAGAGAATTGCAGTAATTTCAACCAATCCTCTATTCTCGATAGCGGCCACTTTAATAGAAAGATCTGCCATGTTGAGAGAGCCGGTTAAACCATACAATACAGCTATTGCTGTAAGGAAGATCATAGAAGCCAGAATATTCAAAGTGAAATATTTCACCGCTCCCTCCAGCTGGGCTTTCTCTCCTCCTAAAGTTATAAGCACAAAAGAACTTATAATAATAATCTCAAACCAAACATAAAGGTTAAAAATATCACCTGTTAAAAAAGCACCTATAAGTCCCAGTAACAAGAAATGGAAAATAGGAAAATAACCAAATTTTAATCGTGCGGGAATAATGGAGGAAGCTGAAAAAGCTGAGACAGCCACTCCGGAAATCGAGGTCAACAAAACCAGTGTAACCGCTAAAGTATCTGCAACAAAAGTAATTCCGAATGGAGCTTCCCAGTTACCCGCTTGTATGGTTTGTGTTCCGTTTTCCCAAATATAGGCAAACAGCCAGATGGAAACGCCTAAATTTAGAATTCCTCCCAAAATACTTATCACCCTTTGCCAACTAATCCTCTTCCAGGAAAACATTAAAATAATGCTCAAAAATAGTTGAAGCAACAGGGGGTATAGAACTAATTGTTGTGTCATGAATCTTGATCTATTGCGTTCATTTCATCTAAATCGTCTGTTTTCACTACTTTGTATGCTCTTTTAATTAAAATTATAGCAAAAGATTGCAGGCCAAAACTTATCACGATTGCAGTTAATATCAATGCCTGTGGAATGGGATCGGCATAAGCCGCTTCGAATACTTTCAGGTCCCCCGGAATAATTGGAGGACTGCCCTTAGTTATTCTTCCCAGTAAAAAAATAAGGAGATTAGCTCCATTCCCAAGGATAATGATTCCTAAAATAAGCTTCACAAGGCTTCGCCTTAGGATCATATAGATCCCTGCAGCATAAAGTATCCCAATCATTATCGCCAATACTATTTCCATATCTTAAATGGTATCTGCAATTGTGAAAATTATAGTTAGGGTTACTCCTATTACCACCAGGTAAACCCCAATATCAAAAAATAGTGCGGAACCTAAAGACCCTATTACAGGTATAGCTTCAGGATACCAAAGTCCGGTCATGAAAGGCAAATCAAACATAAGAGGAGCCATACCACTTAAAAATGCCAGTGCTAGTCCAACGGGCATTAAAAATCCCGGATGAAATCTTATTAAAGTCTTCGTATTGGATAGACCATTTGCAAATGCATGGAGTACAAATGCAATAGAAGCCATTAAACCTCCTACAAAGCCACCTCCGGGAAGGTAATGTCCGCGTAAAAGTATGAAGACTGAAAATAACAACAAAACCGGCAAAAGATAAGCGGAAGCTGTTTTTAATATTATTGTTCTCATTGTTCGTTTATTAACGTTGATCTGTTTTTTTAAGTCTTAATTTTAATAAGCCGAAAACCCCAATGGCCGCAATAGCCAAAACCGAAATTTCCATGAAAGTATCAGATCCTCTAAAATCTACCAAAATAACATTTACAACATTTTTACCATGCGCAAGCAAATAGGCATTTTGAGCATAGTATTCACTAATTTCCATATTTACCGGTTGTGCAAGGACTTCCAGGATCAATATGGTGATTATTGATCCAAATGAAAGTGCGAGAACTCCATCTCTTATACGGGTTTTATAATCTGAAAGCTTTAAATATCTGGGTAATCTATATAGCACCAAAACAAAAAGGATTACGGTAAGCGTATCTATTGAGAATTGCGTCATAGCAAGATCCGGGGCACTATAGAAAACAAATATCAAACAAATAGCGAGTCCCATTACTCCCATAGAAGCAACGGCAGCAAGCCTGGATCTTGTAAACACTACAAAAAATACAGCAATTAGCAGGATAGTTACAACCACGATCTCATAAACTGTTATTTCAGATAAAGTCGAAAAATCCATTGAAAAATTTGCAGTATTATATAATACGTATCCTGTTAACCCTATTAGGAACACCAGGATCGTTGATACATAATTTCGAAGATATCCATTTTGAAAAATCCTGGTCCATAAAGAGGAAAACTTGTTGAACAAGCTCCAAAATCCGGAAATAATAGATTCCGGAGAGATGTATTCCACCCGGGTGACCATTTTAACCAGTTTTTGAGAAGGCTTGATCGTGAAATACAGAACGGTACCAATTACAATGGTAGCAACACTTAGCCACAACACAGTATTAAATCCATGCCAAAGTTGAAGGTGTTGATCGCCAGCATCCTGTCCCATAGCTGCAACTACCGGCTTTATAAGTGATCCTTCAATAATCCCGGGGAAAACTCCAAAAACGATTCCGGCAACCGAAAGAATTATTGGTGGCCCCCATAACAGGATTCCAGGCTTTTTTGTTTTTTCAAACCTTTCAGGCAGTTGGCCTATAAAAGGACTTATTCCGGCCACAAAACCAGCATGTAGCAATAAAATCTTCGTGATTAATATCAATGCGATCCACAATAGCGGAGTACCCACCAAAGCAAGGGTAGATTCGTAGGTTAATTCTTTTCCAAGGAAACCTATTGTTGGTGGGATCCCTGCACTGGAAATTGCAGCAAGAAACCCGGCAATAGCAACCGGTAACATTACCTTTCTAAGCCCGCGTAAAATAGTGACATCCCGGGAAAGGGTTTGATGATCTATAATACCTGTAACAAGAAAAAGAGTTGCTTTATACAAAGCATGCACAACTATAAAAACAGCAGCAGCCAATAATGCCGCTTCGGTTCCCTGACCTATCAAAAACACAAGAATCCCAAGAGCCGATATGGTTGAATATGCCAGGATCCCCTTTAGATCTGTACGAAAAAGGGTATGAATGGCAGCATATACCATAGTGATTGACCCTACAATAATTAATGTGGAGTTCCAGAATTCCTGATTTCCCAAAACCGGAGTCATTCGCATAAGCAGATATATCCCGGCTTTTACCATAGTAGCAGAATGCAAATAGGTTGAAACCGGAGTAGGAGCCTTCATAGCTCCTGGTAACCAGAAATGAAACGGAAATTGTGCCGACTTGGTAAAGGCAGCTCCAAAAATAAGAATGGCTATAAGAATATAATATGGGCTTGCAGCAATCTCACCGCTGGAATTCATAAGTTCATCAATACTATAACTTCCTCCTACAGAGCCTAAAACCAAAGCACCGGCAAGAAGTGATAATCCACCAAGACCTGTAATTGCAAGGGCAGTAATAGCAGATTTTCTCGATTCTGGATTGGAATTATTGAAACCAATTAGAAAAAATGAGCTAATACTTGTTAGTTCCCAGAAAACAAAAAGGGTTATTAAATTATCTGAAAGTACCAAACCCAGCATGGCCGCCATGAACATACTAAGATACCCATAAAATCTATCCAGATATTTATGATTTTTTAAGTATGCAGCGGTGTAAACGAAAACCAGAAAGCCTATTCCTGTAATCATTAGCGAAAAAAGCAGGGACAGCCCATCGAGAGTAAAATCAAGATTTACCCCAAAAGAGGGAACCCAGGAATAACTATGAACGATTGTTCCGCCAGCAGAAATCTCTGGAATAAACTGAAGAAAATAACCAAATAATACCAGGGGTATAGCCGCGGAAATGATCCCCGGCTTCCCCTTGAAAAATTTTCCGGTAAAAACCAATAACAACGAAAATAGAAAACCTAATAGTATAGCTATAAGCATGTGCGACTTAAATATTCAGTTATTCGCAAATATAACAGTTATTATTGAAGTAATAAGTGAAGTAATTCGGTTAAGTAATAACAAATTGGCAGGATTAATAGTATCAAACTATATATAAATAAATCTTAAATAATTCTCAAAAACAATCTTAAAAATGTACTTAATACACATATTAAAGCCAGGTAAAATAGATGAGTAAGATTATTTATGTCTTAAAAAAAATTGAAACTCATAATCTTGTATTTCCATCTAATTGGAAATCAATTATTTAAATTTTAAATTTTTTTGGTTATAAAAAATCATACTTTAAAAAAGGGTAGTTTTTCACTTTTGGTATTGTCAATAGTCCAGTCTTTCTCCTTGCCTTATTTATAAAAAAAACCGATAATCTGGCTGTTCTAAAATACATTCAACCAAAAAATAAGTATTTTTCGCCGTTGTATTTAATATTTGGCAACCTAGGAATTACGATCTTTTAGGAGAAGGCATTTTTTTTAGCTTCTCTTTTATCGAACAAGTATGAATAAAATTAATACCGAAGAATTAAAAAATCTTCGAAAAAATTTTCAACATAAAAAGGATATATTAATTAAAAATAATTATTCAAACCTATGGTCGCTATCGGGAGACCTTTTAAAAACAAAAAAACATGAAAAAGAGGATCGCAGCAGTTCACGAATTTCACTCGGCGTTTGGATTGGGAATCAAAAATAGCCCGGCAGCCCATTTGGGTGAGGCTAAGAATTTACTCAGGTTTAATCTTATGAAGGAGGAAAATGAGGAGTATCTTGAAGCTGCCAATAATAATGATCTTACTGAAGTGGCAGATGCCTTGGGCGATATGCTTTATATTTTATGCGGAACTATTATTGAACACGGGATGCAGCATAAAATTGAACAGGTTTTCGAGGAAATCCAGCGCAGTAATATGAGTAAGCTGGGCGAAGATGGGAAACCTGTATTTAGGGAGGATGGCAAGGTTCTCAAAGGACCAAATTATTTTCCCCCGGATATAACTTCAATTCTAAAAAAATAAATTCGGGAATCCATAAGTATATTTTCCGGGATTGATATAAAAGAAAAAGACCTCCAATACGGAGGCCTCTTTTATTTTCGATGGATCAAGGACGTGATCTATTCTTTTACTTCATATCTCCAACCAAATGGATCTTCTGCAAGGTTATACTGAATTTTCATCAGTTTGTCTTTAAGGAAACTTGCATAAGATTCGGTGAGTTTTGGTAATTCATATTTTTCACCTTTGTAACCAAATCCATTAATAGGATTAATTACAGCTGCGGTTCCGGCTCCAAAGATCTCTTTAAGTGAACCGTCTTTTGCAGCTTCCACAATTTCTTTCACAGATATTTTTCTAACTTCTACCGGGATATCATAAACATCTGCCATGGCGATCAAACTTTTTCTGGTAATCCCATCCAGGATTCTGTCGCTAATGGGCGCGGTTAGCAATTTATCGTTCACCCGGAAAAAGATATTCATAGTTCCCGCTTCCTCAAGGAATTCATGAGAATTTGCATCGGTCCAAATAATTTGCTGGAAACCTTCTTCTTTTGCAAGATTGGTGGGATAGAATTGAGCACCGTAATTTCCGGCAGCTTTCGCAAAACCTACACCGCCATCGGCAGCACGGCTAAATTCTTCAGAGAATTTCACCCTCACTTCTCCTGTATAATAGGATTGCGCAGGAGAACAAATGATCATGAATTTATAGTTTTTCCCGGGGGATGCTGAAACTCCCGGTTCTGTAGCGATTACAAAAGGTCGTATGTATAATGAATTTCCAAAGCCTTTTTTGATCCAGTCTTTGTCAAGTTTTAGCAAAGCCTCCAAACTTTTGAAAAAATATTCTTTGGGAAATTCCGGAATGGCTAATCTTTTAGAGGATTTATTGATCCTGTTGAAATTTTCCTCCGGACGAAACATCCATATCGTATCATCATTATCTCTAAAAGCTTTCATACCTTCAAACACGGCCTGTCCATAATGAAACACTTTAGCCGAAGGTTCAAGCTCAATAGGACCGTAAGGCCTTATTTTTGGTTGTTGCCATTCACCGTTCTCATAATCACAAACCATCATATGATCTGTAAATGTGTTCCCGAAGGTTAGATTTTCAAAATCTACGGATTTTATTTTAGAACTAGGGGCTTTTACAATATCTATGCGGATGGTAGCGTCGTTTTTCATTAGGTACATTTTAGTACTTGCAAATTTACCGAAATATAAATAGAATCAAAATCGAAACTTTTGGTAAATTTGACAGGTTATTAGGTTTTAACCTTAAAAATGAAATAATTATGAGAAATATTTGGCTTTTAACTTTAATTAGTGTGCTATTGGTTAGCTCCTGTAAGAATAAAAACCGGGAGGAAGCCTCTGCTCAAAATGAACAGGAAATGGAGTATGCTTCCTATGGGGAGCAAATTTCAGCTCAAAGCGCCCTTTCTTCTGAAGAAATGATGACGAAGTATAAAAATTTAAAACCCGGAGATACACTTGAATTGAGTTTTGAAGGAAAAGTGAGTTCAGTGTGTAAGAGTAAAGGCTGCTGGATGGAGTTGGAACTTCCGGAGGAAGAAAATGTTATGGTAAAATTTAAGGACTATGGATTCTTTGTTCCGAAGGATATTGAAGAAAAAAAAGTTTTAATCCAAGGCAAGGCTTATATAGCTGAAGTTTCTGTGGAAGAACAGCGACATTATGCAGAGGACAATGGAAAATCTGAAGCTGAAATAGCCGAAATTACCCAGCCTAAACGTACCTTGTCGTTTATTGCAGATGGCGTACTTATAAAAAAAACCGAATAATTGAAAAGAGAAATTATTGAGACAGCAGATGGTTCGAGCACTATTTATCTCCCTGAACTAAATGAGCATTATCATTCTAAACATGGAGCTATCCAGGAGGCCCAACATGTTTTTATTAAGATGGGACTTTTAGAGGTGATATCCCGCACGAATCCTTCTAATATCTCCATACTGGAAATAGGTTTTGGAACCGGTTTGAATGCCCTGGTTACCTGGCAGCAAATCCAAAATGAAAATATCTCTTTAAATTATACCGGAGTGGAAGCCTATCCTGTTTTAGAGGAGGAGGTTGCCAACCTTAATTTTCCTGAAGAATTAAGCGAAATAAATGGGCGCTCATTCTTTACAGCATTGCACGCGGGAAGTTGGGAAGAAACTCATAAGCTTTCGGAAAATTTTACGCTAACTAAACAAAAGAAATTTTTCCATGAAATCGATGATAAATTACAATATGATCTTATCTATTTTGATGCTTTTGGAGCCCGGGTTCAACCCGATTTATGGACGGTGGATATTTTTAGAAAAATGCATGATTCCCTTATTCCTGGAGGAATACTGGTTACCTATGCTGCTAAAGGATCTGTGAGAAGGGCTATGTTGGAAGTTGGGTTCCTTGTAGAGAGACTGCCCGGACCGCCGGGAAAACGCGAAATGTTAAGAGCGACCAAAAAATAGAAAAATTGCCTGTTAAATCAATAATAAAATTTAGCCGGAGCTTAGACTGATTACTACCTTGTAAGAAAAAAAATGCGAATATTAATAACAGGAGCTACAGGCTTGGTTGGATCTCATATCACCCAGCTTTGCAAGGAAAAAGGAATTGCAGTTAATTATCTCACCACGAGTAAAGAAAAGATCAAAGATCAGCCGCAGAATCAGGGTTTTTTTTGGAATCCCGAAGCAGGAGAGATCGATGAGGCTTGCTTTAAAGATATAAATGCCATTATCCATTTAGCGGGTGCAAGCGTAGCTAAACGCTGGACAAGCAGTTATAAAAAAGAAATTATAGAAAGCAGGGTGAATTCTGCAGCTTTGCTTCACAGGACTATCCAGAATTTAAATTTTAAAATACCACATTTCATATCTGCCAGCGCGATAGGAATTTATTCAAGTTCCTATGAGAAATTATATTTTGAGGAAGATACAGCGGTAGATGATTCCTTTTTAGGAGAGGTTGTGGTCCGTTGGGAAAAAGCTGCCGATGAGTTTGCACAACTTGGAATGGAAGTTTCCAAAATACGAATTGGGCTGGTCCTTGCAAAAGAAGGAGGAGCGTTGCCAAAAATGAAAGATCCTGTTTCTTTTAATTTGGGAGCTGCCTTTGGAAGCGGCAGGCAATGGCAATCCTGGATCCATGTGGATGATCTCGCAGGAATATTCTTGCATGTGCTGGAAAATAAGCTGCCGGGAGTGTATAACGGGGTTGCGCCAAATCCGGTAACCAATAAGGAATTGATGGAAGAAATAGCAGGCAGGCTGGATAAATCTATTTGGTTGCCAAATATTCCCGAAGTTGCTTTAAAGTTATCTTTGGGAGAAATGTCCAGAGTCTTGCTGGCTAGTCAGCGGGTGAGTTCAGATAAAATAGAAAAGGCAGGATATGAATTTAAGTTCAAGAATCTTCCAAAAGCTTTAGAGGACCTGCTCTAAAATGAAAAGAGGCTGCAATTTGCAGCCTCTTTTCATACTATTTCTTGTGACTAATTAAGCTTTTTTGGCTTTCACGTTAAGTGTAAGAATAATATCATCATTGATGAATTTATCACCAAGTCCGTCAAATACAGATTTAGATCCGTAATTCACATTCCACTTTGTTCTGTCAATTGTGAAAGGCTCACTTGTTAATTCTAGAGAATCTTCAGATTGATTGATGGTCACAGGAAATTCAATGTTTTTGGTTTCTTCTTTCATCGTAAGATTTCCCTGTAACATTGTTTGTCCGTTCATTTTATTAACACCGGTTACTTCAAAAGTTGCTTCAGGGAATTGGTTCACATTAAAAAAGTCTCCCTCTTTCCCTTCAACAGTCCCTTTCAAATGGTTTTCCAGGTTGTTTTTATCATCGCCCTCAAGATCTGTAACATTGATTGAAGTCATAGAAATTACAAAAGTTCCACTTTCAATAATGCTGTCATTTGCTTTAAAGGTTCCGTTTTTCAATTGAATGGTACCTGTATGAGTTCCGGTTGGTTTATTACCTTTCCAATCAATTACAGATGCATCAGTATCTACTGCATATTCCATAGTTTCTGCATTTGCAATTGCTACTTCTTTAGCATCTTCTGTAGTTGTTTCTTTATTATCATTTTTACAACCTACTGTTGCCATTGCGATACCTGCAATCATAAAAACGTTTAAAAATGTTTTTTTCATCTTAATTTAAGTTTAAATTTTAAATAAGCTGCGAAAGTATCACATCTGCTCTTATAAATGCCCTAAACATATATTAAATATTCTTAGATGACATTTTGACAATTTTGTAGAATTGGCAGTAATTTTGACCTGTGTGAATCAAATCAAATTTGGAAAAGAAATGAATAAAAATAAAGAAAATAACCATCCCGAAAATAATAACGAACCAAATCAGGATCCTTCTGTTAAAGGACAAGTGGAGGAACTTTTGGATGATGCTATCGAGGAAGTAGAGCAGCAGCAGGATGAGGAGGGAACTCTTTCAGAAACAGAGCAGTTGAAAAATCATCTTGAAAAGGAAAAGGATAAATTCCTGAGGTTGTTTGCAGAATTTGAGAATTATAAAAGGCGTACTTCCAAGGAAAGACTGGAGTTGTTTAAAACAGCCAACCAAGAGGTAATGACTGCGATGTTGCCTGTATTGGATGATTTTGACAGAGCGCTTGTTGAAATAAATAAGGCCAAGGATAAAAACCTTTTAAAAGGAGTGGAACTTATTCACAATAAATTTAAGGAGACCTTGAAAAACAAAGGGTTGGAAGCTATGAATACTGAAAAGGGTGAAACCTTTGATGCCGATATTCACGAAGCTATAACCCAAATTCCGGCGCCATCCGAGAAACTAAAAGGCAAGATAGTTGATGTTGTTGAGCGTGGTTACAAACTTGGCGAGAGAATTATTCGCTTTCCTAAAGTGGTGATTGGGCAGTAAGGCTTAGAAAAATCACCTAGAACATACAAAACAAAGAAATGAAACAGGATTATTACGAAATATTAGGCTTAAGTAAAAGTGCAACAGCAGCTGAAATCAAAAAAGCATATCGAAAGAAAGCTATTGAGTTTCACCCGGATAAGAATGAAGGAGATGCTCACGCGGAAGAAATGTTTAAGAAAGCAGCCGAGGCTTATGAAGTCTTGGGTAATGAGGAAAAGCGTGCTAAATATGATCGTTTTGGTCATCAGGCCTTTGAAGGCGGTGGCTTTGGAGGCGGCGGAATGAATATGGATGATATCTTCAGCCAGTTTGGAGATATTTTTGGTGGCGGCTTTAGCGGCGGTGGCGGATTCTCCGGTTTTGGTGGCGGCTTTGGTGGTGGTCAACGTAGGGTTAAAGGGAGTAATTTAAGGATCAGGGTTAGTTTAACCCTGGAAGAAATTGCCAATGGAACCGAAAAGAAAATCAAGGTCAAAAGAAAGATAAGGGCAGAAGGAACAACTTATAAAACCTGTACTACCTGTAATGGTAGTGGTCAGGTTACAAGGATTACAAATACAATTTTAGGAAGAATGCAAACCGCTTCTCCCTGTACCGCCTGTGGAGGTGCCGGACAAATTATAGATAAGAAACCAGTCGATGCCGATGCCCAGGGACTTAAAGTTCAGGAAGAAACCGTTTCGATCAAAATTCCTGCGGGAGTAGAAGATGGAATGCAACTTAAAGTTACCGGAAAAGGGAATGATGCTCCTGGAAATGGAGTCCCTGGAGATTTGTTGGTAGCTATTGAAGAGAAAGCACATCCAAGCCTGCAAAGAGAAGGAGATAACCTGCATTATGATCTCTATATCAGTTATTCGGAAGCCGCTCTTGGAGCTTCCAGAGAAATTGACACCGTTACCGGAAAAGTTCGGATTAAAGTTGATGAGGGCGTGCAATCCGGTAAAATCTTACGCTTGCGCGGTAAAGGTATTAGCAATCTTAATGGATATGGAAAAGGAGATCTTTTGGTACACGTAAATGTTTGGACACCAAAAGCCCTGAATAAAGAACAACGGGATTTCTTTGAAAGAATGGCAACAGATGAGAATTTTGTTCCGAATCCTGAAAAAGGCGACAAATCATTTTTTGAAAAAGTAAAAGATATGTTTTCTTAAATAAGAGAACCATGTTATATAATTTTTATATATTTGGGTATCACTAAAAGCTTTAGTGATAATTTTTCTTTTTCATAGCAATTTTTTTCCCATCCTCGATTTATTTCGGGGATGGGTTTTTGTTTTTCCCTCATTGATGGTTTAACCCCGCCTGACCGTCGGGCAGGTTCCCCATCCCGATAGCTCATGATGCCTCGAATTCGCAAAAAATTTCCCTCCCGATAGCAACCGGGACATATCTCGGGGCGGGCCCGCCCCGAGGTTCTTGATTTTTAAAATGATTTGAAAGCGGTTTGCAATTAAATTAAAAAAATTACTAAAAAAAGGCTGTTTAAGGCCTATTTCAATATATTTACGGAATAAATTTATTTTATGGACAACCTTCTGGTAGCAGAAAACATTTCCAAACAATTTGGCGATTTTACCGCCCTTAATAATGTTTCTATCACAATTCCCAAAGGCAGCATTTTTGGACTTTTAGGACCCAATGGTGCCGGTAAAACCACTTTTATCCGGATTATAAATCAAATTACCATGCCAGATAGTGGCAGGGTGATTTTAGACGGAAGCCCTCTTCATCCTGATGACGTTAGAAAAATTGGATATTTACCGGAAGAACGTGGATTGTACAAATCCATGAAAGTTGGGGAGCAGGCATTATACCTTGCAAGGCTTAAGGGCTTAAGCAAGGCCGAAGCTAAGGAGCAACTAAATTACTGGTTCAATAAGCTTGGAATGACAGGTTGGTGGGACAAGAAAATACAGGAGCTTTCCAAGGGAATGGCCCAGAAGGTACAGTTTGTAATTACGGTTCTCCATAGGCCAAAATTGCTAATTTTTGATGAACCCTTCAGCGGGTTTGATCCCGTAAATGCAGATATTATTAAAAATGAGATTCTTCAGCTTAGGGATGAAGGTGCTACGATCTTGTTTTCTACACACCGTATGGAAAGTGTAGAAGAACTTTGTGATTATATGGCTTTAATCCACGAATCAAATAAATTGTTGGATGGCAAAGTAGACGATATTAAGCGGAACTATAAATCCAATACTTTTGAAGTTGGCTTAACTGTGGTTGATGAAAACCTGCTTATGAATGAATTAAACGGGAAATTCAAGATAGGAAAGGCAAATTTTAAAAGTATTACCGATGATTTAAAAATTAGTATTCAACTAAAACCGGAGGAATCTGCAAATGACCTGTTGCAGTATTTGATCTCTAAAGCACAGGTGAATCACTTTGTGGAAGTGATTCCTTCAGTAAACGATATCTTTATTAAAACAGTTACCAAAAATGCGTAATCTTAAATTGATTATCCACAGGGAATATCTTGCCAGGGTGAGAAATAAAACCTTTGTGGTGATGACATTCTTAAGTCCGTTAATCCTTGTGGGAATGGTCCTTCTGGTGGCTTACCTTAGCAGCCTAAACACCAGTGCAATTCACACAATAGCAATAAATGACCAAAGCAACTTATTTGAAAATGAATTTGAGGATACCGAGACGCTTCGTTTTATAAACCTTTCGGGAATTTCCCTGGAAGATGCGAAGCTGTTAGTGGAGGAAAAGGAATATTCCGGTGTGTTGTTCATCCCGGAAAAGGATTCCAATAGTGAACTGGCTAAATCTGTCATGTTTTACGGAAAAGAATCTCCGCCTTTGGGGATTTTACAGGAAATAGAACGTGTTTTTACGGATAAACTAACCAAAAGAGAGCTCATTTCCCGGGGAGTGGATATTTCAAAAATAGAATCGGCAGAGACACGGGTGAGTATACAGATCCAAAATTTTGAAGGACAGCGCACTTCTAAAATGTCCAATTACATAAAGATGTTCTTTGGTGGTGCTGCGGGCTATCTTTTAATGATGTTTATAATCATATATGGAAACATGGTGATGCGCAGTGTAATTGAGGAAAAGACAAACAGAATTATAGAAATCATTATTTCCTCGGTAAAACCAATGCAGTTAATGCTAGGGAAGATCCTGGGCACTTCCCTGGCAGGACTTACTCAATTCGCGATATGGGTAGTGCTGGGAGGAATCTTGTTAACTGTTGCCGTATCTTTTTCTGGTTTGAATTTGGCCTCGCCACCGCCAATGGCCCAGGAAGGTATGGATCAAATGTTAAACAATGAAATCCAGCAACTTATCGTGGATGTTACCAATTTACCGTTGGGAACTTTATTGATCTCATTTCTTATTTATTTTATAGGAGGTTACTTTCTTTATAGTGCAATATATGCAGCTATAGGTGCAGCGGTAGATTCTGAAACCGATACTCAACAATTTATGATTCCTATTATTCTTCCTTTAATGTTGGGTATCTATGTAGGATTTTTCTCGGTGATAGAAAATCCTCACGGTTCGGTTTCCACTATATTTTCTATGATCCCATTAACTTCGCCAATTGTGATGCTTATGCGAATTCCTTTTGGAGTGCCTTGGTGGGAACTCGCGGTTTCCATTATTCTGTTAATAACTACCAATGCTGGAGTTTTATGGCTGGCAGCAAAAATTTACAGGGTTGGTATTTTAATGTATGGAAAAAAGCCAACTTACAGGGAACTATATAAATGGCTTAAATATTAAAGTATGCAAAGCGGCGTAGAACAGGTAAAAGAAGTTATTGAAGAAACTATTTGGGGAAATATTCTCGAATTTTTCAAGATTACTCTTTTAAGTTTTGAAAGTGGTAATAACATTACAGTAGGGCTTATTCTTCTAGTAATAGCGGTATTTTTTACAACGAGTATTGTGTTGCGTGGAACACGGATGCTTCTCACCCGAAAAATGGGAGAATCTGATAAAAATAAATTTATAAGCATCTTCAAATTTATAAAATACCTCACTTATCTAATTGTTATAATTATTACGATAAGTTCTGCAGGTATAGATATTACAATACTTTTAACAGCCTCGGCAGCATTATTTGTTGGTTTAGGTTTAGCTTTGCAGGATCTTTTTCAGGATATTATTGGAGGTTTGTATATCATAGTAGATAAGACTTTATTGATTGGTGATATTGTAGAAATAGATGGAAAGGTAGGAAGAGTGATTGAAATCAAATTACGAACCGCCAGGGTTCTAACCAGAGATGACAAGGTGATGGTTATTCCCAATCATAAATTTATTACAGATATTGTTCTTAATTACACCCAAAATCATGAAGCTACCAGAGAATTTGTAAAAGTGGGTGTGGCATACGGAAGCGATACATTGAAGGTGAAAACTATATTATTGGAATGTGCAATGGATCAAACAGGCATTGTAAAAAAACCAGATCCATTTGTGCTTTTTGAAGACTTTGGGGATTCGGCTTTGATATTTGCGCTTCATTTTTTTGTAACCGATAGTTTTGTAGACCCTAAAATTAAAAGTCAGCTTCGGTTTAAGATCGATGAAAAATTTAGATTGAACAATATCAGCATTCCGTTTCCACAGCGAGATGTTCATATGTTTTACCCTAACAACCCAAATAAAATGAAATCCGTTGATGAATAGATTATTTTCACTGTTTTTTGTGCTCTTTTTTTTTACGATCGGTTTGGTCTCCTACGGTCAAAGCACAGACCTTGCGAGAATAGAATATACCTTCTTTCCGCAATCAAATTCAGATAATTCCTTCAGAAGATTTCGCAGTTTTATAAATTTTCCAATTAAACTGAACGATAATGGAGCCTATTTGGTTCCAGGAATTGACTATGAAAATATCAATTTAAAATATGAAGATCCGGCTCTTTTTGGAACCGAAGAACTGGAACGTTTTCAGTCCTTCACGTTCAGTCTGGGGTATACCTTTAAAATAAATGAACAATGGCGTTTCGGGACCGATGGAGGGGTCAAAGTGGCCTCTAATTTTGAACGAAGTGATATTATTGTAGACGATTTAATTTATACAGGAGGAGTTTATTTCATAAATATTAAGGAAGATGAGCGGTATGTGGAACCTGTGCGCCTTATCCTGGGACTGCATTATTCTACCACTTCCGGGATTCCTTTTCCTTTACCCATTATTAACTATTACAAACGCTTTCAGCCAAAATGGGCCTATGCCCTGGGTGTTCCAAAGACCAATTTGAAATATTATATAAACGAAAAAAATACCATTCAGGGGTTTGTAACTTTGGATGGTTTTTTTGCAAATATCCAGAAGAATTTTGATGTAGATCCTTCTAATATTGCCGCAAAAGCCCTTGCTGAAAATATTTCAATGACTATATTGCTTGCCGGAATAGGGTATGAACATAAATTCACCGATAATCTATCATTTTATTTGTATGCAGGACAAACTTTAATAAATAATATTAGGTTGAGGGACGATAAGCGGGAAAAGGTGTATATCATTAACGAAACAAATTCATTTTATGGCCGTGGAGGCTTAAAATTTAGCATATTATAATGGCAAAAATATTAGTTATAGAAGATGAGGCGTCCATACGCCGCGTGCTTATAAAGATTCTTTCTGAAGAAAACAATTCTTACCATGTTGATGAAGCAGAAGATGGATTGGCAGGGATAGAAAAATTAAAAGAGGAGGATTTTGATCTAATTCTTTGTGATATAAAAATGCCAAAAATGGATGGTATTGAAGTATTGGAAGCGATCAAAAAAATTAAACCCGAAATTCCCGTGGTGATGATTTCCGGTCATGGAGACCTGGATACCGCGGTAAATACCATGAAATTGGGTGCTTTCGATTATATCTCAAAACCACCGGATTTAAACAGGTTGCTTAACACTGTGCGCAATGCACTGGATAGAAAAGAACTTGTAGTTGAAAACACCCGCCTTAAAAAGAAGGTGAGTAAAAACTATGAGATGATAGGTAATTCCACCGAGATTACCAGGATCAAGGAGATCATCGAAAAAGTTGCACCTACAGATGCCCGTGTTCTTATCATGGGACCAAATGGAACCGGAAAAGAACTTGTTGCGCATTGGATACATCAAAAAAGCCAACGATCTAATGGACCAATGGTAGAGGTAAACTGTGCAGCAATCCCTTCAGAATTGATAGAAAGTGAATTGTTTGGACACGTTAAAGGGGCATTTACCTCTGCGGTGAAAGACCGGGCGGGGAAATTTGAGGCTGCAAACGGAGGAACAATTTTTCTGGATGAAATAGGGGATATGAGCCTCTCGGCACAAGCAAAAGTTTTACGCGCATTGCAGGAGAACAAAGTTTCCAGAGTGGGAAGCGATAAAGATATTAAAGTGGATGTTCGGGTGATTGCTGCTACCAATAAAGACCTTAAAAAAGAAATCGAGGAAAAGAAGTTTAGGGAAGATCTATTTCACAGGCTCGCAGTAATTTTAATTCAAGTTCCGCCATTAAATGAACGCCGTGAAGATATCCCCTTGCTTGTTGAGTTTTTTGCACAAAAGATCGCAGAAGAGCAAGGCAACAATAAAAAAGAGTTCACCCAGGGTGCAATCAATCTTCTGAAAGAATATGATTGGACGGGAAATATCCGCGAATTGCGGAATGTGGTAGAACGTCTTATAATTTTGGGTGGAAATAAAGTTACCGAAGAAGACGTGAAACTCTTTGCCAGCAAAGCCTAAACAGGTCATTTTCAAATAGACCTGGTCTATTGCCACTGTTTTTTTCCTACTTCTTGAGTGCCGACGGGATATATCTTAGGAAATACATGGTATCTCCGCTGGGATGTTTCCATTCATTGAAAAGTTCAAATCCAAATCTTTGATAGACAATGGAATTTTGTCGCATTCGTGTTTCGGCATATAACGGAAGGTTGTATTCTACTGCCTGACGGTAAAATTCATCTTTCATCTCTTTTCCCGTCTGGGTATCTGCTCCCCGCGCATCTGCCAGAATCCCCCAGAACCAGCAATATAAATACTCTCCTTCTTTAGGGCGTTGATTTTTAATGTATTTCTGGATTTTTAAAATATTCATCGCCTTTTTAAAGCCAGTAACATTAATTAAAAGGCCGAGTTGTTCGGGAATCTCTGACCAAAAATTATCATCCTTGCTACTTGTTTTAAACAAGATAGCGATCCCTTTTTGGTTTTCAGAAATTATAAGTGCGTCTTTTTTAATAGCCTTTTCTACCATATGTGTGGCCAGGTAATGAAAACGTTTGTCTTTTTTAGAGTCGTCCTTAACGATCTCCATAGAGGTAGGGATTTCTTTCAATAAAAGCGCAACCTGTTTTATAATTTCTTCTTTTTTCAAGATGATTTGATTTAACTGCGAATATAAAAAATTATATCTTTTTAAGTTGTGTATCTTTAAGATCAAAATTATTTTCCGGAAATTAACCAGACCCAAAATTGGCGCAACTCCAATAAATTTACGGTAATTTCTTCAGGTAAAACCTGGAAAACATTAAAAATCAAACCTTGCTCACAGATGAAAAAACCGAATTCAAAACAATTTTTAGCTTCCGGAAAAATAGATCTAAAGGATTTTCCAACCTCGTTCTCCCTTGGTGTAAAGGAAAAAACAATCGAAAAGAAACTTGAAAAAATTCGGGTGAAACTTGCCGATTGGCAGGATGTGCTTTACGCCCATGGCAAATATTCGGTTTTGGTATGTTTACAGGGCATGGATACCTCCGGAAAAGATAGCCTGATACGAGAGGTTTTCAAGGATTTAAATGCCCGTGGAGTCGTGGTACATAGTTTTAAAGTTCCCTCTTCACTAGAATTGAAACACGATTTCTTATGGAGACATTACATCGCATTGCCGGCCAGGGGAAAATTTGGTGTTTTTAACCGGACACATTATGAAAATGTGCTCGTTACCCGGGTACGTCCTGAATATATTCTGAATGAAAACCTGCCTGATATTAATGAGGTGGCAGATATAACCGAGGATTTCTGGGAAAAACGATTTGAGGACATCAGGAATTTTGAGAAGCATATATCCCGGAATGGAACTATTATTTTTAAGTTCTTTTTAAATATTTCAAAAGAAGAACAACGGCAACGCCTGTTGCGAAGGTTGGATAAGCCAAGTAAAAATTGGAAATTTTCCCCGGGCGACCTTAAAGAACGGAAATTATGGGATGAATACAGGGGATATTATGAGGATGCTATTTCCCGGACTTCCTTTCCTCATGCTCCCTGGTATATTATCCCTTCCAACGATAAGACCACTGCCAGATATCTAACGGCAAAAATCATTCTTGAAGAACTAGTTAAATATAAAGACGTTCAGGAACCGGATTTGTCTCCCGATATTTTAAAAAACCTTTCTGAATATAGAGAGCAACTTGAGAAGGAATATGAACCTTAAAAGATTGCTTTAATCCTGCGAAATTTGTTATTTAGCTTTTATATTTAAATTCCCCATTTACCAATGAAAATAGTATCACTTCTTTTTTTGTTTATTAGTTGTTCCTTTTCTTCAATCGCACAGTCTACAAAAGGTATTGAAGATTCCCTGAAACTTCGAACCGTTTTTGATATGGCTTTGCTTAATGGGCAGGCTTATAACTGGCTGGACCATTTGTCAAATGAAATAGGACCCAGGCTTTCAGGATCATCAAACGCTCAGCGGGCAGTGGAATATACTAAAAAGGAATTGGAAAAACTCGGACTTGATAGCGTTTGGCTGCAACCTGTGATGGTTCCAAAATGGGTTAGGGGAGCCAAGGAATATGCTTATGTGGAGTCAACTCCCGGCAGCACAAGAGATATCAACATTACCGCTTTGGGAGGATCTGTGGCTACTCCAAACGGAGGTACAAAAGCAGAGGTTCTGGAAGTGCAGGGTATTGAAGATCTGGAAAGGTATGGAGAGGAACAGGTAAAAGGGAAGATCGTTTTTTATAACCGGCCTATGAGAGCAGATTTAATCAATACTTTTGAAGCCTACGGAGGTTGTGTAGATCAGCGCTATTCCGGAGCGGCGGAAGCTGCCAAATATGGTGCAGTAGGTGTGATCGTACGATCTTTGAACCTGCGGCTGGATGATTTTCCACATACCGGTACTATGAGCTATGGGGAACTTCCTGTTTCTCAAAGGATTCCTGCTGCTGCAATAAGCACCAATGATGCTGAATATTTAAGCGGACTTTTAAAGATTCAAAAAGATATAAAACTATATTTTAAACTGAATTCGGAGCAATTTCAAGATGTTTTGTCTTATAATGTAATTGGAGAAATTACCGGAAGTGAATTTCCGGAAGAGATCATTGTGGTAGGGGGACATCTTGATTCCTGGGATCTGGGAGATGGTTCACATGATGATGGTGCTGGAGTGGTGCAATCCATGGAGGTACTACGGCTTTTGAAAGAAATAGGATTAAAGCCAAAACGCAGCATCCGGGTGGTATTATTTATGAATGAGGAAAACGGTCTTCGCGGAGGAAATAAATATGCTGAGGTGGCAAAAGAAAAGAATGAAAATCACATTTTTGCCTTAGAAAGTGATGCCGGTGGATTCACTCCCAGAGGTTTTTCCTTCGAAGCCGATGATGCACAATTTGCACAAATAACAAGCTGGAACGAGTTGTTTAAGCCATATCTTATTCATCAGTTCGACAGAGGCGGAAGCGGAGCCGATATTGGTCCGTTGCGAGGAGGAACTACTGTTCTGGCCGGATTGCGTCCAGATTCTCAGCGGTATTTTGATCATCACCATTCAGACAATGACACTTTTGAACATATCAACAAAAGGGAACTGGAACTTGGTGCTGCTACCATGACTTCGCTTATTTACCTGGTAGATAAATATGGAATAAAAGGAATTCCTGTAGATAGGGAACCAAAATTTTAAAGAAGAAGCTATTCGAAAAAGGGCTGTTTTTTGTCGGGTTGAAATTGTTTCAGCTTAAATTGGATTTTGATATTCAAGAAACCTCCTCCTGAAATAAATTTAGGATTAAGTTTCGTCAATTATCAGAAAGTTTTTTTGCATTATAAAACTTCGCTGCGTAAGGTCTCATGACCTCGCGCCTCCGGCAATTTCGAAAGAAACCGGGAATCATCTTGAAGTCTCCTGACTACTTATCACACTCTTGTTGTAACATCATCCCGCTCACTTATAGTAGGGATTCTTCCTAGCCCAAAAGCTCGTTCAGAATGACAAAAAGAGAGGAAGGGCTCATTCAGAATCGCAAATGCCTAAGAAAAAAATTAAAATGGATTTCAATTTCTCCACATGCAAATCCTGTTATCTTTGCAGCTTAAAATTTAAGAATTGCAATTAGTAGCCTACACCAGAGAATTTCAGAAAAATCTTCATATCGCCTTTCCCGTCATGATGGGGCAACTGGGACATGTACTTGTTAGCCTGGTAGATAATTTGATGATAGGTCAATTGGGAGCTGCACCTTTGGCTGCGGTATCCCTTGGAAACAGCCTCGTTTTTATTGCGCTTTCCCTGGGAATAGGATTTTCCTTTGCAATCACCCCACTTATTGCCGAGGCGGATGGTGCCGGGGATATTGAAAAGGGAAGAAGTTATTTTCATCACGGAATTATGATGTGTGCCGTAAGCGGGATTTTTTTATTTCTGGTACTCTTGCTGGCAAAGCCTGTTTTATATCAATTAAACCAACCGCCGGAAGTGGTGGATCTCGCCATTCCATATCTTGAAATTGTGGCTTTTTCAATGATCCCGCTTATGATATTCCAGGCATATAAGCAATTTGCCGACGGACTTTCACAAACCAAATATTCCATGTACGCCATCCTTATCTCCAATGTGGTGAATGTGATCTTTAATTATCTACTTATCTATGGAATCTGGATTTTTCCAAGGCTGGAACTTCGGGGAGCGGCAATAGGTACTCTAATTTCCCGGTTTTTTATGTTGTGGTTCATTTGGGAGATCCTTCGCAGAAAGAAAAAGTTTAGAAAGTATTTTATTTGGAGTAAAAAGGAGCTTCTTAAAATATCAATTTTCAAACGCCTTGTGGCTCTTGGATTTCCCACGGCTTTACAAATGTTTTTTGAGGTAGCAATCTTTGCAGGAACAATCCTTCTGGCAGGAACCCTGGGTACCAATCCGCAGGCGGCAAATCAAATAGCCCTTAACCTGGCTTCTATGACCTATATGATCGCGGTTGGACTGGGAGTTACAGCAACAATAAGGGTAGGAAATCAGAAGGGATTGAAAAATTATAAGGATTTAAGGCGAATCGCACTTTCTACTTTCTTGTTGGTGTTTTTGATTGAGGCCCTATTTGCACTTGGATTTATTTTATTAAAAGACTGGTTGCCAACGCTATATATTGACAATAGCGAAGTGATCATTCTGGCGGCTCAATTGTTGATTATTGCAGCATTATTTCAGTTAAGTGATGGTTTACAGGTAGTGATTCTGGGAGCTTTAAGAGGGCTGCAGGATGTGAAGATCCCAACGCTTATTTGTTTTATCGCCTATTGGATCATAGGATTTCCGGTTTCTATTTATTTTGGAAAAGCAGATAAACTCGGGAGCATGGGAATCTGGCTGGGATTGCTGGTAGGATTATCTGCTTCTGCTATATTATTGTATTTTCGTTTTAATTATTTAAGCAGAAAATTAATTCAGAAGGAAGATCTCGTTTTAGCTGCAGCTACTTCAGCAACCGAAAATTAAAGCAAATTCTGCTCCAACGGCATTGATATTTTTTAATTTTGATCCAAAAGTAATAGTTGATAATCAGGAATTAAAAAAATATCAGTCACGAGTATACTAAAGAAAAATAATATCATATTTAATAAATAAACAGTAAGAAACTATGGATTTCCCAAAATTCCTTTTAGGTGATAACACCGATTATCCCGATGCTATTTTTGTAATACATACAGAATATCCCCGGTTTATAATCAATCTTGAAAACGATGATGTAGAATGGCTGGAAGATTTTGATCAAAGTGATGAAAAAGAATTGGCAACTCTTGCAGAAGATTTGATTACTGAAGCCAGTGAATTCTATGACAGGGAAGTTTCCCGTTATGACGAGTAATGTATGATTGAAAGAATTCTCGAGTTAGATACGAAGTTATTCCTGTATTTAAATAATCTAGGAAATCCTTCCTGGGATTGGTTTTGGTTATTGATCACGGATAAATGGACGGCAATTCCCCTTTATGCGCTGTTATTGTATCTTATTTTTAAAAGGTATGGGGTGAAAGGAACCATAATTTCAATGGTTATGGTCGCTTTATTAATAACCTGTACAGATCAACTTGCTAATGTCTTTAAACACGCATTCGAGCGTCCAAGACCTTGCAGGCAGGAAGGCGTCATGGAATATGCAAGATATATTGCGGTACGCTGCGGGCGGTTTGGATATTTCTCTGCTCATGCCTCCAGTACTTTTGCATTAGCGATCTTTGTAGGGCTCATCTTGAAGAAAGCCTATCCTAAATTGATCTATGTGATGCTTTTTTGGGCGCTGGTGGTTAGTTACAGCCGCATCTATGTTGGGGTTCACTACCCACTCGATGTGATTACCGGGATGTTAATAGGTGCTTCCTTAGGATATCTTTTATACCTGTTACAGGTCTATTTAATACGAAGATTTAAAGTTACTTTTTCCTAGCGATATAAAAATCCCTCATCAATCTTGAATTGCTCCCTTTAGAAATAGTTGGATTGAGATCCAGGGTCCCCCGGAACTCCAATTTGTAATTTTTAAATGCTTCTTTCCGGTCTTTATCGTCATTAGCTATCAATACCCCGAATTTTTCTCCCGCCATGCTTATGTCTTCCGGGCTGTCTATAATAGGGATAGGTTTGCCATATTCCCAAATCAACTCTGGAAGCATCCCTGTGGCATCATATAATTTCACATTTTCTTTAGCCTGTATATCCTTTAGATTGGAGATATTAGGGGTATTTCTGGCTGGATCTATCAATCTTGTAAAGGGAAATCCAAGGAGGATAATAAGAAGTATCATCGTTGCCTGCAAACAGAATAGCAGCCTTATTTTGGATTTTATCATTCCGTAGATAAACAATGCGCCAAGAGCGATCATACCGAGGCTAAAACTAGCAAAAACGACGCTTTTTTCCAGAATTACCTCTCCCAATGTATAGTAAAGAATTGCCGGAGCAGCAAAAGCTATAAGAGCAAGTAGTATGAAGTTTAGATACACAGGAAAGCGTTCTAATTTACTAAAATTCAGCTTAAAATTCTTTATGACAACCTCCACATAAAAAGCGGTGGTAACGGCCAGCGGAATTAATACCGGCAATAAATAACGGCTTTTCTTTTCAGGGATTATGGATAGCAGAATTACAGAGATGAGGGTCCATAAAAGATAAAATTTATAGGCTTTTAAATTGGAGACTTTTCCTTTCAAATACCAGTAAAATAAACCCAGCAATGCCGGTATTGTCCAGATGCCGCTTTGGGTGAAAAAACTCCAGTAATACCATATTGGCCGGACGTTATAATTAAACCAGCGGGAGCTTTCCTGGGCTGCGATTTCGGTAAATGCCGCAGGGTCATAATAATGCACATAAACCGTCCACCATGAGCCTGAAATAAGGCCGGTAAGAATAAAGATCAGGTATAATTTCCATTTTCCCCCAGGTTGTTTAAATTTGTAAATCACCCCATAGCTTATAAGAAAAGGAAGAAATAAGGCATAGAGCGAAACCGGCCCTTTGCTCATAAGAGAGGCTCCAAAGAAAAGGCCGGCAACCAAGGCATGCAGGATGTTATTTTTTTCTGAAGTTAGCATCAGTACAAAAAAGTAGCAACAAGCCACCATAAAGCTGTGGGTAAAAATATCCCATTGCCCGTCTCTTCCGGAAAATAAAATATAAAAGGAAGTCATCAATATCAAACTCGATCCAAAGGCAAATGATTTTTTAATATTGAGCCGAAGCTGAAGTTTATAAAAAATCACTACCAGAAATATTGAAGTTAAAGCGGCTGGCAACCTATAAGCAAACAGATTTTCCAACCCTAACAACCCGGCCGAAATCGCGGTCAGCCAGGTGGGAAGCGGTGGTTTTTCATACCGTGGGAGCTCATTCATCGTGGTGAAGATCCAGTTTCCATGTGTAAGCATTTCCCGAGCAGCAATAAAATTGCGGGCCTCCATGATATTTACAAACAAGGCATCGAGATTTACTAAAAAAAGCAATAACCCAAATAGGATTAGCAAGGGTAAATACGGTAAGTTCCTGGAATTATATTTTGGCATATTTTCGGATTATAATAATATTTCTGATATAGATAAAACTTCCCATAATATGACCTATAAATAAAACCGGATCTCTTCGAAAAATCGCATATAGCAGAATAAGCAAGGATCCGGTTATGCTTAAAACCCAAAAACCCATTGGAAGTACAGATTCTTTAATTTTTTCTGAATAGATCCATTGATAAATAAAGCGAAAATTAAAAATTATTTGCGCTGCTACCCCCAGGGTTAATAACCAAAATGGAATTGCTTCATTGAAAAAAAGTTTTTGTAGGTCGTAGGTGCTATTATTGTATGAATAAATAACGATCAGTACAGGGAATAGAAATAAAAATATTTGAAAAAATTTAGGGAACCTTTTCCATTCTCCCTGTAATTGTAGATTGCGAATATAGATAAAGTAGGTAAGTGCCTGACCAAGCATTATAGAAAAATCATCTCTTAAATAGCCATAAACAAAAAGAAGGAACGAAGCGATTAGGCTAAGTTTCCAAAACATGGAAGGGGTTAATACTTTCTTGTGTTTTTCAGAAATAAACCATTGTATAATCAGTCTGCTGGAAAACAATAGTTGTGCTGCAAATCCTATGCTATAAATTTGCCAGCTACTCATCTTTTTTTATCACTTTGTAGTTAAAATTACTTATAAACATCCATAAAAGTGGAAAATAATTTTCTAACAGATCTTTTGAATTATGAGTGCCGGATTTTAAAGAGGTACTTAAATCCTTATATTTCATGTAAAGCGGGATATTTTTCGTGAATTCGTAGTTCATAGAACATTATGATAATCTTTGTAAATGTAATTATAGATAAATGTCTGTAGCATATATCATTATAGATTAAGGAAATATTTTCAAAATGATCCAAACTTATAGCTTACTGCCGGAACGGCATTTACCGGATCTCAGGATATTCTTCTTTCGCATATTTTGAGCGCTTACTTCAGGTAAATGATTGTAGTAAGGTTAATAGAGTTTTTTTTCTTTAATATTATAGCGTATATAGGTCTTTTTCATCCAAATATATCCAAAGCAATCTATAAGGGGACCCAGGAACCTGTTTTTAAATGAGTATTTGGAAACGCCTTCCAGCCGTGGATAGTGGGGGATGGGTACTTCCTTTATCTTTCCTTGCTGTAAAAGTATCATGGCGGGAATAAATCGCTGAAGTCCTGAAAACATTGGAATTTGTTTGGCGTAATGACTGTCTATCACCTTTAACGGGCACCCGGAATCGTGAATTTGATCCTGGATTAAAAGTCCGCGTATCCCATTTCCTATTAAGGAAGAAATCTTTTTGATGCCGGTATCTTTCCGGTCTTTTCGCCAGCCGGTTACGAGTTGATATTCTTTGGTGAACGGGAATAATTTTTCAAAATCTTCAGGATGGGTCTGTAAGTCGGCATCCATATATCCTACAAGTGGAGATTTTACCGCTTCAAAACCTGCTTTGAGGGCAGCGCCTTTTCCGGAGTTTTCAGAAAATATAATTGAATAAATATGTTCATTTCGGTTGGAAATTTCCCGGATTAGCGCTGTGCTTCCATCAGAAGATCCATCATCGATTAGAATAGCACATGTTTGGCGGGATGCCTTTTGAAAATAAGCGTTCAAAAGTTGCTCTAATCTATTCAAATTGCCCAGTTCATTGTATACCGGGACAATTATGGTAAAATCATAATTCATTATGCAAGTTTAGTAAAAGTTTGGCTGCTGCAAAGGGGGTAGTTTCATTATTTTCAATCGCAGTTAATTGGTCTTTTAGAGCCTTTTTAATTTGTGGATCCTGATAAAATCGCTGCTTTAAATGTTCGTTGATCGTTTGTAACAGCCAGAATTTATTTTGTTCGTGCCTGTTCTTTTCAAAGAATTCGTTCTTTTTAGTGAGCTTTTTATATTCATTGATCATCTCCCAAACCTCGCTTATACCGGTATTGTCTAAAGCACTGCAAAGGGAAACTTTGGGTTGCCAGGTGCTTGCCTTAGGCGGATATAAATGCAGTGCCCTGTTAAATTCGAGGCGTGCCTCCCGGGCAGCTTTCAGGTTATCACCATCGGCTTTGTTAATCACGATGGCATCGGCCATTTCAATAATTCCACGCTTTATTCCCTGCAATTCATCTCCGGCCCCGGCTAATTTCAGAAGAAGGAAAAAATCGGTCATACTATGTACGGTTGTTTCGCTCTGTCCAACCCCAACGGTTTCTATCAAAATTACATCAAAACCTGCTGCTTCACATAGAATTATGCTTTCCCGGGTTTTTCTTGCAACCCCTCCCAATGAATCTCCGGATGGGGAGGGCCTGATGAATGCATTTTCCTCGGTAACCAGGTTTTCCATACGGGTCTTATCTCCCATAATACTTCCATGAGAAACAGAGCTGCTTGGGTCTACGGCCAAAACTGCCACTTTCTTTCCCAATTTCACCAGCAAGCTACCAAAGGCTTCAATGAAAGTGCTCTTTCCAACCCCCGGAACTCCGGTAATACCAATTCTAATAGATTTATGGGCATATGGAAGGCAGGATTCTATGAGTTTTTCTGCTCTTTGCTGATGTGAGGACTGATTGCTTTCCACAAGCGTGATACCTCTTCCAAGCGCGGTTTTATTTCCGGAAATCAACAAATCTTTAAGCTCTTCATCTGAAAATTGCCTTTTTCGGGAAGCTTTGATCTTCTGAATAGAATCTGCGTTTACATGAGGCAAAGCAGGAGTGCTTTTTGATTGATGCAGGGCAGATTTACTGGAGGATTTGGTCAAAAGTGATACTTTATTTAGGACAAATTTATGAATAGTTGTGTTGATAGCCTCTTGTTAAGATAGTATATTTCGAAAACTATATAAAGTTAAACAAAAATAAATAAGATGAAGACATTGTACAAAGCTAAGGTTACCACAACAGGAGGCCGGGAAGGTCACCTGAAAAGTGATGATGGCGTTCTTGATATGAAACTAAGTATGCCTAAAGGTTTGGGTGGAAAAGGAGAGAAACACACCAATCCCGAACAACTTTTTGCAGCCGGATATTCTGCCTGTTACGGTAGTGCTTTACAGGTGGTTGCTAAAAAACACAAAGTAGATCTTGGAGATTTTAATGTAACCGCAACTGTTGGGATTGGAAAAACAGAAGAAGATGATTTGCAATTATCGGTTATTTTGGATACCTATATCCCGAACATTGATATTGAAACCGGAGAAAAACTGGTAAATGAGGCGCATGAGATCTGCCCTTATTCCAGAGCTACCAGAGATAATGTGGATGTTACCCTTAACCTTATGTTGGACGAGGAATAACAAATCTGTTATTAGGATTAATTTGACAAAAGAAGCGCGCTCTGTGCTTCTTTTGTTGTTTTTATAGGTACCTCAATTTTGGTGGTGTCCCAGGCAAGATTGAGAAAAACAAGTTCGTTATATTTTTCAAAATAGATACTAAACTGCTCCAGGGTATCCTTAAGTTTTAAGGTTGGAGCCTCCAGGATTAAAACGTCAAATTGAGGATCCCGATATGCCTTGCCATCCAGATCGATTCCCCAGGGGTACATTTGGGAATTGAAGATTAACTTCCATGAATCTTCCATAGGAATGGTCCACAAGGTATATTTTCCAGGCTTTAAAACAGAACCATCAACCAAAAGTTCTTCATTGGTTAAAAATGTTGTGGCCTCATTGGCACCCGTTCTCCAAACTTCTCCATAGGGGACCAATCCCCCAAAAATTTCCCGCTCTTTCTTGGATGGCCTGTTATAAAAAATCTCAAGTTCCAGGGATTCGTCCTGATAGACAACCGTTTCCTCCGGACTATGCGCTTTAACAGCATATTCCTTAAAAAATAAGGCGCCCAAAATTATTATTAGGACAATCCCGGCAATCTTTAATATCAATTTATATCTTTTATTCATTTTCTAAATCTTTGTTCAACAATCACTTAAATTCCAAAAGTATGCCAAATCTTTCAGGATCTAAGATATCGTATTTGATCTTCGTTTAATCCTTCATTGAGGGTTTAATTCCCGGAGGCCTGCCCGTACCGGTCGGGCGGGCTTGCCCCGAGGTTCTTGATTTTTAATTGATATAAATTAATTGAGTAATTTTTGCAACAGAAGGATATTTTTATCGTCTTTTAATAAACCAGCTAACCAAAACCTTGTTTTTCCATGGATCTGATTATAGAAAAATGCCGGGCCAATGACAGGAGAGCACAATTGGAGCTCTATAACCGCTACAGTGCAGGAATGTTCATAGTTGCCCTTAGATTTTTGAAAGATCCTTTTGAAGCTGAAGATGCGATGCAGGAAGCCTTTATAAAAACTTTTCTAAAACTGCATCAGTACAATGGAGATGTGGCATTTGGAGCCTGGCTAAAGCGGATTGTGATCAATAAATGCATAGATAAGCTGAAGTCAAAAAAGATGGAGCTGGTAGCTTTAAATGAGCATATAATAGGTACTGTGGAGGAAGATGAGGATTGGCAGGTCGAAGACGGAATTAGCATTCAGGAAGTGAAACAAAGCATAGATTCATTACCGGAAAGATATAAATATCCCTTGATTTTATATCTCATAGAAGGTTATGATCATGAAGAGATCTCAGAGATCTTATCTATCACTCAGGTAGCTTCACGTACCCTGATCCATCGGGGGAAAAGAAAATTACAAGACGAATTAAAAAAAAATAAAAATGGCACAGGATATTAGGGAACTATTCAAAAATGATGATTTCCAATCAACCGAGAAATTGAACAAGGGTCACCAAAAACGCTTTGAGTCAAAACTGGAGAAAGAATTGCCTCAAGCAACCAGAGGAAGCTTTTATTTTTACCGGAAGATCGCTGTGGTACTCATAGTTGCTTTAGGAGTGGGACTTTTCTTCTGGAATACTCCAGGAGATCCTGGAAATGAAATTCCTCTGGTCAATACTTTGAAAGAGAAAGATTCCCTGAAGGAAATTCAGGAAAATGGATTTCAGTTAAGTGATATTTCTCCGGAATTTAAGAAGATCGAGACTTATTATCTGGCCGGCATAAATTTAGAGCTGGCCAATCTCGGAATCAATAATGACAATAAAGCACTTATAGATGCCTTTATGCTGGAGCTTGAAGAACTCGATAAAGAATATCAACGACTTAATGCAGAGTTGAATGAAACCGGCCCTAATGAGCAAACTATTGAAGCTATGGTATCCAACTTACAACTTAGACTCGACTTGTTACGCAGGTTAAAAATCAAATTAAACGAAATCAAAAAATCTAAAACCAATAGTTATGAAGACCTTAAGGCTTAATTTCTCTATAATATTGTTGCTCCTTGCGTGTGCAACGACATTTTCACAATCCAAAAAACTTGAAAAAACCTATAACACCAATAAAGATGTTAAGGTAAATATCGACTCACGGTATACAAGGGTTATTGTAGAACATTGGGATAAAGATCAGGTTGTAATAGAGGCACTGCTGGATTCAGGAAACCTTACTCCAGAGGAAGCTAAAATGCAACTGAAATCCTGGAATCTGGAAACTTCCGGAGATCTTCGCGAAGTGAGTATTACTTCGGGCGGTGGAGTTTCCTGGAGCGAGGAAATGGATATGGCCGGAATGGGCGATTTTATGGGGAATCTACAACAATTGATCGCTCCCATAATGACCGAAATGGTCGCTCCAATGCTGGAAAATCTTGCAGCAAATCCACCACTCCCTCCAGATTTTGCCGCTAAAATGGGAAATCTTCATTTCGATTATGAAGCATATCAAAAGGATGGTGAAAAGTATATGAAAAAATGGGAAAAAAAGGTGGAAACCAATTTCGGAAAGGACTTTGAGAAGTCCATGGAGAAATGGGCTGCGCAGTTTGAGAAGAATGCTGCAGTCTGGGAAAAAAATGTAGAAAGCCAAATGGCCTTAAACGAAGGGAAATTCGAAGAGCAAATGGAACATTGGGCAGAGAATTTTGGTTCGAAAATGGAGCAATTAGGAGAAAATATAGCAAGGGGAATGGAGTTTAAGGAAAATTCTGTTGCTCCAAAAAATCCAAATTCCAGGAATCCCAGAAATACGGTTCGTACGCTCAGGATAAAAGTCCCTGCCAATGCCAATTTAAATTTGGAAATACGGCATGGGGAGGTTAAACTAGGCCAACGTACGAGCAACCTGAAAGCCAATATTTCTCACAGTAAATTTTCAGCAGATATAATAGATGGCGAGAATACGGAGGTAAAAGTATCGTATTCACCAATTACTGTTTCCCAATGGAATTACGGGGTTTTGAATACCAGTTATGTTCAGGATTGTGTGATTAAGAAAGCTAAAAGTATTAAGCTGAATTCTAACTCCAGCGATGTGAATATAGCGGAGATCACAGAAATTGGTATCTTATCCGGGACTTTTGGCGAGCTAAACATTGGGAAACTTCATCCGGATTTTAAAAATCTTGATGTTACGCTTAAAAATAGCGATTTAAGGCTTTCAATCCCTGATGCCGCCCTAAATTTTAACTACAAAGGAACTCAAAGCAGTATAGAGTATCCAAAGGTTGCCACGGTGAAAGCAACCAAATCTTACGACGACCAAATGTTGAACGGTTTTTATAAATCTACTAACGGAAAAAGAAGTATTTCCATTAACGCAAGTTTTAGTAAAATTGAAATAAAATAAGTTATTTTTGAAAAAAAGAACTTATGCCTAATACCAGATTTTCCGATTTTATAAAAGAATGTTTCACAGACTTCACGCCTGTTTTAGATACGAAATTTAAGCAGGCGGATTATGTGCATATCGACTTGTCTGAAGTAAGCAAGGAATTAAAGAACATTAAAATTCCTTCCTCTGGTGAAATTAAAAAAGGTATTGAGCAGTTTTTATCCAAAAAGAAAGCAAAAGTTGCCTTTGGCGGTTATAATGAAAAAAGGAATTTTTACGAGCGGAGCATTATTTTCAACGATGATAAAACAGCATCCCCTAGAAATATCCATATTGGTTTAGATCTTTGGAGCGAAGCCGGAACAGCTGTTTTAGCACCCCTGGATGGAACAGTTCACAGTTTTCAGGATAATGAGGGGCTGGGGAATTACGGGCCTACTATTATTTTAGAACATATTATAGGGGAACGGACTTTTTATACGCTTTACGGGCACTTAACCCGGAAATCTATTAAAAATCTGTGCTTTGGACAAATTGTGGAAGCAGGAGATAAAATAGCGGAACTGGGATCTACCAAAGTGAACGGAGATTATGCACCGCACCTTCATTTTCAAATAATTCAAGATTTACAGGGATGGAGTGGAGATTATCCCGGAGTGGCAGCCAAAGAAGATCTTGATCTTTACCTTAAAAATTGCCCCGATCCGAATTTATTATTGAAGATTCATTAGAATTTTTCTCTTGAAAAAAGTGAAAAATAAAGTGAGAGATTCTATTCCTTATTAGTGCGTATTATCCATGCTACAATAGCTGAAGTTACTACTCCCATTACCAGTGCCCAGGAAGTTCCCTGTATAATGTAGGATGTTAAATTGAATAAAGCTTCGGCATCATTGCGGTTCATCCTATTGTTTTCAGTACTATACTCGATTATGTTGCTAAAATATTCTGGACTTATAACTTGGTGTGTGATATAAAGTGAAAGCGGCGTAAGCAAAGCTATGATAACGGTAACCAGTATTCCCGAAACAAATCCCTGGCGCCAGGTGATCAATCCTTCATAGAAATTTTTTCGTTTATCCCTCAATGCCAGAAAATAGATCAGGATAGCCAAAATTCCGAAGAGATTGGTGTAAAGTGGATGTTTTGCTATGTTCTCCGAATGCCATCCCATTGCTTTTTCAAAAACCATCCATAATAATCCAACGATCGTAAAAATTAGTGCCCATTTAATTTCGATTCGGTAATTCTTCATTGATGTTATTATTTTTCAGAAGCTAAAATAAGTTAAATTTTCATTCAAAAGAGTATAGTAAGCGTAAGAGGCCGTCTAAAAAATGTTTTTAGACGGCCTCTTAATTAAATCAATATGTTTTAAAACTATTCCTGAGTTCCTGTTAAAACCCAATCTCCTTTTTCAATAAGAGGAATAGCCTGTTTGTATTTCATGGATTTGTTTTCCCCGGTCATTACATTTTTCAATGTAACCTTATCGTTTCTACCAATTTTGGCATGTTCCCGTACTATGGTTTCGGTTACCTGCGGCCGTTGCTGCTGGCGTTGTCCTGCAGCACGGCTTTGTGCCGCCCGCTCATCCAAATTCTGGATCTCCTCTTTATTGGTTTCTACTTTTTCCCTTTGTTTAGGCTGCCGTGCTTCCTGGATATTGGAAGTGTTGCCTTCTGGGATTTCGCCTTTGAATAAAAAGGAAATCACATCTTTGTTTACCTTATCCAGCATCACTTTAAATAATTCAAAAGCTTCAAATTTATAGATCAATAAAGGATCTTTTTGCTCGTGAACGGCCAGCTGTACGCTTTGTTTTAATTCATCCATCTTACGCAAATGCGTTTTCCAGGACTCATCAATGATAGCAAGGGTTATATTTTTCTCAAAATCTTTTGTGAGTTGCTTTCCTTCAGATTCATAAGCTTTTTCAAGATTTGTAACTACCTGAAGGCTCTTGTTTCCATCTGTAAAAGGAACTGCGATCCTTTCAAAGTTATTGGATGGATCTTCATAAACCTGCTTGATAATAGGAAAGGCAAGTTTGGAAGTACGCTCCATTTTTTGCTGATAATGCTCATAAGCTGCCTTGTAAACTTTCCCGGCGATGGCCTGAACACTCATTTTCTCGAATTCCTCTTCGGAAACAGGGGAACTCATAGAAAAATATCGGATGAGTTCAAATTCAAAATTCTTATAATCTGTACCAACCTTATTGTTTTCTGTGATCACTTCGGAAGTGTCATAGATCATATTGGCGATATCCACTTTCAATCGGTCGCCAAATAATGCATGGTAACGACGCTTGTAGATCACCTCTCTTTGGGCGTTCATCACATCATCGTATTCCAGCAAACGCTTACGAACTCCAAAGTTGTTTTCCTCCACTTTTTTCTGGGCCCGCTCAATAGACTTGGAAATCATGGAATGTTGGATCACTTCCCCTTCTTCAAGACCCATACGGTCCATGAGTTTGGCAATCCTTTCCGATCCGAATAAACGCATCAGGTTGTCTTCCAATGAGACAAAGAATTGGGAACTTCCCGGATCTCCCTGGCGACCCGCCCTACCACGTAACTGCCTGTCCACACGTCTGGAATCGTGTCTTTCTGTACCTACAATGGCCAGACCGCCGGCTTCCTTAACTTCTTTACTTAATTTAATATCCGTACCCCTACCTGCCATGTTGGTGGCGATGGTAACGATTCCCGATTGTCCTGCCTGGGCAACGATATCGGCTTCTTTTTTATGCAGTTTTGCGTTCAATACGTTATGAGGAACATTCCGAAGCTTAAGCATCCTGCTCAGCAATTCTGAAATTTCCACGGAGGTAGTACCAATAAGAACCGGTCTTCCGGCATTTGAAAGTTCTGTAACCTGATCGATTACCGCATTGAATTTTTCTCGTTTTGTTTTATAAACCAGGTCTTCCTTGTCCTGTCTTGCGATAGGGCGGTTGGTAGGAATTTCTACCACATCCAGTTTATAGATCTCCCAAAGTTCACCCGCTTCTGTTACTGCGGTACCCGTCATCCCCGAAAGTTTTCTGTACATTCTGAAATAATTCTGAAGGGTAACAGTGGCAAAAGTTTGAGTGGCATCCTCGATCTTTACATTTTCCTTCGCCTCGATAGCCTGATGCAATCCATCGCTGTAACGACGCCCTTCCATAATACGTCCGGTTTGTTCATCTACAATCTTTACCTTGTTCTCTATAACAACATATTCGGTGTCTTTTTCAAACAGCGTGTAGGCTTTTAAGAGTTGTCTCATGGTGTGTATACGTTCGCTTTTTATGCTGTATTCACGGAATAACTCTTCTTTATCCTCGGCTTCTTTTTCTTTTTCAAGGCCTTTATTTTCAATTTTGGCAATTTCCATCCCAATTTCCGGCATCACAAAGAAATCCGGATCTTCTTTTCCGGAAAGGAATTCAATTCCCTTATCTGTAAGATCTATTTGATTGTTCTTTTCTTCAATTACAAAATACAGCTCCTCATCAACCTTAGGCATTTCACGGTTGTTGTCTGCCATATACTGATTTTCAGTTTTTTGAAGCAGTTGTTTTATTCCTTCTTCACTCAAGAACTTTATGAGTGCTTTGTTTTTTGGTAAACCTCTAAATACTCTCAGCAACTGTAATCCACCTTCCTTGGTGTTCCCGGCAGCGATAAGTTTCTTGGCTTCGGCTAAAATTTTTGTAAGATGTTGTCGCTGAACTTCAACAATATTTGCAATTGCCGGTTTCAGAACTTCAAATTCATGAATATCCCCTTTTGGAATTGGTCCGGAAATAATCAACGGAGTACGTGCATCATCCACCAAAACCGAATCCACCTCATCTACGATAGCGTAATTATGTGGGCGTTGTACAAGGTCATCAGGTGCATGGGACATATTGTCCCTCAAATAATCAAATCCAAATTCGTTATTTGTACCATAGGTGATATCTGCATTATACGCTTTTCTTCGGGCAGCAGAGTTTGGTCTGTGGTAATCGATACAATCTATCGTAAGACCGTGAAATTGAAAAATGGGTGCCATCCAGGCGCTATCCCTTTTTGCAAGGTAATCGTTCACAGTAACAAGGTGTACACCTTTCCCGGTTAGTGCGTTAAGATACATTGGTAATGTTGCAACAAGGGTTTTACCTTCCCCTGTTTGCATCTCTGCGATCTTTCCCTGGTGCATCGCCACCCCACCAATAAGCTGAACATCGTAATGTATCATATCCCAGGTGATGGGTTTTCCGGCGGCATCCCAGGAATTATTCCAAATTGCGTGATCTCCATCAAGGTTAACGTAATCCTTCTCTGCTGAAATTTCCCGGTCGAAAGCACTTGCTGTTACCTTTAGCTGGGGGTTATGAAAGAATCGTTTCGCAGTTTCTTTAACCGTTGCAAAAGCATCGGGCAGGATCTCATTTAGAACCGCTTCAGAAATGCCGTACATCTTATCCTTCAAAGAATCAATTTCAGCATAGATATCCTCATTCCGGGTGATGTCATTAGAAGCATCGGCCTCTTTGGTAAGGCTTTCAATTTTCTCTTTTATTTCCCGTGTAGCTTCGGTGATCTTATTCTTAAAAAAAGTTGTTTTTTCACGGAGTTCGTCAAGGCTAAGCGCTTCATATTCCTTTTCAAGTGCTTTGATCTTCTCCACGATGGGCTGTAATTCACTGACGTCTTTTTTGGATTTATCGCCAACAAATACTTTTAGTACAGAATCTAAAAAACTCATAGTTTTTTTGTGTTTTATAAAGTTCAAATGTAAGCAAAAAAAAGGCCTCAAATTTGAGACCTTTTAATATTTGCTTTATGCTTTTTTAATATTCATCCTCGTTCCAAAGATAGTCTTCATCGGTAGGATAATCGGGCCAAATTTCTTCAATTGAATCATACGAATCACCTTCATCTTCAATAGACTGAAGGTTTTCCACTACTTCCAACGGAGCACCTGTCCGGATGGCATAGTCAATCAATTCATCTTTTGTTGCCGGCCAGGGGGCATCGCTAAGGTAGGATGCAAGTTCTAAAGTCCAATACATTGATTAATCAGGTTTTAATTTTTGCAAAAATAATTTTTTTATGCTAATAGGCAAGTAAAAAATCTATTATTTCACCAATAATTTTAAGAACATAATCTAAATTGTTAAAATCAGATTAATTAAAGACAATCCAGAGGCAGCAAAAAGGTCTTTATATTCCTTTTTCGGGAATCCATTTCACCTCAATTGCGTTTAAGTCTTTGGACAATTTCCGTGCCAGCACAAAGAGGTAATCGCTCAAACGATTCAAATATTTTAATACCAGTTCGCTAAAAGGGCTTATTTCATAAAGCGCTGTAGCCATACGCTCTGCGCGACGGCAGACGCAGCGTGCTATGTGACAGAATGACACTGCTGGATGACCCCCAGGCAATACGAAATGAGTCATTTCAGGTAAAACTTCATTCATTTTATCCATTTCATTTTCTAATAGCAAAATATCCTCTTCGGAAATTTCAGGAATGTTAAGGCGCTTTTTGCCACTTTTTAAGGTGGCTTTTTCGGGTTCGGTGGCCATAGTAGATCCTATGGTAAATAAACGGTCCTGTATCCTATTCAGGATTTCACGGGTTTCCGGTTGTATTTCCTGGTCTTTAACCAATCCTATATGGGAGTTGAGTTCATCTACGGTTCCGTAGCTCTCTATCCGGATATGATGTTTGGGAACGCGGGTTCCGCTAAAAAGTGAAGTTGTGCCTTTGTCCCCGGTTTTTGTATATATTTTCATCTGTATATTTTATTGCTTTTCTGCTTCTTTTGCTCAAAGATAGAAAATAGCCGGCAGATATGAAGGTTCGTAAAACTTATGCTTTTCCGGGTAGGAACTAAACCAATGTTCGGTTGAAAAAAGATTAACAGCGGGTAAGGAATTTGGGCTGCTTTTAATGCCTAGTGAAGGGGTAGAGATTTTTTCATTGATTGAACCTGCGGCAGTCATTTTAATAACCAGGTCTTTTCAATTGTTACTCTTCTTTTTTCCCCGCTTTTGGAGAGGATCTTTAGTGCGCTTCCGCTCCAGGTAGCGTTTCCTGAAATTCTGATTTTTGCGGTCTTTTCTAATTTGTTTTAATCTACTGCTGTTCCAAATAAAATAAATAACGGCTATGGCGATAAGGGCTAAATAGATCCAGGTTTCCTGATCAAAATCTATCATTGTGAGATGAATTTTATCTAAGATAAGAAAAGTTTGCCAAATTGCAGGAAAGGGTGATTATGGAACTATGATTTCCTTTTTTTCGTCGCTTTCAATAACTCCATCCCTTAGTCGAATGATCCGGTGTGCGTGCCTAGCGACTTCTTCCTCGTGAGTTACCAGGATCACGGTGTTTCCGGCTGCGTGGATCTCATCGAATAAATGCATGATTTCCAAAGAGGTAATAGAATCCAGGTTTCCGGTAGGTTCATCGGCAAGAATGATGGAAGGTTTGTTAACCAGGGCGCGGCCAACTGCAACCCTTTGTCGCTGCCCTCCGGAAAGCTGATTGGGTTTGTGATCCATCCTGTCTGCCAGGCCAACGTTTGTCAATACTTCTTTTGCGCGTTCGGTACGGGCAGATTTGGATGCTCCGGCATACACCATTGGTAAAGCCACATTTTCCAGGGCGGTGGTGCGGGGCAGGAGGTTAAAGGTTTGAAATACAAAACCAATTTCTTTGTTCCTAATTTCAGCCAGTTCATCATCACTCATTTTACTCACATCATTTCCATTCAGAATATAGCTTCCTGAAGTTGGGGTATCCAGGCACCCCAGTAAATTCATCAGCGTAGATTTTCCTGAACCCGACGGTCCCATAAAAGCAACATATTCCCCACGTTCAATATCCAGATTAATTCCCTTTAAAACTTTGATGATCTCATGCCCAAGAGGAAAATCCCTGGTGATAGTTCGTAATTCAATAACCTTGCTCATATCCTGATTCTGATTTTTTGTAGTGTTTATATGACGTAGATTTATATCATTTGTTACAATCTTAGTGTAAAATGCTCTTTTTCCTGTTCTTCCCTGAAGAAAACCAGTCCCCAAAAAAATGAATCTATACTAACCCGTACGCTGGGATGCGCTTTAATCTCTTCCCAGGCTTCTTCCATTCCCTTCGACCAGTGAATATCGTCAAATATAAAAACGGAATCGTTGTGAGCGAGCGGGAGTAGCTGGTTGAAATAGATTAAAGTGGCCTCCTTTTGGTGATTCCCATCAAAATAAATGAGATCCAAAGAATGTTGTTTTTTCTGGTGTTCCAACGCCGGCGTTACATCTTTAATTTCTATCCTCCAATGTTCTTCGGAAAGGAGCTCATCAAAATTTCCCACTTTCAAAGTAATGGTATTTAATCCAAACTTTTTAAAGTACTCCCGGGCAATATTGGAGGTTTCGGGACAGCCTTCCAGGGTGGTAAGTTTTATCTGATTTCCGGCAGTGATAGCGGTAGAGGAGATCCCTAACGAAGTTCCCAGTTCTAAAGCGGTTTCAATGTTCAAATATGATGTGAGCCGGTTTAGTAAAAGTGCCCTTTTTGAAGAGATTGCTGCATTTTTGGCGATATCGGAAACTTTTCGCTCATTCGAATTAAACACCCTGCTTCCGGCTCCAAAGTCCTTTATAGAAATAATCCTGTTATCCAATCGTACTGCTTTTATATAAGCACGAATTGTTTTAAAAGCCGGTCTTTTCTCTGTTTTGTAGAGGGATTTGGTAAGCAAATTATATACAAATGGGGAGTGCACTCCATGCTGATTGGTGGATTTTAGGAGGAATTTTATATAGGCGATTATTTGGTGCATCGTTTTTTAAAAGGAAACGCCCTGCTAAGGCACCTTTTTATTATTTGCATCTTTACTTATCCATTCTGTCGGGCTTTTACCTAACTTTCTTGTTGCCTTACTGCACTTTTGCTCCCAATTCAAACCAGCGTTCGGTTTTTGTCTCGATCTCATCCATCACTTTTTGAAGTTCCAGGGAAGCCTCATCAATCTGTTTTCCGCTGAGGTTTTCTAAGAATTTCTGTTGAAGTTTTTCCTTTCTCTTTTCCAGATTCAGGATCTCTTTCTCCAGTTTTCCAAATTCCTTCTGTTCATTGTAAGTCAAGCCGTTGGAATCGTTTGTTGATTTTTTTGTTTTCTCAACGGGAACTTCAGCTTTTTGAGAAGCGTTGGCCTCAGCAGTTTGACTGGCTTCATATTCCCTGTAATCGGAATAATTTCCGGGGAAATCCTGAACTTCAGTATTGCCTTTAAAAACAAAGAGATGATCCACGATCTTATCCATGAAATACCGGTCGTGAGAGACCACTACCAGGCAACCAGGGAAGTCTAAAAGGAAATTCTCCAGCACGTTTAGGGTTACTATATCAAGATCGTTGGTAGGTTCATCAAGAATAAGGAAATTGGGATTCTGGATAAGCACGGTACACAAATACAATCGCTTTCGTTCACCACCGCTTAATTTCTCCACAAAATCATATTGTTTTTTGCGATCGAATAAGAATCGTTCCAGCAGTTGCCCTGCAGAAATTTGTCTTCCTTTTGCAAGCGGAATGTACTCCCCAAATTCCTTGATGACATCAATCACCTTCTGCCCTGGTTTTGCCTGTATTCCTCCCTGAGTATAATATCCAAACTTGATGGTATCCCCAATGATCACCTTTCCGGAATCGGGTTTTATCTTCCCGGTTAAGATATTTAGAAAGGTGGATTTTCCTGTTCCGTTCTTGCCTATAATCCCAATTCGTTCTCCCTTTTGGAAGTTGTATTCAAAACCATCCAGCAGTTGTTTGTCTTCATAGCTCTTGGAGATTTTATGAAGTTCCACAATCTTGCTCCCAAGGCGCTCCATATTTATTTCCAGTTGTACCTGGTGGTCATTCCGGCGTTTAGAAGCCCGATCCTTGATCTCGTGAAAATCATCGATCCTGGATTTAGACTTGGTTGTCCTTGCTTTGGGCTGGCGGCGCATCCAGTCCAGTTCTTTTTTAAAAAGTTGCTTGGCTTTATCTGTATTGGTTTGATCCAGCTCTATGCGGGCATCTTTTTTATCGAGGTAGTAGGAGTAATTTCCTTTATAGGTATAAAGTTGTCCGTCTTCCAGTTCCACGATCTCATTACAAACACGCTCCAGGAAGTACCTGTCGTGCGTGACCATGAAAATGGTGAAATTTTCTTTTCTGAAATATTCCTCCAGCCATTCGATCATATCCAGATCCAGATGGTTGGTAGGTTCATCCATGATAATAAAATCGGGTTTGTGCAGCAACATATTGGCCAGGGCCAAACGTTTCTTTTGTCCACCGGAGAGTTCTCCAACTAACTTATCAAGTTCTTCCAGTTTTAGTTTAAAAAGAATCTGCTTATACTGGGTTTCAAAATCCCAGGCCTGGAGCATATCCATTTCCTCGAAGGCTCTTTGGTAAGCCTCGGCATCATCTGGATTTTCAAGAGCTTTTTCATACCGGGCAATCACTTTCAGGGTTTCGTTATCTCCGGCAAAAATGGTTTCTTCCACGGTGAGTTTTGGATCCAAATCAGGTTCCTGGGCAAGAAAGGCAGATGTAATGTCTTTCCGGTAAACCACCCGGCCATCATCGGGGGCTTCAGTACCGGCAAGGATATGAAGCAAGGTGGTTTTTCCCGTGCCGTTCTTGGCGACGAAACCAACTTTTTGACCTTCATTTATTCCGAAGGAGATATTTGAGAACAACTTAAGTTCTCCAAAAGATTTAGCAACATTTTCAACCGATAGGTAATTCACAGAATAATTTTTTTGCAAAAATAGACAGATTTTTCCGGGATAAAAGTAGAATAGTTTTATTATTAGCATACAACACTTATATTTGTTTTACTTAGAGTACTTTTAAGGCGGAATAAAGCGCCACCGGAACTCTGTAAATAAACCGGGAACCCGGTTTTTGCTTGTAGTAGCGCCGGCTTTGAAACATGAAAGTTTTAATTGTGTTGCCTTAGATTTGTAAGCTTAATAGTGAGCCCCCTTTATGAAATATAAATCCATAGTTTGCATTTTACTGGTAATACTAAGTTTTACCTCTTGTATTCCTACTAAAAAAATTACCTATTTACAGGCGAATGAAGCTGCTGTGGACAGTGTTATTACCATTCAGCGACTTCAAAAACCATATCGCATCCAGGTAAACGACCTTTTGAGCATTCGTGTAAAAGCGTTGGATCAGGAACTGGTTGGAATGTTTAATCCTATCAATGACGCCAATGCAAATGCTACCGGTGAAGAACGAATGTATTATGACGGATTTACGGTAGATCTCCACGGAAATATCCGTGTTCCAACTTTGGGAGAGATCAATGTACTGGGGTTCACCGTTCAGGAGGTTAGGGAAAAGGTAGAGCAGGAATTGCTGGATCAATATTTTAAAGATGAAGCAAATATTTTTGTAACCGTAAAATTGGCTGGGATACGGTATACCACTTTAGGAGAAATAGGTTCCGGAAGCCAGGTGATTTATAAGGAGCAGGTTAGTATCATGGAAGCGGTAGCGAATGCCGGGGGAATTACAGAATTTGGCGATATGACCGATGTTAAGATCATTCGGCAATATCCCGGGGCCCGGGAGGAGATCCAAAGTATAGATTTAACCAATATCGATGCGACCAAAAGTTCGTATTATTATATTCAACCCAATGACCTTATCCTGGTGAATCCATTACCTCAAAAATCACTAGGACTTGGTACAACGGGTCTGGAATCTTTTAGAACCATTGTTTCTATTGTAACATTATTGACCACAAGCATTCTAATATTTACCCGCTAAAATGGCAAATGAAGATGATCACATATCCGATGTAGGTTCCACTTTCGACTTTAAGGGCTTTGTGCTCAAAGTCATTAGTTACTGGCAACTTATCCTGGTTTCTGTAGGAATAAGTCTGGCGGTTGCCTATTATAACAACGTGCGTAAACTGCCGGTTTACCAACTGGGGAATTCCATTTCCATTAAGGACGATCAAAATCCATTTTTCACCTCCAATACCAGCCTTACCTTCAACTGGGGAGGAACTTCAGATAAGGTGAATACCGCGATTACGATTTTGCGTTCCCGCTCTCATAATGAAGAGGTTGTAGAGCGGCTGCAATACTATATTAGTTATTTGCAGGACGGGGAGTACCAGCGTGTGAATGCCTATGGATTCACACCGTTTACCGTGGAAGCAGATACCGCAAGTGCACAGGCAATAGGCCTCCCCATCACCATTACTTTCAAAGACGAAAGCACATTTAATCTAAAAGCTTCGGTTCCAGCCACTATAAACACCTTCAACTACGGCACCAAAGAGGGGGGAAGTATGAGTCTTGAGCCAATGGATTTTAGTAGGGATTTTAAAGTTGGGGAACCAATTAGCCTTCCATTTTTCCGGGGAGTGGTGAATAGGTCCAACCAGGCACTGCAGCCCGGAAAACCTTTTTATATAAACTTTCAAAATTTTGATGGGATTGCAGCACGTTACAAGGGAATTTCGGTCAATCCGGAATCTCAAAATTCATCGGTCTTAAGACTTAGCTTAACCGGGGATAACAAAGCTCAAATCGTCGATTATTTAAACGGAACGGTTGCTGTATTAAGTCAGAACATGCTTGAGCGAAAAAACCTGTTTGCCACCAAGACTATTCGGTTTATAGATAGCAGTCTTAATGTGAAATCCCGGGAACTACAATTGGTGGAGGACGAATTAAATATCTTCAGAAATAAAAATTCCATCCTTGATATCTCTGCGGAAAGTTCCGAAATTTCAGGGAAACTTTCCACCCTGGATGTACGGAAGGAGGATATCAAAAGGCAACTCGCGTATTACAGCACCCTGGAATCCTACCTGCAAACCCGGAATGATTACAACAGTGTGCCAGCGCCTTCTGTAGCAGGGATCGCAGAAGGAAGTATCGTTAGCGGAGTTGGACGTATCCTGGCTTTAGCTGAAGAGCGCAACAAATATCAATACTCCTTAAAAGAAAACTCTCCAGTTTTTGCAGATATTGACCGACAAATCAATTCGGTTAAATCGGTATTGCTTGAAAACATTACTTCTTCCACAGGATTGTTAAGGCGTGAACTGGGAGATATTAACAACCAGATAGCGCAGGCTGAAATTGAAATCAGGAAACTTCCGCAGGAGGAACAGGATTTACTAAAGATTCAGCGTAAATATAGCATTAGCGAGAAAACCTATAACATGTTCCTGGAGAAACGCAGTGAAGCAGGACTGGTAAAAGCAGCGAATGTGAGTGATGTAATGGTAATAGACAACGCCAAAGATACCGGCGGCGGACAAATTGGCCCCAATACTCAACTTAATTACGTAATGGCATTAATGGTTGGAGGAGTGATCCCGCTTACTTTTGTATTTCTGCTTGTATTTTTAAACACCAATATTCACAATGCCCAGGAAGTCACCAGGTTATCGCCTATCCCAATTCTGGGACTTATAGGGAAGAATAAATCTGAAAACAACCTGGTGGTTTTCACCAAGCAAAAGTCGGCGATCGCTGAGAGTTTCCGGGGACTGCGGAGTAGTTTGCAGTTCATGTATAAAAAACAGGGAGTTACCGGCTCTAAAACCGTATTGATTACCTCCTCGGTTTCGGGTGAGGGAAAAACCTTTTGTGCCATGAACCTGGCAACCGTATTCGCGCTTAGCGAGCGCAAAACCGTTCTGGTAGGTCTGGATTTACGTAAGCCCAAGATATTTGATGATTTCGAACTTAAAAATGAAGCTGGAGTCGTGAATTACCTGATAGGAAATAATACTTTAGACGAGATCATCCAAAAGAGCAAGATCCCGCATCTGGATGTGATCACGGCAGGACCTATTCCTCCGAATCCTTCCGAGTTGCTAATGACAGATCACATGGAGGTGCTGATGGAGGAATTGAAACAAAAATACGATTATATCATCCTGGATACCCCGCCAATAGGGATCGTAGCCGACGCTATGAACCTGGTGAAATATGCCGATGCTACCTTATACCTAATCCGTCAGGATTACACCAAACGTGGAATGCTGGAAAGTATCAACGAGAAATATGATAAAGGCGAGATAAAGAATATCAGTTTTGTGCTTAACTACTTTGTCCACCGTGCAAAATACGGTTATGGCTATGGTTATGGCTACGGCTACGGCTACGGATATGGCTATGCATATAACCGCTACACCAAAGGTTATAATGATAATGTGAGCCCGGTTTATAAACTGAAGGCTATGTGGAGGAAAGCGATGAGGAATTTTGAATAGGTTATGATTGAATCTAACTTTTTGAGTAGTTAAAAATGAATGGCTGTTTCAATTCCTTCCAATATCACTTTTCTCTCGAAATAATTACTGAAATATGAAAGCTTATCCAGGGTTACTTAAAGTATATACCAAAAATAAATCCCTAATTATTAGTCCCTTTTTACTAAAATGAACGAAGCGAATAATTCCGACTGGCTATATGAAATAACCCCTAAGCGGAAGCTTATTGACCTTAATTTCAGGGAGATTTGGCGGTATAAGGATTTATTGATCCTGTTTGTGAAACGGAATATAGTTACGGTTTATAAACAAACCATTCTTGGGCCGCTGTGGTATTTTATCCAGCCTATGTTCACGGCGATAACCTTTACACTTGTATTTAACAATATTGCAAATATCCCTACGGGAGATGTTCCTCCTTTTTTATTCAACCTGGCAGGGATCACGGCTTGGAATTATTTCAGCCAATGTCTAACAGGGACTTCAGATACTTTTAGGGCAAATGCTGGATTATTTGGCAAAGTATATTTCCCCCGGGTAATTATGCCGCTCTCCAATGTGATTACCAATTTGTTCAAATTCGGGATACAGTTTGGGGTATTGGTGGTTACTTATTTATACGTGGTTTGGAGCGGAGTAGATATAGGTCCGAATCTTAATTTGCTGCTTCTGCCGGTATATGTGCTTATGATGGCCCTGATAGGGTTGGGGCTGGGAATGATCATTTCTGCTTTTACCACCAAATACCGTGATCTCACGGTGCTGGTAGGTTTTGCAACTTCCCTGCTCCTGTATTTTTCTGCAGTTCCTTATCCTTTGAAAGAGGTAAAAAATAAAATGCCGGATTATGCCTGGATCGTGGAGTACAATCCGCTGACTCATATAATTGAAGGTTTCAGATATATGATCCTGGATACTGGGACTTTCACCTGGTTCGGATTTTCATATACACTGGTTACTGCAATTCTTTTATTTTTGATAGGCCTGATCGTTTTTAACAGGACCGAGAAGAATTTTATAGATACGGTTTAATCCCACCAGTGAGGATTTGATTCCCCGATGCCCGCCCGTTCGTTTGGTTCGGGTTTTCATCGAAATTCTGAATATTTTTTCGTTTTACATAGCCTGTGAGCTTGCTGTAAGGCAATCGATTTTTTGCTGGTCAATAGTCAATTGGCACCTGGTTAAATCTATGAACTAATCCCTAAAAATAAGCGCAGCATTGATCCATTGCCAAATATGAAAGCTGGATTCATTATCCCCGTTTTTGTAGGCTTTCCATTCTTTCTCAATTTCAGAAAAATCAAACCAGGCTGCTACGGGGGAAAGCTTTAGCTTATTTAAATTTTCTTCGGTAAAACCTGTTAGTTCATCTGCCAGCCATTCCCGCTGTGGAGTTTGGAGGGCGCGTTTGGGGGCATAAGAAACATCCTCAGGTACCAGTGGCTTTAGAATCTCCCTCAACATATATTTCCCAATTCCGTTTTTGATTTTAAATTCCGCAGGCATGGCAAAGGCAAATTCCACCAGTTTATGGTCGAGAAAAGGCTCGCGTAATTCTACTCCATAGGTCATCGATACCCTATCGTTAAAACGAAGCGCGCGTGGTATCTTGGTGAAGAAAAGATCCCGGTACTGCATGTTCTGAAGTTTATTGTCAAAAGGTTGAGGATAGGAAGGTTTTTCTGCCAGAGCTGCGAAATCAGATGCAAGTGCATTTTTTCTGAAAGGGATTCCAGAACCTGTTCCCTGAATAGTTGAACCGGCATCCATATTTTTGAAATAATAATCGTATCCGGCCCACTGTTCATCCATTCCCTGGCCATCGAGAAGGACTTTTATTCCATCTTTTTGAGCTTGCTTAAAAATCCCGGAGTAAGCCAGGGTTGGGATTCCTCCAAGAGGTTCATCCTGAGCTTTACTCATAAATTTTGAACTTTCTTCAACATCCTCTGAACTAAATTTTATTCTTGATAACGGATTATCAGTCGTAGCGATCATTTTCTCTACCCAGGGCAATTCGTCATAGCGTTCATCTCCTGTAAAAAAAGTATAAGCCTTTATATTTTTCTTATCCCCGAAAAGGTTTACCAGCGCCAAAAGTAGCGAACTGTCAACACCACCGCTAATATTAAATCCGAGAGGAACATCAGCCCGGAACCTCAATAAAATGGATTCCTTTAAAAGGTTGTAATATTTTTTTTTGGCTTCTTCAAAGCTATATCCGGAAGGGATCTTAGCCACTTCAGCTTTAAAATCATACCATTTTTCAATCGTTATTTCCCTGTAAGAGAATTGCAGGGAATGCCCGCCCGGAAGCTGACTGATATTTTCATAAAAAGTATCTTCCGGCATTCCGTAGGTGCCATAGGTAAAGTAATTCGCCCAAACCTTCTCATTTGGCCGGTCTGTTCCCGGAATAATTTGTAAGGCTTTGATCTCACTGCTAAAGTAAAATGAATCGTCCTTAAAAGTATAGTAAAAGGGTTTTACGCCAAAGCGGTCCCTGGCTGCAAAAAACTCTTTTTTTTCAGTGTCCCAAATTCCGAAAGCAAACATTCCCCGGAACTTTTCCAAACAGTTCTTTCCCCAGTGAATGTAAGCAGCCAGCAGTACTTCCGTGTCTGATGAGGTGCGGAAATCATAGAAATCTTTTAGTTCTTCTTTTAATTCTTTATAGTTATAAATCTCCCCGTTAAAGGTTAAATAATACCGGCCGGAATTATCGCTAAATGGTTCATTCGCATCTGCGGAAAGATCTATAATAGATAATCGGTTATGGCCAATCGCGGCAAAACCAGCATCCAGAAAGGATCCTGTATTGTCCGGGCCACGGTGGGCTTGCTTCTCAAGCATTTTACGAAGATCTTCTTCTGAAGGATTTGAAGAAATTATTCCTGCTATTCCGCACATGTTAGGTTGTTTTTTACAAGCTGATTTTATTTAAAAAAATCATCGTCTCACGAACCCTAAAAGTAATAGAGATTTTGGGATAAACCAATCTGTAAAGGGCCTCAGTTTATCTTTCATTCATTTAATTCGAAAATTAAATAAAAATCAAGCACAATTTAGTTCTGTAATAATTTTTTTGAAGCTTTTGTCATCTAATGTTTCTAAAGATTTAAATCCCTATTTTTTTAAAAAAGGAGCAGCAATTCGCGAAAAACAGTGGATTAATATGTGAAAGTTTAATGCAATTCACTTGCAGAAATCTACCGACTCCTTTGCACTTGTTTACTATAGCCCTGGCAGTGGGATGGGATTATTTTTCCTATTTTTACCAAAACAATTTATATGAGCCTAAAGCGACATGTCCCAAACTTTATAACGATTCTTAACCTTCTTTGTGGTGCAATAGCCACTATTTTTGCAGTACAGGGAAATTTAATAATGTCAGCTTTGTTTGTTGCACTGGGAATATTCTTTGATTTTTTTGACGGGCTTGCCGCCAGGGCGTTGAATGTAAAAAGCGAAATAGGATTACAATTGGATTCCCTGGCCGATATGATCACCAGCGGACTGGTTCCCGGCATCGTGATGTATCAGTTATTGGTTCGGGCTTTGCCGGGAACAGTAAAACCTGTTTCAAATTGGACAGATTCAGGGAGCTGGTGGGAGTGGGATTTCCCCACCCTGGCCTTAGTTGGTTTGTTAATCGCCGCGGCTTCCGGATATCGCCTCGCAAAATTCAATATAGACGACCGCCAAACCGATTCCTTTATAGGTCTTCCAACTCCCGCAAATGCCTTACTTATCCTTAGTCTGCCATTGATAATGGCCTTTCAGCCAACCCCCTGGGCGGTAGAACTCATTTTAAATGAATGGTTTCTTATTGGATTAACGTTGGTTAGTTGTTATATGCTGAATGCCGAAATACCTCTTTTTGCCTTGAAGTTTTCAGACTGGTCTTTTAAGGTGAATAAACTCCGGTATTTCTTTCTGGGTTTCTGTTTGCTGATGCTTATTTTACTTCAGTTCATAGCCATTCCACTTATCATTATAAGTTATGTGATCCTGTCCATTATTTTTCCGGGGAAGAAAGGGGATTTGGAACCTTCCGAATCTTAGATTAAAAAGAAACCTCACAATTCCAGTGGATTTGCGAGGTTTTTAAGTTTTGAAAACTTTCAAGGTTTCGGGGAGAATCTTAATCAAAGATCTTTTTCTTTCTCAGTTCAAAATTCTGACCAAGGTAGACTTTACGTACCATTTGATCTGCAGCGAGTTCTTCAGGTTCCCCGTGTTTTAGAATACTTCCTTCAAACATAAGGTAAGTCCTGTCGGTTATAGCAAGGGTTTCCTGTACATTATGATCGGTGATAAGGATCCCGATATTTTTATTTTTTAGCTGGGCAACGATTCGCTGAATATCTTCCACTGCTACAGGGTCAACTCCGGCAAAAGGCTCATCCAGCAGAATAAAGGCAGGATCGGTTGCCAGGGCGCGTGCGATCTCTGTCCGCCTGCGTTCCCCACCACTTAAAAGATCTCCCCGGTTTTTCCGGATATGGCCCAGTCCAAATTCATCGATCAGGGATTCCATCTTATCCACCCGTTCTTTTTTGTTCATTTTCGTGAGTTCCAGAACGCTCATGATATTGTCCTCGATGCTCAGTTTTCTAAATACTGAAGCTTCCTGAGCCAGATACCCAATTCCGTGTTGTGCACGTTTGTACATCGGAAATTTAGTGATCTCCATATTGTCCAAAAATATCTTTCCACCGTTAGGTTTAATAAGGCCAACGATCATATAGAAAGAAGTGGTTTTCCCGGCACCATTTGGCCCGAGTAAACCCACGATCTCTCCCTGATTCACTTCAATGGAAATTCCTTTTACAACTTCCTTCCCTTTATATGCTTTGACTAAATTTTCGGCAGATAACTTCATTTTCGTTTAAGTTCAATATAATTGCGGAGCTAATATTAAGTGATTTTTAAATTCTTAGTTCTCAATTTTTTGTTATTTTATGGTTTCCAACTTGATCGAACTTACTTGATCAAGGAAAAAAAAATTCCTTCCAGGAGCTACTATTTATAAAAGATTCCCGAGGCCCTACAAATTCAGTGAAACCTTCAAACATTTCAAGCTTTGCTGAAGTAGTTTTGGTAAATTACAAAATAATAATCAGATAAAAGGAACTTAAAAACAGAGGCTTTCTCTGGCAAGAATCATTTTTCAACGTACCATTTACTAATTACACTTTAGCGCTATTCTCCTCCAGCGCTTCCCAAAATTCATAGGCGCGTCTTAAATGCGGGATTACAATGGTTCCCCCGATAAGGGTTGCTATTCCAAGGGTTTCCACCACTTCTTCCTTGCTAATCCCTTCCTTATAACAGGTTTCAAGGTGGTACCTCACGCAATCATCACAACGCAAGACGGTAGATGCTACCAATCCCAGTAATTCCTTGGTTTTAATATCCAGTGCTCCCGGTGCAAAAGCATTGGTGTCCAGATTGAATATGCGTTTAATAATTTTATTGTTGTCTTTCAAAATTTTGTCATTCATCCGCTCCCGGTATGAATTGAATTCTTCAACCTGATTTGTCATAAATTTATACTCGTTTTTTTAATTTTTTTTCTTCTCTTCTAAATACAATACCCGAGATCACAATGCTTATTTCATACAATATCAACACTGGAATAGCCACAATTATTTGGGAAACGATATCCGGAGGGGTAATAATTGCTGAAAAAATTAGCACACCCACAAGTGCATATTTTCTGTAGGTCCTTAGCCATTGAGGTGTTAGAACTCCAACTTTGGTAAGGAAAAAGATGATTATAGGCAATTCAAAGATCAATCCGCTGGCAAGAACAGAAGCTCTTACAAGGCTAATATAACTGCTGATGTCAAATTCGTTAAGCACAAGTTCACTTACCTGATATTTTCCGAGGAAATTGATAGATAAAGGTGTGATTACATAATAACCGAATAAAACCCCTATAAAGAAGAGGATCGAGGAGATAAAAATGAAGCCACGGGCATTGCTTCTTTCATTGGTTTTCATTGCCGGCGCTACGAATTTCCAGAATTCGTAGATCACATATGGAAATGCGATAATAAAACCTGCCGTAATGGAAACCCATATATGTGCAGCAAATTGCCCTCCCATAGTACGGCTTTGAATGGTAAATGGCAGCTCCTGAAAACAAAATCCGCCGTCTACTCCCACATAGTTTGTGATCCGGCATAAAATATCATAGGTCCAGAAATCACCTTTGCTGGGGCCGAATAAAAGAATATCAAAGATAAATCCTTTGGCCAGAAATGCTACGGTTGCCGCTATAACTATAGCTAAAGTAGCTCTTATTAAATGCCAGCGAAGATCTTCAAGATGATCTAAAAACGACATCTCGTCGTTAGTATTTTTTACTTTTGCCATTATATAATTCCTTCACGTATTAGATTATGAATATGCACTACACCGGCATATTTTTCGCCATCGTTGGCTATTAACTGAGAGATTTTAAATTCTTCGAGCATATCCAGGGCATCCACCGCCATTGCATCCTGATTTATCGTTTTAGGGTTTTTGCTCATAATATCTCTTGCGGTGAGATGGATAAAAGCTTCATTGTTTCGAAGCATTCTTCTTATGTCTCCATCGGTAATAATTCCAATTATTTTTTCATTTTCAATTACTGCAGTCACACCCAGCATTTTTTCAGATATTTCCACAATCACATCCCTAACATTAGTTTCCGGGCTTACCCTGGGTTGTAAATTCTGGGAGGTAATGTCGCTAACCCTTAAATATAGTTTTTTACCAAGTGCTCCGCCGGGATGATATCTTGCAAAATCATTACTGGAAAAGCCCCGTAAATCCAATAAACAAACCGCCAGCGCATCTCCCAGAACTAATTGAGCGGTTGTGCTGGTGGTAGGGGCCAGATTATTCGGGCAGGCTTCCTTCTCAACATACGCATTTAAAACAAAATCGGATTGCTGGCCAAGAAAAGAATCCTTGTTGCCGGTAATTGCAATAATTTTATTGTTGAAATTTTTAATTAGAGGGACCAGGACCTTTATTTCAGGAGTATCTCCGCTTTTGGAAATACAAATTACCACATCATCTTTTAAAATCGTACCCAGATCTCCGTGAATTGCATCTGCAGCGTGCATAAAAATAGCAGGCGTCCCTGTGGAATTAAGAGTTGCAACAATTTTTCCTGCAATAATAGCACTTTTTCCTATTCCTGTAATAATTACCCTACCTTTTGAGTTATAGATACACTGTACGGCCTGTGCGAATTCTCCGGAAAGTAAATTCCCCAGATTTGCAATGGCTTTGGCTTCAATGGAAATGGTTTCTTTGGCTACAGAAAGGATTTTTTCTTCAAGTTTCAAATTTGTATAATTATGAATTGTGAATACTAAAGAAATATGTATCTTTATTAGTGCAAATGTATGCAAAATTGTAACACAATTGAATGGGTCCTACCAAAATCGATTTACACAAACAGCTTAAAAAATACTTTGGATTTAGTCAGTTCAAAGGGCTTCAGGAACAAGTAATTACCAGTATTGTCAACGGGCACAACACTTTTGTAATTATGCCAACCGGAGGCGGAAAATCGCTTTGTTACCAGTTGCCAGCCTTAATAGCCGAAGGAACTGCCATCGTGGTTTCACCACTTATCGCCTTAATGAAAAACCAGGTGGATGCAATTCGCGGGATCTCTTCGGAACACGGAGTTGCCCACGTATTAAACTCATCCCTGAATAAATCGGAAGTTAGGCAGGTAAAGGAAGATATTACCAACGGCATTACCAAACTGTTGTATGTAGCACCCGAATCCCTTACCAAAGAAGAAAATGTTGAATTTCTACGCAGCGTAAAGATCTCCTTTATGGCGGTAGATGAAGCGCATTGTATAAGTGAATGGGGTCATGATTTCCGGCCTGAATACCGGAATTTGCGTACCATCATTAAACGTATAGGCGATAATATTCCTATTATTGGACTTACTGCCACGGCAACTCCAAAAGTTCAGGAAGATATCTTAAAAAATCTTGGGATACCAGATGCAAAAACCTTTAAGGCGAGTTTTAACCGCCCCAACCTATATTATGAGATCCGGCCAAAAACCAAAAATGTAGATGCCGATATCATTCGCTTTGTAAAGCAGAATGAAGGAAAATCCGGAATCATTTATTGTTTAAGCCGAAAAAGGGTGGAAGAACTCGCTCAAACACTTCAGGTAAACGGGATTAAAGCGGTGCCTTATCACGCCGGGCTCGATCCCAAAACCCGCATTCGTCATCAGGATATGTTTATCATGGAAGATACAGATGTAGTGGTGGCGACTATAGCCTTTGGAATGGGGATCGACAAACCCGATGTGCGCTTTGTGATACACCACGATATTCCTAAAAGCCTGGAGAGTTATTACCAGGAAACAGGCCGTGCCGGAAGGGATGGAGGAGAAGGGCATTGCCTGGCATTCTATTCCTATAAAGATATAGAAAAACTCGAAAAATTCATGAGTGGAAAACCTGTAGCCGAACAGGAAATTGGGCAGGCATTGTTACAGGAAGTAGTTGGTTATGCCGAAACATCCATGTCACGAAGACAATTTTTGCTGCATTATTTCGGGGAAGAATTTGATATCAAAACAGGAGAAGGGGCAAATATGGATGACAACGTCCGAAACCCTAAAAAGAAACACGAAGCGGATAAAAATGTGGAACTTTTGCTAAAAACAGTAAAGGAAACCAACGAATTATATAAGGCAAAAGAAGTGGTAAATACCCTTATTGGGAAAGCCAATGCCGTGATCCTTTCCCATAAAACCGATGAGCATCCGCTTTTTGGAAAAGGTAGCGATAAAGATTCAAAATACTGGATGGCCCTGATCCGTCAGGTGCTTGTAGCCGGAATGTTGAGAAAGGATATCGAAACCTACGGTACGGTAAAACTTACTCAAAAAGGAGAGGATTTTATTAAAAATCCTTCCTCATTTATGATGACCGAAGATCATGTTTTTGACAATACGACCCAGGCAGTTCCGGTAACCTCAAAAGGAGAAGGAAGCGGCGTGGATCAAAAGCTTGTGAAAATGCTTAAGGACCTTCGAAAAAAGGTTGCAAAGAAGCGAAACGTTCCTCCCTTTGTTGTTTTTCAGGATTTCTCCCTGGAGGATATGGCTTTGAAATATCCTATAACTTTGGAAGAATTAAGCAATATCCATGGAGTAGGAGAGGGAAAAGCTAAAAAATTCGGAAATGAATTTATAGACTTTATCAATACCTATGTCGATGAAAATGATATTCTTCGCCCGGATGACCTGGTAGTTAAATCCACCGGTGCCAACAGCGGATTAAAACTATATATCATTCAGAGTGTAGACAGAAAATTACCGCTTAATGATATCGCTTCGGCAAAAGGAATGGAAATGCCACAGTTTATTAAAGAGATGGAAGCCATTGTTTTTAGTGGAACAAAGCTCAATATAGATTACTGGCTGGATGATCTTCTGGATGATGAACAGCAGGAAGAAATTCACGAATATTTCCTTGAATCGGAAACCGATAAGATCGAAGATGCCATGGAGGAATTCGACGGGGAATACGACGATGAAGAATTACGCCTCTACAGGATCAAATTTATAAGTGAAGTAGCAAATTAAAGAGATCCGGCTTATAGGGCTATCTACTTTCTTAAAATCCCTATCTTTGCATTCTAAATTTAAAAATCATAGACATGCAAGACGGATTATACGCAAAATTTCACACATCAAAAGGGGAAATTCTCGTAGAACTTGAATACAAGAAAACACCTGGAACAGTTGGGAATTTTATTGGACTGGCAGAAGGGAATATCGAGAATAAAGCAATTCCACAGGGAAAACCCTATTATGACGGATTAAAATTTCACCGCGTAATCCCAGATTTTATGATACAGGGAGGAGATCCAAAAGGAAATGGAACCGGTGGACCGGGATATAACTTTGAAGATGAGATCTATCCGGAATTAACCCATGATAAACCCGGAATATTATCCATGGCCAATGCAGGTCCTGGAACTAACGGAAGTCAGTTTTTTATCACTCATATCGCAACTCCATGGCTTGATGGAAAACATACCGTCTTCGGAAAAGTAATTGAAGGTCAGGATGCGGTGAATAAGATCGCGCAGGGAGATAAATTAGAAAAGCTGGAAATCATACGCGAGGGGGAAGATGCCAAAAAATTTAATGCGGTTGAAGCATTTCGTTCTTTTAGCGGAGCAAAGGCTGAAAGAGAAGCTGCAGCAAAGAAACAACAGGAGGAAATGGTTGGGGAAATCTCACAGGGATTTGAAAAAACTTCCAGCGGGCTACGTTATAAGATCGAAGAAAAAGGAACAGGTGCCAAAGCAGAAAAAGGGAAAACTGTTTCGGTACATTATAAAGGAATGTTACCGGACGGTACCGTGTTTGATTCTTCCTATAAAAGAAATCAGCCTATAGATTTTCCATTAGGAGAAGGACACGTGATTTCAGGTTGGGATGAAGGAATACAATTGTTAAATGAAGGAGGACAGGCAAGATTCGTAATACCTTCGCATTTAGCTTATGGAGAACGTGGTGCCGGTGGGGTAATTCCTCCAAATGCAACTTTGATCTTTGATGTTGAATTGGTAAAAGTTAAATAGATTTTTAAATTTAGAGTAGCATTAAAAACCGCTTTTTCAACCCTCCCTTCTGAATGAATATAGAAGACAGAATAAATGAACTCCGCAATGAACTAAGCGAACATAACTACAAGTATTATGTGCTCGATAAACCCGTGATTAGCGATTACGGGTTTGATATGAAGCTGAAGGAATTGCAGGAGCTTGAAATTAAACATCCTGAATTCTTTGATCCTAATTCCCCTACACAGCGGGTAGGGGGGCAGGTCACCAAAAGCTTTCAAACGGTGGTTCACGATCATCCTATGTACTCCTTGTCTAATTCTTATTCAAAAGAAGAACTGGAAGACTGGGAAAAGCGTGTGATGAAGCTGGTAGATGAACCTGTGGAATTTGTGTGTGAATTGAAATATGACGGAGCCTCAATCAGCTTGACGTATGAAAACGGGAAATTTTTGAAGGCCGTTACCCGTGGAGATGGTGTTCAGGGAGATGATGTACGCCATAATGTAAAAACCATAAGATCTATTCCGCTTAAATTAAAAGGAGATGTTCCCGAACGATTTGATATCCGGGGCGAGATCGTTTTACCCTATGAAGGTTTTGCAAAACTGAATGCAGAACGGGTGGAACTGGGCGAGGAGCCTTATGCCAACCCCCGCAATACAGCTTCGGGAAGTTTGAAATTACAGGACAGCGCTGAAGTTGCAAAAAGACCTCTGGACTGTTTGCTTTATAGTATCACCGGTAATAATCTCCAGTTAAATTCTCATTTCGAAAGTCTCCAGAAAGCCCGTGAATGGGGTTTTAAAGTCCCAAAAGAAGCAGCCTTGGTGAAAAGTGTGGATGAGGTTCTTAATTTCGTAAATTATTGGGAGCAGCACCGGCATGATCTTCCTTATGAAATAGATGGAGTTGTTGTGAAGATCAACAATTTCAGGCAGCAGGAGGAATTGGGATTTACAGCCAAATCTCCCCGTTGGGCAATGGCATACAAATTCAAGGCGGAGCAGGTTTCCACAAAATTAAATAAGATAACATATCAGGTTGGTCGTACCGGTGCAATAACACCGGTTGCTAACCTTAAACCCGTTCAACTGGCCGGGACTGTTGTGAAAAGGGCTTCCCTTCATAATGCCGATCAAATCGCAAAACTGGATATTCGAGAAGGGGATACGGTTTTTGTTGAAAAAGGAGGAGAGATCATTCCAAAAATAATAGGAGTGGATTTTAGCAAGCGCGACGCGGAAACCGAAGAAACTAAATACATTACTCATTGTCCCGAATGCGGAACAGAATTGATTCGGAATGAAGGAGAGGCTCAGCATTATTGTCCCAATTACAATGGCTGTACACCGCAGATAATTGGTCGTATCCAGCATTATATTTCACGTAAAGCGATGGATATAGAGGGTCTGGGGGGAGAAACTGTGGCCTTGCTCGTAAATTCAGGTCTCATTCAAAATTATGCCGATCTATATGCGCTGAAAAAAGATGACATCCTTCCTTTGGAACGCATGGCAGAAAAATCGGCAGAAAATCTTATCCAGGGAATAGAGAAGTCGAAGGAAATTCCTTTTCCCAGAGTTCTTTTCGGATTGGGGATTCGGTATGTAGGAGAGACCGTGGCCAAAAAGCTGGCCAGGCATTATAAAAACATTGATGCACTTTCAAAAGCTTCGGAAGAGGATTTGACAAATGTGGATGAAATAGGAGAGCGTATCGCTCAAAGCGTTACCGACTTTTTTGCTTCGGAAGAAAATAAGGAAATCATCCGGCGATTGAAGGAATATAGAGTGAAGATGGAAATTTCTGCGGAAAAACTCGCCAGTCAAACCGATAAATTACAGGGGGAAAGCTTTGTGATATCGGGGGTCTTTGAAAAGGTTTCCAGAGATGAGTTAAAAAAGATGATCGAGGATAACGGCGGGAAAGTTTCCGGATCCATTTCATCAAAGACCAGTTATCTGGTAGCAGGTGAAAATATGGGGCCGAGTAAACGCACCAAAGCAGAAAAACTGGGAACTAAAATCCTGGATGAAGATGAATTCCTTGGGATGGTAAGGACGTAATTTAAAGTGTGATATATACTCTCTGGCGGGACTGCCAAATTCCATAACAGTTTGTAACATTTAAATTTTCTCTTTTTACGGTTTTAATCCCGGATTAAGTATAAAGTTGTTTAAACTATATAAGCTTTATACAGAAATACTTCTTCCATCACCGGAAATATTATTATCCTTATCCAGATAAAAATCAATACGACCCAAATAAATGCCATAACAACCTACCTGGTTGATGAGTACTTTTTTACCGGATTTATTGATGTGAATTTCCGGTTTTTCCAAAAATGTATGGGTATGTCCCCCAATAATAAGGTCTATATTTTCTGTTGCTGCAGCCAGTTTTACATCAGAGATCTTATCTGATTTATAGCTGTGTCCAAGATGGGAAAGACAGATTACAATATCACATTTCTTATCTTCTTTTAATATCCTGCTCATATCTGTTGCTATCTCTACCGGATCCAGATATTTTGTTTCCTTGTAAAGGTGCGCATTCACTAAGCCCTTTAGTTCCACTCCCAATCCAAAGATTCCAATCCTTACCCCGTCTTTTTTGAAGATCCTGTGCGGTAAGACATGCTCGTTCATCACCGTATTCGTAAAATCATAATTGGAGGAAATAAAATCGAAATCGGCGTGGGGAAGCTGGGCGTAAAGGCCGTCTATTCCATTATCGAAATCGTGATTTCCAATTGTAGAGGCATCGTATTTCAATTTGCTCATCAGTTTAAATTCCAGTTCACCCCCGTAAAAATTGAAGAAAGGAGTTCCCTGAAAAATATCTCCGGCATCCAGCAAAAGAATATTGGGATTTTCGTTCCTGATTTTTTCAATTAATGTTGCCCGTCTTGCCACTCCACCCATATTCGGATTCCGGGGGTCATTCTGGCTTAAAGGTTCAATATGACTGTGAACATCATTGGTATGCAGAATAGTGATGTGTTTTTTATAATTTTCAGAAAACGAAAGGGATAAGCCTCCCAGGCCAATAAATGCTCCTGTAGCAGCCGTTTGTTGAATAAAATTTCTTCTTTTCAAGCGTATTAATTTAATGTTTTTAAACGTTCTACCGATAGCTCGGGAGTAATTCGCATATCTTCACTCGTGTTTGTATCGAATTCGCAGTATGCTCATTTCTTAAACTCTTTATTGTATTTTGATATAACGGTTATCCCTTTTTGTTTTTAGAGTATCCACTTTTTGGAAATAATCTATGATCGTATTCCGGATCTTATAATCTGTGTTGTAAAAATTGACCGGATCTTTGAAAAAGATCATATTATCTCCACCCTGCTGAAGATAATCGGAGGTTGCCACGAAATATGTTTTTTCTGGATCGATTTTTTCTTCGTTTATGGTGGCTTCTATTATTTGGTAATTTCTATCTACCTTAATTTTTATCCCGCTCAAAGGATGTGCAGTTCTATTGCTTTCAAGATAGGAGAGCATTTCGTTTATTTTATTTCCAGTAAGTTCAACGATCACTACCTCGTTCTCAAATGGCATAAGGCTATATGCGGTTCTTGCATTTACAGGTCCCATTCCTACAGCAGCTCTTATCCCGCCGTGGTTCAATAATACAAGGTCAATTTCTTTACCTGTTCTGCTTTTAAATACGGGGTTTACCTGTACCATGATGATGTCGGCCATCAGGTTTCCTAATGCGGTATTTAATTCTCCGTCGCTTTTATTTAGATTGGTTGGGTTATATGCCAGAACGCTGTCCAGGGTTTTATTGATATGTTGGGAATAAGGTTTTATAAAGTTTTCAATACTGGTATTTGGCGCGATGCTTTCATCTATAGCAATACGTTTTCCTTCAATTTCGGCGGGTTTTAGGGGTCCGGTCTTGCATGAAATTATACCCAGCGCAAGTAAAAAAGCAAAAAGAATTTTAAATTTCATTATGGATTTATAAGCACTGCAAATATAAAGAGATTTTAACTAATCGTTTTTAAAAGTTAATTCCAACAATCGTTAAAAATATTAACATTATTTCGAATGTCTTTTTCACTTGTTAGAATATATTTACAGATATTAAACACCCCATGAAACGGAAATTTCGATTTATAACGGCTTTTATTTGCCTGATGGTGCTGGATATTATGGCTGTATTTTCTACCTGGTTTTGGGTGGTTAATATCATTTATATCGTTTTTTTATTTAACGCAGTATGGATGTTTCGTAAGAAATATAAAAATTTCAATTCTAATTTATATGTATTCCTTGGGTTTTCCGGTTTGGCTTTTCTGGCAAGGATCTTTGAAACGACCTGGTATTTTAATCAGGGATCTTTAATACTTTTAACCGTCGCTTATCTCGCTCTTATTATAGAATCGGTGAAACATATAGAAATAAAAAATGCTAGTAATTACATGTTGCTTTATTTCACTTTAATTGTTGGAATAAACGCGTATTTGTTGGGCATTCACGTTTTTGATATGAGAGTTCATCTCCCCAGCAGCCTGGATTACGGCATTTACATTGTTTATTATATCAATTTACTTACTCTAGGGGTTTTTGGATTTATCTATTACTTAAATTCCTATTCCAAAAAAGCTGTTTTTTTTGTTTCCCTGATCCTGGCCCTTATCTTTGCAGAAGTGCTAAGGGATATGGGGGTTTTTTACCTTCAGGACCCAAGCGTGGAAGTTACGGAAGGTATTTTAAGGCTGGCGGTTGCCTTATTTGCAGTCTTGTTTTTCACAACCAAAGAAAAAAAGTTGCGTCTTATAAATATGTTATAGGACACTTTTTCAATTCTATTTTACGTTTACTTTAAGAATCCCTAATTTTACCGAGGATTACACAATGTATATGATTAGAAATGGTATCAAACTATCGGTGGCGAAAAGGAAAATTTCAAAACTTGTAGAGGAAAGGGAATGGAAAAATTTTAAAGTGCCGGTTAGATCTATCGGAATTATTGCCGATATTAAAAATATAAAGGCTTTCGAAGTTTTAGAACAATTAAAAGATCAATTTAATATAAAATCTAAAAATTTTAAAACCCTTTTATACGCTGAAAATCATCAAAGTGTGAAAGATTATTCCGGACAGCTTTATTCGCTTAGGGATATCGATATGAAAGCTTCGATAAAAAATGAGGAATTGGAGAAATTTACCTCAGAACGTGTTGATTTACTTATTACTTTTGCCGAAGAAAACAATACGGCAGTACATCTTATTACCGCGTTTTGCGCGGCAGGGATTAAGGTAGGACGATATCGTAAGAATGAAGCTTTATACGATATCATTCTTCAGGCGGATAACGACCTTGAACTGTTTACGGAGGAATTGTTGAAGTATATAAAATATTTTAAAAAATCTAAAAATGAATAAATTGATTGGCACCGGAGTAGCACTAATCACTCCGTTTAAAAATGATCTCTCTGTAGACATAGAAAGCCTTGCCAAACTGGTGAAAAATCAAATTGCAAATGGAATAAATTATTTGGTGGTTTTAGGTACTACCGGGGAGGTTGCCACGCTTACTAAGGCGGAAAAGAAACTGGTTATAGATACCGTAATTAAGGCTAACAATTCGCAACTTCCACTTATTCTTGGAATTGGCGGAAATAATACCACAGCTCTTGTGGAGGAGTTATTGATTGAAGATCTTTCTGCTTTTGAAGCGGTTTTATCGGTTTCTCCGTATTACAATAAACCAACCCAGGAAGGGATCTATCAGCATTACAAGGCGCTTTCAGAGGCATCCCCAAAACCACTTATAATTTATAATGTACCTGGAAGGACTGCTTCCAATGTTTTACCAGCAACTATAAAAAGACTTGCGGAAGATTTCCCAAATATCATAGGCGTAAAGGAAGCCGCCGGAGATATCGTTCAGGCTATGAAACTTATATCTATGGTTCCGGAAGGATTTTTAGTGATTTCTGGCGATGATATGATCACTTTACCAATGATACTTGCTGGAGGACACGGAGTAATTTCAGTGATAGGCCAGGGATTCCCTGCAGAATTTTCTGAAATGGTTAAAAAAGGGCTTGATGGAAAAGTGAAGGAAGCCTATAAACTACATTATAAAATAGCACCTTCCATAGATATGATCTTTTCTGAAGGAAATCCGGCAGGGATTAAGTCCCTGCTTCATTCCAAAGATTTGTGTGAAGAGGTGTTGCGTTTACCATTGGTGAAAGCTTCAGAAAAATTAAAGGAGGAGCTGTATAGCTTCGTTGAAGCTTTTTAACCTCATATTTGGGATTAAGTTTGCAAAGCCCGCCCGTACCGTTCCGGTGGGATTTCATCGAAATTCCTGATGTTTATTCCTTTGACATAGCTTTTGAGCTTGCTCCGGGTTAATTTATTTTCTCTGGAAATCGTTACTGGGATTGCAATGAATGAAAGTTTTTATTATCTAACATAAAAGAGTACTTTTGCAAGATGTTTTTACAAAGAATGAAAAAAGGTTTATTATTTTTAGGCGTACTGTTAATGCTTGTATCCTGTGGGGAATATCAAAAAGTATTAAAGAGTGAGGACATTGGCCTGAAATACTCAACAGCTGAACAGCTTTATAACGAGGCTAAAGAGGAAAACAATAAGTCCAAATACCGGAAGGCCTTAAGGTTACTTGAGCAAATCGTTCCTCAATACAGGGGAAAACCACAGGGCGAAAAGGTTACTTTTCTTTTTGCAGATTCGTATTATCAGTTGGGCGATGATTACCTGGCAGGTTATCAGTTTGAGCGTTTTACGCAGGCATATCCCAATAGTGATAAAATAGAAGAAGCCGCATTTAAAAGTGCGAAGAGTTATTATTTCCTCTCTCCAAGATATGATCTGGATCAAACGGAAACCTTAAAAGCGATCACGGAACTTCAAAAATATATAGATTCGTATCCCGACGGTGAAAACATAGAAGAAGCCAATAAGCTGGCAACAGATCTAAGGGTGAAACTGGAGAAAAAAGCCTACCAAATCGCGTGGGAGTATTACAATAAAGGTGAAGCAGGACTTCCCGGGCAGAATTACAAAGCTGCTGTTGTTGCTTTTACAAATTTTTTAAATGAATATCCCGGATCACCTTTCAGGGAAGAAGCATTTTATTACAGATTTGCTGCTGCATACGAGTTGGCTGTTAACAGCTACGAATTTTTAATAAAAGAGCGCCTTACAGATGCGCAAATCTATTATAACAATTATATAAGGTATTATAAAGAAGGAAGTCCCTATTATGAGCAAATTCAGGCTTTGAACAGGGATTTGGAATCAAGACTACAAAATTTTTAATCATAACTCAACGATGGATTTAAAAAGAATCAATGCACCAATCAATACTACCACGATCGACAAGAATTTGGTAGATGCCCCTACAAATAACATTTATGAGGCTATTGCGGTAATTGCTAAAAGAGCAACTCAAATCAACTCTGAAATCAAAAAAGAGCTTTTGGAAAAGTTGGATGAATTTGCTACTTACAACGATAGCCTGGATGAGATTTTCGAGAACAAAGAGCAAATCGAAGTATCTAAATACTACGAAAAATTGCCTAAACCTCATTCTCTTGCAGTACAGGAATGGTTAGAGGATAAAATTTACTACCGCAACACGCAGGACACTCAGGACGAGCTATAATATAATGAGCGTGCTAGAGGGCAAGAAAATACTATTAGGTATAACCGCCGGTATTGCTGCCTATAAAACGGCCTCTCTTGTTCGGTTGTTTATAAAGGCCGGAGCCCAGGTAAAAGTTATCCTTACTCCGGCTGCAAAGGATTTTGTAACCCCGCTTACGCTTTCCACGCTTTCCAAAAATGAGGTGATTTCTTCCTTTACTAAAGATGAGGATGAAAATTCCATGTGGAACAATCACGTAGAACTCGGCCTTTGGGCCGATTTTATGCTTATAGCCCCCGCTACTGCCAATACGCTTTCTAAAATGGCATCCGGGGCAAGCGAAAATTTCCTTCTTGCGACCTATCTTTCGGCAAAATGCCCGGTATATTTTGCGCCTGCTATGGATTTGGATATGCACAATCATCCGGCTACCCAAAAAAGTTTTGAAATTCTCCAGTCCTTCGGGAACACTATGATTCCGGCCGAAGCCGGGGAACTGGCCAGCGGACTTGTAGGACCGGGAAGAATGGCGGAACCGGAAACTATCCTGAAATTTATTGAAGCTCATTTATTAAAAAAAATGCCGCTTCGTAATAAAAAAATTCTCATCACTGCAGGGCCAACATACGAAGCCATAGATCCCGTGCGTTTTATAGGTAACCATTCCAGCGGAAAAATGGGCTTTGAACTCGCTAAAGAAGCTGCAAAATTAGGTGCTGAAGTTATCCTGATCTCCGGACCAACCCATTTGAATGTAGATTTGCCCGAAATAGAATTGATACGGGTTACAAGTGCAGGGGAGATGTATGATGCGGTACACAGGTTTTACCAAAATGTGGATATTGTGATTGCTGCCGCTGCTGTTTCAGATTACCGACCAAAAGTTGTAGCTGCCCAGAAAATGAAAAAAAGAGATTCGGCATTGTCTATAGAGCTTGAACCTACAAAAGATATTCTAGCTTCCCTGGGAGCACTTAAAAAACATCAGAAACTGATAGGTTTTGCTTTAGAAACCACCAATGAACTAGCGCATGCGAGCGGGAAACTGGAACGAAAAAATTTAGATTTTATAGTGCTTAATTCCTTAAATGATGAAGGCGCAGGATTTAAAAAAGACACCAATAAAATTAGCATTATCACAAAAACCGAAGTAAAGAATTTTCAACTGAAATCAAAAACTGAAGTTGCCCGTGATATTTTAAACGAAATAATCAATTTGGCGGATGAATAAGATTGTAGTCTTTGTTGCATTTTTCCTGGGATTTCTATCTCTGAGCGCTCAGGAACTCAATTGTGAGGTCATTGTAAATGCCGAACAAACCGGGCAAACCAACCTGCAGGTTTTTAAAACTCTGGAACGCTCGATTTCTGAATTGATAAATCAAACAAGCTGGACAGATCGAGAATTTCAAAATCAGGAAAGAATCAACTGCAGCGTTTTCATCAATATCACCAGTTTTGAGAATGAAACATTTATCGGAACCATTCAGGTACAATCTTCGCGACCGGTTTTTGGCTCTTCGCTAATAAGCCCGGTGTTTAATTTCAACGATGAGCAGTTCAGTTTCAATTACAGGGAATTCGAACCTTTAAACTACAGTCAGAATTCTTATAGTTCTAACCTGGTTTCGGTGCTCTCTTTTTATGTTTATACAATTTTAGGACTAGATGCCGACACGTTTTCTCCCGAGGGAGGTACGCAGTATTATGAGGAAGCGAATAGAATAGTTTCAACCGCGCAGCAGGGGAATATGCCTGGATGGAGAGGAACAGACGGTGCGCGTTCGCGGTACCGGTTGAATACAGATCTTTTATCGAATGCCTTTACAGCATATAGGGAAGTTTCTTATTCCTATCACCGGGAAGGGCTGGATTTGATGCACAAAGATGCCGCAGCCGGTAAAAAGGCAGTTGCAACTTATCTGGGGAAATTAAATTCGCTGAACGATACCCGCCCCAATTCTTTATTAATGCGGGTGTTTTTTGATGCGAAAGCCCAGGAAATAGAGCAAATCTTTGTTGGTGGCCCTTCGGTTTCAATTTCAAGCCTGGTAGAAACACTAAACCGTATTGCGCCTATGTATGCAGAAAATTGGCGCAAGATTCAATTCTAGGTCTTTCCGTTTTGATTGGAAAGGATTTCTCTTGTATCTTTAGCTTTAAAATCAACATACCTTGCTAACCGCTTTATCTATTAAAAATTACGCTCTCATTGAGGACATTAAGATCGACCTCCGTCAGGGATTTACTATAATTACAGGCGAAACAGGCGCCGGAAAGTCCATCATGCTTGGCGCAATGGGTTTACTGCTTGGGAAACGCGCCGATTACAGTGCGATTCGTTCTTCCAAAAATAAATGCGTTATCGAAGGGAATTTTGATATTTCCAATTACAGTCTTAAAGATTTTTTTGAATCCGAAGACCTCGATTACGAGCCTCAATCAATTATTCGCAGGGAGATACTATCCTCCGGAAAATCCCGTGCTTTCATAAACGATACTCCTGTTACACTTCCTGTTCTTGTGAAACTTGGAGATCTCCTAATAGATATTCACGGGCAGCATCAAACGCTAAGCCTGGGTGAAAATCAATATCAATTTGAAGTACTGGATACCTTATCCGGAAACGCAGATTTGCTCCGGGAATACCAGTTGCAACTAAGATCCTATAAAAAATTACAACAAAAGCTGGTTGAGTTAAAAGAAACGCAGGCACAAGCCATCAAAGAACACGATTATAATTTGTTCCTTCTTAAGGAGCTTGAAGATGCCCGGTTAAAGCCCGGAATGCTGGAAGACCTGGAAGAGCGCTTTGAGGAACTCAATAATGTTGAAATCCTTACGGAATATTTAGGAAATGCGGTAGCCCAAATTGAACAGGAGGAAATTGGGACGTTGGCAGGATTAAAGGAGGTTAGAAGTAACCTGAATAAAATTTCAGGTTTTTCCACTACGTACGCTACCTTACAAGAGCGCGTGCAAAGTGTTATTATAGAACTGGATGATATTTCACAGGAACTCGGAAATGCACTGGAGCGGGTAGAAGCTAATCCTAAGGAACTGGAAGAGGTAAATGCCAGGCTTCAGGTGATTTATAATTTGCAGAAAAAGCATTCTGCTGAAGGAATAGATGCGCTTTTGGAAATTATGGCTCAGCTTCAGGAAAAGGTAGAGTTCACAGAAAATGCGGAAGCAGAACTTGAAAAAGTCATTAAACAAATTGAAACCAATAAAACCCTCCTGAAAGAAATTTCGGCTAAAATACATAAGAGTAGGGAGAAGGCTATTCCGGGATTCATAAAGGAAGTTGAAACCATTATTTATGAATTGGGAATGCCCAATGCAAGGTTAAAAATTGATCTTAAATTTCAGCAGGATTTTTTCAGTAACGGTCAGGATCAGCTTTCATGGTATTTATCGGCTAATAAAGGCGGTGATTTTTCGGAGATCAAAAAAGTGGCTTCGGGAGGGGAACTTTCCAGGATCATGCTTGCCGTAAAAAGTATTCTGGCTTCAAGGAGCAACCTGCCAACTATAATTTTTGATGAGATAGATACAGGGGTTTCCGGGGATATCGCTCAAAAAATGGGAGATATACTTCAGAATATGGGGAATTCCATGCAAGTGATCGCGATCACGCACTTGCCGCAAATAGCGGGAAAAGGAAGTAAACACTTTAAGATATTCAAGGAAGATATTGGAGAAACCACTGTTACTAAAATAAGAGTTCTTGAAACCGGGGAGCGCATAGAAGAACTGGCGTTAATGCTTGGCGGAAACATCAAGAGTGAATCGGCGATGGCACACGCAAAGTCATTGCTCAATTAAATTCAAGTTTGTTATATTTACAGCCTTTACAACAAAAAAAACCAAAACACATGTCATACAATCTACTAAAAGGAAAAAGAGGAATTATTTTTGGCGCTTTAGATGAAAACTCCATCGCCTGGAAAACTGCCGAACGCGTGCATGAAGAAGGAGGGAAATTTGTCCTTACCAATGCTCCCATCGCAATGAGGATGGGAAGTATTAAGGATCTTGCCAAAAAAACAAATTCTGAGATCATTCCAGCAGATGCTACCAGTGTAGAAGATTTGGAGAACCTGGTAGAAAAAGCGACCGAGATCCTTGGGGGAAAGCTGGATTTTGTATTGCATTCCATAGGAATGTCGGTAAATGTTAGAAAAGGGAATCATTATACCAATATGAATTACGATTACACTCATAAAGGTTGGGATGTTTCTGCGGTTTCATTTCATAAGACTATGCAGGTGCTTTATAAAAAGGACGCTATGAATGAGTGGGGAAGTATTGTAGCACTTACGTACATGGCTGCACAACGGGTATTCCCGGATTATAACGATATGGCCGACAATAAAGCGTATTTGGAGTCCATTGCGCGTAGTTTTGGATATTTCTTCGGAAAAGATAAAAAAGTAAGGGTGAATACAATTTCTCAATCACCTACTCCCACCACCGCGGGCCAAGGTGTGAAAGGATTTGATGGTTTTATAGCCTATGCCGATAAGATGTCGCCGCTTGGTAATGCTACCGCTATGGATTGTGCGAATTATACCTTAACCTTGTTTTCTGACCTTACAAAACGGGTAACCCTTCAAAATTTATACAATGACGGTGGTTTTTCCAATATGGGTGTAAGTCAGGAAGTGATGGAAACCTTTATGAAAGATTCGGAGTAAAAGAATTGAAATGCCAATTCTATAGATAGAAAAGGAACCTGCTGGATTCAAAGGATTTAGCAGGTTTTTTCTTATAGGTTTTAGGAGGTAACCTGGTAGGTCTTATCACTTTTTTATGATTAACCAAATGGAAAAGCAATTAAACTATTCGTTTATTATCCCGGTTTACAACAGGCCGGATGAGATTAGGGAATTGTTGCAAAGCATGCAGGAACTGGAATTCCCCTCTTCCTTTGAGATCGTGATCGTAGAAGATGGCTCCACGCTTTCTTCTGAAGAGGTAGTAAAGGATTTTCAGAAAAAATTACAGGTCAGTTATTATTTTAAGCCGAATTCCGGCCCCGGAGATTCCAGAAATTTTGGAATGGAAAAGGCTACAGGGGATTATTTTCTTATCCTGGATTCGGATGTTTTGTTACCGCCCAACTATTTATATGAAGTAAATTCCTATCTGTCTCAAGATTTCACCGCTTGTTTTGGAGGTCCAGATGCTGCACATCCTGAATTCTCCAATTTACAGAAGGCTATCAATTATGCGATGACTTCCTTTTTAACCACGGGTGGCATTCGGGGTAGAAAAAAAGCAGTGGGTAAATTCCAGCCACGGAGTTTTAATATGGGTTTGTCCAAAAAAGCTTTTGAAGCATCCGGTGGTTTTGGTGAAATTCATCCCGGGGAAGATCCGGATCTCTCCCTTAGACTGGAAAAACTGGGTTTTGAAACCCGGCTTATCCCAAACGCGGTAGTTTTTCATAAGCGCAGGATAGACTGGAATAAATTCTATATTCAGGTGCGAAAATTTGGAATGGTACGCCCGGTATTAAACCTTTGGCACCCTGGATCCGGGAAGATTACCTACTGGTTTCCCAGCTATTTTATCCTTGGGTTGTCCGTAGCATTAATTTTACTCCTTTTAGGGTTTCCACTTTTCTTTTTATGTTATTTACTGTATTTTTTAATAATTGGAACAGATGCTGCAGTAAAAAATAATAGTTTTGATATTGGTTTGGCAGCAATTGTCGCTACTTTTATTCAATTCTATGGATATGGTACCGGCTTTTTAAAGGCCATCTGGAAAATAAAATTCCTAAAACTGAAACCTCAAATCGCTTTTCCGAAGCTATTTTTTAAAGATGCAAGACAAAACAAAACAGCGTAAACCCCTAATAAAGAAAGGTCCACTTAAAACATTTTTGTTTTTTCTGGCATTTTCGGCATTTGTGTGGATTTTTGTTCAATTTTCAAAACAATATTCGGAAGTGGTAGGATTCCCTATCACCTACGTCAATGTTCCAAAAGACAAGATCATTCTTAGTGACTCCCCAAACAGTTTGGATCTTAGACTCCGGGATAATGGGATAAATATAGCTTTCAGAAAAATATTTCCGAAGAAACTGATGATAGATATTAGTGAAACCACAGAGGATGGTAATAGCCTTGTCTACGATCTTGAGAAACAAAAGCAGGCTATCAGGACACAACTGAATATTGATTATGAAAATGTGAATTTTCTTCAGGAAGATTTGAAGATAAAGTTTGAGCAGCGCATGGTTAAAAATATCCCTATAATTTCCGATATTGATTTAAGCTTTTCTGTAGGTTATTCAGCCCTGGAAGGCATCAAATTGGTACCGGATTCGGTCACTATGAGTGGGCCAAAAAATATTCTGGATACCCTTAAAAATGTTCATACAAGATCTTTAAAGATCAATAATATTAGTCAGGATGTTAAGGGGACCATAAAATTAAATACAACCAATCTTGAGAAACTTACTTTTTACAGTGAGGAAGTTCAATATTCCCTGCGAACCGATAAGTTTACTGAAGGAAAAGCAGTAATCCCCGTAGAACTCATCAATGTTCCTGAAAATATGAATGTTGTGATCTTTCCAAAAGAGGTAACAGTTTTCTACCAGGTGAGTCTCAAACAATTTGAGAAAATAAATCCTTCCGGATTCAAAGTAGTTGCCGATTTTCAAAAAGCAAGCAATAGCGACGGATATCTCCTGGCGCAAATTGTGAATAAACCACAATTGGTGAACAATGTTCGCTTAAATGAACAGAAGATCCAATTTATAATTAGGCGATGAAAGTAGCAGGACTTACCGGTGGCATGGGAAGCGGAAAAACTACCGTTGCCGGTTTTTTTCGGGAACTGGGAGTTCCGGTTTATATTGCTGATGAAGCTGGAAAGAGACTAATGGATACTTCTGCTGAAGTTAAATCTCAAATCATACAAGTCTTTGGGGATGAGGCATATTCCGAAGGTAAACCTAACAGAAAATATATTGCTGCTGAAGTTTTCAATGCAAAGGAACAACTAGAAAAACTCAACAATATAGTTCATCCGGCTGTAGCCCGGGATTTTGAAGAATGGAAAAATAACCAAACAGCAGCTTACGTTATTTATGAAGCTGCTATACTGCTTGAAACAGGCGGGGAATCTCGTTGTGACATGGTAATCCTGGTAACTGCACCTATGGAAAACAGGATCCAAAGACTCCAAAAACGCGATCAAAGTACGGTGGAAGAAATTGAAGCACGATTGAAGCATCAATGGAGTGATGAGAAGAAACGTGCACTTGCCCATTTTGAAATAAAAAACGATGATTTATCTTCTACAAAAGAACAGGTGAGAAATATTCAAGAAATTATCTTAAAAGCTATTAAAAATTAAGATTTGTTTTGTTAACATTTGGTTAAATACCTAAGTCTCTAAATGTTAAAATATTACTTTTGAGGCATGAATAAAAAGTTGTTTCTCTTACTGGTTGTGCTGATGAGCCTATCGCTAATTGGGATTATTTTTGTTCAGGGATATTGGATAAAAAGCACTGTGGAAGATAAGGAAGAGCAGTTTTCTTATAACGCCAAACAGGTTCTTATAAATGTTTCTCAAAACATCCAGGACAATGAACTGGAAAGTTTTTGGTTTAAATTTATAGATACAGACAGCTCCGGAGTGATTTTAAATGAAAAGGTTTTAAATGAATATTCCCTTTTGGAACAAGAAGGGGAAAATGGAAATTCCGCTGGTTTATCGGAAGGGATCCCTGAAGTTGATTATAAAATTTCTTCAGATTTTCTTGCTTTTGCCAAGGACAGTGTTGAGTTTTCAGAGCTTATAAACGGTCGTTTGTCCTCGATCCTAAACCAGGGGAATGCCCAGGGAGCGGTACTTTCTTCAGAAGAAAAACTTAGCAGGTTTATGCAAATGGAGGAGATGGAGAAAGATGTTTTACGTTCTTTTATTCTGGAATATACTTCCCGTATTCCAATTCATCAAAGACTTTTGGAGAGTACGATTGAAGAATTTTTAAAAACCGAGCTGCAAAATTATAACCTTAATACAGCGTTTGAATATGCGGTTTACAGCAATTCCCTGGCTACAAAGGTGCATTCAGATAATTTTTCCCCCGATTATCCGGCAACCTATTTGGTGCCACTGTTTATAAATAATACCGGTGCCAGTGAATATCAATTGCTGGTTAATTTTACAGGAAAAAAGAAAGTGGTACTCTCATCGGTTACTTTGATGGCGCTGCTCTCTATAATTTTTACGCTTATTATCGTTATAGCATATTCTAGTGCGTTATCTCAATTGATCAAACAACGGCAGATTTCCCAGATCAAAACCGATTTCATCAATAATATGACCCACGAATTTAAAACACCTATTGCTACTATAAATTTAGCGCTGGACGCCATTAAGAACCCCAAAATAATTAACGACAAGGATAAAGTTACCCGGTATCTGCAAATGATTAGGGATGAGAATAAAAGAATGCATGCGCAGGTAGAAAATGTATTGCAGATATCAAAACTAGAGAAAAACGAGCTGGATCTAAAGAAGGAACGGCTTCAGTTGCACGAACTTGTGGAGGAAGCTATGAACCATGTAGAGTTGATTGTAGAGGACAGAAATGGTTATATTAAAACCCATTTTGGAGCTTTAAAATCTTCAATTCTGGCCAATCAAAATCATATGACCAATGTGATCGTAAATGTCCTGGACAATGCGATTAAATATTCTGATGATTCGCCTAAAGTTGATATCTACACTGAAAATGTTCGGAATTTTATAGTGTTGAAAATTCGGGATCAGGGTATGGGGATGAATAAGACAGTACAACGAAAAATATTTGAAAAATTCTACCGGGAGCATACGGGAGATATACATAATGTAAAAGGGCACGGATTAGGTCTTGCCTATGTTAAACGCATCCTGGACGACCACCACGGAATTATTTCTGTGGAAAGCGAAAAGGGAAAAGGAAGTACTTTTATAATTAAATTACCATTAATAACTTAGAATATGGAAACTGAAAACAAAAAGATTTTACTGGTTGAGGACGATCCAAATTTTGGAACTGTCTTGAAGGATTATTTGGCTATGAATGACTATGATGTTACACACGCCAAAAATGGGATGGAAGGATTTGAGAAATTCAAAAAAGATGATTTTGATCTTTGTATCCTGGATGTGATGATGCCTTATAAAGACGGGTTTACCCTGGCTAAGGAAATTCGCGATAAGAATGAGGAAATCCCTATTATCTTTCTAACGGCAAAAGCGATGAAAGAAGATGTACTTAAGGGGTATAAAGTAGGGGCAGATGATTACCTGAATAAACCTTTTGACAGTGAAGTGCTTTTGATGAAAATTAAAGCGATCATGCAACGTAAATCTACCGATAGCGTTTCAGACAGTAAGCAGTTTGAGTTCATCATTGGTGGATTTCACCTGAACTCAAAACTTAGGTTTTTGACTTATAAAGAGGAAGAACCTCAAAAATTATCTCCAAAAGAGAATGAATTACTGCGGTTGCTGGCTTTGCACGAAAATGATCTTATGCCAAGGGAGCTTGCACTTACCAAAATTTGGAGGGACGACAATTATTTTACTTCCCGAAGTATGGATGTATACATAGCCAAGTTGCGTAAATACCTTAAAAAGGATCCGGACGTGGAAATCCTGAATATTCATGGAGAAGGTTTTAGGCTTGTAGTTAGAAATAAGGAGGTTAAACAATAAGACCCATTTTAAAAGTTCAGTTTCCAAAAGGGGCTGTATAAAGATTATTAGAGCAGAAAGACACCCGTTTCATCAAATAAATTTGATGGGATTGCGTTTATAAACTACTCATTTTTAATCTTTATACAGTTCTTTTGTGTTTAAATGTTAACAAGAATGCAACCCGGTTTCTCTTGAAACTATACTATATTTACCGCTAAAACCCATTTTAATGAGCGGTAAAACTACCTGCACATTCTTCCCCCATTTTTTACCTCCCACGTTCGTGGGAAGGGGCGGGGTATGGGTTGTTTTTTTGATGGTTTATTTTATTTCTACTCTGCTTGGGTGGGGGCAGATTACTACAATTCCTACCTATACCTGGCAATCAGATTTTAGTTTACCCACAGTAAATGTAAGTTTAACTACATTAAGTGTAAACTCAGAGGATATTACAATATCTGTAGCCACAGATCCACTTGGAAATGTTTATACCCTTACATTCGGAAAGGGAGTTGCAAAAAGGAGTGCTACAGGCGCCTTGATCGATGCTAATTTTATACCTTCAAGCAGGCTTGATAGTCCTTTGGATATGGCTATTGATGCGGACGGCTTTATATATATTGCCGATTATTTTGCAGGTGGAGAGACCTTTGAGGATAATGGGAAAATTTGGGTTTTTGATTCAAATGGAACCTTTTTAGCTTCCAGAACGATTCTCACTTCTTTTTATCGACCTCTAGGCGTTGATGTTGATGAAAATAAAGTTTATGTGGCCGAATTCAATGATGGAAATAGCGGGCCTGAACCTAATAAGCTTAGCCGTATTAGTATTTACGATAAGAATACCAGAGATCGTTTATTATTTACGGAGAATGCTAATACTCCTTTTAGAATAGCTGTAGATTCTCAGAAAAAAATATACGTAAGCCAGGCCGGCAATAGTAGCCCCTCGGTTCGTATTTATGATCAAAATCTTATTTTTCAAAATACCCTGCCAAATATACTTTCTCCGGGCAGCATTGTCATTGACCCTTTTGATTTTATCCACGTAATAGAATATGATGGAAGAATTGATTTTAGCAGGTTTATTAATTTTGAAAATTTAAGTTTTCCTCAAGTACAATCTATAGCAAAGAGTATTGATGATGGTCAAAGAGCTGATGCTTTTTCCATAAAAGTGTTTGATCCGGGAAGGGTTTTGAGGATCACTTATAAAGACAGAATTGATTTTCCTGTAGACCTTACTTTCAACAGTTGTGACAGGATGTACGTAAATAATGCGGAAATATTCGGAAGTAATAGCATTTTTGGATATATTCCTAATCGATTAGAATTTGACCTGGAGATTTATAAAAGAACACCAAGCTTTGATATTGAAGATCCTGTTATTGCATGTGGAGAAGATATGCTAGTAACTGCCCCGGCTGGTCAAAATACTGCAATTGTTACTTTCACAAACCCAACAGCCACAGATAACTGTTCCGTAACAGTAGCTCAAACTGCCGGGCAGGCTTCAGGAAGTCAATTTGCGGTTGGAACTCATACTATTGAATTTACCGCCACAGACGCAGCAGGAAATACAGCTAGCTGTTCTTTTACAATAAAAGTTGATCCTACACCAGATACAAATACTCCACCAGTTGCTGTTGAAGATGTAGGTCTTTATTCGATGCTGGAAGACAATGTATTGGAGGTATTAGTTTCACAAGGAGTATTACAAAATGATTCAGATCCGGAGGGGGACGAACTTATCGCGGTTTTAGATAGAACAACTAATTATGGTGTTTTGGATTTAAGGGAAGACGGTTCATTCACTTATACCCCAAATCCGGATTTTAACGGAACCGATACGTTCACCTATTTTGCCAATGACGGGCAGGTGAATTCCGCTCAACCTGTAGTGGTAGAAATTGTAGTAAAACCGGTTCCGGATATTATTTGCGAAACCTCTTTTACCCTGGAATTAGATGCTAACGGGGAAGCATTTTTGAGAAAAGAAGATTTATATGAGGTAGATCAGTCAGATGTTCAATTTTCACTTAGTCAAGAAAATTTTACATGTGCAGATCCTCGTATCAATTCCGTGACTCTTAGTTATACCTATACCATTCCTGATGAAGGTAGTTTTACAGACAGTTGTGATATTCAAATTATCGTTGTTGATAATACTGCCCCTACCATTACCTGTCCCGGAAATATAAATGAAAGTATGGCATTTGGAGAAACAGGTAAAATCATTACTTATAATCTGCCTGTGTTTGATGATAATTGCTCAGCCACAATTATACAAACTGCCGGTCTTGCTTCCGAAAGTGTATTTCCAGAAGGGTCAACTATAAATACTTTTGAAGTTAAAGATGGCAGTGGAAAAATTGCTACTTGCAGCTTCACTGTAACAATAGATAAGGAGGCAGAAGTAGAGGATGCAATATTTCAGAATTGTCCTGCAGATGCCATTATTGAAAATACATCCCCCGGGGAATGTGGTACAAATGTGACATTTTCAATTCCAACGGCTTCAGATGCTAACGGTATTCTAAGTGTTAATCAAATGGAAGGGCCAGAATCTGGAGAATATTTTCAGTTAGGTGACACGGATGTAGTTTTTGAAGCTACGGGTTCAAATGGGAATACCGTTGAATGCAGATTTACGGTATCTATTATTGATAATGAAAACCCGGTTATCAATTGTCCGGATTCTATTGTAGTTGATGTGGATCCGGGCGAAACTACTAAAGCTGTAACTTTTCAAAAGCCAACAGAAAGTGATAATTGCGGAGTTAGTAATGTTGAACAAACGGAAGGTTTAAGTTCCGGAAGCCAGTTTCCAATAGGGATTACAACAATAACTTTTACAGCAACAGATGGAGCCGGGAATTCCTTTCCGTGCAGTTTTACTGTAACTGTAAACCCGGAAACTCCACCTGAAAATCAAGCACCTGTTGCCAGAGATGATTTCTATACAGTTGAACAGGAGCTGAGCCTCACAGTCATTGCTGCCGAAGGAGTTTTGGTAAACGATGGAGATGAAACATCGGGGGTACTTACAGCAGAAATTGTAGACGATGTAATAAATGGAACTCTGAACTTAAATCCTGATGGCTCTTTTACCTATACACCTAATCCCGGTATTGTGGGATTTGATGAATTCACCTATGTAGCTAATGACGGAGAACTGGATTCCAATGTTGCTACAGTACGTATAGAGATAACCTCTACAGCTTTTCCGAATTTTAGACCAAATGCTGTCAATGATTCTTATCCCACTCCCTACGAAACAACGCTCACTATCCAGCAGCCGGGATTTTTAGGGAATGATACAGATGGAGACAATGATGTTTTAACCGCAGAAATCATAACAAATGTTACCAATGGAACTTTAGCGTGGAATCCTGACGGTTCCTTTAACTATGTTCCCAATGCCGGATTTTTCGGGAATGATAGTTTTACATATGTTGCAAATGATGGAAAAGAAGATTCCAATATTGCAACTGTTACCATAATAGTTGATGATCCAGAAGGGCAAAACCCTCTTGTAGCACAAGATGATAATTTCTCAATTTTTATAGATCAAACGCTCGATGTTCCTGCTCCGGGGATTCTTGTAAATGATAGTTTTAATGCGCTTACTTCAATTCGCTTGTTGATTGATGTTGGAAATGGAAGTTTGACATTAAATAATGATGGTTCTTTCATTTTTATTCCAAATGCCAGATTTACAGGGGAAGATAGCTTTAGATACATAATTCTGGATGGAGGTTTGGAATCCAATAGTGCAACCGTAACTATTACAGTAGAACCAAGACCTACTCAAAATGTAGCACCAGTTGCCAGGGACGATTTTTATGAAATTCAACAGGATGGAATATTGGTTGTAGATGCTCCGGGTATGTTAGGCAATGATACCGATGCCAATGGGGATGCTTTAACGGCTTCTGTAGGAAGTGTTTCAGCAACCGGTTCTTTTGAATTTAATGGGGATGGATCTTTTAAATATACTCCGCTCCCCGGGTTTGTTGGCACCGAAAGTTTTACTTATGTAGCTAATGATGGCAGCCTGAATTCCAATATAGCAACCGTTACCATCACCGTAAATGGATCTTCTACAAGTGATTTTTTATGTAAGGATGAATTTATCCTTCAATTAGATGAAACTGGTAATGCAATTCTACAAGCCTCAAATCTCTATACCGGAGATCCAGGCGACCGTGAATTCACCTTGAGCACTTCAAGTTTTGATTGTACCAATATAGGCGAGAATTCGGTTGTATTGAACTACACAGGGAATGAAGGTTCCGGAAGTTGTACAATAAAGGTAATCATAGAAGATAATTTACCTCCGGAGATCCAGGCCCAAAATATAAGTATAAGCCTGGATTCCTTTGGATTTGCAAGCATCACCCCGGAATTGATAGACAATGGTACCACCGATAATTGCGAAGTCGATGAATTGAGTTTGGATATTTTAGATTTCAGCTGTGAAAATCTGGGATTAAATCCCGTTTTATTTATAGCAAAAGATGGCAGCGGCAATACTTCCTCTCAAATGGTAAATGTAACTGTTACCGGAAATTGTAAGCAAAAACCTATAACAGGGATAGAATATATTTCTATTTATCCCAATCCTACCACGGGTCCCTTCACTTTTGACGTCCCTACCGGCTGGGTTATTGAAAAAGTGGATGTTTTTGATAGTCGCGGTAGATATATCACTTCTGCAGAGTTTGTTATGGGGGAGCCCTATACCATGGATCTAAGCACGCTTCAAACAGCGGTATACACCTTGCATTTGGCCACTAACCAGGGAAACAAAATTATAAGGGTAATCATTCAATAAATTTGAAAGTTTTTAGAATCGATCAATTTTCAGTTCTTTCAATCCCTTGAAATTTCTGTCTTTACATAAGCAATGATCTCTTCGGGAGAAGTTTGATAATCGAACCAGTGAATATTTTCATCTTTTCTAAACCAGGTAAGCTGTCTTTTGGCAAATCGGCGGGTATTTTTTTTGATCTCTTCCACGGCTTCATCCAGGCTGAAGCTACCTTCTAAAAAAGCAAACAATTCCTTGTATCCAACCGTATTTAAAGCATTCAATTCACGTTTTGGATATAGGATTTGAACCTCTTCCAAAAGACCTTCAGCCATCATAGCATCTACTCTTAAATTGATACGTTCATAAATTTCTTCCCTGGGTGCGGTAAGTCCTATGGAGATTGTTTTAAAGGGTCGTTCTGGTTTTGGTTTGTCTAAAAAAGATAAAAAAGTTTTTCCTGTACCCAGACAGATCTCCAATGCCCGGATCACCCTATGCGGATTATTGGGATCTATCCTTTTATAAGCTATGGGATCCAGTTCTTGTAAACGGAGTTTTAAAGGATCCAGCCCTTCTTTTTCAAACTGTACATTTAGTTGAGCACGTATTTCGGGGTCTATTTCGGGAAAACTATCCAGGCCTTCCAGAAGGCTTTTTACATAAAGTCCGCTACCACCAACTAGAATGAGGATATCATACTTCTTAATTAAATCCTGGGTTTTAAGCAATGCCTCCCGTTCAAAATCTCCTACCGAATAAGCTTCTTCCACCTTTTTATGCTGAATAAAATGGTGAGCTGCTGCCGCGAGTTCTTCATCTGAAGGAACTGCGGTTCCTATTTTCATATCCTTGTAAAATTGCCGGGAATCTGCAGAGAGTATTTCGGTATTAAAAGCCCTTGCGAGCTCTATGCTTAAGGCGGTTTTTCCTATAGCGGTAGGACCTGTAATGCTTAAAAGAAATTTATTTTCCATTCATTTTATTTCCGCAGTTATGGCAAAATTCGGCTCCATCAAGATGTTTGGTTTCGTTACAGAAAGGGCAGGCCTGGGTATTGGTAGGAATTGTTTTATTCTTTGTAAATTCTGCACTTACTATCCCTGTAGGAACCGCTATAATGCCGTACCCCATGATCATAATAAATGAAGCTATAAACTGTCCCAGAGGAGTAACAGGATGAATATCTCCAAAGCCTACTGTAGTCAGAGTTACTATACACCAATAGATTGCTACTGGGATGCTTGTAAACCCATTTTCGGGGCCTTCAACAAGAAACATTACAGAGCCCATTATGACAGAGATAATAACCACAGCGAACAAAAATACTAAAATTTTTGGTCTACTATTTTTTAAGGCCCGTATCAGTTTATCCGATTCCCCTATATAACGGGTGATCTTTAAAATCCTGAATATTCGTAACAGCCTTAAGGCACGTACTGCAAAAAGCATGTTGTGTCCTCCCGATACAATAGCGATGTAAGAGGGAAGGGTGGAAAGAAGGTCTACAATCCCATAAAAACTGAAGATATATCTCTTTGGTTGTTTAATTGTGATAATCCTCAGGACATATTCTATGGTGAAAACGCCGGTAATGATCCATTCGGCTATATAGAATTCCATATAATAAGCCTGATTCAAATCGGCAATACTTTCCAGCATTACTAAGGCAATACTCAATAAAATTACCACGAGCAAAATAATATCAAATGCCCTTCCCATCTTGGTATCTGCCTCATAAATTATTTCATGAAGTCTGGATTTCCAATCTAATTTTTCTTCGGGTTCCTTCAAATTGTATACATTTTAGAAATCATTCAGGTTTTAATCTTTCCAATGAATTTAATCCCCTAATATTTCATCCAAATTCTGGTTATTTCTTCCTTTAATATATCTTTTGAGCTTGTTCTGGCCAATCGATTTTTTTCTGAATATCATTGAATCTACCTTAAACACTTTCTGAGAATTGTATGATTTTAAGCTTTTTGTTCCTTCTCAAATAACTCTGAATTATATGTCTAACATCCCGGTCATCCTTCATTGGAGTGATGATTGAACGTACAATATCGATATTATTAAGCTGATAATTCAAATTAAAGTAGCCAATTCCTCTGAAAATACCATCTTCTACCAAAAGTGCACTTTTCTCGTCTATATCCCTTCCACGGTCAATGATTAGCATATTTTGATCCTGGTAGCTGAATTTTGCAATCATTTCAAAAACCCTTTCATTGTATTCTGAAGGGGATTCTGCTTTAATGCAGGCACCTCTACATTTTTTTATGGAATAGTTGAAACAGTTTTCCTTACCGCTATGAAGGCCGGTTAAATGCAGGCACAGCTCATAATTCTCTACGATATTATACAAAACAGATTTAGCTTGTTGTAATCCGGTGAACGTGGTGATATTTTTTTTCCTGGCATCGGCTTTTCCTATTTTCAAATTGATATACCCATCCTCATCAGTGAACTTATAAAGCGCATAAGTAAAAATAGATCTTGTAAGTACCTTGTTATATTTGGGCTTATTGTGTTTTACTTCTTCATTTTCCTTCAAAAGGGCAATCAATTCGTTTCCCGTAGCTTCAAAACTTACCGAAGCAACTGCTTTTTGAATTTCCCTGGATTTATGGTGATCATTCGTAAAATGCTGATTCACCCTTTTTCTAATATTCTTGCTTTTTCCTATATAAATGATCTCACTTTCTTCATTGTGAAAATAATAAACCCCCGTTGTTGCCGGTAGTTCTTCGATCATTTGTATCAATTTTGTATCTAACTGCCGGGAAGGTTCATTTTTTACAGATTCTTTCAGGATATTCTTATCGAGATCCTTGCTAAGCAGCATTTTAAAAAGTTTTACCGTAGCCTGAGCATCCCCACTTGCCCTGTGACGATCACTTAGTGGAATCCCAAGTGCTCTAACCAATTTCCCAAGGCTATACGAATCCTGATCCGGGATAAGCTTTTTGGAAAGTTCTACCGTACAAAGTGTTTTTCTTTCAAAATTAAATCCCAATCTTCTAAACTCAAGCCTCAGGATTCGATGGTCAAATTTAGCATTATGAGCCACTACAATGCAATCACTGGTAATCTCCACAATTCGTTTTGCTACTTCAAAAAATTTAGGGGCATTGCGCAGCATCTCATTATTAATCCCGGTAAGTCCCACTACAAAGGGTTGTATAGGCTGCTCCGGATTTACAAGACTTATAAATTGATCTACTACCTTATGCCCATCAAATTTATAAACGGCAATTTCGGTAATTCCCTCTTCATTATATTTCCCACCGGTTGTTTCTATGTCTAAAATTGCGTACATAAAAGCCTCTTAATCCCTGAAGGGATACTTATTATTATTCAATGATTTTTTCATTTTATATAAACTCATTTTCATTTTCTTTTTTACCTTCCTCTCAATTAGGGATGACCTTTTACTCCCCTTTCTGGCTGTGGGCGCTTATCTTTCCCCAAATATAGCACTTCCAATGCGCACCATATTGCTTCCACATTCCACAGCGATTTTATAATCTCCGCTCATTCCCATAGAAAGTGTTTTCAATTCTTTGAAAGATTTCTGAAATTCATCAAATACCGATTTTAAATACTGAAACTCCTTTTTAACTTGTTCCTTATCGTCAGTAAAAGTAGCCATTCCCATAAGGCCGGTAACTTTTACGTTTTCCATTGCTGCTAATTTTTCAGATTTTAATATCTCCCCGGCTTCTTCGGTGCTAATTCCAAACTTTGAATCTTCATCGGCGATTTTAATCTGGAGCAGGCAATCGATCACCCGATTGTTTTTTTTAGCTTCCTTATCGATCTCTTTGAGTAATTTCAAGCTGTCTACAGCATGAATCAAGCCAACGTAAGGAGCCATATATTTCACCTTATTCCGCTGCACGTGACCTACCATATGCCAATCGATATCCTTGGGAAGCTCCTCCCATTTTTCGGTCATTTCCTGGATCTTATTCTCCCCAAATATTCTTTGTCCGGCGTGATACGCTTCCAGGAGATCATCATTAGGTTTGGTTTTAGAGATTGCTACCAGGCTAACATCGTTCAGTTCTGCTTTATATTTTTTTATGTTTTCTGAAATGTTCATTCTCTTTTTGATATAAACTATTAAAAATTTCGGACCTATTAAAAATCAGAATTTAAAATTCATAGATGGTTAATCCGCTTCTTAATTTTGGCTCTATATAGGTGCTTTTAGGCGGCATGATAAGACCTTCATCTGCCACTTTCTTGATTTCTTCAATGGTTAATGGCAACATTCCAAACCCAACAGTAAACCTACCACTGTCAATTTCAGATTTCATTTCTATAAGATCATTCTTACCGTGAATATAAGAAATCCGAAGGTCATTTCTTAGATCCTGAATACCTAATATAGGTTTCAAAAGCTTTTCATATAAAATATAAGTATCCAGAGTGCTTAAAGAATCCGTGAATTCATAATTGGTCTTCCGCAGAAAAAGGGAGTAGAATTCACCATCCAGATACATATTAAAATGATTTTTGGACTTGGGGGAATATAACTGGGAGCCTCTGTTTTCTATTCTAAATTGTTCATCTAACTGCATAAGGAATTCTTCTTTGCTCCAGCCATTTAGATCTGTTACCAACCGGCTAAATTCATAAATCTTCAATTTGCTTTCCGCAATTAGGAAACTCATAAAGTAATTGTAGGGTTCCTCTCCGGAATGCATTGGATTCTCCGCTTTAGATTCCTTTGAAAGTATATAGGACGAGGAGCAACGATGATGTCCATCTGCAATATAGAGGGCAGGCATTTTCTCGAATTCCCGTTTGATTTGTTCCACGATTTTCGGTTCACAAATAGTCCATAGAAAATGGGTTTCCTTATTGTGGGTGGTAAACTCATATTCGGGCCTGGTATTCATGGCTTCTTCAATAAGTTCGTCTATTACGGCAGAATCCGGATAGGTGAGCAAAACAGGTTCGGTATTAAAGCCAACGACTTTTAAATAATCTTTGAATAAATTTTCCCTAAAGGCAATGGTGTCTTCGTGTTTTTTAATGATATTATTTTCATAATCCTCCAGGCTGGCAGCCGCTATTATTCCAAAAAAGGAATCATTCCGGGTTACTATTTTATAGAAATAATAACAGGGAGCAGGATCTTTTATGAAGATTTCCTCTTCTTTGAATTCGAGGTAGCGGTTTTTAACCAGCTGAAAACGCTTTTCCCCGGTAATTTCATGTTGGAATTTATAACCGGGGTTTATGATATGCAAAAAGGAAAAAGGATTGTATTGAAGCTGGGCTTTGAGTTCCCCTTCGGTATAATCTTCATAAGGCCGGGATGCAACCAGGCCGGCTTTATCTTTTGTAGGTCTTACTGCCTTAAAGGGATTTATTTTTGCCAATTTTTTCTATTTACCTTTTCTGAAATTCCTTTGGAAAGTACCTTCTAATTTCCACACTTATAAGCATTAGGAACGAATATTCTGTTCCTTCCATTTCAAATTAATCAACCAGGGAATCTTCAGGCTTGTCTTCTAAGCACTGCTTTTTTATTCGGTTAAAATCGTTATTTGGAAAATTGTGCCGAAACTTTTTCGGCTTTTCTACTTTCTGAATAATCATAAAAACCTTCCCCAGATTTAATTCCAAGTTTTCCTGCCCTAACCATATTGGTAAGTAGAGGATTTGGAGCATATTTCGGATTTTTGAAGCCGTTATACATCACTTCCAGGATTGAATGACAAACATCCAGTCCAATGAAATCTGCCAGTTGAAGTGGTCCCATGAGGTGTGCCATTCCAAGTTTCATCACGGTGTCAATCTCATAAACCCCGGCAACACCTGTATACAAGGTTTCAATAGCTTCATTGATCATCGGCATCAAAATTCTGTTGGCAACGAATCCCGGATAATCATTCACTTCTACAGGAACTTTTTCCAATTTTTCGGAAAGATCCATAATGGTTTTGGTGACTTTATCGGAAGTGCTGTATCCTCGTATTATCTCTACCAGTTTCATCACAGGTACCGGATTCATGAAATGCATTCCTATTACCCGCTCCGGATTAGAAACTTCTGCGGCTATTTGGGTAATGGAAATGGAAGAGGTGTTTGTGGCAAGTATAGTATCATTGGAACAATTGGTGTCGAGTTGTTTGAAAACCTGTAATTTCAATTTTACATTTTCTGTAGCGGCTTCTATTACCAATCCAACATTTTTAACACCGGAGGGAATATCGATATGAGTGGTGATGTTTTTTAAAGTCGCTTTTTTATCTTCTGCAGAAATTTTTTCTTTGGCAACCATCCTATCCAGATTTTTACCGATGGTATCGATCCCGTTCTGAAGGTTTTCTTTTGAAATATCGATGAGGTTGACCTTAAATCCAAACTGGGCAAATGTATGTGCAATTCCGTTGCCCATAGTTCCTGCTCCTATTACTGCTATTTTCTTCATTCTAATTTATGTTTTAGGATACTGATATTTTATAATTCAGTTTCTGTTATTAATTAATTCCTTGATAGCCCATTCTTTTCGGGCGGGATTTCATCGAAATTCCGAATATTTCTTCCTTTTGCATAGCTTGTGAACTTGCTCCGCAATACTTGTCTTATTTAAAAAAAGATCCTTTCCGGGCCTTAATTTCTAAAACCTGCAATCACCTGGTTTGCCACTTTTAATGCTGCGGCTCCTTCTTCCAGGCTTACTATTGGGGTGGTGTTGTTTAGGATAGCATCTGCAAAAGTTTCCAGTTCCTCTAAAATCGCATTTTGCGCTTCTACTTTGGGATTGTCAAAATAGATTTGTTTTTTTACACCTTCAGCATTTTGCAAGATCATCGCGAAATCATCTGGTTTTTCAGGGGCGTTTTTCATTTTCACCACTTCGCATTTACGCTCAAGAAAATCTACTGAAATATAAGCATCTTTTTGAAAGAACCTTGATTTACGCATATTTTTCAGGGAGATCCTGCTGGCGGTTAAATTCGCTACACAGCCGTTTTCAAATTCGATCCTGGCATTTGCAATATCGGGTGTATCGCTAATTACGGAAACTCCACTGGCATTTATATTTTTCACTTTAGATTTTACCAGGCTAAGGATCACGTCTATGTCGTGAATCATAAGGTCCAGCACCACCGGCACATCCGTTCCCCGCGGATTGAACTCTGCCAGCCTGTGTGTCTCGATAAACATTGGGTTTTCAATTTTATGAGCAACGGCGCGAAAAGCAGGATTAAAACGCTCTACGTGGCCCACCTGTCCCTTAACTTTATGTTTTTTCGCGAGGTCTATGAGCTCCGAAGCTTCCTGAAAAGTAGAAGTTATGGGTTTTTCAATAAAAACGTGTTTTCCTGCGATAATGGTTTTTTTGGCAGCCTCAAAATGTGCAAAGGTTGGCGTCACTATGTCAATCATATCTACCGCATTGATTAACTCTTCAGCAGAATTAAAACTTTTATAACCAAATTCTTTTTCAACTGCAGCGGCGGTTTCTTTATTGTCATCATAAAAACCAACCAGTTTATATTTTGAGGATTCTTTTAGAAGTTTTAAATGGATCTTTCCCAGGTGACCTGCACCAAATACGCCAGCTTTAAGCATTATATTACATTTTTCACAAAAATAGCATTTCTTGAGTTAAAGCCAATATCATTTTGATTGTTATTGGTTTAGGACATTCGTTAAATAAAAACTAAAACGAAGCTTGAACCCTAGGGTTTCTTTGAGTATTTTTATCCCGTAAAAGTTAAAACCGTTTTGAAAGATACATTTAAGCATAAGGGGAAAAGACAACAATTGGCGGCTATCGTGGAGGCTAAAGGTGTGAAAGATAAAAAAGTGCTGGAAGCGATTAAAAACATTCCCAGGCATTTGTTCATGGACAGCAGTTTTGAGGATCACGCTTATCAGGATAAAGCCTTTCCAATAGCTGCAGATCAAACCATCTCCCAACCCTATACGGTTGCCTTTCAAAGCGAGTTGCTCGAGATCAAAAAAGGCGAAACCATACTTGAAATAGGAACGGGGAGTGGCTATCAAACTGCAGTTCTATGTGAACTTGGAGCCAAAGTGTATAGCATAGAACGCCAACAGGAATTGTATAAAAAAACCAAACTTTTTCTTTCAAAAATTGGATATCGACCAAAATTCCTGAGTTTTGGAGATGGCTATAAAGGTCTTCCGGAATATGCTCCTTTCGATAAAATAATAGTTACAGCAGGAGCACCTTTTGTTCCGAAAGCTTTACTGTCACAGTTAAAAGTAGGAGGGAGAATGGTGATCCCTGTAGGTGATAACGTGCAGGTGATGACCTTATACATTCGGAAATCCGCAAAAGAGTTCGAGAAAAGAGAATATGGGGATTTTCGTTTTGTTCCATTGCTGGAAGATAAGAACTAATTTTTATTCCTCATGGAAGGTTTAATCCCCCATCCCGTTCGGGCGGGATTGCCCAGAGATTATTGATTAAATAGGTTTCACAAAAAAAGGTTCAGCCTTCAAAATTTTTTTACCCTTTTACCAAAGCACAATATCACCGCACTAAATATCAATGCTGCAGACTTGCTTTAAATTTCAAGGTGTGTCAAATAAAATGGGACTGTCTTTCAAAGAACAGTTTCCTTCCCGGAAATGATAATATTCCAAATAGGTTTCTTCATCAAATAGCGCTTTCACGTCTTCGTCTGTTAGCACGCCTTTTCTTATAATAGTATTTACCGGTTCATAATCCAATAAGGTTATTTCAACATAATATTCATCTGGTCCCGGACCGTCGGGTAAGGAAATACATAAAGGAACTGCAGCAGTGTCTGCATAATCCTCATAATCTGTAACCACAATGGCACTTTCCAGGTCCAGGTACAAAGGATCTCCGGCTGGATTTAAGGGGTCTCCACTATAGTCCCATACGCTTAGGTTATACCTCACGGCCTCTGCGTGTCTGCCGTTTTCAAAACAATAATTTCCAAAAATGCAAAACTCAATAACCTGGACTCCGTTCAGTTCAAAAAACATATAGCCATATTGGTTTACCTCACGATCATCAAAACATAAAACTTCTATTTGAACCTGTTTTTGCACCCCAGCCCTAAGATTGATTTCCATTGGCAGCGGGTTTTCCATTAAATCTGAAAAACTCCCCGGGGTTTCGCTCTGTGTCGGAGCAATCCAAATGATCACTTCCTCGGCATCCAGAAGGGTGAAATATTCTAAAAAATAGGTTCCGGGTGTAAGATCAAGGGCAGTGGTTTCCTCGGTGAAATATTCAACATTCCCATCATTATTAGTATCTATAGGATTTGGATTAACACGAATTCTTAAAGGCTCATCCATAGTTCCTGCCATAGGTACTCCATTTTTTGTGAGAATAATATCGGCAAAAGTCGGCGTTGATGAAACACAGCGAAGGAAATCAACAGACTCCTGTTTACTACCCTGCAGGGAAACCTGATTATTCAAAAATGCTCCAAAGGAAATACCTGACTTTTCAACAGGAGTTTCGACGGGATTTTCTTCTGAACTGCAGGAAGATAAAAGAAATGTAATACTGAGTAAGATTATTCCAGAAAATAGAGATCTTTTCATAGTTGTTAGATTAGATTAATGCTATCCATTGGTTTTATTCCTAAAAACCCACCCGTCCCGATCGGGCAAGATTTCATAGAAATACTGGATATTTTTTCTTTAAACATACCCGTATACTTTTTCCAGGATTATTGATTTATGATTTTATTTCAATAAAAAACTATCACGGCGTTGCCATGATTTTAAGGAATTACTACTCAAAAATATTTAAACGTAACCAAAGGGGAAATACTCGTAGGGAAGATTAGTTCTTAATTAAATTTAGATTTGTTTTGAAGGCAAAACAATACCTGAAAACCCTTAGTTTGGGTCTGTTTTCTTGGCAGCAAATGAACACCATTAGGATTTAGGATAAAGAATTAAGAAAAAATAGATTTGGAAAGGATATAGCGGGTGGTATAGAGTCTTAGCCAATTTATTACTCAAAAACCCCCAGGAACTTCAAGCCGAAAATAAAAGCTCCCTGCCTGTTTCCTTCAAAATTGGAAATAACATAATCCAGTCGTAACAGGCGGTATTTTCCGAAGCCCAGATTGTCAATTCCCAAGGAGTATTCGGAATAGGGTTTGTTGTTTTCAGTTGAAAGAAAATGCGCTCCCAGGATGAGGTTGTAATTTAGTTGATTAATTCCCGGGATCTTCCCAAGGACCCAACCTTTAAAATCCTGTTCAAAATGACTCTCAAAATAACTTTTATTAGTACTTAGCGCATAATAGGGTAGAAGATTAAATTTGTTGTTATAATTGCCATTCCCAATCCTGGTTTGATTTCCGTTAAAATGCTGGTAATCTAAAAACGCGATATTTCCCGTATTTAAAAATGTCCCGGCCTTTAAATTATAGCTAAAAGTCCCCTTGTTTCCTAAACTCACCTCCTGAATAATTGCCGCCCGAAGCTGGTCAAAATTATAATTCTTGACATCTGCGCCAAATCCTTTTTCATAAGCCAGGTAGAGTGTAGGGAATCTATTGGAACTCATGTTGAATTTACCGTTGGGATAACTCATATAATTCTGCGCAAAATCTATTTTGGCGACAAGATTAAGCTTGAAAATTTGATGGTCTTCGAAGGGAATAGAACCAAAATTATCTGGTTTTAACGGATTATTGGAGGTATAATCTATTCCATCCCGGTTTATCCAGGATTGATTTGTAGTATTTAAAAGTGCAGACCGATCCTGGTAACTGATGTCCGACGTCAATTGGAACCCGTTAAAAAGCTCTTGTTGAAACCCGATCGCTACAAACTTTTTCTCGTATAATTTTAAATAATTTCGTTGAAAAAACAGGCTCGTAATATCGTTGATCCTTTCTGAAATAGGTTCGGTAGTATTGATTTGTTCAGTTTTAACACCTCCCGAAATCGTTAAAACAGGTTTTGAGAAATTGTTAAACTTTTTCTGAAAAAGACCGTTGAATCTCAGCTTATCGTCACCAAAACCATAATTTACCGAACCAAACAATCGCCAGAATTTCCCAAAATTCTCATCCTGATTTTGCCGGAAACCTATATTTACCGAGGTATTCCAGCCCTGAACCGTATTAAAATGAGTGCCGAAAAGCGGGGAAGAAATGCTGACATTTTGTTTTTTATAGGAGTTGCTGAAGCTGTATCCAAAAGCCAGATTGGAAATGTTGAATTTGTTTTGAACCCTGTCTACAGAATCAAGATAGGTTTTAGAATTTCGCAATTCCTGGATACTGTCTTTTTTGATATAATCTGAAAGCTCTTCTGCGGTAAGTGGAACCGGCCTGATAGTTTTCCAGTAGAGAGAATCTTTTTTATTGGCTGCATCAGCAAAGGTCAATACCTCGCGGGTAAAGGTTTTGTTGTCAAAACCGGGATCAAAATTATAATTGCTGTAAACCGCGGTAAACCTTCCATCTCCGGAAATACCAAACATCGCGAAACTGAAATCTACGGTTTGTGATATCTTGATCCAGAATTTGTTTGCTTCAGAATATTTGAAGTTTTGAGTGAATGTAAGGGTTTCAATTGGTTCAAACTGGATTGCTTTTCCGGTAGTATTAAGAGCTAGTCCATAGATTTGCCAGGAATCTTCAACGATATAAATTAGGCCATAAAACACCCTGTCTTTCGGGCGTTTGGGAGTTACCCGTATCTTGTTGATCATTTGTCCCGATTCATCGTAAAACACCCCTTCCAGCTTATAGGTGTAATAATTGAAGGCATAATCGGCTATTGGAGATACAAGTTTAGCATTTAGATCTATGGTGTTTTCATAATATGAAAATTCCGATTCACGGGCAGAATTCAGGCTGAATCCATTATCATTTCCACTAACTTTTGAGGCCAGGATCTTTTCTTTGAAATCATTGGGAGCATAATAGTTGATCTTAGAAATGGTCTCGCTTAAATAAACGATTCCGCTACGCGTAGAATCCAGGCCACCGCCTAAATCACCAATATCCTGGCCTAATATCTTTTCCGGGGCATTTTTGATTCGCCAAAGGCCTCGTGAGTAATAATCTGCCGAATATTGTTTGATTTTTGCAAGGTTTTGATTCCGTTGATCGATTGTTTTCCGGATTATCTGGTCGGCCGGATTTTCATTCGAATTTATAGTGACTTCATCAAGATTGGTAGTAGTTGCGGTGAGTATAATATCCTGGCGAAAAGGAAAAATTTCCAATTTTATTTTCTTCCGAAGGGTTTCAAATCCCAAAAACTGATACACCAGGTTATATTCCCCTTTTTCTGATATCTTGAGCGCATAATCCCCGTCTTCATTGGTGGTAGTTCCAAATTTTCCATCTTCGGTATAAATATTCACATAGGGGAGTGGCTCATTTTCAGTATTGGTAACTTTTCCAGTAAGCTGAGAAAAGCTCCAGTTGAATATTAAAAAGAATGGAATAAAAAGCGTGATTTTACCGATCATTATTCTTGAATTACTTCAGCAAAATAGCTATTTATAAAAGGATGGAGGATTAATTGAAATCTTTCTTGATGCGGTCCAGCCTGCGTTTGCTATCCCGGTCCTTGATTGTTTCGCGTTTATCGAAGAGTTTTTTACCCTTTGCCAGGGCAATCTGTAATTTCGCCAGTCCGCGGTCATTGATAAATAAGCGTAGCGGGACAATGGTAAGTCCGGAATTTTTGACTTCCTTTTCAAGTTTATTTAGTTCGCGTCGCTTCATTAAAAGCTTGCGCGCGCTTTTTGGGTCGTGGTTAAAATGGGATGCATGCGAATATTCTTCCACCGTCATATTGATCACGAAGAGTTCATTATTCTGAAATTCACAAAAACTTTCAGCAATAGAAGCTTTTCCAAGTCGGATGGCTTTTATTTCGGTTCCCGAAAGCTTGATCCCCGCGATAAATTTATCCAGGATCTCAAATTCAAACCTGGCTTTTCGGTTCTTGATGTTGATGTTATTGGTACTCTTTTTCATACGTACGCAAAAATAGGAAGCTTTCTTTAGAAACACCTATAATGTAATTGTAAATTTTGGTGCTCATCAAATTAATGAATTCAAAAATATCAGTTTCTCCCTTCCTTCTGTTTTTTACTGTCATTTTAGTACCTTTGAGGCAATATTGATAAAAATATATAAAAACATCCATTAAAAAAATTTTCTCATACGGGGAATGATTATATGAATGTTACTCCCGATAGCTATCGTGAGTCCGCTAAAACAATAAAATAAACAGATGAAATATTTCATATTACTTTTTGTTACGGTTTTTTTTATTTCCTGCCAGGAAGAGAAAAATGAGATCACAGCAGAAGAAATCATTGATAAAACAATTGAAAATGCGGGAGGAGCTAAGTATCTAAAGGCAACCATCGATTTTAAATTCAGGGATCATACCTATAAAAGCATTCGAAACGGTGGAGAATTTCACCTGGAAAGAATGATTTTGGATTCTACAGATACAAGTTACAGGGATGTGGTAAATAACACCGGGTACCAACGTTTTAGAAATGACAGTTTGATAAAAGTTCCGGATTCTATGGCAACGCGCTATACAAGCAGCGTAAATTCTGTGCATTATTTTGCACATTTACCTTATGGTTTGAATGATAAGGCCGTTAACAAAGACTTGGTTGAGGAAGCGGAAATAGCCGGAGCGCCATATTACGAGGTGAAAATAACCTTTAAGCAGGAAGGTGGCGGTGCCGATCATCATGATGTTTTTATGTACTGGATCCATAAAAATGATTTTACAATAGATTATCTCGCGTATAAATTTCAGGTTGATGATGGCGGTATCCGATTTAGAAAGGCCTTTAATCAACGGGTGATTGATGGGATCCGTTTTGCGGATTATGAGAATTATAAGATAGATGATTTTAGTACCCCTCTTGAAGATCTTGATGAATTATATGAAGCAGGAAAACTAGAGTTCCTGTCTACTATTGAAACAGAAAACATCAAAGTGAAAATCAAGTCCTAATACCAGGTTTTTACTATAAATACACAGGGGATTATATTTAGGTGTCTGCCTTTCTTGCTTTTTACTGAAGTAAGCACCCTGGTCATTTTGCTTTGAAATTTCCAATTCTGGATATTCTTCCCTTGGAATAGCGCGAAAATATTCTACGCGCTAATTAGTTCTCTATCTATATGAGAAAAAGGATCAGGAATGAATAAAAGTTCTTCTGAAATATGATGGTCATCATCTAAAATCCAACTAAGATTTTTGAAATTTGCTTTCTTAAAATTTCATTTTCAAAGCAGTTCTATGGGTACCAAAAAAAGTCTTATTCAAAAATATAACATTCCCGGCCCCAGATATACCAGTTATCCAACGGTTCCGTTTTGGGATGAAGATGGCGTAACGATGAAAAACTGGATCTCCACGCTTCAGAGATCTTTTGAAGAAAGCAATCAGGAAGAAGGGATTAGTCTTTATATACATTTACCTTTTTGTGAAAACCTTTGTACTTTTTGCGGCTGCCATAAACGCATTACCAAGAGACATAGCGTCGAAGAACCTTATATAGATACTGTTCTTAAGGAATGGAATTTATATTGTGCAATTTTAGGCGAAAAACCCAAAATAAAGGAAATTCATTTAGGAGGTGGAACCCCCACTTTCTTTAGTCCGGAAAATCTGAAAAAGCTTATTGACGGGATCTTTAAAAAAGCTGAAAAACATGTCGATGCCGAATTTAGTTTTGAGGGTCACCCAAATAATACTTCTGGCGTACACCAACAAACCTTATTTGATCTTGGTTTTAAAAGAAGCAGTTTTGGGGTGCAGGATTATAATCTCAAGGTTCAGCAAACTATCAACAGAATTCAGCCTTTCAGCAATGTGAAGGCGGTGACAGAGGCTTCCAGGAAAATAGGATATACTTCAGTTAGTCACGACCTTATTTTTGGTTTGCCACATCAAACCAAGGCATGCATTATTGACACTATTGAAAAAACCAGCCAGTTAAAACCGGACAGAATCGCTTTCTATAGTTACGCCCACGTGCCGTGGATTAAAGGAGTAGGACAACGGGGATATGACGAAAAAGACCTTCCGGATGCTGACGAAAAACGGCTTTTATACGAAACAGGAAAAAGCCTTTTAACCAAATTGGGCTACGTTGAAATAGGGATGGATCATTTCGCATTAAAAACAGATTCTATGTATAAGGCGATGAAGGATAAAAAACTTCACCGAAATTTTATGGGATATTCTGCCAGCAAGACACAGCTTATGATTGGCCTTGGAATGAGTGCAATTAGCGATTCCTGGTACAGTTTTGCACAGAATGTGAAAAGTGTGGAGGAATATACAGAAATGGTAAACAAAGGAGAATTACCGCTTTTGAGAGGACATTTGCTCACTGAGGAAGATCTGGTAGTAAGGAAACATATCCTGAATATCATGTGTAATTTTGAGACTTCCTGGGAGAGCGATGAGATGAAGTTTCCGGAGCTGGAAGCTTGCTTAGAAAAATTAAGGGAGATGGAGGTTGATAACCTGGTAGAAATAACTTCCAACTCATTAAAACTGAAAGAGGAAGCCCGGCCATTTGTGAGAAATGTGTGTATGGCATTTGATCTTCGGTTAATTAGGAATCAGCCAAAAACCCGGATATTTTCTATGACGATCTAGAAGTAATCCTGACAGTGGATTTAGGGCTCTTTTTCATAGCTGGTGAGCTCTCGCGTTGAGTTAATTGATAAACCTGAAAATATCAGTCTAAATAAAGGGATTAAACCAGAACCTATTTCCAGAATTCATCTTCGGTATTTTCCAGAAATTTCTCATTGGTATGATTTTGTGCAACCAGATCCAATTCTGTAGCAGTCGCCAGGTTCTGGATTTCCTGAAACAAAATACGCTCCTCAAACCTAATGTGTTGTTCCAGTTCTTCTTCAATCAGGCTCAAATTTTCGATAAGATTTATTTTTGCTTCAAAAAGTCGCTTTAATCTGCGATGCTCTGCCAGGGCTTTTTTTATCAGTTCGTGATCATTGCCTAAAATGGGAAACAGCAAGGATTCTTCCAGTTCAAAATGTGGGATTAAATGCGTTTTGAAAAACCAATTGGTGTAATTTTTCATCCTTTCCGGAGCTACATTTTTACTTATCCCTTTTCTTATTTTCCAACAAAGCAGCAGTCCTTGATGATGGTCATGGCTTACCGGTTGAAGGGCTTTATCTCTTTTTAAAGGTTTTGTTTGTTTCATATTTATATTCTAAATGAGCATTTTTCAGATTGCAGGATCACATTCTGAACCTTGCCAGGAAAAGGATCTAACCCTTTCCTACAAGCTTTATAGAAGATGCTTTTTCAGGTTGATGAAAGAATTGAATTTTATGCATTTACTGGAAAGTTAGAGTTTTAATGTTTGTAAATAGAAAAATTATGTGAGGATTTTTTAAATCCTCACATATATCAGGTTCTTTTAACCCCTTAATTCTTTTTCCAGCGCTATGGCCTTGGGAAATAAAATATTATTTTCCAGGTGTATATGCAATTGCAGGTCTTCTTCAAATTCTTTTAATAATGAGAAAGTGACCCGATAGGTATTGCAGGCATCGGAAGGAACCTGGTAATTATTGGTCAAACCGGCAATTTTTCTAAAACGAGCTCCTTCAACATCGTGTTCCTCTTTCATCATTTCAACTGGATTTTCTACTGTTCCAAAGTTTGGAAGTGGAATTTCTTTTTCCTCCTGTTTGGCTTCAACCATTTTTTTTATGAAAGGAAAGAGGATCAATTCCTCTTTTTTCATATGAGCCGCAAGTTCACCAACAGATGCCTTAAATTGTTCTGTTATTTCGAATAATTCATTATGCCTTGATCCATGAACTTTACATAATTTTTCCAGATAAGGAACTATCTCAGAAGATCTTGTTGCTACATACCTGTGATGTTTTTTAATGATATAATCTGCGAGTAAATCCAAAGGCCAGGTTTTATAATCATTTGATCTTCCGGTGCTGGCCTGTTGCAACGTAGCTATTTCTGTTAAGAGTTCATCCAGAGGAATACTTCCAGATTCACAAACTGTTTCAATACTGCGATTTCCATTGCAGCAAAAATCGATCTTATGATTTTTGAAAATTTGAGCTGTTCTATAATCTTCAGCTACCAATTCTCCAACGATTTTTTCTTTTGTAATTGTCATAATTGTAAATTTTAGATATTTAAATTGATATTTACCTCCCTAAAATTCGAACCCCGGGAGATTTTAAAAGGGTTTTTATAATGGATTTTTATAGAAATTGGTCATAAATCAAGTTGTTCTCATAAATAGGAATTTAATACCTTTTTATCTATGATAGGGGTAAATTTTTTTATCTTTTTAAAAATGTAAGTCCAACTTCCAGTCCGGTGGCCAATTCATAAATACTTGTTTCACTGGACATCTTTTTCAGGTTATCCCGTATTTCCTTAAATTGAAAATGCACCGGACAGGGAAAATCTTCATTGCATTCTTTTAAGCCCAATCCGCATCCGTTGAATATTTTATCACTATCAATTGCAGATACGATATGGATTAATTTAATGGAGTCTATATCTTTTTTATTTATTTCAAATCCTCCCGTAGGTCCTTTCACAGAATTTATAATGTCATTTTTTGCAAGTTGTTGAAGAATCTTTGCTGTAAATGCTACGGGAGAATCGATCTCCTTAGAGATCTCCTTCAGGTTTACCCTGTTTCCCTGCAAGGATTGCATCGCTATATAAATAGTAGCTCTAATTCCGTATTCACATGCTTTTGAAAACATTTCTTCTGAAGGTTTGCTGCAAATATAGGAAGATAATTGTTTATTAGGATAAATTTGTCTTATTTAAATCCCTCATTGAGGGTTTAATTCCCCGTCCCGATATCTATCGGGATGCCCGAAATGAATTTCATTCAGGCGGGCTTGCCTCGAGTTTTTAAAAATATTTTCCAATTCATACCTCGTGGGCCCGCCCGTACCGTTCGGGCGGGCTTGCCCCGAGGTCCTTGATTTCAGTCCTTTTTACAATTGTTCATACTCTGAATTATAAAGTAGTGGAATAAGGTTAATTCTTTTTTAAAAGACAAGGCTCTAAAAATTATATAAGTTATCTTTAAGATTCACGGAATAATTTTGTTAATTATTCAAGGAAAAATTTCAATTATCAAAAGATTATAACGCGAATACGATACAAACACCAATGAAGATATGCGAATTGCTCCCGATAGCTATCGGGAGACCATTAAAAAACAATAAAAAGCTACATATGAAACAGAAAATAGCATCTCTTAAGAATCTTGAAACCGAAGGAGTTAATGTTCAACGACTTCCATTCTCCATTCGGATATTACTTGAAAACGCATTGAGGAATCATGATGGTTTTGCGATTACAGATGAACATCTGGATACGCTGAAAAATTGGAAAGCGGAAGGGGTAGATAAGGAAATCCCATTTAAACCTTCCCGTATTTTAATGCAGGATTTTACCGGAGTTCCGGCTGTGGTTGATATTACTTCCCTGCGCGGGGAAGTTATCCGTAAAGGCGGTGATGGAAGCAAAATAAACCCGGTAATTCCAGTTGATCTTATTATAGACCATTCTGTCCAGGTGGATTTCTTCGGAACAAATTATTCCAAATCAAAAAATGTAGAAAAGGAATACGAACGGAATTCCGAACGTTATAAACTTCTTAAATGGGGACAATCCGGCCTTAGTAATTTTACAGTCGTTCCTCCGGGGATGGGGATTTGCCATCAGGTAAATCTTGAATATCTTGCTAAAGGAGTTATAGAAAAGGATGGCTGGGCTTTTCCAGATTCTCTTGTTGGCTTAGATTCGCACACTCCCATGGTTAATGGGATTGGTGTTTTAGGTTGGGGTGTTGGAGGAATAGAAGCAGAAGCAGCGATGCTGGGACAACCTGTTTATTTTACCTGTCCTAAAGTTGTAGGCTTAAAATTATCTGGGAAGATCCCGGAAGGTTGTACCGCTACAGATATGGTTCTTACTATTACAGAACTTCTTAGGAAAGTAGGAGTAGTGGGGAAATTCGTGGAGGTTTTTGGCGACGCTCTGGATTTCTTAACGGTTACAGATCGTGCTACCATCGCCAACATGTCTCCTGAATTTGGCTGTACCGTTACTTATTTTCCTATAGATGATCAAACTCTGGATTATATGAAACGTACCAACAGGTCTTCAAATCAAATTGAGCTTGTAAAGGAATATTGTAAAGAAAACCTATTGTGGCGTACCGGAAAGGAACAAATAGAATACAGCGAAATTGTAGATTTGGATCTAAGTACTCTGGAGCCAACCGTTTCTGGGCCTAAACGTCCACAGGATAAGATCCTGGTAAAGGATTTGAACAAAAAATTCTCAGGAATTTTACAAGAAGAATTCTCCCGAAGGTATATTCCATTAGAGGATAGGCAGGAGAATAGATGGTTGGAAGAAGGTGGAAGCGGAACCGAATTCACCTCTTCTGAAGAACATTCCGGAGAAAAGGTGGAGGTCGATAAAGATGGACTAAGATCGGTTAAGGTTAAATTTAAAAATGCCAACTTTAAGCTAAGTGACGGAAGTATTGTTATTGCAGCAATCACCAGTTGTACCAATACCTCCAATCCTACCGTGATGGTGGGAGCAGGTCTGGTTGCCAGAAAAGCACTTCAGCGTGGATTAAGGACTAAATCATGGGTGAAAACCAGCCTGGCTCCCGGTTCAAAAGTTGTAACAAATTATTTGAACAGATCGGGTCTTTCTGAAGATCTTGATGCCCTTCGCTTTCACACCGTTGGCTACGGGTGTACTTCCTGTATTGGCAATAGCGGTCCTTTACCGCCATACATTGCGGAGGCAGTAGATGAAAATGAACTTGTGGTTGCATCGGTGCTTTCCGGAAACCGGAACTTTGAAGCCCGGGTCCATTCCCAGGTAAAGATGAACTTTTTAATGTCTCCAATGCTCGTGGTGGCATATGCGCTAGTAGGAAGGGTAGATATAGATTTGCTAAACGACCCCCTGGGGCATGACCCAAACGGAAAACCGGTTTATTTGAAAGATATCTGGCCATCTCAGGAAGAGATCAATAAAACCATTGATGAGTGTATGAGGATAGAAGATTTCAAAAATGTGTACGATGTGATTTTTGAAGGAGAAGAGGACTGGCAAAAACTGGAAGCACCTACAGGAACCGAATATCGCTGGGAAGATACTTCCACCTATATTAAAGAAGCTCCATTCTTTATCAACCTAAGTGACGATCCCGAAGATCTTAGCGATATCAGGGATGCACGTGTTCTTTTATATTTGGGAGATTCTATTACTACAGATCATATTTCACCCGCAGGAGCTTTCAGTGAAACTTCGGCAGCCGGGAAATACCTTATCAGCAAAGGAGTGGATCCCAAAGATTTTAATTCCTATGGCTCCAGACGTGGAAACCACGAGGTGATGATGCGGGGAACCTTCGCCAATGTTCGTATAAAGAATCAATTAACCGATAAAGAAGGCGGATATTCTGTTCATTTGCCATCCGGGGAACCGGCAAGCGTTTATGAAACAGCGATGAAATATGCAGAAAACAAAACTCCATTAATCGTTATAGCCGGTAAAGAATACGGAAGTGGATCATCTAGGGACTGGGCTGCAAAAGGAACCAGTTTATTGGGAATAAAGGCAGTGATAGCAGAGAGTTTTGAACGTATTCACCGTAGTAACCTGATGCAGATGGGGGTTTTGCCTTTGGAATTTATTTCTGGCCAAAATGCGGTTAAACTTGGTCTTAACGGAAAGGAAAGTTTCACTTTAACAGGTATTAAAGACCAATTGATCCCGGGTAAAATGATACAGGTAATTGCGGTAAAGGAAACCGGAGAAAAAATTGAATTTGAAGTAAAAGCCAGGCTGGATTCAGAAATAGAAATTGCGTATTATCAAAATGGAGGTATCCTGCAATATGTATTGAGAGACTTTCAAAAAAAATAGGTGCGAATTGGTCTTTAGTTTACAATAGGATGGGTTGGAACTATTTGTCCTTTTTTTTGATAGTTTCCTCATAGGTTTGGATCCAATCCTGAGGTGTAATTTTTGAAACCAACTCTGCTATTAGATTATAGGGAATAGCTTCTGTTTTTTTAAAACGGATACAATTTTTCCCTATATCTAATTTTCTTCCTGAAATTTTTTTATAAGCTGAAGTGAACCAATTTAAAAGATTTTTATCTGCATAAATACCCATATGATAAAGCGCCACGAAATTTTTTTGTGAGGCGATATTTATAAAGGGTAATGGTAATTTAGGTGTGCAATGATGTCCCTTTGGGTAGACCGAATGGGGAATAACATATCCTATCATTCCGTAACTCATGGTTTCCTCAAAACCATCCGGTAAATTATCGAGGATTATTTTCCTTAATTTTTGGATTATTGCTTTCCTTTCTTCAGGTAATTCCTGAACATATTCTTCAGGGCTATTTGCTTTTGAAGTCATTTTTTCAGTATAATCCCAGCAGTGGGTTTTAATCCCTCATTGAGTGTTTAATTCCCCGTCCCCGTAGCTAACGGGATGCCCGAAATGAATTTCATTCAGGCGGGCTTGCCCGTACCATTAGGGCGGGCTTGCCCGTACCATTAGGGCGGGCTTACCCCGAGGTTCTCGATTTTCTCCGGCTTTATCGAAATTCTGCATAGTTCTTTTTTTAAGAGAACTTTGGAGCATACTCCCGGGAAATTAATTTTAAAATTCCATCGCCGAAACAACTTCCAGGGTAATAGGTCTTCCTATCCGGTTTTCAATTTCAGCTTTAATTCTTTTCATTTCAATAGATTTGATTGGTTCCGAGCTCACTACCTTCACGGAGACCAATAATTTTTTCCCAAAACGAACTTTCACCTCTTTTAGAACTGCATTCTCAATAAGGGAACCTTCCAGTTGTGATGTAATGCTTGCTTCCTCCTTAATTCGGTTAAACGAGAGAGATAATGGAACCATGACAATGGCAATTATAATAAAGGTATAAGCCAGGCCCATTTTTGCTCTTTTAAAAGGAGCGAAACCTAATAGTAAAAAGGTGATGCCGGCAAACATAATAATTCCGGCAAGATTGGTTAAATATAATAAAAAAGCCCCGGAAAAAACATCCCAGTCCCACCAGCCAATTCCAATTCCTGCAACAGCCAGTGGTGGCACCAAAGCTACTGCAATTGCTACCCCTGCCAGACTTTTAGCTATACCAGATTTGGCATGTGCATAAGCTGCTGCGATCCCGGATGCTACTGCGATTCCCATATCAAGCAAAGTAGGAGAGAGCCTTGCATTGATCTCCGGTGTCAATACCTTTAAAGGGATTATTAAACTCACGCCGGCAGCAAAAATCAGTGAAACAGCCGTCCCTATAAGTATGGTGATGACTCCGGTTTTTAGCATATTTACATCATATCGTACCATGCCCATCGAGAAAGAAACTATGGGCGAAATAATTGGGGCCAGGATCATGGCTCCTATTATTACAGGAGAGGAATTACCAAACAATCCAAAGCTTGCAATTAGGGTAGAAAGTATCATCATTACCACAAAAATGGATGTCGCCTCTGCGTTTTCCCGTAAGACCTTAAAAAGGTCTTCAAACTCTTCGGAGGTGGCCCGCGGTAATAATGGAAGTTTACGTTTTGTAAGCTCCAGCTTCTTTTCTCCGGTAGGTAGTTTGTCGATTCGTAAACTATTTTTACCATTGGCTTCGTCACCATCCGAGGCATAGGCACTTTTTTGCTTGATAAAAAGCGCATCTTTTACCACTTCAAAACTGATGTTTTTAGCCGATTGGATTTTGCCGTCTATAGTATATTCAACTTCTGACTGGTTTTCTATGTTTAAATTTGAGGTTTTTATTTGACCTATAAAGGAAGGTAAATCGCTGAATTTGTTTCTTGGCAAGAGACTTCGGAATAAAAACCAAAATAAATTCAGGATATTCTGTGGTGAAAGGATAACGGCATTAAACTGCCCATCATTAATAGAACTTTCTGAAATAAGCCTTTTTGAAATTATCGAACTCATGGCATGCTCAACAACCACTATCCCAAGGGCAGAAGTGCTGATGATTTTTTCTCCATCGATGCTTAAAACAAAGGGCTTGTGAGATAGAGAGGGTAATTGCCGGATATTCCTTATAAAATGTAAAACTTCTGAAAAAAAATTATTCTTTTTGGTATCCTTTGTGATTGCAAAAACATCCCCAATATTAACCGACTGGAAAACGGGTTGGTCGTTGCAAAAAAGAAGATCAAGCTTATAAGCTTTGTCCGTTTCCAGGATCTCTTTAACCGATTCTTCCAGGTTTTTGGAGATCCCCAAACCCTGGATGGCATATTTAATATCAGGATGAGGTAAGATCCCTACCTCCCATTCATTATTTGCCGCTCTGGGTAAAAATTCTGCAAGAAATTCATCCCCTAAGTAGGTAAGAAAAACAGCATTATCCTGCGGACTAAAATCCGGGATTAAGGGATAAGAAACCAACGTGTAATCCTTGTTTTCAAGCAAGGGAATAATTTTTTCTTTTATCTCCTCAAGATCTGCAGAATTGTGAATAATATATAGCATTTGCCAAATTTCCTGTTAATACCTGCAAGGTATGATTTTAGAACGATGGGTTTAAGCTTTTAACCTTCCCTTGGGATGTCGCTAAATCAGGAATGATACTCTAGTTATTGAGCTGCAAAGCTAAACAGATATTAAACTCATTCCTTTTTATTAGTGTATAGAAATTCTCTTTTTCAGGATTTGTTTGCCACATCCTCAACTCTTCCGGCAGTATCGGCTATCGATAAGGAGAGTCTTACTGTACTATCTTCTATGGCCAGCAGGTCATGCGGCACATTGCCTTCTAATGCTACCAGATCACCTTTATCCAAATTATGTATTAAACCGTTGACGCCAAAAGCAACCTTACCTTCAAAAATTTCTACAACTATGGGGAAAGGGGTTTTATGTTCTTTCATCACCTGATCCTTTTTCATAGCAATTCGTATTTACTTGCTGGTTTCGGTATTTAGCAATACCTGAATAGCAGGTTTATTCTCGTTATATACAAGATCTTTTATTAAAGATGCGGTTTTCATAAGCAATGTTTTTATCCCATAATCGGGTTTAATTTTTCTATGCCCGGACCTTTTGGGCTGGATTTATTCGAAATTCTGAATAGTTCTTCATTTAGCATAGCTGGTTGCTTGCTCTGAGATAAGTAATTTGGTATGAATTTACAAAATAAAAGAAGAATGGCGTTAGTTGGTGCACCCTAAAACGCAACGTATAATTAAAAATTGAGAAAAGGGGAAGTTTTAAAATGGCCTGAAATAAATGGATCATCGTGTAAATTATAGTGTTTTAAACATTCTTTTTCATCTATTGTGCTTATTTTTATAAATAAAAGATTAGCGCAATGGAACTCAGCAAAAAGCCAGAATTTTACCCTCCCCTGGAAGAAAAACTTAATATTTTTTCTCACGGCTTTGGTTTTGCACTAAGCATAATTGGCCTAATACTGCTTATTTTACGAGCAAATGAATTAGGTGAAATTAAACACCTTGTAAGTTTCAGTATTTTTGGGGCGAGTATGGTAATGCTTTACGCGGCTTCTACCTTTTATCACAGCGCCAAATCCCATGTGTTGCGCTACCGGCTTAATATCCTGGACCATGCCGCCATCTATGTCCTGATAGCAGGCACCTATACTCCTTTTGCGATGGTAACCCTTGAAGGAACTATTGGCTGGATAATTTTTGGAGTGATATGGGCAATGGCACTTTGCGGAGTAATTTTAAAACTTTTCTTTACGGGAAGATATCAAACCCTCTCTACTATTATGTATGTTATTATGGGGTGGGTGGTAGTTTTTGCAATAAAACCCTTGTTGGAAAACTTACCGGATACAGGACTTTTGTGGCTTCTCTCCGGTGGAATTTCATATACCCTGGGAGCGTTGATTTTTAGTTTGAACAGAATAAAATTTAATCATGCGATTTTTCACCTGTTTGTATTATTTGGAAGTTTCTCTCATTTTATCTCTATTTATTACTATGTGCTTCCGGGGAATGATTAAATAATTGAAACTAAAATTTCCAGGAAGAATGGCCTCTGCAAAAATACCAGAATTACAAAAAAAAAGTAAAGGTTCAAAATACTTCCCCTCTTATAAATTAGATTTTTAGTAATGATTAAAATCTGCACAATGGAGAAAATGAAACTTCAAACAGGCGCTATATTCCGAAACGAATGAATTGAATTTAACTATTTCATTAAAATTTTTAACTGAAATGGTTTTATACTTTAAGAATATCAGTTGGGGTATGAACAAGAACGGTATTATCTCCCCGAAGCGCTATAGGATGCCTAATAATTTCAGGATTGGATCGTATCATTTTTATCCAGTCGTCTGTTGAAAAATTATGTGCCTTAAATTTCAATTTATAGGAATCATTTTCCTGATCTACCAGGTCCTTGATTTCCATATTTAACCGGCTGGATAATTCTGCTAATTGAGTCCCGGTAAAAGGAGTTTTTAAAATGTCTATTTCCAGAATTGCCATTCCTTCCGCCTTGGCAAAAGCCAAGGTTTTTTCGGCAATAATCGATTCCGGATTATAATATATGGTTATTTGTCTTTCGGATGTAGCTATTTCTCCCATCTATAATTTTAGGATAAAGTTACCATATTTTTTCACTAAATTTCTTGGTAGATATTAAAATTGCTTCAAGTTTTTTGGAATTTCCCCTAGGTTATTTTAACAACACCTCATCGTTCCTCGGCGAATAAAATAATTTAACAAGATGCAATTTTATTATTTAATGTTATGAGGTATAGAATAAAAATGGAATCCTTAAGAAAGGGGTTATTGAAGGCAAAAAAAACCTAATTCCGTAATGTATAGGAAAGATCTGGGCGTATATACCCTCTTATAATCTCTATGTCGGAAATTGTTTCTTCCAGTTCGCGATAAAGTTCGGCGCCTTCCTCCCCAAGGAGCAGCCTGTTATCTACAATCATACGCTCATAATCTTCGGGGCTTTCGGCCGCAGCGGCTATCATAAAATAGGTTCCCATAGTGCCAAAACCACTGCGATATAATCTATAATTAAGGTTTGAATCGTTTTTGGTGTATAATTCCTTAAATTTTCTTGCCAGTTCTTCAGCCTTCTTAGCGTTATCCGGTGTGAAATAATAAATGGTATTATTTCTAAAATTTTTACCAACCGGAGTTACGTTGACACCATCCGGTTGATAGGATAAATTTTTATCAAGAACGATCACATAATCCCCGTGCGCCTCGTAACAATCATTGTACTTATCAAAGATTTTAGAAGTTTCTCGTTGTCCCATCTTTTCAGAAAGGCTGGCAAAAGGATTTTCATCAAAAGCAGCCATATTTTCAATAGGTGAGATATAAAAATAACGGTAATCAGAAGAAACCATTGTAAACCAGTTGATATCGGTGATTTCATGTTGCCTGAGAGCCGCTATGAGTTCCTTGTCCACGCTTTCTTGCTTATTAGCCATGGCAGGTTTGGTTCTGTCTTCATGGATCCAGTACATTTGTGAGTCGTTCTCCTGCCCATGAACTATAAATGATTGCATAAGGAATACAAAAAGAATTCCCAGGATTTTAATTGTATTCATAACGTTGTTTTTAAATTGTTTTTGAATTCTATACCTTTTTTATCAGGTTCAATTTTCGTTATTTTTACCTCAAACCTGATCTTGTAAGAAAAAGGAAAACCTTAAAATCAAATCCACTTGGAGTTTTATTTATTTGGTGATCAAATTAATATTTAAGGTTTAAATTGATATCCTTTATCTAAGCCGGGGAGGGGATTTTGTTTTTAAAATGATAATTTCCAGGTACGAAATGAATTGGAGGTAAAAGATTGCTTTTATAGCAAGACATTTAAAGATACGGAAATATCTTTTTTTATAGAAATCAATTCTCAAAAGACAAGTGTTTTAGAATCTTAAATAAATGGGGGTTTAACCAATATTTTAGCGTGATGAGACACCATAAAATCATACTTTAGAATGAGCGTATGAAAAGATGTAACTGACCAATGTTGGCTGTTTCCGGAATAACATAAGTCAAATGTAAACCAATTTTTTTAGAGAAAGAAATGGATATTTTGTGTGTTGAGGGGGGTAAATAAAATTAATAAATACAAGGATAAAATAGGGGAAAACCCCCAGTTTTTTTAAAATAGCCAGGTTCAAAAAATGAGATTTCGAAGTTTTTCTATTTTAGTAGATCGGATTGAAAGTTATCGTAACGAATATTTTAGAATTTGACAGGAGTTTAATCCACCAGGGTTTTATTCTCTGATGGCCCACTGTGCTTTCGGGCGGGAATTCACGCAAATTCCTGATATTTTTCCGTTGATTTGGCTCGTGAGCTTGAAAGGAGTTGCTTGATTTATGTTTTATATGTAATAAAAGCTATCATGAATTTATAAAAACTCAGTTTTTGTTACTAATAGGTCTATTAATTTATGAAACCAATACCTCCAATAAGTTTAGCTATTAGCATACTGTTTTGTATTTCAAAAATCTTAATTTTGAATCCCATCTTTATTTAATAAAAAATATGCAACCCAAAAAAAGTTATGTAATAGATTTTGACAGTACGTTCACTCAGGTTGAAGCCCTGGATGTATTAGGAGAGATCTCCCTTGCAAATGAAGCAGATAAAGAATTAAAATTGGCAAAGCTGGAAGCATTGACCAATCAAGGGATGGCTGGCGAATTATCATTGAGAGAATCCCTGATCCAGCGCCTGGAATTATTAAATGCTGAAGAAAAACATCTACCTCTACTGGTAGAAATTCTAAAAAGGAAAATATCTACATCTTTTGTTAGAAATAAAGCCTTTTTTCACGAATTCCGTGAGGATATCTATATCATTTCAAATGGTTTTAAAGAGTTTATAGTTCCAATTGTGATGGAGCTGGGGATCAAAGAGGAAAATGTGTTTGCAAATTCTTTTGAATTTGATACAGCAGGGAAAATCGTAGGTTTTGACAAGGAAAATGTGCTTTCATCAAATAATGGAAAAGTTGCCACCCTAAAATCCCTGGATCTAAAAGGGGATGTATACATGATTGGTGATGGTTATACAGATTATGAAGTACGGGCCGCGGGGCTCGCTAATAAATTTTATGCCTTTACCGAAAATGTGGAGCGTGGTAATGTTTTGGAGAAAGCAGATCATATCACGCCCAGTATGGATGAATTTTTATACCTGTTTAATATGAATAAAGCTATTTCTTACCCTAAAAACCGAATCAAAGTACTTCTGCTTGAAAATGTTCATCCGGATGCGCTGGGCATTCTAAAACAGGAGGGCTATAATGTTTCCACCTATTCTGGGGCGATGGATGAAGATGAGCTTGCTGAAAAAATAAAGGATGTTTCTGTTCTTGGGATCCGTTCAAAAACGCAGCTCACCAAAAAAGTATTGGACAATGCGCCAAGGCTTATCGCTGTAGGAGCTTTTTGTATAGGGACCAATCAAATTGACCTTGAAGAATGCCTTAAAAAGGGAGTGGCGGTATTTAACGCCCCGTATAGCAATACGCGCTCTGTAGTAGAATTGGTGATTGGGGAAATCATTCTTCTTACCAGAAATTTACCCGATAAAATGATGAAAATGCATCAGGGGAATTGGGATAAATCGGCTAATAACAGCCATGAGATCCGCGGAAGAAAAATAGGGATCATAGGTTATGGTAATATTGGTTCTCAATTATCTGTAGTAGCCGAGGCTATAGGATTTGATGTATATTATTATGACGTAGCAGAGAAGCTTGCATTAGGAAATGCCACCAAATGCAACAGTTTGAAAGAGCTTTTGGAAAAAGTAAATATTGTAAGCCTACACGTAGATGGAAGAAAGGATAATAAGAATTTTATAGGCGAAAAAGAATTTGACCAAATGAAAGACGGAGTGATCTTTCTAAATTTGAGCCGGGGGCACGTTGTTTACATCGATGCGCTGGTAAAGAATATTTCTTCCGGAAAAGTGATAGGTGCAGGAATAGATGTTTTTCCTGAAGAACCAAAAACCAATAAGGAAACTTTTGAATCTTCACTTCGTAATTTACCCAATGTGATTTTAACTCCGCATATAGGTGGTAGCACAGAAGAAGCGCAGGAAAATATCGGGAATTTTGTTCCCGGAAAGATAATGGAATATATAAATACAGGAAGTACTACCAACAGTGTGAATTTCCCGAACCTGCAACTTCCTATACTCGAAAATGCCCATAGACTGATCCATATTCACCTTAATAAACCGGGCATCATTGCAAAGATAAATAAAATCCTGGCCTCCCACGATATCAATATTGTTGGTCAACACTTAAAAACCAATGAAACAATCGGTTATGTAATAACAGATATCGATAAAGTATATGGTGCTGAAGTGATAAGGGAATTAAAGGATATTGAGCATACAATTCGTTTCAGAGTGCTTTATTAGATTAAATTTTAAAGCCCGGGTTTCAGAATCAAAAATAGGAGCAAGGAGTGAGCTTTAGCAAAATTAAAGAACCGGACTTCTACTTGCTGAATTTCAGAAAATAGAAGTCCATTTAAATTAACTTTGCTATAAGTATTGTCTTTTCAGAAATACGATTTCCATAATTTATTTATTCTCAGGAGTAATCATAATATGAGCACGGTGAGTTCCGGGATCCATAAGCCAGGGCATTCCCGGAACTTCTGGTTTTGAAGGCAGTCCGGTAGATTCTGTGGTAGCATACGGCATATAGATTACATATCTAAATTTCCCGTCTATTAGGTCTCCTGTGGTTTGGTCGTAATTCTCTTCGCTTCCACTTAAAATGTAGACCATACTCGGGGTATCAGTTAATTGCAGAATTCCGGATTCTGCCTCTTGCTTGCGAATCTCCCTTTTTTCCATTTCCGATTTTCCTTCAGCGGTTAGTGCTCTTCCGCGTGCCATAAAAGGTTCCAGTTTTTTATTGTAACAGGAAACATTGACCCCTTCTCTATTTGGATCGTCGGCAATGCAAACTAAATTGTTGGTACCTTCCTGAAGTACCTGCATTTGTCCTTTTGAATTATATCCATAAACCATGGCCTCACTGCGCTTATCGGCAGGAGCAGCAAGTAATGCTGTTTTTATCTGAATTTCTGGTGGCGGGATCTCAATGTTTGTATCCTGTGCCATTCCGGTAGCTGCAGCTATTATAAAGCCAAATAGAAAGTAATATTTCATAATCCTGGAATTTAAATCAGATCTGTTTTCTATTAGATCTTTCAGTGTTTCTATAAATATAAGAATTGTGTTTGGTTTTTGAGTTGTTAGCTTCAAAAAATGGAATAAATGATTCTGAAGAATTTAACATTCTATACTAATGTTTTACCGTTTAAACTTCCTTCACCACAAAAAAACCGTCATTTCCCTGAGATTGGTATAGTGGCATAAAGATATATGCATCCCATTCGCTCCTTACTTCCTTTCCGTTTTTTATGGCAAGAAATTCTCCTTTAGTTATTTTCTGAAAATTTTCAAAACCAGGTTGCATTTTAAATGTATTTCCATCCTCCAGTCCGTACCTGTGAATTATTTCAAATGTTTTTTGAGTTGGCGCATTCTTCTTCGCAAAATTATCAACACAATCAGGATAGCACGAGATTTTAGTTAGATCTAAATCACAAGCTTCTTTTAAGGCAAGCCATATTAAACCTTCATGATTTTCTACAGAGGTTTTATGAGTGTGTTGCCCTGCTTCAAATGTAAAACCGGTAAGGCCTGTTCTGCTTAAATAATGGTCAATGGCACCATAAACTATATCGCTGAATCCTCTCACAATGTAAGTAGGGAAATTATGGGCCCAGGCATCATTGTCATTAACCACCTGAACAGAAATATAAGGAAGGCTGTTTGAAGAGGTAGTATGGCAATCGAGAAAATATCTTTTAGTAAAATTCTTTTCAGGATGCTGTTCCAAGAGGGCTATGATCTCAAACATTTCCCGCTGCTCATGTGATTCCTTTATTTTATTTTTTATGCTTTCTTCTTTCCAGGTCCGGTTAAGATCTTCATCAATATAGCGCTGGTTTGTTTCCAGAGCTTTTTTATTGCCGGCCACACCAAGGATAGTTCCTTTAATTTGAGGTTTAACCGCTTTAAGTTCAGCAAAAACCCTTTCCAGTGCCTGCACTCCGCTGGGTTCATTCCCGTGGACCCCGGCTGTTATAAAGAGCAAAGGGCCATTTTTGCCACTGCTGTATTTTCCAATGATCCTAGCAGGATCGTCCATTTTTTCGTTCCCCATAATATCTTTTTCTGAATCACATTAATCCATCGTTGCCAATTCCCTGTTGGAAATTTTATTTCCATAGTGTTTTTTGTACTCCAGTTTTCTCTCAATGGCTTTTACCACCACATCCGAAAAATCTGATAATCCTACGTCGGGAAAGCGATCCATTCCACCCGGACTTAACACGTTGATCTCGATTAATTTATCTTTTACGATATCAAGCCCCACGAAAAACAATCCGTCCCTTATAAGTTTTGGAGCTACCACCTCAACAATCTTTTTCATGTCATCTGTCAATGGGCTAATTTCTGTAGTTGCTCCCTGGGAAATATTGCTTCTAAATTCCCCTTCACTGCTTATTCTTCTAATAACTCCAATCTTCCCATCTTTTTCCATTACTTTTCCATTCATAAGCAATACCCTAACATCTCCATCTTTAACCCCGGGTAAGAATTCCTGAGCAATAATATAACCTTCGCCAGAAAGGGTTTCAATGATCTGGTTCAGATTTTTTTCATTTTTATCTATTAAATATACCCCTCTCCCTCCCGATCCTTCAAGAGGTTTAAGAACCATTTTCTTTTTATGATCTTCAAAGAATTTCAGAATATCTTCTTTATTTCTGGTTATAAGCGACGCGGGTTTAATACTTGCAGGTAATTCTTCAAAATATAATTTATCTATAAAAGCGTTGGATAATCCAAATGCGTCATTAAGGACCAGTACTCCTTCTTGTTGAACCATTCGCCCAAATGCAACTCCGGAATGTTCTGCCCATTCCCGCCCAGATTCTTCTTCGGTGGGATTATTACGTATAAAAAGCACATCCAGATCTTTTGTATTAATTTTTTCCTGCTTTGCCTTATCGCCTTGTAATATTTCGATAAAATCCTGTGCTGTTTTAGGTTCGGCATTTTTAGGTAAACTCGTCACGATAACAGATAATTCCTGCTTGTTGGTGTAATTAAAATCTCCCACTCCCATTACAAAAACCTGATGCTTCCGCTTTCGCGCTTCATGCATTATATAAGCAGTAGTACCGCATTTCTCGGTTTCAACACTGTTTACAACAAAACATATTTTCATGTGCTTATCATTTTGGATAGAGGTAATCCCTCTCTGATTAAATTTAATTTCTCTGTTACATTTTCGGTTAATAAGTAGCTGGGACGTAACACTCCCGGTTTTAGAATTCCTCTGTCTGTTAATTCTTTTATTATGCTGATATGCTTTATTCCAAATTTTCCTGCTAAAAGGGGTTCATATTCGCCACCCTCCTGTAAATATTTTCGTAATTCTACCAATCCCTTTAAATAAATAATGTCTTTTAAAAATCCACCTCCCTGCATAATTCTCGACGTAATGTTAAAAGACCGTATTGGGGTAAAACCATATTCATTTTTCAGCAGGTTAAAAATCCCTCTAAAATCTGCACCATCCATTAAAGCATTTCCTGCTATTACCCGGCCTGCGAGGGTTCGTAACCGGTTTGGTGATAAACCATCTACCAAATATTCAGACATTACAGCTAATCCTTCCTGTAGCGGATCGTAATCTGCCAGACCTATACATAATTGCTGTAAAGGTTGACGGCTTCCATTATGATAGGTTAATACGTGTGTTCCCACTTCGTGCTGAATCAAGGCTTGAGCCTCTTTCTCATTCATCTTATAATCTTCAGGAATATAGAGTTCCCCCTGGGAAACCATCATAATATTTACATCTTTCCGGATGTGTACTTTGCATTTAAAATTATCATCCTGCTGTGAAAAATAGTCAAACTCTTTTCTTGCAAGGCTGCTAAAACCTTTAGAATCTATAATATCCAGGGATTTGGTTTCGGTTACCTCTTCCACCTCATTTAACAGGTTTTTAGCTTCACTAAATAAAATTTTATCTACCCCTTTGTACAGGCGAATACTGTTATAAAAGAAATTACGGGTGCCGCGCTCGTTGAGCATGGTTATTTGCTGATCGAGCTCTTCCCGTTTTTCCCGAAATAAATAAGACATGGCAGGATCATCAATCTCTTCTATTTTTAAATTGAAAAGATCTCTTTTTAGAACATCCGGATCAATAGGTAAGATCCGGTAATGGTAATCCAGAATTTTTTCATACTTACTTTCAAAAAAGGTCTTTTTGATATTGTATATATTAGAAGGGGATACCAACCACAAAAATTGGTAACTAGTTTCTATTTGAGCTAACTTTTTATCTATTTCAAAAACTTTCTCTTTGAGATATTTGGGCCCCAGAGAATTGTAACTTGCCGCTACAAACGAGGTTTGTACCCTTACATAATCATAGATAAATTTCTTGATTGCAGCAATCACAAAATCCCTGAAATTTCTAAAAAAAACAGGATATAACTCGCCTTTTTCATTTCTGAACACCGGAGGTATTTCCAGGCTTACAATTAAAGCTCCGCAAAGTTTCGCTTTTTCCAGGTCCATTACTGGTGGTGAATTCTCTGCATGCCTGTGAGGGGTGTCTTTAATTTTTGCCTGTAAATACAAACCTGAAAATTTTGTATTTATCTCCTCCAACTCCTTTTTTAAAATTTCCAGGGTAGAGGAAAGCTTTTTTTCAGGCCCTTTTATTTGGAATACATTGCTTCCAGGTTCACCGGAGTAAACTTCTAAGAGCATATATGTTGTGAAGATGGGAGAAAGTTTATTGCTTAATTCATAAACAAGTTTTTTATACCCTTCAAATTCTTCATCTCCAATAATAAGGTAACTTGCTTTACTGTGAACAATTCTGGAGGTGCCTTTATCATTTTTCTTTTTCCTATATAGTACCAGGTAAGGCACTTCTTTTTCAATATGTAATTTCCCACCGCCGGGTAAATTCGCATTTAATTCATCAACATCTTCCAGATTTGTTAAAATTTGCTTAATCGATTTATCAGAAATTCTTGAAATCTCAAGCATCGGGGTTGCCATTTTAGTTAAAATTTTAAAATGTGATTTATTAGTATCTAATTATGACTTTGAACAGAGTGTCTTCGGGTTAAAACGCCCTCTTTTAAATAATGAAATTTAGAACATTTATGAAGCTTAAAATTGAAGATGATCTACTTTGGGTTTTATTTATGAAAGCGGAGTAGTCTTTTAAATTTCTTTAAGGAATTGGTAAGAGTTGGAAATTAGAATATCGAAACCCGTGTAGCTGCTGAATGGTGCGTATTAGAATAAACTGGGACCTATCATTGAAGCCTTTTTTTAGATCTCTACTTCAACAATTTAATTGTAGAATCAGTTTAAATTGGAAGCCAGGTTATAGTACACAGCCCTTATTTATAATTTTTATAAATAAAGAAAAAAATGAATATTCTTTTTAATATCAATTACCTTGGAGCTTTCTCAGAAGCTAATCGATTACGGTATTAATGAATCGACCTTTTAAAACAGCTTTGGAAAATAAAATATTTGAATTTTGGTAAGGAATTCAAAAAAATAAATAACCTGGAAAGATTAATTATTTACCTATAAAACAATAAAGATGGCTAAAACAAAAATTACAGTTAACAATAACGGATCGCTTATAATCGCAGGTGATTTTGAAATGCAGGATAAAAACGGAAATATATATGACCTTGGAGGCCGGGAGGCAGTATCTCTTTGCCGTTGTGGTTTTTCTAAAAACAAACCTTTTTGCGATGGTTCCCATAAAGGCCATTTTGAACACGAAGCTGTGGCTTTCGACCTTCCGCCTAAAAAATAACCGAATCAGAATAATATCCGGGATGAATTTCAATCCCAAAATTTTGTTTAATTCTTCATTGCATGCCCGTGCATCGCAGGCAGGCTAGTGAGTCGCATGTGATATTTTATTGAAATTCCGGATGATTTTCCTATTACTGGTCTTTGAGCAGGTATGAGGCAATAAATTTTATTCCCTCGTTGAGGGTTTAATTCCCCGTGGCCTGAATGAAATTTATTTCATTCATTCAGGCTGGCTTGCCCGTACCCTTCGGGCGGGCCCACGAAGTTCTTGATTTTTATGGATTTACTGTTAGCTTCAAGTAGCTCTGTTTGCTTTGACGACTTTTAAGATCGATACTTTTTCTATATATTGTTAATATATCAGATTTCAAAAAGCTCACATAGATATTATCTATAATAAAATATTACAGATAACAAACGTTTATGTTAAATTCGTGATAACAATTCAAAATCAAATTTCTATGGAAAATAAAACACACTCAAGCAGTTCAGATAATCACAAAGTCTGGGAAGTAAACGAGTCAAGCAAATGCCCTTTTATGGGTGGAGATGTTCAATTTACCGCTGGAACCGGTACGTCGAACCGTGACTGGTGGCCCAATCAGCTTAATTTGAGAATTTTGCGGCAACATTCTTCCTTGTCTGACCCCATGGATGAGGAATTCAACTATGCCGAGGCATTCAAAAGCCTCGACCTGAATGCAGTTAAGCAGGAACTCTCTGATCTTATGACTGATTCCCAGGAATGGTGGCCGGCCGATTATGGTCATTATGGACCACTTTTCATTCGGATGGCATGGCACAGTGCGGGAACTTACCGTATTGGTGATGGCCGAGGCGGAGCAAGCTCGGGATCACAGCGCTTTGCACCGCTAAATAGTTGGCCGGATAATGCAAATCTTGACAAAGCGCGTTTACTACTTTGGCCAATCAAGAAGAAATATGGGAAAAAAATTTCCTGGGCAGATTTAATGATCCTCGCCGGTAATTGTGCGCTAGAGTCCATGGAATTAAAAACTTTCGGATTTGCTGGTGGTAGGGAAGATATTTGGGAACCGGAAGAAGATATTTACTGGGGATCTGAAGGGGAATGGCTTGGGAATAAGGAACGTTATTCGCGTGACCATGAATTAGAAAATCCTCTTGGTGCGGCTCATATGGGTCTTATATATGTGAATCCGGAAGGCCCTAACGGAAATCCCGATCCTCTTGGGGCAGCACGTGACATTCGTGAAACTTTTGGCCGTATGGCTATGAATGATTATGAAACGGTTGCACTTATCGCCGGTGGACATACCTTTGGAAAAACTCATGGCGCTGCAGATCCATCGGAAAATGTAGATGTAGAACCTGCAGGAGCTTCTATAGAAGAGATGGGCCTTGGATGGAAAAACAAATTCGGAACCGGAAATGCGGGTAGTACAATCACCAGTGGTATTGAAGGTGCGTGGACTAAAACACCTACAAAGTGGAGCAACAGCTTCTTTGATAATTTGTTCAGCTTTGAATGGGAGTGTCATAAAGGTCCGGGTGGTGCTTATCAATGGAAACCAAAAAATGATGCAGGTGCCGGTACAGTCCCCGATGCACATGACCCATCAATATTCCATGCGCCATTTATGTTAACCACAGATTTGGCGTTGCGCGAAGATAAAGCCTATGGGAAAATTTCAAAACACTTTCATGAGAATCCTGATGAGTTTGCAGATGCTTTCTCAAGAGCCTGGTTTAAATTAACCCATCGTGATATGGGGCCACTTTCTCGATATCTTGGGCCCGAGGTACCTTCAGAAGAATTGATATGGCAGGATCCGGTTCCGGCTGTTGATCATGAATTGATCAATGCTCAGGATATCGCTAAACTGACGGATAAAATACTTGAGTCCGGACTATCTGTTTCCGAATTGGTAGTTACCGCCTGGGCCTCGGCTTCAACCTTCCGTGGTTCTGATAAACGTGGTGGTGCGAATGGCGCACGAATTCGTTTTGAACCTCAAAGACATTGGGAAGCTAACAATCCTGCACAATTGCAGAAAGTAATTAGAAAACTTGAAGACATCTGTGAAGAATTCAACGACGCACAATCAGGTAGCAAAAAAGTTTCCCTTGCCGATTTGATCGTATTGGGTGGATGTGCAGGAATCAAGAAAGCAGCTAAAGATGCAGGACATGAAATAAGCGTACCTTTTACTCCGGGACGTACTGATGCCCTGGAAGAGCAAACCGATGTTGAAGCATTTGAAGCACTCGAACCAAATGCAGATGGATTCCGAAATTTTGTAAAAGGAAACAACAAATCTTCGGCATCTGCGGAGGAGATGTTGGTTGACAAGGCTCAATTGCTAACGCTAACTCCGCCGGAAATGACGGTCTTGATAGGTGGTATGCGTGTGCTTAATACTAACTTTAATGGTTCTCAACATGGAGTGTTTACAAAACGCCCGGGGCAGCTTACCAACGATTTCTTTGTGAACCTGCTGGATATGAGTACAACCTGGAAGGCGACTTCCGATTCCCAAAATGTGTTTGTGGGGAGTGACCGCAGGGATGGTGAAATCAAATGGACCGGAACCCGTGTCGATCTTATCTTCGGTTCGAACTCTGAGCTTCGTGCACTCGCTGAAGTCTATGGATACGAGGACACCCAGGAGAAGTTCGTGAAGGATTTTGTAGCAGCCTGGAACAAGGTGATGAATCTTGACCGCTTTGACCTGTCTTAATCTATATGGCCTTATAGAAGCTTTAAAATGTATGATAAAAGGTGATCCGGAAACGGGTCACCTTTTTTTATCCTAATAGAATGGTTTAAACCTTCTATGCCCGCTCGTCCAGTTCGTGGAGAATTTTCTAGAAGTTCTTAAGGTTTTTTCCTTCATAATACCTAATGAACATTCTTCGAGGCTATTGATTTTCTATTTAATCTGTTTCTTTAGGTTCACCTATTCCTTAAATAGATTTATTCCTAAGATTTTCTTGAGCAGGAAGTTATGATTTTAGTTGATCTATTTCAGAAAAGTGCGATTCGAAACCCTACACGGGAGTTTGTTTATTACTGCTTTACCATTGCTGCTCCCTCAAGCAACCGGATTATTTTTACATACAATCGGTCTTTATGAACTGGTTTGGCAAGATAATCGTCCATTCCAATGCGTATCACCCGCTGTTTGGTACTTTCCATAACATCTGCCGTTACGGCAATTATAGGGATATTTTTATTTTTCGCTCCGGCATCGCCCTTTCGTATCGTTATACAGGCTTCATAACCATCCATTACAGGCATTTGTAAATCCATCAAAATAAGATCAAACGATTCTTCTTTAAGTTTTTCCAATCCTTCAGCACCATTACTGGCGAAACTAAATTGCGTGCCTTTCCATTTTTTGAAGATCATTTTCAGGACCATTTGGTTGATTGGATCATCTTCAACTACCAAAATCTTGCTTCCCAGTAAATCGTAGCTGTCAGTAGGAAATTGCTTTTCCGTAACTATGGGTTTTGGTGCCAGGGGATAAGAAAGTTTTAGGGTGCAGGTAGTTCCCGATCCCTGGTTACTTTCCATGTGTATCATCCCATGGTGCATATCTACCAATACTTTTATAATGTATAAGCCCAAACCAAGACCACCGTATTTTCTTTTATTATTGATACTTTCCTGGGTAAGAGACTCGAAGATAGTCTCCATCTTATCTTTTGGGATCCCAATTCCGGTATCTGAAACCCGGAGGGTAAGTTCCAATGTTTCATTTTGGCCTATACTGGTTTCAAGGTATACCTGCACTTTGCCTTCCGGAGTGAATTTTACAGCATTATCCAGGATATTATTAACGATTTGAGCCAGCCTGTTGGCATCGCCAATAACGAATCCCGAAACTTGATTTTTTATGATATGTTCAAACGCCAGACCTTTTTCTTCCGCCTGATTTTTATAGCTTAATTGTAATTCTTTCAATATTTCCAAAGGATCAAAAATCTCCTTTTCAAGGTTCAATTCTCCTTTCTCTATTTTTGAAAAATCCAGGATGTCGTTAATAAGATTGAGAAGCCGTACCGAAGAAGCCTTGATCACATTTGAAGTGTTTTTCACCTTTTGGTTTTCAGCTTCAAAAGCCATAGAATCTGCGAGGCCCATGATTGCATTGAGGGGAGTGCGCAGTTCGTGGCTTAAATTAGATAAGAAATAGGATTTAAGCTCATTCATTTCCTGCAGGCGTATCAGCGCCAGCCGCTGTAATTCTTCCTTCTCACTTTTTAGTTTTTTAATCCGGTTAGCCATAGAAAGCGAAAGGAAGATAATTTCCAGTCCCGTTCCCAGCTTTGCACTGTTTTGGGTGAGGAAGGTATTTGGTAAAACACTAAGATTGTTCAGAATAAAGATTACAAACCCCAGAATAAGGAAAAATATACCGATGAGGAAGAATTTGTCAACTACTATTTTTTTGGAAAATAGCAGGATCACAGATACCAGGATCGCTACCAAAACTCCCAGACCCAGAACATTCACCGTAGGATAGGAAAATGCCGGAACTTCAGGCACAAATACTACTGCCACCAGTAAAAGCCCCAGGCAGATGTATATCCCATTAAAAATCTTAGGCAGAAAACTGCTGCTCTGCTTAATGTTTAAATATACCTCTGAATACTTGCCAAGAAAGGCTCCTGAAATAATGGCGAACAAAACTACGGAATGATTAGAGAACCAGCCTCCACCGGGTTCAAAATATTGGTTAAAATAACCATCCAGGGAGAATTGTAAAAGGCCAACAGTGATTACATAGAAACTGTAAAACAAAAAACTCCTTTCCCCAAGGGCAAAAAAGAAAAACAGGTAAATAATCGCAGCGATCAATAAAATTCCGAAAAAGATACCAAATACTAATTGCTCGAAATAAGTGATCTTTAAAAGGCTGGAAGCATTATGTAAATTAAGCGGTAGATTTAAAACTTCCCCGTCGTTCTCATAATGAATATAGATTTCTAGGGTCTCTTCGGAAGGAAGTTGTAATTCGAAAATTGTTTTACGGTGATCGAAACTGCGATCTGAAAAAGCCATTTTATCCCCGCTTTGCTGTCTTTGAATTTCTCCCGAAGTACCTATACTAAAAAGCTCAACCTTGTCTGTAATAGGACGGGCGGTTTCAAGATAATAGGTAAAATTTTCAGCAGTATTGTTTGTCATTGTAAACTTTACCCAATACTGGTCTTTAGTAAAACCAATATTCGGGTTTTCAGAACCTATAGGCCTAAAATCAAGGTTTTTAGGATTTTTCCGAACTTCTTCAAGCGTGTAAATTTGCTGTCCTGCATTGGCAAAAACGGCATATTCATGAAGTGAAATAGTTTCAGAAAGCGGTTGCGCCTGGTAGGAGTTCTGGGCATTTATCTGAAGCGCAAAAAGAATTAAAAACAGAAGGCTGCCATAATTCATGACCAATTTTGCACCTGAGTAGGGTTGGGGTAGGTATAGGGCCAAAGAAAATAGGTTTATTGGGTTTATTTCTGATTTCTAAGATAGAAATTAATACTCAAACCAGAAACTTTTTCCTATTGACCATAATCTAAAAAAAACACAGTGCTTTTCCGAAGTAAAATAAGGCTGGAAATTGCAATTATATGGCATGTAGGCAGGCACCTTCAATTAAAGCCTATTTTAAAAATCCTAAAGTATTTAAACTGAAGCTCAGCATATTTAGCGTACACTAAAAGTATTTCCCAAACTTATATCCCCTGTTTTATAGCCTTTCAGGAACCAGTCCATTCGTTGCTGCGAAGTTCCGTGGGTAAAAGAATCGGGAATTACCCTTCCGGAAGTTTGCTTCTGTATAGCATCATCACCAACAGCACTCGCCGCGCTTAAGGCTTCCTGAATATCTCCTTCTTCCAAATATTCCCGGTTGTGGTACGCCCATACCCCGGCGTAAAAATCGGCTTGTAGCTCCAGGGCAACGGACAATTCATTGGCTTCTTTCTGATTCATTCCTTGCTGAAGGTTTCTCACTTCCCCGGCGGTTCCCAGCAAATGTTGCACGTGATGCCCTACTTCATGGGCAATTACATAGGCTATGGCAAAATCTCCGCCCTGAGCTCCAAAACGGGTGCGCAGCTCTTCAAAAAATATCAGGTCCATATAAACTTTTTCATCTCCCGGACAGTAAAATGGGCCGGAGGCAGATGAAGCACTGCCACAGGCTGTACTTACGGCATCGGTGAATAAAACCATTCCGGGTTCCCGGTAATCTGCAGAATTTTGCGTGAATATCTCACTCCAGATATCCTCCGTATCTGCCAGCATGGTGGCTGCAAAATCACCCAGTTCTAATTCTGCTGCGGTTAATTCCCTTTCTTCCGTAGTTGCGGGAATTTGATCCTGTAGTTGGTTGAGAAATTCTGAAGCATCTCCCCCTCCAAAAATTTGTATCGCCAAAAAGATGATTGCTATTATTCCACCACCTGCAGCAATTTTCCCTCCGGTAGATTTCCCTCTCCTGTCATCTAAATTGGTGCTTTTTCTTCTGCCTTTCCATTTCATGGATTTCCTGATTAAAAATTGTAGGTGAATTTAGATAAAATAGCGATTGCAGGATGTTGGCAATTTCATAAAATTGACCGGAACTTCAATTTCGCGAAGGAAAAAGGTTTAGATATGGAAAACACAATTTAGGTCAATAAATTTATTTTTAAAATTTACGTTAGGATTATTTCCGTTTACTAGGAAATAATCCTAATTTTGAATAGTATTGCTACTTGAGCGAATTAGAAAAATTTAGTATGGAAGATCAGTTATTTGCAGTTGTAGATGTGGAAACCACCGGAGGAGGGATCAACGGGAACCGGCTTACAGAAATATGTATTGTACGACTTAGGGGCTCGGTGATCTTAGATAAATACACCACGCTTATCAACCCCGAAAAAAATATTCCATTGCAAATCACCGCGCTCACCGGGATCGACAACCATCTGGTGGCCAAGGCCCCTAAATTTCATGAAGTAGCCAGAAAGATTGAAGAAATGACCAGGGATGCGATCTTTGTGGCCCATAATGTAAGCTTCGATTACAATGTGCTTCGAAATGAATTTAAGGATCTGGGATTCGAATTCACCCGGAAAAAACTTTGTACCGTAAGACTCTCCCGAAAACTCATTCCAGGTTTATTTTCCTACAGTCTTGGCCGCTTATGTGATTCTATAAATATCCCAATTATCGATCGACACCGTGCCGAAGGTGATACCGATGCTACTGTGATCCTTTTTCAGCGTATGCTAACTCTGGATGATGATTATAAAGTTTTTCGGTCTTTCCTGCATTCACATTCCAAAGAGGCCACCCTGCCGCCGCATCTATCTGCAGATCAGATCAACGATTTACCGGATTCTCCCGGTATTTATCTGTTCAAGGATAAACATCATAAAGTACTTTATGCCGGGAAAGCCGTAAATATCAAAAAACGCGTCCTGTCTCATTTTTACGATAAAATGACCAAGGAATACCGGCTTGGCCAGGAAACCTATTATATAGATCACGAAACTACCGGGAATGAACTTACTGCCTTGTTGTTGGAAGCAGATCATATCCGGAGGCATTACCCCAAATATAACCAGGCCCAGAAGCGCCCCGGGCTTGTTTATCAAATTATTAGCTACATCAATCAGCGCGGGATCATTCAGCTTGCTTTGGGAAAAACCAAACTGACGATGGATTCTGTAGGCACTTTTTATAACCGGGCAGCAGCTGCTGAAAAACTGGAACAGCTTTGTGAGTTTTTTAAACTTTGCCCCAGGTATTGTACCCTTCAAAGCAAAGTGAATGTATGTTCCCATTACCGGATACAGAATTGTGAGGGGATTTGTGAAGGTTCAGAATCTACAGAGAATTATAATGCTAAGGTAAAAGAAGCTATCGCGTCCCTGGGAGAAGAAACTCCCACTTATGTGATCCGGGAAAAAGGTCGCCATTTCAAGGAAGAAGCTTTTGTGCTGGTTAAGGACGGAAGGTATCAGGGATTTGGATATGTGGATATCGATGTTCCCATAACTTCTGTAGATGATTATGAACCTTTCCTAAAGTTGCAGGAAGCCACGTACCATACCCATAAAATTCTGAGTAATTATCTGCGAAAACAAGGAGCTCCAAAAATGCTGTTTTTTGATGATAAGGCCCTTCGCCCTGGCAATCTCAAAATTCTTCATCCTCAGATATTCGGAAGGAAAATACCCCAGGGAAGCATGGTCCTCTAAAAGTAAAATTTATAATTACGATTTTTCATTGAGTAATGGAATACGGACAGAAACAATAGTTCCCTTGTTTTGCTCACTTTCAATGCTGATGGTTCCGCGGTGTTTCTTAACGATCTCTTTCACATAACTTAAACCGAGTCCGTAGCCTTTTACCTTGTGCAAATTCCCATTTGGAACCCGGTAGAATTTCTTAAAGATCTGATCTTTTTCTTTGGCCGATATGCCCACCCCGTTATCCTTAATGCTGATGACTAATTTTTTATTCTGAAGCGATGCTTTCAGACTAATTTCAGGTTGATCGGAATATTTTTTAGCATTATCCAGCAGGTTATTGATCGCGTTTTCAAGATGGGAAACTTCAGCTCTCACTGGATATTTTCCCTCCTGCAGCTCAAAGGAAAATTTTATATCTTCCATTTTAGCCAGCATATTGAAATCTGTACACAGCTGAAGCAGTATCGGGCGGAGATCGGTTTCTTTAAAATCAAATATTTTCTTACCTGATTCCAGACTTGCAAGATCGAGCACTTGATCGATATGTTTTTTTAATCGCTCTACCTGCTTACGAATTAAATGGACGATGGGTTTTTGTCGTTCATCCAGATCATCCTCCAGTATTTTTGTGGCGAGTCCAATAGAAAATACCGGAGTTTTAAGCTCATGTGTAAGGTTGTTTATAAACTCATTTGTGGTGGTAATTACATTGCTTTGCCAATAAAAAGACCTTAGGATCCAGATCACTACAAAGATAATAGCAATAATAAATATCAATGCAGGAATGGTAAGTCCGTTAAGCTGGGAAAGGAAATACTTGTTGAGATCCTGGAATTGTAATTCCAGGATAAGGGGTTTTTCAATAGACTGAGGTAAATATCCCTTCAGTTCTATTGGATATCTTATAAGGGATTCGTCTTTTTTAAAAACAGTAGGAGATTTTAAATAATCTGTGCTGTCGCGGGTATAAAGCCGGTAGGAAAAATCGGTGTCTATTCCATTTGATACAAGGCGTTGCTCCAGAAAATCATTCAGAAAAAAGCGGGATGCATCCTCAACGCTGTCAAGGCTTAGTTTAAAATAATTTTCTCCTGTGATAGCTTTGGCAACTAAAAAGGTGAGCTGGTTTTCAGAATTAAGATCATCCTGTATATCCGTTCCTGCCGTTGCCATTTTCCTGTCAAACTGAACCTTCGCAAGATTCAGCCCAACCCTCAGGAACTGGTACTGTACAACGAACAGGCCGAGTACAGAAACTATAAAAACACTTATATATAATTTTTTTCTTCTCACAATTACAGGCCTATATTACAGAAAAATATTATTAAAAACCCATAATTCCCTTTTAATAATTAAGTCAATCTTTTATTGATCTTCGTTGGTTTTTTCTTACCGGTTTATGGCAGGTATTAATTCTATATTGGCAGCGTCAATCCTGGAAGTAAATTTAATCCCCCGATGTCTCCCATCCCGTTGGGGCGGTAATTCATCTCTATTCCGGATATTTATTTCTTTAACATACCTGGTGAACTTGCTATGAAGTTGTTGATTTATGATACGAGATCTCTTAATTCCGAATAAATATCTTTATAAAACTCAACAGCAAAAAATAAAAAGAAAGCAAAATTGAAGTTTTGAAAGGTCCACTTTGTTTTAAAAGCAGACTTTTTTTTATTTTACTACCGGTGTTTTATTCTTATTTTTAACTTCCAAAAATTCAGAAGTTATGAAACCGGTTATCAGTCTCATTTTTACCATCTTTTATGTCTCCTTCAGCATCGCCCAGAGTGGTACTCCAACCGATTTTTTATCGGCAGAATTCCACCAGGAAAGGCGTGAGGCACTTCGCGCAAAAATGCCGGATAATAGTGTTGCGGTATTTTTTGCAAATGCTGTTCGTAACCGTGCCAATGATGTGGATTACATATATAATCAGGATCCCGATTTTTATTATTTGACCGGATACAGGGAGCCGCATTCGGTTTTGGTTATTTTTTCTGAAGACCAGATCAATGCTGATGGAAAATCTTTTAACGAGCTCTTATTTGTTCAGGAAAGAAATGCACAGGCCGAGCAATGGACTGGTTACAGACTGGGTACCGAGGGCGCTAAATCAAAACTTGGGTTTGAAATAGCCCAGAACGGAAAGGAATTTTCAAAATCCGGAATTGATTATACCGGATTTAACAAGGTGTTTTACAAGGATTTTCAGGATGACTACCGGGATAATAAAAGAGATCCTGCAGATCTTTATAGTTTAGTTGAAGCATTTAAGATTCAGGTTGGGTATTATCTGGAGGAGGAATTACAGGAAAATGATCCAATAAACAATGAACTCAACGTGAAAAATACCATCTCCTCACAAAAAGCCAAAACCGATACCAGAACACTCCGGACTTTTATGGCAGGTCTGCGCCAGATAAAAACCGAAGAGGAAATGGTTCTGCTTACCAAAGCTGTTCGTATTTCGGCAATGGGCCAGCGCGAGATCATGAAAGCGATGCACTCCGGAATGTCGGAAACTGAAATACAGGGAATTCATGAATATATTTATAAAAAATATGGCAGTGAGTATGAAGGTTATCCTTCAATAGTTGGAGCTGGTAACAATGGTTGCGTGTTGCATTATATCGAGAACAATAAAATGAAGGTGGAAAATGATTTGGTATTGATGGACCTGGGTGCCGAATATCACGGTTACACGGCAGATGTTACTCGTACCATCCCCGCAAACGGTAAATTCACGCCGGAGCAAAAGGCTATTTATGATCTGGTTTATGAGGCTCAGGAAGCCGGAATTGCGGCTTCTATTGTGGGAAACGAGTTTCGTTCTCCGGATGCCGCAGCACGAAAAGTGATCAACGAAGGCCTTGTTAAATTGGGGATCGTTGAAACCGAAGCAGAAGCAAGCCAATACTTCCCGCATGGAACTTCCCATCATATTGGTTTAGACGTTCACGATCCCGGATTGGGAGGTCCTTTTGAAGCCAATATGGTAATTACCGTGGAACCCGGGATTTATATTCCCGAAGGAAGCAATTGTGATCCAAAATGGCATGGGATTGCAGTAAGGATTGAAGATGATATTCTTATCACCAACAACGGACCGGTAAACTTATCGGGAGAAGCGCCTCGCAGATCTGATGAGATTGAGGAACTAATGAAAGAGAAAAGTGTTCTGGGTAATTTTGAACTACCTAAACTAGATTAAGTGTAAATGATAAAAGGATCCAAATAAATAAGTCAATTTTATTGATCGATTTGTAATTCTCGTTCTCCCGAGATATAATATACATGGCAACAATCTGCACCTACCTCGTAATTTGAACTTATTACCTCTACTTCATCTATATACCCTTTGAAATTTATAGTTATTTCCTGCTGCCGGAATTCTTCAGAATATAAATCGCTAAAGATTGGATAGATTCCGTTTTCCCTGAAATATTGAAATTCTGAATCATTTATTTCCGTACTAAGTTCATTGCCATTTACGGTATTGATAACCCGGTAAGAATCCAATGCCACAGGATTACCTTCTGCATCTTTTATTTCTACTGTAATATTTCTGAATTCTTCAGAACATATTCCCGGACACTCATTAACATCATCTCCTTTAATGCAAGATTGAAAAAGGAGCATCACAAATAAACTGATACGGCTGAGGTTTTTCATAGAAATTCTGTATTTCGTAAAATTATAATAGAGATTGGGAATTTCGTGATTTATTGATCTAAATATTTCCCTAAAATAATTAAAGGTATTAGAAAATTCTTTTTTCCCGATATATTCAGGGTTTTTCACGCTCATTCTGAATTTTAAACCTTGATTTTTGATTCCGGAATAAAATACAAACTATATAATCCTAAAGCAGGCCCAATGGCCAGGACGGTGAGGACATAAAATGGACTAAATAGTGTCAATAAAAAAGTAACCAGCTGTATACTGACGATCGTGATTGCAAAACCTACGGAATTTACAATTGTTAGCGCAGTACCTCTGGATTCTGCAAAAGCATTTTCTGCTACCAGAGTAGAGAAAAGGGGAGAGTCTGCCACCACCATAAGTCCCCAAAAAATGAGGAAGCAAAGGAGTAAAACTTCGGAATCCTGGAAAAAGATAAGAGGAGAAATAACACAACAGCAACCTGAAAGGAACAGCGTCGCGGAAGCAAGCTTTTTTGTACCCCACTGTAGTGATAGATAACCTCCTGCAGCACAGGCAAATCCACCGAGTCCAATAATAAGAAAAGAGTACAGCGGAACATTTAGATCGGTTCCCGGATGTAGTAGATTATAACTGCTTAAAACAACCGGAACAAAAGCCCAGAATGCATACAACTCCCACATATGTCCAAAATATCCAAAAGCTGCTGCACGAAACTTTCTGTTTTTAAAGACGTTTAAAAATTCGAAAAAATCTTTTCCGGTTCGGGCTTTTCTAAAGGGACCCACAGGAACCGCCAGCAGGATTAAAACGCCTCCCAAAGTCGCCATTACCGAAGTGATTATAAGCACCATTTTCCAGGGAAGATTTTCGGTTCCGGTAAAGCTTTTAAGCAAATGCGGAAAAGCGGTTCCCAAAACGAGTGCCCCCACAAGGAATCCAAGAGATCTCCCAAGATCCTTTTGATAGTAATCGGCGGCAATTTTCATTCCTACGGGGTAAATACCAGCCAGGGAAAATCCGGTTAGAAACCGCCACAAGAGCAAACTGCTCAGGGTATTGTTATCCAAAATCACTCCCAGGTTAAAAACCGCTCCAAAAAGTGCACAAATAAAAAATATTTTAGAAGGTGGAAATCTGTCTGCCAGATTGAGAAATGCGAATAGAAGCGTGCCTGCTATAAAACCTACCTGTACCGCTGAAGTTAAGTGGCCCAGAGCTAAAATATCAAGCCCATAGGTTTGCAGGAGATTACTCATAACGCCATTCCCGGCAAACCATAGGGAGGTACAACAGAACTGTGAGAAGACAATGATGGGAAGTGTAAATTTCATTCAGATATCAAATCTCATTACCATAGTTTATGGATTGGTTTCCTTGTTTGCTGGTGCAATATAAAGTTTCTCGTGTGAACTTCTTTCGTAAAGATTTTGATAACGTAAAGATTCTGCATTGTGAACGTTAAAATTGGTAGTTCTTTGTTCATATTAAAGTTCTTATCTGGCTTCCTGAATTCGAAAATTTTTGATAAGAGTTTTCTATTAATTTTTTGAATTAAAGGAACAACCGTAAATCCCTGCAATGGGTTTAATTTGCCTATGCCAGACCATCCCCTCGGGCGGGATTTCGCCGAAATTCTCGACATGTCTTCCTTTAGCATGATACTTGAACCTGCTCTAAAGTAAATGATTTTATTTGTTGGATTTTATTTGCTTTATAAATATGGTGATATGCCTCATAAGAAAGATTATTAAATCAGAAACTGTTGGAATTCTTTTCCTTAATTATTTTTAGATCTTCCAGTTCGTTTTTGATAAATTTCTTTTGTTTCCAGTTGTTTCTATGCAGTATCAACAAGCAAGCAGCGACCAGGATAATCAGGATTCCATATAGTATGTTGATCATAAGAAAAATTTGGGTTTGTAAACATAGACTAATCCCGAAGATATATTTTACGGGAAACCACAAACTGAGGTTTTTATTTGAATCTTAAAACTTTGAATTTTAACTCTAATATTTTTAGTACTTCTTTTTAAATCTTAATAACGGAACTTTCAGGCAGACTTGCATTCGTTTAACCAGATCCCGGTGTAATAACCTGGTAAATTCGGTTTCCTTACCGCGTTCCAGCATGGCCACGATGTTTATATCGGCCTCCTGTACATAGGTTTTTAATGAATCAACGATATCGTCAGAATAAATGATTTTGTATTGAATTTTGTTATAGTTGACTTTTTCTTCTATAAGATCCTTAAACCATGTCTGAAGGTTATTCGTTTTTTCTTGTTTCCCCCCAGATAATGTCATATGGTGATTTCGGCAGAAAAAGGAGCCAGGATTTTAGCAAGTTCCTTAATGTGGTAAACATCTTCTTCATCAAAATCAGTAGAATACAGGCTTTTTTTGGGATTTTAAATTTGAACTCATGAGGTACTGCCAAAACCGGAAAAGGGGCTTTAGAGATCATTTCCTTGGTAGTGTCCAGCAACAGTAACTCATTCAATGGATTCGGTTTGCAAGCACCCATTAGTAAAAGCTTGACATCCAGGTCACGAAAAAAAATTAATGATGTCATGAACTACATCGCTACCATTGATAACAGGTACTAAAAGATCAAGATCATCATATTTTTCACCAAGATGCAAACTACAGAAATCTTCCAGTTCCCTTCTTTTATCGATTATTTTAATTTTTTCATCGGAACCCGATCCGGCATCAAAAACGTGTAAAACTATCACTTCTGCATTATAAAGTTTCCGGATGCCATAGCTATACTTTAAAGCGGCAACCGAATCCTTAGAAAAGTTAGTTGCATAAATTTTTTTTCCTTCAGGCAAAAAATAAGGTCCTCATGGTTTTAAAAATATGATTTTTATCAGGTTACATTTTTTTTAAAAAACTTGGCACCAAATTTTCGGATAATGGGATTGCGGAATTTTGAACAATTTCAACCGGTTTTAAAATTAGGGAAATTTATTTAAGGTTGATATTTATCATTGTTAATCAAAGGCTTAGATAGTAAATTTATTTAGGAATGCTAAAAATTCCATCCTTAATGATATTGAAAAGAAAGCGAAGTACTTATTTTAAATAAGATCTAAAGAAGCATGGTTGAAAAGGCACAACACAAAAAAGGGGCTAAAAATGTAGCGGTTATTGTCGCTCATCCCGATGACGAAACCTTATGGAGTGGTGGAACTATTTTGATGCATCCTTCTTATAACTGGTTTATTATTTCTCTTTCCCGAAAAAAGGACCCTGACAGAGCTCCTAAATTTTTTAAAGTCATTGAACTATTCAATGCAAAAGGAATCATGGGTGCGCTAGATGATGGTCCGGACCAATTTCCACTGGAGGAAGCAATTGTTGAAAAAATGGTATTGGAGCTTTTACCCCGGGATTATTTTGATGTGATAATAACTCATGATCCACAGGGAGAATATACCCGACACAGACGGCATGAGGAAGTGAGCCGGGCGGTGATAAAATTATGGTATTTTGAAAAGATCCATGCAGGTGAACTCTGGACCTATGCTTATGAGGATGGAAATAAAAAATACTATCCACAGCCGGTGAAGAATACTTCCATTCTAAACAACCTTCATCACAATATCTGGAAGAAGAAATATGATATAATTACAAAGGTTTATGGTTTTCAACCTGGAAGTTTTGAAGCTGAAACTACTCCAAAATCCGAAGCGTTCAGAAAGTTCAGAAATCCTGCAGAAGCATATCGCTGGCTCATTAAAAAAGGAAATCTGGGATCAACAAAGCAGTATGTGAATAATATTTTTGAGAACCAGTGATATTCTTTCAAAAACTAAGATCCTATGAAAGTATTGGTGCTTTATGATTATCCACCTTCTCCAGGCGGTTTAGCTACTCAGGGAGACCTATTATATAGAGGGTTACGGGAATCGGGAGTAGACGCTCATGCAGCACATTTTGAATCTGCCCAGGAAAAGGAATGGTATTACCGTTGGTTTAAGCCGGACGTAGTGGTAGGAGTGGGATATTGGGGGCATACCCCAGATCTTATTCTTCATCCCCAAAGCTTTGGAATACTTCCTGTACCCTGGTTAGTGGCAGATGGTTATATAGCTAATTATCAAAAAGTTTTAAATGAACTTCCTCTTATTTTGGTGACTTCCAATTGGGTAAAGGAAATGTATGTTCGTGATGGTATTAGGGGAGACAATATTTTGGTATTACCCGTTGGTTGCGATACAGCGTCTTTTCGTCCATTTGAAAAAAAAGATCCTAAAATCCGGTCGGTTCGTGAAGCATTGGGAATTTCTCCGGACCAGATCATGATCCTTACTGTTGGTGGCGATGCGGCATCTAAAGGTGCTCAGGAAGTCATGCAAGCACTTGCAATTATTGATGCGAAAGCACCCAAATGGAAATATATTTGTAAAGTTTGGCCCCAACCCCGAACATTAGCACAAAACATCAAAGACCTTGAGTTGGCAGGGCAGCTTGGAATTGAGAAGAAAATATTTTATGCCACTAATACCGTATCCCGGAATTTTATGCCTTATCTCATTGGAGCCTGCGATATTTATGCTGGTCCGTCCAGGCTGGAGGGTTTTGGAATGCCTCAGGTGGAAGCAGGGGCCTGCGGAAAACCCGTTATTGGAATCAATGCAATGGGAATGCTGGATACACTTGTCCATGAAAAAACAGCATTGCTTGCCGGAATAGCTAAAAAAATTGATGTTAACCATGTAATTCTTGGAAAAGAATCTGGCTATGAAAAAAATCACAAAATTATATTTGATCTTCCAAGAACAGTAGATTACCGGGCAAATGTTCAGGATATTGCCCAGCATCTTCTCCAACTTATGCTGGACGCAGATCTGAGGGATAAAATGGGGAAAGAAGCACGTATACATGTTGAAAGAAATTTCAATTACAAGATGGTAGCAAAGCGGTTTTTAGATATTATACAGGATAAACTTGGAATTAAATAGGGATTCATCAATGAACTCAGAAAACCTCCTTTTAATAGAATCTGCAAAAAAAGCGGCTCTGGATGTACTTCTTCATAATTCTGAGGGGGCATATCATGCACTTCCCAGGACTGCCGGCTGGGGATATCCTGAACCTTACACCCGGGATCTTATGATTTCTATACTTGGGATAGCGGTAACAGATAATCCTGTTCTTATCAACAGTATCCGAAAAGTTCTTGAAATGCTTGCTAAAACTCAATCTGAAAAAGGGCATATTACCTCCTTGGTTCATGATAAGGAGGATAGGGGAGCAAGTGATACTACGCCTTTGTTTTTGGTGGGAGTAGGTATTTTCAGGCAATTAATTGATGAACCTGAATTTTTAGCAACCGCTGTATCCAGAGCCCTTTTGTGGATGGAATACCAAAGCCCAACCAATCAGTATTTGGTTGCACAACAACCTACCAGTGATTGGAGGGATGAACAATGGGTCCTGGGATATGGTTTATTTGTGAATAGTCTGGTATATACTTATTTAAGAATGTTCGGTCAAAATAACAGGGCAGAAAAAGTCCGTGAGGAGATGGATCTATTTACTATAACCCAAAAAAATATGCATAGGCACGTGCACGAAGGATTAGTATTAAAAAATAAACCTTATTATGCGTTGTGGTCCTATAAAATCCTTAGTAGTGAGCGCTTTGATCTTTTGGGAAATAGCCTGGCTATTCTCTCCGGCATTTCTTCCCACGAACGCTCAGAGGAAATGATTAATTGGATCGAAAAGGAGTGCCTGGCAATGATGGAAAAAAATGAGCTAAAGGTGGATCTTCCCCCAAATTTCTTTCCTTTTGTCAAGCCTGAAGATTCCGACTGGAATGAAAGGTATGCTCTTTATAACAAGCCAGGTGAATACCATAATGGCGGAATCTGGCCTTTTGTATCTGGCATTTATATAGCTGCATTGGTTGCCGCCAAAAACTATAGTCTTGCCGAAGAGAAACTTGTAGCACTCACTCAACTTGTAAAACTTTCTAAAAATGAAAATCTCGAATTTGGCTTCAATGAGTGGCATAGACCGGAAAATGGAAAACCTGAAGGGCAGGATTGGCAAACCTGGAGTGCTGCCCTATACCTTTATGCTGCTAAGTGTGTAGAAATGAAAAGTACGCCCTATTTTGAGGACATACGGAAGTCTTCCCATTAGAGGATCAGTTGGTTGAAAAAGTTTTATATTCCCAGCCTTTTTACTCTAGACGCTTTTAGATTTTTTTAGAACATCCAGTAACTCAGTCATATCCACAACAGCATAGGTAGAAGAATAATCTGAAACGGCATAAGGTAAAATAAGATTGTTATTATGAATAAGCGATCCGCAGGAATACACCACATTGGGTACATAGCCTTCTCTTTCATGTTCCATAGGTGCGAGCAGTGGTTCTTCCAGGCGTCCTATTTCTTTTAGAGGGTCATCCAGATCGAACAAGGAAGCACCAATGCAATAACGGCGCATAGTTCCAACTCCATGAGTGATGATTAGCCAGCCCTCTTCCGTCCATATGGGGGATCCACAATTCCCTAACTGGGTAAACTCCCAGGGATATTTAGGTTGTTGGAGAATTTCAGGATTATTCCAAAGCGTTGTTCTCTCCGAATACATGATATAATTATTTACACCATCCACCCGTGCAAGCATAGCATATTTGCCTTTGATTTTTTTTGGAAATAAAGCTAAATTCTTATCTCTGGCACCATTTCCATGTAACGGCATTACCCTAAACGTATAAAAATCGTCTGTAGATATCAGCTTTGGAAGGATAGTTTTGCCATCAAAAGCTGTATAGGTTGCAAATATTTTAACACTATTGTCGTCATCAATAAAATGCACAAACCTCGCATCTTCTATACCACTCTTTTCAGTACTTGCAATAGGAAAAATCACCCGTTCACTAAGATCGGAATCTTTATGGAATTTGATATCGTAGAACGAATCTACAAGCCAGGTCATCTCTTGAAGTGCAACTTGATTATCTGTAGATAAGGTGTTATTATACAAAATTTTTTCTACTTCATTCTTCAATAAATAATATTCAAATTTATCGGGAAGATCTCTCATGATATTTTGCGAATATTTCTCGGGAATATTCATTTCCTTCAGCTTGTCACAAAATCGTTTCTTATCGTATAATTTTTTATGAGAGATAACCGGCACATCGATATTATCTCCAACCCGGCTAATTATTAAGTCATTATTGCCGTCCAGAATAGCTCTTCTAAAAACCAATGAGGAGATATGGCCTTCTCCGGTAGCTCGAAAGGAAATAATGACTCTCTTTTCTCCTGGTTTTAGATAGTTTTGATCTAAATCTTCTATTATGGAAGGATTGAAAATAGCGGCAGATTCTATTGCATATTCGCTGGTACAGTATGCTCCTATCAATAATTTACGTTCTAAAGACAACTCGTCAAAATTAATTTCCATTCCCTCAATGATGTCCTGTATTTTAATTGCATGATTCATAAAAACCTTGGAGATGTTACGGTGTCGGTTTGCAAATTCCCTTAAGGTTTGTTCCAGGGCCATGTTAACTTTGCTTTCGGTCAGGTTAAGGACTCTCATAATGAGTTGCTGTGTTCTTAACTCCCCACTCATAAAAAACCTGGCGATGATACGACTGGGATCTGGAAGAAATGTGATATTTTTTCGTTTTACAGAAACTCTCATAAATTAATTTTTAAAAACCTAAACCTCTTAAAGATACTAAATTAACAGTAGTGTTTAATCGTTTAAAAAAAAAATATTTATCATCTTAAGGAATTGTAATTTCCTCTCATTCCTGTTTTTGGCGAAGCATAATTGCACTGCTATTAGTGCTTTTCACGCTTTTTTTCAAGCTGCAGTATTCCAATTATAATCCCTGTAGGTTTTCACTGTTTAGGTGATTTTATTGTACATTTAAACGGTATTCTCTGAAATTTTTAGTCAATATTTATGGAACGATCAATAAGTTTTAAATATAACCTTCAAGGAAACTATAAATTCCCGCTTGCTTTTCCGAAGCAAAAAGATCTCAAAGAATTATCAGGCAATGTATTGGCAGCCGATGTTGGAGGTACCAAGACCAATTTATCGCTTTATCAGGTAAGTGATGGAATGCTTCAACCCTTAAAACAAAAATCCTATGTCACTAAAGATCACTCCTCTTTTCAGGAAATTGTTAAGAAATTTAAAAATGAGGACCTTCCGGAAATAGATAGTTTATGTCTTGGGGTTGCCGGGCCGGTTAATGAGGGTGTTGTAAAAGGGACAAATTTTCCCTGGATAATCGATAAAAAAGAAATCGGTAAAGAACTTTCTATTAAGAATGTTGAGATTATAAATGATATGGAAGCCAATGCTTTTGGTCTGGGAGCGCTGGATGATTCCGATTTTGTGGAAATAAGAAAAGGATCAGAAGTAGCCGGGAATGCCGTTATCATTTCCCCGGGTACAGGGCTTGGCGAAGCAGGATTATTTTGGGATGCCAGGGCGTATCATCCATTTGCAACCGAAGGCGGACACTCTGAATTTAGTCCCCGAAATGAATTTGACGCCGATTTATGGCGTTTCTTGCAAGGAAAATATGGATTGGTAAGCTGGGAAAGAATCATCTCCGGTTCCGGAATTTATGACATCTACCAATTCCTGATAATTACCAGGGGAATAAGGGAACCAACCTGGTTTAAAGAGCGAATTTTACAAGAAGATCCTGCAGCTCTTATAAGTGCTTCTGCTATAGCGGGAAATTACCATGTTTGTAAAGAAAGCATCGATCTTTTTGTTAGATACCTGGCAATTGAGTCCAATCAATTTGCATTAAAAACAAAAGCTACCGGCGGAATTTTTATAGGTGGCGGAATTGTACCTAAAATTATTAAAACCATCGATAAGGAGATTTTTAATGAAAATTTTATTAAATCAGACAGAATGGAGCATCTGCTTGAACTTATGCCGGTTAAGGCTATTCTTAATGAGAAAACCGCAACATATGGAGCCGCGCTTTATGGGGCGATGATGTTATAAGAATTGAAAATAAACTTAATCAGTCCAAAGAAATCCTTTTGAATAGGTCTTTGCTTTTCCGCTAATAAGAATACGTTCCCCTTTATTTTCACAAATAAGACTTCCTCCCCGATTTGAAATTTGTTTTGCATTCATCTTGGTTTTATTTAGCTTTTCACTCCAATAAGGAATTAGCGAACAATGTGCTGATCCGGTTACCGGATCTTCAAAAACAGAAGCTCCCGGGGTAAAAAATCTGGACACAAAATCACAGTCGGTTCCACTGGCAGTAAAGATGACCCCTCCGGTTCCAAGGTCCAGTTGATCAAAATATAACCTGTTAATCTCTATATTCCGAATATCTTCCTCTGATGAGTAGACCAAAACAAAATCCCGTGCCTTCAGCACTTCAGCAGGTTTTAAATTTATGGCTTTGTCCATAGGTTCTGGCAAAGGAGTTGGCAGTGGTTTTCTGGAAGGGAAATCCAGAGTATAGATATCATTTTCTATAGAAACCTTCAAATCGCCACTTTTGGTGGTGAAAACCAAATTTTTCTTATGATATTCGAGAATTGAATGTAGCGCATGAGCTGTGGCAAGGGTTGCATGGCCACAAAGGTCCATTTCGGTTTCAGGCGTGAACCATCTCAAATGAATTTTATCACCTTCATCAACAAAAAATGCGGTTTCGGCTACCGCATTTTCCCCGGCTATTTTCAGCAGTAATATATCTGGGATCCATTCCTGAAGTGGAACAACGCAAGCGGGATTTCCGGCAAAAATTTCATCGGTAAAAGCATCAATTTGATAGAGCGGTAATTTCATGATTCTGGTTTAACGCTAAATTACTTAAAGAAAGCAGAACTGACAATTATTATAAAAATAGTGATTATAAGGTTTATAAATTCTTCTTCAGAATACATTAAACAGGTGCTTAAAAGTTTTTAAAGCCGTGTATCAAAATCTAAATTCTTAGATCAGGGAAATTCTTTTCCCCCCTGTTGCTGCAGATTCGTATATTTTTTCCAAAATCACAATGTCTTTTAATCCGTCAGTTCCGGGAACCAAAACCGGAGTGTCATTAATAATGGCCATCGCATCGTCATCCATTTGAACCGCCTGCTGATTCTTTCCAAAAGGTTTCAAAACAGTTCCGTCGCTGGCTTTTCCCTTAACCCCGGAGTAGGACTGAAACGGACGCAAATAATACCATCCATTCCTACAATTTATCTCAAGATTATTGAGGCTTTCTCCAAAACTTGTTTTGCAATTGGCAACAATCCCTTCCGGAAATTCGAGTTGGAAGATGGTGGTTTCATCAACTTCAGTAAATAGTTCCGGGCGGTTGGTGGTATGGGTAGCACTTACGGCTATAGGCTCCAGGCCGGTGGAATAGCGCGCAGCGTTCAAGGGATATACCCCCATATCATACATAGCACCACCTCCCATTTTCTTTTTCAATTTCCATGGATTCATCGGGTTGCCATAATAACCCGCTTCGGCTTTTAGATATTTTATGGTTCCAAAAGGTTTGGTTTTTGCCCATTTCATAATGGTTTGGGTGTTATCCTCATGCTGCATCCGGTATCCAATGGAAAGTTTCACGTTATTTTGATCACAAGCCTGGATGATCTGCCTGCATTCTTCTGCAGTTCTGGCCATGGGCTTCTCACACCATACATGTTTACCTGTATTGGCAGCTTTAATGGCATACTGTGCGTGTAAACCTGTAGGCAGAACTATGTAAATCACATCAATCTCCGGATTGTTGGCTATGGAGTCCATATTTTCATAGTTGTAAATATTGGAGTCTTTAATCCCATACTTTTTTTGCCAAACAGGTATCTTTTCAGGACTTCCAGTCACGATTCCCCGAAGTTCACAGTGTTTGGTTTTCAACATGGCCGGAGCAAGTTGAGTGCTGCTGTAATTTCCCAATCCTACCAGAGCTACCCCTAATTTTCTATTTCCCTTTGGAAGAAGAAAACCATAGGACGGAATAGAAGCTGCAGCCAGGAATAAGCCCGATTTTTTAATAAAAGTCCTTCTGTTATTCATAATTTCTGAAATTAAGCAACTTAAAGATAACTCAAATTATTTTTTTTAGCTCCGTTCTATTAAACCTAAATATGAAATATGTGGTTTTTAATATCCGAAACATCAGTATGTTCAAGGATTCTTGCTCTGTTGATGCAGGCTGAAAAAGCCTTCTAAAATTCCCATGGAGGCAAGAATCAAATTCAATTAAAAAGCGCTATTTTTGCACATTAATAAAAGAATAAAGTTGATATGGGCAATATTGTAGCCATTGTAGGAAGACCGAATGTAGGGAAATCCACTTTTTTTAACCGTCTTATCCAACGCCGGGAGGCAATTGTGGATGCGGTAAGTGGGGTTACCCGCGATAGACATTACGGGAAATCTGACTGGAATGGTCAAACCTTTTCGCTTATAGATACTGGTGGGTATGTAAAAGGGAGTGATGATGTTTTTGAAGCTGAAATAGATAAGCAGGTAGAACTTGCTATTGATGAAGCCGATGCTATTATTTTTATGGTAGACGTTGAAAGCGGGATTACCGGAATGGATGAAGATGTTGCCACGCTGCTGCGAAAAATTGAAAAGCCTGTTTTCCTGGTAGTGAACAAGGTTGACAATGCAAAACGACTTGAAAATGCCGTGGAATTTTATTCCTTAGGGCTGGGAGATTATTTTCCCATTGCCAGTACCAGCGGAAGCGGAACTGGAGAATTGCTGGATGCGCTTATAAAGGCCCTTCCCGAATTGGAAGATGAAGAAGAAACCGAATTGCCAAGGTTTGCCGTTGTAGGAAGACCAAATGCAGGAAAATCATCTTTCATAAATGCCCTTATAGGGGAAGATCGTTACATAGTGCACGATGTTGCAGGAACTACTCGTGATTCCATAGATACAAAATACGACCGTTTTGGCTTTGAATTTAACCTGGTAGATACTGCCGGAATTCGAAGAAAATCAAAAGTTAAGGAAGATCTCGAGTTTTACTCGGTAATGCGATCTGTACGTGCGATAGAAAATTCAGATGTTTGTTTGATTATACTGGATGCCACCCGTGGATTTGACGGACAGGTACAAAATATTTTTTGGCTTGCCCAGCGCAACCGCAAAGGGATCGTTATCCTGGTAAACAAATGGGATCTTTTAGAAGATAAAGAGACCAATACCTTAAAGGAATATGAAAAAGTTATAAGGCGAGAGATTGAACCTTTTACCGATGTGCCAATCGTATTTATCTCGGTGTTGACAAAACAAAGGATCTTTAAGGCCATTGAAACTGCCGTGGAGGTATATAAAAACCGAAGCAAGAAAATCAAGACCAGCGAACTCAATGAACGTATGTTGCCAATAATAGAACATTATCCGCCACCGGCCTGGAAGGGAAAGTACGTGAAGATAAAATTCTGTATGCAACTTCCAACTCCACAGCCTCAATTTGCATTTTTCTGTAATTTGCCTCAGTATGTCCGGGAACCCTATAAACGTTATCTGGAGAATAAATTGAGAGAGGAATTTGACTTTAAAGGAGTTCCGGTTTCAGTTTATTTCAGAAAAAAATAAGATTGGTTTAAACCATAGTTAATTATAATGGTCTTAACAGGATATAAAATTCTGTTAAGACCATTTTTTTTAACCAATAAATAACCTCCCGTATGAGATCCGTATTTTTCTCTTCACCTTTTTTACCTTTCAATTTTCTGCCCAGGATTTTAAAATTTCAGGTAATATCCTGAATAAGGAATCCAATCAACCTTTGGAAGCTGCAACTATTTATGTAGAGAAATCTACAGATAGTAGTTTGGTAAGTTATACGATATCAGAAAAAGATGGGGATTTTGTACTTAGCGGAAATTCTTCAGCAAAAAAATGAATTTATTTTTTTCATTTACAGGATTTCAAACCTACCGGCGAAGCGTTTCTTTGGAGGAAAATGTTACTTATACCTAAGGAACCATCCAAATGGAAACCGAAGATAATGGGCTGGGGAGAGTATCGTGCCTGGTCTTCACCAGATAAATAAAAGAGCTGAAGCCCCCATCATTTCAATTCTTTATCCTAATCTCAAGTCTTTGGGTGAGTGATATTGGGGGTGAGCCTTTATTACCAGCTTCCACCGGCTCCACCGCCGCCAAATCCGCCGCCGCCAAAACCTCCACCGAAGCCTCCGCCGCCACCGCCAAAGCCACCACTTGAGCTACCTCCGCCAAAACCACCACGGCCTAAACTGCTTAAAATGATTACATCCAATAAAGAACCACCAAAGCCGCGTTTGCTTCCGGGGCCACCATTATTACCTTTATTTTTGCGCACAAGGGAAACTATGAATACAAGGAATATTACCCCAAGGATTAATACCTGAAACGGAATTCCCTGTGATCCTTGTCGTTGCTTAGGGGAACCCTGAAAAGTGCCGCTCAATACCTCGAATATGGCAGAAGTGCCTTTGTCCAGTCCACTGTAATAATCGTTGTTTCTAAATTCTGGAAGGATAATATTCTCAATAATATCTTTGGTATTGGCATCGGTTAAATATTCTTCCAGCCCATACCCGGTGGTGATCCATATTTTTTTGTCTTTTTCAGACATCAGGATCAAGAGGCCATTATCTTCTTTTTCCTGGCCAATTCCCCATTCCTGCGCCCATTCCGGAGCATAAAGACCAATATATTCCCCTTCCAGGGATTCTATGGTTGCAATTACTATTTGAATAGAAGTAGTGTCGGCGTAATTGATAAGCTTTTGTTCCAGCCTTTGTTCATCAGTAGCAGAAAAAATATCGGCTTCATCATAAACGCTGGTTTCAAGTTTTGGCTTTGCTGGAATATCCCTTTGTGCAAATCCAGATAAAGAAAAGGCTGCTATTAATAGAAATGTAACTAGAAAGTTTCTTTGAAATTGTAGCATTTATTCTTTTGAAATATTATTGGGAAGTTCATTTTTATTGCCTTCACTCCAGGGGAAATGAGTTTGTAACTGTCCCCCGGCTTTTAGAATACCATCTATGAGCCCCTGTTTGTAATTGCCAGCCTTAAATTGAGCAACAATCGCGTCTTTGGTGCTTTCCCAAAAATCTGCCGGAACTACCTCATTGATACCCCTGTCTCCGTATATCACGAAATCCCGGTCTTCTACAGCAACATAGATCAATACTCCATTATCCAGTTTGGTGTTGTCCATTTTCAAAAGGTGGAATACTTCCATAGCACGTTCAAAAATATCCTGCTCTCCGTGCGTTTTTTCTATATGAACCCTTATTTCTCCTGAAGTAGATTTTTCAGCCATTCTTATAGCTTCAACAACTTCCTCTTCTCCTTTTTTAGATAAGAAATCTTCAATTTTGCTCATAATTTTTGTTTTTTTCTTTTAAAAATCGAAATCAACATCGGGTGCATCCTCAGAACCTGCGTCGGCTTCAAAACGTACCATTTGATCAAATCCAAACCATCCTGCAAAAATCGAATTAGGGAAGGTCCGGATGTAGGTATTATAATCTGTAACTGCTTCATTATATCTGTTTCGAGCTACATTTATCCGATTCTCGGTGCCTTCCAGTTGTGATTGTAACTGAAGGAAGTTTTGATTAGCTTTAATATCAGGATAGCGCTCCACGGTAACCAATAATCTGGATAGCGCAGAAGAAACCTGCCCCTGTGCCTGTTGGAATTGTTGCATTTGTTCCGGCGTGATGTTGGAAGGATCTATTGTAATACCTGTAGCTTTTGATCTTGCTTCAATGACATCGGTAAGTGTACCTCTTTCAAAATCGGCTGCGCCCTGGACGGTTTTTACCAGATTAGTGATTAGATCATTCCTCCTTTGGTAAGAGCTTTCCACATTAGACCACGTTAACCGGGCATTTTCCTGTTTGGTGATTGCAGTATTGTTAAATCCTACTGTAAGACTGTAAATAATGATCCCTAATACAGCGATCGCGATTACGGGAATAAGCCATTTTTTCATGTTATAATTGGTTTTTGATGTTGGTGAGTTCAGCTTTAATGCTTTGCAGTTTTCGAATAATTTCAAAGTTAGTAAGAGTTTTTTTCTTTTCCTCTTTTAAATGGATTTTTGCACCTTCCAGAGTGAAACCACGTTCCTTCACAAGATGAAAGATAAGTTCCAGGTTCCTGATATCCTGAGGAGTAAATAAGCGATTGCCTTTGGCATTTTTTTTTGGCTTTAAGGCATCAAATTCCTTTTCCCAAAAGCGGATTAGAGATGTGTTAACGCCAAAAGCCTCGGCTACCTCACCAATTGCATAATAGCGTTTTTCGGGAAGATTTATATACATTAATCCAAAGATTGGTTTTCCTGCTGTGATTTTTCCAGTACCTCATCAAACTCTTCAGGAGAAAGGTTTCCGTAGTAAAAGTTAATAGGATTGATACGGTCTTCATCTTTAAAGATTTCATAATGGAGATGAGGAGCTTCAGACCTTCCTGTACTACCAACAAAACCTATGACATCGCCACGTTTAACCCTTTGCCCAACCCGCACATTATATTTATATAAATGCGCATAAAGACTGGTATACCCATATCCATGATCTATCCGGATGTGATTACCATATCCTGTAGAACGGTTATCTGCCCGCTCAATTCTCCCATTTCCTGTAGCATATATAGGTGTACCACGGGGCGCGCTAAAATCCATGCCGTAATGGAATTTTCTCACCTTGGTGAATGGGTCACTTCTCCAACCATAGCCGGAGGCGATCCTTTTTAAATTTTCATTTTTCACAGGTTGAATTGCAGGAATGGATGCGAGTAAATTTTCCTTTTCCTTTGCTAGGACAGCGATTTCATCCAGGGACTTGGACTGAACCACTATTTGTTTGGAAAGAATATCCATTCTTTTATTGGTTTCAGTGATGAGCTTCGAATTTTCAAATCCTTCCAGGTTTCTGTATCTGTTAATACCTCCAAAACCTGCTTTTCTTTGTTCTTCAGGGATAGGGTTTGCTTCAAAATACAGCCTGTAAATATTATTATCCCGGTCCTCTACATTGGAGAGCACATCCTGGATTTGATCCATTTTTTTATTGAGCATTCCGTATTGAAGTTGCATATTTTCCAACTCCCGTTTCAGTGCTTTTTCCTTTGGAGTTTCAATAAGCGGTATATTCAGGTAGATTACCAATAAGACAAAACCTGCTAAAAAAGTTCCAACAATACCAAGGAATACAATTCCCAGCCTTCGGCCTTTCTTTTGCTCAATTTTTTGGTAAGAAAGCGTTTCGCTATCGTAATAATATTTAACCTTCGCCATAAATTAAAAATATACTATTTTTGCTGATATAATCTTGTGCAAAAACCTTGCAGAAGTTTAAGAGAAACGAACAAATATAAAAATTGTTTTCTCAACCTACACAATTTAATAATTTTTAGACCTTTTCCGGCCATATGAAATCTAAAGAGATACGATCTACATACCTCGAATTTTTTAAATCCAAATCACACGTACTTGTTCCATCTGCACCTATGGTTATTAAGGATGATCCCAGCCTTATGTTTACCAATGCAGGGATGAACCAATTTAAGGAATATTTTTTAGGAAATACTACACCAAAATTTTCCAGAGCAACCGATACCCAAAAATGTTTACGGGTAAGCGGAAAACATAATGATCTGGAAGAAGTAGGGATGGATACGTATCACCATACCATGTTTGAAATGCTGGGCAACTGGAGTTTTGGTAATCCTGAAGGAAAACAGATCAACGGAGTTGGGGGTTATTTTAAGAAAGAAGCCATTCATTGGGCATGGGAGTTGTTGACCGAGGTTTTTAAGATAGATAAAAGTATTTTATATGTTTCGGTTTTTGAAGGAAGCGAGGATGATAAACTCGAAATGGATAGTGAAGCGCTGGATCTTTGGAAGGCTATAGTTCCGGAAGATCGTATCATTTATGGTAATAAAAAGGATAATTTCTGGGAAATGGGCGATCAGGGTCCGTGCGGGCCAAGTTCAGAAATCCACGTAGATATCCGATCGGATGCTGAAAAAGCCAGGGTACCGGGAAGGGACCTTGTAAATGCAGATCATCCCCAGGTTGTAGAGATCTGGAATTTGGTTTTTATAGAATTTAACAGAAAAGCCGATGCTTCTCTTGAAAAACTCCCTGCAAGACACGTTGATACGGGCATGGGTTTTGAGCGGTTGTGTATGGTGTTACAGAATAAAAAATCCAATTACGATACCGATGTTTTTACTCCGCTCATTCAGCAAATTGAAAAAGTAACAAATTCCCAATACGGAAAAAACGATAAAACAGATATCGCAATTCGTGTAATCGCGGATCATGTAAGAGCGGTAACTTTCTCTATCGCCGATGGACAATTACCCAGCAATACAGGAGCAGGCTATGTAATAAGAAGAATATTACGTAGAGCTATTCGCTACGGATTCACATTTTTGGACACTAAAGAACCTTTCATTTATAAGCTTATAGAAACTTTAAGCTCCCAAATGGGGGAGGCGTTTCCCGAACTTATGTCTCAAAAGACGCTTTGCGAAAATGTGATTCGGGAAGAAGAGCAATCCTTTTTAAGAACGCTGGATCTGGGGCTTGTTTTGCTTGATAATATTATAGAAGTTACCCCGGGAAAAACCGTTTCCGGAAAAAAGGCTTTTGAATTATATGATACTTTTGGTTTTCCAATAGATCTTACTGCACTTATCCTACGGGAACGTGGATATTATCTAGATGAAAAAGAATTCAATGCCGAATTGCAAAAGCAAAAAGTAAGATCCCGTGCGGCATCTGTGGTTATTTCCGGTGACTGGCAAATCCTTGGTAAGGAGGAAGGAGTGCCTTTTATTGGTTATGATGCAATGGAAGCTGATGTAAAAATTACCCGTATTAGGAAGGTGGAAAGCAAAAAAGAAGGTGAATTATATCAGTTGGTATTTAATAAAACTCCGTTTTATCCCGAAGGGGGAGGACAGGTAGGAGATAAAGGTTCTCTAATAGCTCCCGATGAAAAGATTATTAAGATCCTTGATACCAGAAAGGAAAACAACCTGATTATTCATTTTACTAAAAAATTACCTTCAGATACTTCTGCAATTTTAAAAACTCAGGTAAATAAAACAAAGCGACTTCAAACGCAGGCAAATCATTCTGCAACACATTTATTGCACCAGGCATTAAGAATTTTCCTTGGCGACCATGTGGAGCAAAAAGGTTCTATGGTGAGTAGTGATCATTTAAGATTTGACTTTTCTCATTTCAGCAAACTTTCTTCGGAAGAATTAAAACAGGTGGAGGATTTTGTGAATGACAAGATACGCGAGCAACTCCCGCTTATAGAACAACGAAATATGGCTTTTCAGGAAGCGCTGGATCAGGGAGCTATTGCTTTATTTGGTGAAAAATACGGAGATTCTGTAAGAGCGATAAAATTTGGGGACTCCATGGAACTTTGTGGAGGAACCCATGTTCAAAACACCGGTGATATCTGGTTTTTCAAAATTATTTCAGAAGGTGCTGTTGCAGCTGGTATTAGAAGAATTGAAGCTATTACCGGAGATGCCGTAAAAGAACATTTTACAGAACAAACCGAAACATTAAATAAAATTAAGGCAGAATTAAAAAATGCCAGCGAACCGGTAAAAGCGATTAGTTCTTTACAGAATGAAAACGTCAACCTTAAAAAGCAGGTAGAGTCTTTGATGCGGGACAAAGCGAAAAATCTTAAAGCTGAATTGCAAGAGGAGTTAACAGAGGTGAATGGAATTTCTTTCCTGGCTAAAAAAGTGGATATCGATGCCGGAGGGATAAAAGATCTTGCTTTTCAATTAGGGGAAAAAACAAATAACCTATTTTTACTACTGGCTTCAGAACAGGATGGGAAAGCTGTGCTTTCCTGCTATATTTCCAAAGAACTCGTTGTAGAAAAAGGATTAAATGCAGGAAAAGTGGTAAAAGATCTTGGGAAATACATTCAGGGTGGTGGTGGTGGCCAGCCATTTTTTGCTACGGCAGGCGGGAAAAATCCATCCGGAATCCAGGATGCATTGGATAAGGCAAAATCTTTTATAGAATAAGGTAGAACAAAACCTCAATGTCCTGCAAATTTGGGATTGTGTGGTTTAATTAATTTTCAATGCAGTTTAGAACCCAGTTTTCAATAGATTCTCAGGAACCAAAAATAGATCATACATCCAGGATCTTTTTGACCGGATCCTGTTTTGTGGAGAACATTGGGGCAAAGCTGGATTATTACAAATTTCAAAATCTTCAGAATCCTTTCGGAATATTATTTCACCCCGCAGCGATTGAAAAATTTATTACCAATGCGGTAAACGAAAATCAATACAGCCGGGAGGACATTTTTTTCCATAATGAACGCTGGCATTGTTTTGATGCCCATTCGGCCCTTAGCAGTCCGGATGAAGTAGCTTTGCTGAAAAGCCTCAATAGGAACCTTCAGAAAACACGGGAGTATCTTCAGGAATCCACTCATGTAATCATAACTCTTGGAACGTCCTGGGTTTATAGAAATATGAGTTCAGCTGAAACCGTTGCAAATTGCCATAAACTTCCGCAGAAAAATTTTTCCAAAGAGATCACGGGAGTGGAACAAATTTACAATCACTTGAAATCAACAATTTCGGCAATTAAGCGTGTGAATTCTCAAGCAGAAATCGTATTCACAATTTCACCGGTACGGCACCTTAAGGATGGCGTAATTCAAAACCAGCGCAGTAAAGCACATTTGATTGCGGCTTTACATAAAGTAATGGAAACACAGGGAAAATATGGTTTGGCAAGTTATTTTCCGGCTTATGAACTAATGATGGACGATTTAAGGGATTATAGATTCTATACTGAGGATATGTTGCACCCCAATGATACCGCTATTGAATATATATGGCAGAAATTTGTTGATTCCCGAATTTCTCCTGAAAGCGTTCCTCTTTTAAAAGAAATTGAATCTATTCAAAAAAGCCTGAAACACAAGGCTTTTAATAGCGACTCTGAATCTCATAAAAATTTTCGGAAGTCTCTTGAAACAAAGATTCACCAACTTCAAAAAAAATATCCTCATTTAAATTTTTAAAACCACCAATGTATTGAATTCCCCCCGATGTGCCGGACCGTCCTGTTCGGGCGGGATTTTATCGAAATCCTGCATATATCTTCTTTTAATATAGCTCCTGAGCTTGCTCCGAGTCGATTTAATATCCGGGGTTTCAAATATTTTTGTCTCTACTTATTAAACTTTGTAATCTTTTTGGCTATCCTTAAAGCTATGAGGATAGATTTATTGGTTAATTAAACAAGAAAAATTGACGGCCAGACCGTCTATTACGATATTTTTTCTTAAAATTTTAGGTTGATAATTTTCACAATTATTTATAGGTCAGATATTTACGTTTTTAAAAATATAATTATAATACCATTAGTTTACCTTTAATGCTAAAATTTAAATAAAACTAAACTTGGAATTATTAACAAATTGTTTATAAGTTAGGTGTATAAGGGAGGAAAATTATACAATATGAATAATTAAATGTGTTTAAATGCGTATTGTTTATTATTTTTGGATTTTATTATATTTTTAATATAATAATGTATTTACTGTTAATGTATGTTAATGTTCATATTTTGGCAAAATAATTGATAAAATGAAATGTATAAGTGTTATGCGTACTATTATGTATTATTTAAAATATGTAAAAATTTGTTGCACGTGAAGAATTTTTTTGTACATTTAAACTTGTTATGAAACTATAAGCAAAATCAATTAGTTGGATTTGAATAAAAGTCATAACAAAGTTTCTAAAATTTGTTGGGGTAGATTTTAGAAGAAATGACAAATGGACGGGTGGGGCCGTCCATTTGTGCGTTTTAAAGTTAAGGTTTTCATCAATTCTTTTAAACTTTCACCTTTTATTTGAATTCGTATCTTTGCTTAAAATTTGAACTATGAGGAAGCTTCTTCCTGTTGTTCTTTTGGGCTTAGTGATCTTTTTTGCCTGGAAGTATTTTGAGAATAAAAGTATAGAAAGGGATCGGCTTGAGGAAAGTACGGACCTCATCCAGAAACAGATAAGAAACGTTGGAAAGCTTGTAGTTACAGAAGGTAATTTTGCTCAGGTATTTTCTTATAATGACTCTAAAAAGTTTTATCTGGATGTTTTTTCAGCTAGAAAAAAGGCGCTTATTATCGTTAATGCAGATGTAACTGTGGCTTACGATTTAAGTAAACTAAAAACCCGGGTAAATCCGGAAACCAAAACGGTAACCATTACTTACATTCCTGAGGAGGAGATTTCAATCAATCCTAATATCCAGTATTATGATGTTACCCAGGATTATTTAAACCAGTTTGAAGCCAAAGATTATAATAAAATTCAGGAACGAATTAAAAAATCATTGATGGGTAAGATCGAAAATTCCTCTTTAAAGTCCAATGCAAAAAACCGATTGATAAGCGAGCTTCAAAAAATTTATATTCTTACAAATTCTATGGGATGGACCCTTGAATATGAAGGCAATCAAATTGAGAGTTCAGACGCATTGGAATCGATCAAACTATAATTCTGGTTTGGTTCTATTAATTTCCTGCCAGTCTTATATATTTTTCTTAGAAAAGCGCATTTGCTGAGAATTCAATTAAGTGACCTTTTTGCACTTAAATTGATAATAACGCTTATAATCATATAATATTTAACAGTATTATTTCTAGAGTATTTAAATTAACACGGAATTTACATTAAAATAATTTCAATTGAGTTCAATTATTTCCGAATTTATTTATTTTTATACCGATTCTAAAGTATCATTATATGATTATTGGTTTTATTTGAGAATCAGTTTTCTGAAATTTATTGGGGTAGATTTTAGAATTAAAAAGTAAATGGACGGGTGGGGCCGTCCATTTACTTTTTTTTATTTTTAGGTTTTTCTTCCTGATTTTATCCGTTTAATAAACCAGTAGTTATTACCGGTTAGAAATTAATGGGTTAGTAATTTGGATTCTATCATTTCAATCCCGCCATATATTAAATGGGCTATTTTGGGCCGTGAAGCTTTTACCCTACTCAGATGTTCTTTTATTTCGGTTGCAAATTTTGGATCCCTGTCTGCTACCAATTCATAGACTTCTATGGCAAGCAGCCAGTCCTTTGGGTGGTGTTTTTTTGCAATATCAAAAGCAGCTTGCAGGGAGAACTTTGTATTCTCTCCATTTCGGATATTTTTTACCGAAAGATATAGTGATTCCAATTCTTCCTTTTCTGCAGTTTTCTTACTTTTAATAGTTGTACTTGAAGGCTTATGGGTAATCAAGTCAAAGGATTTAGGATCTGCAGGTCCTGCAAATGCTGAAATGATAGATTTCCCAATCGCCATATCATAGTTTCCCCATTCGGGTTTAAATAAAATTTCGTCCTTGTACTGCACTGTGCAGTTTTTAAGACTTATCAAAATGATTTTTCCCTGCAGGTTTCTGCTTCCGGTAATTATCTCTCCTTTTACTGTCACGCCCCCTTCAAATTCAAAAGTGATATTCTCTCCTTCGTAGATGTCGTAAGCGCGTAAATCCCGCGGGCTCATATCTTCTATTGAGAGGTTGATCCCTTTAAGTTTGCCAAGAGGAGAACCAAAACCATCCGGATGATTATGAATACCGTGCCCTACAAGCTCTTTTTCCCGGGAAGAAAGTGCGGTTTTTCCTTTAGTTTGAAAATAAACAGGATGACCATGGTCTATCAGGACTCTTGAGAATTCCCCGGATATTTGTATTCCTGTACTCAACTCTATAGTGCCTAGATTTTTTGAATTAACGAGTTTTTGAAGTCCTTCCAATCCACCGGTTCGCAAGGCCATTGTATTGGCGAATTCTTCCAGAACCAGGCTTAAATGGGCAAAATCCGGAGTGACATATAATTGCGGTTGTGGTTTTGTAATGTCAAAATCCTGTGTTGATGCCTCCAGGGTATAAGGGATTTTCTTAACTTTATTTGTCATGCACCATGCGCTTTCCCCTATAGAAGACAGTAAGCCGGCTCCATAAATTTTTGGATCATCAAGAGTTCCAATCAAACCATATTCCACCGTCCACCAGTGGAGATTTCTAATTTGAGCCATCTCACTTTGTTCTCCCATGTTATTCTGAAGAAAATCGACTCTTTCTTCAGCTTTGCTTATCTCTTCATCCGGTGTATCTTCAGCCTCCTTTATTATGGATAAATGCCTGATGGCTTCATACATCTCATAATCTCTTGCGCTGGAAATTGCTTTGCAGCCTATCTCTCCAAATCTCCGCAGATATTCGGCGTATTCAGGGTTAGCGATAATAGGAGCGTGTCCTGCGCCTTCATGAATAATATCCGGGGCAGGTGTATATTCAATATGATCCAACTGTCGAATATCACTTGCTATAACTAAAACATTATACGCCTGAAATTCCATAAATGCTGCCGGCGGAATAAAACCGTCAACCGCTACAGCTGACCAGCCAATTTCTTTTAAAATTCGGTTCATCCCATACATATTGGGGATGCTGTCAATGGAAATTCCTGTTTGTTTTAGCCCTTCTAAATAAGACTTATGTGCCACCTTGCTCAGGTACTCCACATTTTTGCGCATTACATAGCGCCAAACGGCCTGATTTATGGCGTTGTACTCGTCGTAATTTTGCGGTTTGATGAATTGTTTTAAATGGGCTGGCAGCCTGTCTAAAATTTCATTTGATTCTATATTTTCTAACATAATTAAAAGGTCTTATCCAATTCATAAAGATACAAAACAGGAAGGAAATTTTTTAAAATCAAAGAGATCCGATTTAGCAGAGTTTCTGAGCATAAAAAAAACCTCCCGAAGGAGGCTTTGAAATTCTTATTTTTCTGCTCCCGGAGGGTATTTTTCCATTATTTTACCTACAATTTCATTGATACGCTCCTGTTTGCGATTCACATCTTTTGCAAGGGCTGCAGTTCCCATTCCCTGCCATACAAGTTCCTTTCCTTCTGCATCTATAAGGTCAAGATATAATGTTCCTTCACTGGTGGTGCTAACAGTATTCCTTCCAGCTCCCCAGTACCAAGGGTTCCATCCCCAACCATAATAACCAAACATATTGTCCTGATAGATATTTATATTCTCGTTTGTTTTGGTGAAAATACTCACCAAAAGATCAGGATCTTCAGATTTTACAAAACCTTTGGCCATCATTTCACTTTCGATAGCGCGTAGGATCCTTTTTTTATCCAGATCGGAAATTTCTGCCTTGTCAATTCCCGGTTTAAAGAATGCAAAGGATTTGTATTTGCCAAAATCGACTGTCTGGTCATAATCTGATGCAACCTGAACAGTGCTACAGGAAGTGATTACAACTGATAGCAGAAGAAGCACGGACGTGATTTTAAAGATTTTCATAAATATTTGTTTTAGGTTTATAGTCTAATCTAAAAATAAGGAATCTTCAACAATATTAGGCATTGTGATTTTAAGTTTCTGCTCAATTTCCATTGCACGATTCGCCGAGAAAATAGCCTCTTTATTTCGGGCCCAGGAACGTCTGGCCAAACCATTGGTCACATCCCAAAATAACATAGAACGCAACTTATCTTCAGATGCTTTAGAGCCATCAAGAACCATACCGAATCCCCCATTAATAACCTCTCCCCAGCCAACGCCACCGCCATTATGAATGCTCACCCAGGTAGCTCCGCGAAAGCTGTCCCCAATAACGTTCTGTATAGCCATATCGGCTGTAAATTGGGAGCCGTCATAAATATTGGAGGTTTCTCTGTAGGGAGAATCGGTTCCGGAAACATCATGGTGATCTCTTCCAAGGATCACAGGACCCGCAAAAGAACCATTAGCTATGGCATCGTTAAATGCCTTTGCGATTTCAATTCTTCCAACAGCATCCGCATATAAGATCCTGGCTTTGGAACCAACGACCAGTTTGTTGTGTTTAGCATTTTTTATCCAGTGGATATTATCCTGAAGCTGGGACTGGATCTCTGCCGGTGCATTTTCTTTAAGCTTTTGCAAAACCCCGGCAGCAATAGCATCGGTTTTATCGAGATCTTCCTCCAAACCTGAAGCGCAAACCCATCTAAAAGGACCAAAACCATAATCAAAACACATTGGTCCCATAATATCCTGTACATAGGAAGGATATGCCCAATTTGTATTGTCTTCATCTACTTCCGTGGAACTTACAAACTCTCCATTCTTATCTTTAAAAATTTTGGATCCAGCCCGTGAGGCCTCCAGTAAAAAGGCATTTCCATAATCAAAGAAATAGGTACCTTTTTTAGAATGTTTATTTATTGCCTCGGTTTGTCGCCGGAGACTTTCCTGCACTTTCTTTTTAAATTTATCCGGATTCTTCGCCATCATTTCATTGGATTCCTCGAGACTCATTCCCATAGGATAATATCCGCCTGCCCAAGGGTTATGAAGGGAGGTCTGGTCACTTCCCAAATCTATATAAATATCTTCTTTGTCAAAATGTTCCCATATTTCGACTATATTCCCTTGATAGGCCAGGGAAACCGATTCCTTATTTGCTATGGCAATTTTAACCCTTTGAGTAAGTTGGTCTAGATCTGTAAATACTTCATCTACCCAGCCCTGACTATTTCTTGTGTTCACCGCCTTGGGATTAACTTCGGCACAAACAGTTATACATCCTGCAATATTTCCGGCTTTAGGTTGTGCTCCGCTCATTCCCCCAAGTCCGGAAGTGACAAAAAGTGCCCCGTCTTCCTGTTTTTTGGAGATTTTCCTCAAAGCATTTAATACCGTTATAGTCGTTCCATGAACGATTCCCTGCGGGCCGATATACATATAACTTCCTGCGGTCATTTGTCCATATTGGGTAACCCCAAGCGCATTGAATTTTTCCCAGTCGTCCGGTTTTGAGTAATTAGGGATCATCATACCGTTGGTAACCACAACCCTGGGCGCATTGGTGTGTGAAGGAAAAAGTCCCATAGGATGCCCGGAATAAATTACCAGAGTTTGGTCATCTTCCATATCTGATAAATATTTCATCACCAGTAAATACTGAGCCCAGTTTTGAAATACCGCTCCGTTACCGCCATAAGTAATCAATTCTTCCGGATGTTGCGCAACATTGGGATCCAGGTTATTCTGGATCATAAGCATTATGGCCTTTGCCTGAATACACTTCCCTGGATATTCCTCTATTGGCCGGGCGTAGATCTTATAACCGGGCATAAAACGATACATATAGATTCTTCCGTAGGTTTCCAGTTCATTTCTAAATTCCGGAAGAAGTACAGGATGATGTTTTGGATCAAAATAGCGCAGCGCATTTTTTAGGGCAAGGATTTTTTCCTTTTTGGTGAGAATATCTTTCCGTTTAGGAGCGTGATTAACGGAGGTGTCGTATGGTTTTATGGTTGGTAATTCATCAGGAATTCCCTGTGAAAACTGTTCTTTAAAATTCATGAATTATGTTTTGGTTAGATCTTTTTTAAAGTACTATAAAATTAAGATACTTTCATATATTTAGAACTTGTTTTATAAATTAACTTCAGAAAATTAAACCCCTTTAAAATGATAAAATCAACGCTGTACCTAATGATACTCTTAAGTATTCTTTCATGTAAAGAGGAGACAGAAGCTTCAGAAACAATTGAAAATACCACTAAATCTCAATCGGAAATCCCTTCCGAAGAAATACATTCTATTCCTGATGCTCATACTTCTAAAAATTCTCTGGATTGGGAAGGAGCTTATTCGGGAGTGCTTCCCTGCAAAAATTGTGATGGGATAGATACGCGTCTAATTCTCAATAAAGACCAAACGTATCAATTAGTGCTTCGTTATTTGGGAATTCCTGAAAAAGAAAGTCGGGATTTTATTTCTGAAGGTGAATTTACCTGGGAGGCTAATGGGAACACTATACTACTTGAAGGTGAAAAAGCGGATTTTCAAAAATTTAAGGTTGGAGAGTTGTTCCTTATGCCATTGGACAAAAATGGAAATGAAATTAAAAGGGTACCGGGCAATAATTTTAAATTATTAAAGGGATAGGCGCGCGTAGTAAACCTATTTAATAGTCCCTGTATTTTTATCGAAACCGTAAGGACAATGCCTGCATCCGCTTTGGCAGCAATGACCTCGCTTCAAGTGGTATTGTTCTGTGAAACATTTATATCCCTCTGGGGTAAGATAATAATCTCCTTCTTCCAGATCGATTTTTTTATTGTAAAAACTCATACCGCAAAATTACAAATTCTTACTTTGAAACTGTGATCCTAATCGTAAACAAATATTTACTAAGTAATAAATTTAGAGGTATAAGTCTATGGCCTTTTGTGATTATACGGGATAAGAAAGACGCCAGGGATCTTGTTTTATTAAATCATGAGCGAATTCACCTGAAACAACAACTAGAATTATTCATTATTCCCTTTTACGGATGGTATCTCACAGAATTTATTATAAGATACTTTCAAACCAGAGATTTTAAGCGTGCATACCGCAATATTTCATTTGAGCGGGAAGCTTATGTCAATGAAAGTAACCTGAAATATTGTATTTCGAGAAAGCGATGGAATTTTACAGAGTACTTAAATTTGAAAAATAAAGAAAATTAGGCATCAGGGATTTCATAATCCGGCTGGTTTTTTTGAACCTTTGTAGCATGAGCGAACCACTGAATTTTAATTTAAAAAATTCTCCAAATCAACTAATCCGGAAATTTGATATTTCCAATTGTTCGCTTTTCTTAAAACGAGAAGATCTTCTACATTCTGAAGTTTCAGGGAATAAATTCAGAAAATTAAAATACAATTTACAGGAAGCCAAAAATCAGAAAAAGCGATTATTACTCACTTTTGGCGGAGCCTTTTCAAATCATATTTCGGCAGTAGCTGCTGCGGGGAAAATGATGGGTTTTGAAACCATCGGAATCATAAGGGGAGAGGAATTGGGGAAGGATCCAGAAAACACTTTTAGGGAAAACCCAACTTTAAGATTTGCAGCGAGCCAGGGAATGGAGCTGCGTTTTGTGTCCAGGGATGAATACAGGGAGAAGGATAGGGAGCATTACATCGAGAAATTAAAGGATCAATTTGGTGATTTTTATCTGCTTCCGGAAGGCGGAACCAACGCTTTTGCAATCCAAGGCTGCCAGGAGATCCTTTCAGAATCTGATAAAAATTTCGACTTTATTTGCTGTCCGGTAGGCACGGGAGGCACCATTTCAGGAATAATTAATTCCTCAGAAATCTCTCAGAAAGTACTCGGATTCCCTGCATTAAAGGGCGATTTTTTAAGAGCTGAAATTTCCGGATTTACCTCTAAAACCAACTGGGAGCTTATTGAGGATTACCATTTTGGCGGGTATGCTAAAATTTCTTCAGAATTGATCACATTTATAAATGAATTTCACCAGAAAACCAACATAGCGCTGGATCCGGTTTATACCGGAAAGATGATTTTTGGTATTTTTGATATGATTGAAAGATCTGCATTTCCTGAAAATTCCCGTATTTTAGCCATTCATACGGGAGGATTGCAAGGTATAGCCGGAATGAACATGGTATTATTAAAGAAAAACCTACCCCTAATCGATGTTTGGAATGAAATTTAGTCGCTTTTTTATGCTGATAGCAATTTTGGTTTTTGTTGCTTCCTGCGGAAGTAAGAAAAAGGCTGTTTCCGCTAAAACCGAACGAGAACAGGCAGGTTCCGAAGTGTCGGTAGGAGAAAGAAAGGAGCTTCCTCAAAAACGTTATGCTGATGTAGTTGAGGAATATATCTCAGAATTTTCAGTAATCGCCCAGGAAGAAATGCGACTCTATAAAATACCTGCCAGCATTACGCTTGCACAAGGGATCCTGGAATCGGGTGCTGGAAGAGGAGAACTTACCAGGCGCGCGAACAACCATTTTGGGATCAAATGTCATAATTGGAATGGCGATAAAGTCTACCACGATGACGATCTCTCCCAGGAATGTTTTAGAAAATACAATGATCCAAAATTTTCCTACCGCGATCATTCCTTGTTTTTAAGTGAGCGATTGCGCTACGCAAAATTATTTGAACTTGATCAAGATGATTACGAGGGCTGGGCAAAAGGTTTGAGAGCTGCCGGATATGCTACAGATAGGTTATATCCCACGAAACTGATTAGTTTGATAGAGCGGTATGAATTATATAATTACGATGCGGAAGTACTTGGGAAAAAAACCAGAAGAACGTCCGTTGCTGAAAAAGGCGGGAGTACACACTATGTGAGGAAAGGAGATACCTTATATTCAATTGCGAAACGCTATAATACGACGGTAGAAACGCTGCAGAAAAATAATAATTTAAGGGGAACGGAAATTTCCATAGGACAGGAATTAACTGTGGAATCCAATTAAAAAGAGTTTAAAAGATATGAATTATAAAAGAAGTAGCGCTTTGTTTGAAGCGGCACAAAAAGTGATCCCGGGTGGAGTGAATTCTCCGGTTCGTGCATTTACGGCGGTAGGAGGAGACCCCGTTTTTATTGAAAGGGCAGAAGGGGCTTATCTTTTTGATGCAGATGGGAACAAGTATATAGATTATATCAATTCCTGGGGTCCCATGATCCTGGGCCATGCACATAAACCGGTGGTAGATGCGATCATTGAAAAAACCAAAATGGGAACTTCCTTTGGAACTCCTACTGAAATTGAAACAAAAATCGCCGAACTGGCGGTAAAAATGGTTCCTAATATTGATAAGATCCGTTTTGTGAATTCCGGTACCGAAGCTTGTATGAGTGCGGTAAGACTTGCAAGGGGATATACTTCAAAAGAGAAGATCATTAAATTTGCGGGTTGTTATCACGGGCACAGCGATTCTTTTTTGATTCAGGCCGGAAGTGGTGCCATGACTTTTGGTACGCCTAATAGTCCCGGGGTTACCCAGGGCACGGCAAAGGATACCCTGCTGGCAAAATACAACGATTTGAAAAGTGTTGTGGAACTGGTTGAATCCAATTCTGGAGAGATCGCCTGTATCATCCTCGAGCCGGTAGCTGGAAATATGGGGTGTATCCCACCTCAAAATGGATTTCTGGAAGGCCTTCGGAGATTATGCGATGAAAATGATATTTTACTGATATTTGATGAAGTGATGACCGGGTTTAGACTGGCTCCGGGCGGAGTTCAGGAACGACTTGGAGTAAAAGCAGATCTTGTGACTTTCGGGAAAGTGATTGGCGGTGGATTGCCGGTAGGAGCCTTTGCAGGCCGTTCCGGGATCATGGATTATCTTGCCCCAATCGGGCCGGTTTATCAGGCAGGAACTTTGAGTGGAAACCCACTTGCAATGGCCGCCGGACTTGCGATGCTTACCGAACTAGATGAAAACCGTAGTATTTTTGAGAGTATAGATAAAAAAACGGCTTATTTGCATATGGGGATGGAATCCGTTCTCAAATCCAATAATGTAGCTCATACCATCAACAGGATAGGATCTATGATCTCTGTTCATTTTTCAGAACAACCAGTAACCGATTTTGAATCGGCAGCGCACGGGAATAATCATTTATTTAAGGAGTTTTTCCGGGGAATGCTGGATAACGGAATCTATATTGCACCAAGTGCTTTTGAAACCTGGTTTATAACAGATGCCCTTTCTTACGAAGATCTTGACAGGACTATAGCGGTGGTGGAGAAAATAACCCGGGATTTTTAGTCCCGCTGAAGACTTAAGTTTTTAGACTGAAAGTTTCTTATTCAGTGAATATTTTGGCTATAAAAAAAAGTTAGGATCGAAGTTATTTTCTTCGATCCTGACTTTTTTATTTTATGTGATTTTTATTTGATTGAAATTGGACTATCCCCGGGACCATTTTTTACGTATAAAACACCCGGACCATCTCCTCTGAAATTTTTACCGGCTTTTTGCTTTTATAATCCATCAAACACCAGGTGGATTTTGCCTTTATAATAATTTTCCTGGTTTTCTTGCTTAAAATAGTTACCAGGCGCTGTGAGGTAACATGAGTGTGTTCCCCAACTTAGGTTTGCAATAATAATTCATCATCTAAAAATGCCTGTCCTTTATAATCGATCTCGTGGCGTATCACCACCCAGAAATAATTTTCCCTGATTTCGTCACCTGCGCGTGCGTTCCAGTGTGCTTTTGCAACATCTTCCATCCATTGCACATACCGCACATTGTTTACATGCTGTAGTTCATCAAGATCTGCTTCTGAAACCTTTATTGTTTGTTGAAAAATTTCCGGGGTGAGGCTCATTTTTTTATAATTTCAACTTCAAATAATTTATCCCAGTTCTTTCCGGTCACATAGATTTTTTTGTTGTTAGGGTTATATGCGATTCCGTTTAAAACATCCAGGTCAGGATGTTGTGTCACCTTGTCGCGAAGCCCCTTAAAATTGATAAGGCCTTCTATTGCTCCATTTTTGGGGTTAATAATTGCCACTCCGTCTTTTTGATAAGTGTTTGCATAGATTTTTCCCTCTATCCATTCCAGTTCATTTAATTGAGTGGATATTGAACGGTGCGTAGTGGGTTGGATAAAACTTTCTTCTGCTAAAGTAGTGCCATTTAAAATCCATATTTTTTCGGTTCCATCGCTTTTATAAAACTTCTCTCCATCATTGGTTAGTCCCCAGCCTTCTTTACTTTGATTGTATTTAAAACTCGTAATTTGGTTCAAATCAGCAATATCATAGATCAAACCTTCACCTTCATTCCAGGTAAGTTGGTAGATCTTATCGTTCAAAATAGAAATACCTTCTCCAAAATATCTGTCGGCCAGATCGACCTTTTTCAGGATTTCCCCGGTTTCAAAATTGGTCTTTCGCAACGATGAATTCCCGTATTGTCCGGTGCTTTCATATAAAGTGTCCTTATAAAATTCTAAACCCTGTGTATAGGCATTTTGGTCATGGGGATAGGTATTGATTATTTTATAGGTATAAATTTCCGGCGGGTTATTGTTAAAAACCTTTAAAGAGATCTGTATACTGTCTGTTTTTCCTTCGGAATAAACCAAAGCCTGAATATTTTGATTCCCGAGTTTCTGATCTTTTAACTGAAGGCTGGCAGAAGTTTTATCTGATTTTTCCAGCAAATGATCTTCAAAATAAAATTGAACAGAATCGATTTCCCTGTTTTTTGGATTTTTTACAGCCACTTCCAGGGTCTCACCAAGTTGAAATTCGGCATTAGAATCTATAAGACTCAAAGAAAAATCACTGATTTTTTTTCCGGAATTACTTCCGCAGGAAATCAGGGTGAGGCTTAAAAGAAACAGTAACAGGAGGTTAAGATTTTTCATGAAAATGTGAGTATTTACTAAGGGCTAAATTAATTAAATCAATCTAAAAAATGCTTGTAAAATGTATCAAAGATTGTATATTTGCCCCGGCAAGTCCCACACAACCAGCTCCTGCTGAATCCCCCAGGGCGGGAACGCAGCAAGGGTAAGTGGTCGTAGCGGTGTGATGTGGGTCGCTTGCCATTTTTTGTATCTGATATTTAATTTTTATCGCATCTTTGTGATCTATGAAAACAGATACTTCTTCAAAAGTTGTCCTTATCACAGGTGGTTCTTCAGGAATTGGAAAATCCGTAGGTGAATTTCTAAAAAGCAAAAATTTTATTGTTTACGGTACCAGCAGAAATCCTGGTAAGATCGTTAATTTTCCTTTTTCTCTTGTAGCTCTTGATGTTACCAGGAAAGAGACTATTACTTCTGCAATTTCAGAAATTATTAAAAAGGAGGGACGTATAGATGTTCTAATCAATAATGCGGGAATTGGGATTACGGGTCCTATTGAGGAAACTCCGGAAGAGGAGATCAAAAAAGCCTTTGACACCAATTATTTTGGCCCTTTAAATGTTATAAAAGCAGTTTTGCCACATATGCGAAAGCAGGGGGAAGGACTTGTCATCAATATTACTTCCATTGCAGGATATATGGGATTGCCTTACCGCGGAATATATTCTGCCACCAAAGGTGCTTTGGAATTAACAACGGAAGCATTCAGGATGGAACTAAAAGACTTTAATATAAAAATGACCAATGTTGCGCCGGGAGATTTTGCAACTAATATTGCTGCCGGAAGATATCATGCACCGGTTCTGGAAACTTCACCTTATAAAAAGGCTTACAGCAATACACTGGATTTGATGAACCAACACGTTGCATCCGGAAAAGATCCTCAAGTTATGGCGAATGCGATTTATAAAATCATTCATACAAAAGATCCCAGAGGGCATTATAAAGTAGGGGAACCTTTGCAAAAATTTTCCATTGCACTCAAGCGTATTTTACCGGATAAAGTATATGAGAAAATGCTGCTTAAACATTATAAATTGTAATTTCGCGAAAAATAGCTTTCCTGTTATTTTGGGAACTGCTTAATATAAAAGTAAAACCATTAAATACATACCTATGAAATTTTTTATTGATACAGCAAATCTTGACCAAATAAAGGAAGCCCAGGAACTTGGAGTTCTTGATGGGGTTACTACAAACCCTTCTCTTATGGCCAAGGAAGGGATTACTGGAAGGGAAAATATCATCAATCATTACAAAAAAATATGTGAGATCGTAGATGGAGATGTGAGCGCAGAGGTAATCGCTACAGATTTTGACGGGATTGTGAAAGAAGGAGAAGAACTTGCAAAATTGCATAAACAAATAGTTGTAAAAGTTCCAATGATAAAAGAAGGGATTAAGGCTATTAAATATTTTAGCGATAAAGGGATCCGTACCAACTGTACGCTGGTTTTTTCTGCAGGACAGGCATTACTGGCTGCAAAAGCAGGAGCTACCTATGTTTCTCCTTTTATAGGAAGATTGGATGATATTTCAACAGACGGTTTAAACCTTATTGCAGACATTCGGTTGATCTATGATAATTATGGATTTGAAACCCAGATTCTTGCGGCTTCAGTAAGACACAGTATGCATATCCTGGAGTGTGCAAAAATTGGTGCCGATGTAATGACGGGCCCGCTTTCTTCTATTGAAGGTCTTTTAAATCACCCGCTAACCGATAGTGGACTCGCAAAATTCCTTGCAGATTATAATAAAGGGAACTAAAAACTCAGTATCCTTAAAAACACAACCCCCGAAAATATATTTCGGGGGTTGTGTTTTTTTAATTTATAATGTTACCTATTCCTTTGGCTTATAAATTCAAGGATGATGGTTTCCAGATCGGGTGCGTTCAATTGAACGTCCCCTTTAATTATTTCACCGGAAGCATTCATAAAGATCATTTTATTTAAATAATTTTTCAATAAACTCTCTTTCACTCTCACCGTATCGAGTTTATATTCAAATTCCGGTTCATAAGAATTATTTTTAGTCACCCTTTTCCAAATTTCGTTTTGACCCTTATCTACATTGACACCTATAAAATTGATTTCCGGATATTTAAATCTAAGATCTGTAATGAGCTTATGCGCCAATTTGTGATGTACTTGCTCTTTGATAGACCAATGGAAGGTAATTATAGGTTTTTTGGAAATATTTTTTAATTGCACGGTTTCCCCATTCGTGTGGACTAATTTTAACTCTCCAATCTTATTCCCAGGAAGTAAACTTCCTTGGATATCTGCCATCTGTTTTAAATCTGGCAGAGCATTTCCTTCATAGTTTATTTCTTCAATCAGTTTTAAAATGGATTCGATTTCCTCCAGGTTATTAGAAAAAATTATTCCCTGAGCAGCAAGCTTTTCAAGAAAAGGATTTTTAATATTTTTATTCTGAATTAGGGAATCCGTTATTAAAATCCTTCTTTTGATGTTTTCAACGCTCATTAGGTTTGAGCAGGAGTCCCGCGAAATGTTATTTTCATTGCAGTATTCCACAGATATGGTTCTTACATAATCGTCAATTAGGTTTAAGTACACGTAGTAATCCTGAAACTGTTCATCATTAAAATTGATGTTCTCCCTATAATCATGAAAATCACCTGGAATCTTATCAATATATTCTCTTTGGTATTTATGGATTAAAAGGGCATATCGTTCTCTTAAGTCGTAATACTCGTAATCGATACTGGTTTTTGCCAGTTGATAGAATTCCTCTGATAAATCTTTTTTCTGATTTAATTGATCCAGTTCTTGAAGTCGTACTTCTCTTATAGAATCTGTCTTCTGTGCAAATTCTATAGGTTCTACTTTATAATAGGAAAGAATGAGATCGTTATTTTTCTGATTTAAAAGATAAATATTAGTGATAAAATTACTTTTATACGCACCTTTCCCACTAAAATTTATAGATTCATCAAATGCCAAAGTATTTACCCAAATCAAAGCGCTATCACCCGGTTCCAGGTACATCACTTGATTTTCGGGAGGATGCCGGAAAACATACAATCCAGGTTCTATATTTTTAAGACTTCCGCTAAACCTGTTATTTTCATTTAAATAAAGGGTGTCAAGGTCTTTATCGTTTTTAGAGATAATAACATATTCACTGCCTGGATTGACAACTTGTCCTCCTATGTAGACATCGTCCAGGCTATTTGTTTCCTTTTTACAGGAAAGAAATGTGAGAATCGCTAAAAATACTATAAGAGGTGATTTTATATTCATAATATGTTTTAAGAACAAGTGGGATTGATCCTAAACTTCAGGGTATTTGTTGCAAATGTAATTTTTGCCTGTCCCGAGCGATGTTAACTACACGTTAAAAGGGTTATTTAAAACGTTAATCTTTTATCAAGTGAGCAATATTAGCTACTTTTGCAAAAATTTATTAGTAGAAAATAAAAATTTATGTTATCAGTTTCAAATCTTTCGGTTCAATTTGGTAAGCGGGTGTTGTTTGATGAGGTTACTACCAGTTTTACACAAGGGAATATTTATGGGATTATTGGTGCCAATGGTGCTGGAAAATCCACGTTTTTAAACATACTTTCAGGAAAATCGGAGCCAACAAGCGGAAGGGTTTTTCTGGAGCCTGCCAAGCGTATGTCCGTACTTGAACAAAATCATAATTTATATGATGAGTATCCCGTTTTGGAGACAGTGATTATGGGGAACACGCCGCTTTACAAGATCAAGAAGGAAATGGACGAGATCTATGCAAAGGAGGATTTTAACGATGCCGATGGGGAACGGGTAGGAGTGCTACAGGTTGAATTTGAGGAAATGGATGGCTGGAATGCGGACAGCAACGCTGCTTCCCTGCTTTCAAATTTGGGAATAAAAGCGAATTACCATTATACACAAATGAAAGATCTTGACGGGCAGCAAAAGGTAAGGGTTCTTTTAGCCCAGGCACTTTTTGGAAATCCAGATGTTTTGATCATGGATGAGCCTACCAACGATTTGGATTATGAAGCTATTCTTTGGCTGGAGAACTTCCTGGCCAATTATGATAATACTGTGATCGTGGTTTCTCACGACCGTCACTTCCTTGATTCTGTTTGTACGCATATATCCGATATAGATTTTGGGAAAATAAATCATTACAGCGGAAATTATACTTTTTGGTATGAATCTTCGCAGCTTGCAGCAAGACAACGGTCGCAGCAAAATAAGAAGGCAGAGGAAAAGAAAAAAGAATTACAGGAATTTATCATGCGTTTTAGCGCGAATGTTGCAAAATCTAAACAGGCTACTTCTCGTAAAAAGATGATCGATAGACTTAATATTGAAGAGATCAAGCCATCCAGCAGAAGATATCCTGCCATTATTTTTGAAAGAGAGCGCGAAGCCGGAGATCAAATTCTAAATATTGAAGGTTTGGAAGCATCCATAGAAGGGGAAACTATCTTTAAAGATATAGATCTCAATCTTAAAAAAGGGGATAAGGTGGTTGTGTTTTCAAGAGATTCACGGGCGACCACTGCATTTTATGAGATCCTTAATGGAAATGAAAAGCCGGTTTCAGGAAGTTTTTCCTGGGGGATCACCACTTCTCAGTCTTATCTTCCATTGGACAATTCTAAATTTTTCGAGAACGATCTAACTTTAGTTGATTGGTTAAGGCAATGGGCTAAAACGGAAGAAGAACGCGAGGAGGTTTATATTCGCGGATTTTTAGGAAAAATGATTTTTAGTGGTGAGGAAGCTCTTAAAACTTCCAGGGTATTATCCGGAGGGGAAAAGGTTCGTTGTATGCTAAGCAGAATGATGATGATGCGTGCCAATGTCCTGATGTTGGACGAACCCACCAATCACCTGGATTTGGAATCTATTACCGCATTCAATAATTCCCTTAAGAACTTTAAAGGAACTGTGTTATTTACAACTCATGACCACGAATTTGCACAAACCGTCGCAAATCGTGTAGTAGAATTAACCCCAACAGGTGTAATTGACAGGTATATGACCTTTGACGAATATATGGATGATAAAAAGATCAGGGAGCAACGGGATAAAATGTATGCTGTACAAGCTTAATTCAAATCATCCAATAATTTCAATAAAAAAGCGGGAATTCCAGTTAGGAACTCCCGCTTTTTAGTTGAAATTATTGGATGTTAATTGATTAAGAACTTTGTTAAAGGCCTTTGTTATATTTCCAGAGATCATATAAGCCAAAGGCTATAAATCCTATTGCAAGGATGAGTCCAAGGGTGTCATCCTGAAAATTATTTTCGGAAAGAACATATAGCCTGTAGCTTCCATAGATCAAAAAAAGAAATCCTAATACCAGGTTCCATATATTCTTTTTCTTTGGGACTTCGTTTCTATTCTCCATCTACATAGTCTTCTGGAAAGGTTGTTTTGGATATTTTTAAAGCTTCGTCAAAATGCGATTTCATTGCGAATAACTGAACCTGTCCGGGCAAACCTCCACCAAAACCTGCTCTTAACCCGGAGTCGAAATCATTTCTAACCCTGGATGCAATCCCTGCTTTTTCAAAAAGTTCCTGCAGGTATTGAACATTTGTATCAGAGCCCGTATAAACCCGTTCGTAACTATCGTCTGTACTCATAATTCTTGATTTTCGAACTAAGATACACAGAACAAAATAAATCGGTATGCCTTTTTAAAAGAGTTTAACGCATCAGGCGTTATAAAATCTACTTCTCCAAATGGCAGAACTAAAATTCTTCCCCATTTTGACTCCGTAAAATATTGAAATTCCCCCAACCCATTTAATCATGAAGAAGAAGACCATAAAAAATTCGGAGGTGGTTTGCTGCTTGGAAAATAATCCTTCGGGTACCATAGCGGTTAATATCAGGCTTATAAAAATTACAGCCACAATGAAATTTTCCAGGTTTTTGAATGGCCACATCATTACTTTCCTTAATGGATGTAAATCCGTACCCCAGGAATGTATAAGATAATAATATTGATTTCCTATAGGAGCAAACAGTAAGGGGTCATCTGCATTCTTTAATTTAAACACTTTGGCTGGAGCCATGATCTTAAAACCCTTCAGGCTTGTGTTATGGATTTTTTCAAAATGTTTTATTTTTGAGATCGCTTCATAAGGTAATTCCCCTTTAAAGATGGCGCTACTCAAAAATCGAAGGCGGTAGTCAATACAAATGCGTTCTATGTCTGAAAGGTGATAAATGTTAACTCCTTCCAGGAGATTAAAATCAAAATTATTGGACTCCTCAACTTCGGAATCATCGTTGAGGCTATCCAAAATTACACGATCCTTTTGGCTTTCCTCTTCAAAAATTCTCCAGACTTGTTCCATTAAATTTTCCTGGGAAATTCTTTTGTTTCTATAATTTAGAATTTTTTCGGGAATGTGAGTTCTTTTTATTTTCATCTTCATCGACTTAACCTGATACTAATTTAAACAATTGATCCTTAACGAACAACGCTTTACTAAAAATAAGATTTCAAGCTCTAATTTACTTTTTGATTCCTAAAACGTATGTTAATTTCATATTAATTCTACTAAAATTAAGAACCGTCCAAGTCATTACTACGTTAATTTGATTGTAATAAAAAAAAACAAATTATGAAAAAGTTGAAATTTTTTGCAATGGCTTTTTTTACAGCCACTTTCTTAATGAGCGGATCACTTACTGCTCAAAACATGAAAAAAGATACTAAAATGGTAGGTGGTGCAGAAATGTACCCAAGCAAGAACATCATTGAAAACGCTGTAAACTCCAAAAATCACACAACGCTTGTTGCTGCCGTAACCGCTGCAGAATTGGTTGAGGTTTTACAGGGGGAAGGGCCTTTTACCGTTTTTGCTCCTACAAACGCAGCTTTCGAAAAACTGCCTGCCGGAACTGTAGAGACTTTATTGAAACCTGAAAACAAAGAAGCCTTACAAGGGGTGTTGACGTACCACGTTATTGCCGGTGACTTTAAAGCTGCTGATGTTCTTGCCGCCATTAAAAGCGGAAATGGGACAGCGACTTTTAAAACTGTTAATGGTGTTGAGTTGAGTGCAATGTTAGATGGTGGCAATGTTAAGTTGAAGGATGCTGCTGGAAACGTAGCAACTGTTACTATAGCTGATGTAAACCAGTCTAATGGAGTAATTCACGTTATCGATACAGTGCTTTTGCCAGGGAAATAGATTTTTATCTTTTCCAGATAAATTTATAGAATCTAAAAAGTCCTTTTCGGAATTTCCAAAAAGGACTTTTTTATTAAAAACGTGAATTTTTGGATATTCTTTTCTTTTACATACTTAATAAGTTGTTCAGGTTAATTGAATTATTTAAAATCTATTACCTTAATTCCGCCTTGAGTTCTTCCTCAAAGCGCTGTTTTAATTTTTTCATAACCTTATCAACCTGCTTGTCGGTAAGGGTTTTGTAATCATCCTGAAACATAAAGCTTACCGCATAGCTCTTTTTGCCTTCAGGCAAATTGTTACCCTGATAGACATCAAATAAATTTACCGATTTAAGCAGCTTTTTCTCGGTTTGTAATGCGATTTCTTCCACTTGCTGATACCTGACAGAATCATCCAGCAGCAAGGCAAAATCTCTTCGTACTGCAGGGAATTTTGGAATGTCGGTAAATTTGTTCTTTTGTGATTTGGTTATTTCAATGATTAGATCCCAGTTAAAATCGGCGTAAATAACTTCCTGAGTGACATCAAAATGTTTTAAAACCGATTTTTTTAGAACCCCGAATTCTACAAGTTTAGACTTTCCCAAACTCAGGATTAATCCTTCAGAAAAAACATCCGATTTGAATGATCCAGTGTTTAAATCTTTGATCCCTAATCGTTCAAAAACACCTGAAATAATTCCTTTCATAAAGAAAAAACTCCCTCCGTTTTTAGAAATGGTCCAACTCTCTGGAAATCTGTTCCCTGAAATAATCAAACTTAAATGCTTGGTCTCTTCTCTTCCGGATGGGTATTGGTGATAGGTTTTTCCAAACTCAAATAATTTAAGATCGGTTCGCTTTCTGTTGATGTTATAGCTTATCGCTTCCAGACCTGAAAACAGTAAAGATTGTCGCATTACCGAGAGATCCTGACTTAAAGGATTCAGTATTTTTACATCGTTTTCTTCCTTTAAATTTTCGGTTAATCGTGTATAAACAGAGGAAGTAAGGGAATTGGCCATGGTTTCATAAAAGCCTTGACCTACTAATTGGTTCGCAATATGATTCTGAAGTTTATAATCTTCAAATTTTGTTGAGTTTGCAATGGAAGCATTAAATTTTGTCCCAAATTCAATATTGTTGTATCCGTAAACCCGCAATATTTCCTCAATAACATCAGCTTCACGCTGCACATCTACTCTATAAGAGGGAATAGTGAGCCCCATTCCTGATTCGGTAACATTGTTTACGCGAATCTCCAGGGAAGCCAGAATAGATTTTATCGTTTCTTCAGCAAGATTCTGTCCAATTAATTTATTTACTTTTTCAAAGGTGAGGAATACCTGAAAGTCTTCTATTTTTTTGAAATATAAATCGTCTATATCGCTGGTGATCTCACCTCCGGCTAGTTCGAGGATAAGCAGGGCAGCACGTTTTAATGCATATTCGGTAATAGTTGGGTCTATTCCTCTTTCGTATCTAAAGGAAGCATCGGTGCTTAGGCCATGTCTCTTAGCGGTTTTACGCACACTAATAGGATTGAAATAGGCACTTTCAATAAATATTTTTGTTGTATCTTTTGATACCGCACTATGTAATCCACCAAAGATTCCGGCAATAGCCAGGGGTTTTTCAGCATCGCAAATCATGAGGTCTTCTTCGTGAAGTTCACGTTCAACTTCGTCTAAGGTTATGAATTTTGTTCCTTTGGGCAAAGTTTTCACATTGATCTCATTACCGGCAATTTTATCGGCATCAAAAAAATGTAGAGGTTGTCCCAGCTCGTGCATCACATAATTGGAAATATCTACGAGGTTATTTTTAGGTTTGATCCCAATGGCCTTTAACCTATTCTGCAGCCATTTTGGAGATTCTTTCACTTGTATCCCGGAAAGGGTAATTCCGCAATATCTTGGTGCCAGGGCAGAATCCTCTACCTTTATTGGAATTCTAAAACTCCGACTGTCTACATGAAAAGCACCTACAGAAGGGGTGATTAGCTCCAGGCTGATATCCTGTTGCTGATATCCTGCCTTAAGATCCCTCGCAACGCCCCAATGGCTCATCGCATCGGCACGGTTAGGGGTAAGTCCTATTTCAAAAACATGATCATTTTCAATGTCGAATATCTCAGAAACAGGCTTTCCGGGAATAAGATCGGCTTTCATTACCATAATCCCTTCGTGGCTATCTCCCAGGCCTAGTTCCTTTTCTGAACATACCATTCCTGCACTTGCTTCCCCCCGAATCTTTCCTTTTTTAATTTCCCAGACTTCTCCTTTTTCATCATACAGGGTGGTTCCTATAGTCGCTACCGGAACTTTTTGCCCTTCCGCAATATTTGGGGCGCCACATACAATTTGAAGGATTTCTCCATTCCCTATATCAATTTTGCAAAGTTGTAATTTGTCGGCATTGGGATGAGAAACACAACTTAAAACATGACCTGTAAGAATTCCTTTCAGACCACCTTTTACACTTTGAAAATTTTTAATTCCTTCAACCTCCAGGCCAAGATCTGTAAGTAAATGACCCGTTTCTTCGGGGTTGTTTGGTAGTTTTATAAATTGCTTAAGCCAATTGTATGAAATTTTCATAGGTGTTTTTTTTCCGATGGTAAAGATAGTATTACTAATAGTTTTGGCATAATTTGAAATTTATTTTTACAGGATAACCTGAGAAAAAAAATGAGAGCCATTTGGCTCTCATTTTTAATGAGGTAAAGGGAACTTTAATTCTTTTTTTCCATTTTCATTGCATACACCTTTTTCCACTCCTGCCCTTTTGCTCCGGGTTCAAATATCACCCAGTCTAATTTATTAGTATCATTTTTATTTATTTCGTGTTTCATTTTTTTCTTTTCTCCCTTTTGGTTATTATAGGTTTCCATTAATTCCAGTTTATTATCTCCCACTTCATTTATTTTGATAAAGGAGGTTTCAATTCCCATTGGCGCTAATGTGTTGATATAAGCCATATCATAACCTTCATCTATAGGATCGTAAACCATCATTCTTTTCGCTGTAATTTCTCCATTGCTGTTCTTATGATTAATGGTAATAAGGGAAGATGCTTCATCATATACAACTTCATCTGTCCCGGTATTTTTACCTGCTTCTACACCATTGGTGAAATTTGTGGAATTGAGACTCCAGTTTCCAACAAGAAAATTTAGCTGTTTGTGCTTGTTCTCCAGCTGTGCTAGTTTAGCTTTGGAGCCCTGTAGAATACGGGTTTGTTCATCTTCATTATCGCTTTTCTCTGCGATGGCTATAGATTCCTTTAAATACTTTTTGGCGCCTTCAGGATCTCCTTTTTCTATAAGGTAATCGGCATAAGAGTCCCGGGGATTCGCTGCCTGGGGATATTCCTTCATATTAAGGCTAAAGATCTTTTCTGCCGACACTAAATCCTTATCATCCATCATTATCTGGTACCCAATCCTGTTGAGTTCCCACTCGGTTAAGTTGTACTCGCCGGTTTTTGATTTAAGTTGGCTGTATGTTTTAAGGGCGCTGTCAGTTCCATTTTGTTTGTATTCCTGGTACACAGCATCCCCTATAGATTTTTTGGTTTGGGTGTCCTGTGCGAAGGCCGTAACCGAAAAACACAAAAGGAAAAGTCCAATAAGCCGCGGAAGGTTAAAATTTGTTCTCATAACTGTGATATTTAGATGGTTAATCTTTAAAAATAATAAATAAATACCTGAATATTTGCCGAGTTATGTTAGGAATGGAGAAGCTTAAAAATATAGATTTCTTAGGTAAATGCAGATTTAAAGAAGTAAACCTATGATATAATTAAAAATCATCTAGATTACAAAGCGTAAATTAGCGAAAATTCAAAAAATTAAGAATCTATATAAAGTGAAAAATACTAAGTATAAATACAAAAACGGGTGAAATCCATTAAAGTTTGATCTTAATAAAGGAAGAGCCTGTCTGCCCTTTGAATGGTTATATTAGACTAATTTTACTAATAATTGAGGTTTTAATTCGCTTCCTGTCCGTTTGGGAATAATTTTTAAATTTTCCAATTTAGTGTAAGTAATAATTCCTAAACTCAGAAGTGAATTGCGTTTAGCTTATATAATTCCAGATATTTTTATGAACTCCCAATTGCTCAAAAGTATATCCAATCATTTTATTTTCAGGCAATTTCATTTCGGGATCTTCAGCCAACAATTTTTTCGCATAAAACCTTGCCGACTTTAATATCTGATTGTCCTGTACAATATCGGCTATTTTGAGGTTGAGCACTCCGCTTTGCTGGGTTCCCATAAGATCCCCGGGCCCCCGTAATTTTAGGTCCACCTCTGCAATTTCAAATCCGTCGCTGGTAGAAACCATGGTTTCCAATCGAGTTTTAGCATCTGAAGAGAGTTTATGGCTGGTCATTAGGATGCAATAACTCTGTTCGGCTCCCCGGCCAACCCGTCCTCTCAACTGGTGCAATTGCGATAATCCAAATCTTTCGGCACTTTCAATAATCATTACACTTGCGTTTGGAACATTTACCCCAACTTCAATTACCGTAGTGGCTACCATGATTTGTGTTTCGCCTTTAACAAAACGTTGCATTTCAAACTCCTTATCGGTAGGTTTCATCTGCCCGTGAACAATGGAAATTTGATATTCCGGCATTGGAAATTCCCTCGCGATACTCTCATATCCGTCCATAAGATCCTTATAATCCATGGTCGCCGATTCCTGGATTAAAGGATAAACAATATAAATTTGTCGTCCTTTTTGGATCTCATCCCTAATAAATTTGAAGACTTTTAATCGATTGCTATCGTACCTGTGTACGGTTTTTATTTCCTGTCTTCCGGGAGGTAATTCATCTATTACAGAAACGTCCAGATCTCCATACAAACTCATTGCGAGGGTTCTTGGAATTGGGGTAGCGGTCATCACTAAAATATGTGGAGGCAAATGATTTTTCTGCCATAATTTTGATCGTTGTGCTACTCCAAAACGATGTTGCTCATCGATGATTGCAAGGCCTAAATTCTTGAATTTTACCTTATCTTCAAGTAGCGCGTGAGTACCAATTAAGATATTTATTTCCCCGTTTTCCAGTTTTTCGTGAATTTCTCTTCTCTTTGAAGTTTTGCTTGAGCCAGTGAGTAGGTAGATACTGGTTTTCAATTCTTTACATAATTCAACTAAACCGTTGTAGTGCTGTACTGACAAAATTTCAGTAGGGGCCATTAAACAGGCTTGAAAACCGTTGTCAAGTGCTATTAGCATTGACATGAGTGCCACAATGGTCTTCCCGGATCCTACATCTCCCTGAAGTAAACGATTCATTTGTGCCCCGCTTCCCAAATCGCTCCTTATTTCCTTGACCACCCGCTTTTGTGCCCCGGTTAATTCGAAGGGTAAATGTTCCTGATAGAACTCCCCAAAATTTTCTCCCACCTGTTCAAAAACGAATCCTTTTATTTTTTGTTTATGGATCATATTCTTGATAAGAAGCTGAAGCTGAATGTAAAATAATTCTTCAAATTTCAACCTGAATTGTGCCCTTGCAAGCAACTCCTGGCTCTTGGGAAAATGAATATTAAACATGGCTTCTGCCCGGGAAATGAGTTTCAATTCTTCCTTTATATCTTTAGATAAAGTATCGTAAAATCTTCCGCCGGTTTCTATAAAAAGTTGTTGCATCAACTTATTTATAACCCGGTTTGTAATTCCTGCTTTGGTGAGCTTTTCTGTAGAAGGATAAACCGGCTGCATAGCCGTACGTAAATTCTTTTGGTGTTCCTCCAGCAATTCCATTTCCGGATGCGGCATATTGAACATTCCGTTAAACCAGTTTGTTTTTCCAAAGATCACATACGGAGTGTTGATCTTTATATTTTCCCGGATCCATTTTTGACCGCGAAACCATACCAATTCCATTTTTCCGCTATCATCAATAAATTCAGCCACCATCCGGCTGCCCCTTTTTTGATCTACGGTTTTAATATTGATGATCTTTCCCACTACCTGGACTTCAGCCGTATTTTGCTGGAGTTCGTTGATCTTGTAAAATCTGGTTTTATCAATATAGCGGTTGGGGAAAAAGTTGATAAGATCCTGGTAGGTATGAATGCCTAATTCCTTCCGGAGCAACTCTGCCCGGTTGGGACCAACGCCTTTTAAATAATCAATGGGGGTTTGTAGCAGGTTTGCATTCATAAAACGAAGATATTAAATACTCTATTAATCTTCCCCAATGTTGAAATTTATATTGTCATTAGCCATTTCTATCAGTATTCAAATTCCGGTAAGGCTGCAATTATAATGGCTGGATTTTGTAATTTGCCTGAATTAAGACCAACTATTTTTATGAGATCTAAATTTCTTCTACTATTCCTGCTTTTAACCATTCCGGGATTTGCGCAATATGATGCTTCCCGGGATCAAAATAAGGTGGTGGATTTTAAAGATGTTCTTGCTGAAGTTTCTATATTTCCTGCGGAAGAAAGGGTAGAAGGAACTGTAGATTTTAGCTTTGATATCCTTCAGAAGGTGGATTCTATCTTCATAGATGCCAAAAACATGGAATTTGAAAATGTGGTTTTCAATGGAAAACCTGTGAAATTTCACAATGATACCTCCCGGCTTTGGTTGATCTCCAATTTTGAGGCTTCAGAAGAAAACAGTTTAGAATTCAGTTATTCTGCACAACCAAAGCAGGCGATGTATTTTATAAACTGGAATTTCCCCGGGAAACCAGAAGTTTTAAAGCAAGTGTGGACCCAGGGACAAGGAAGAAATACCTCCAATTGGCTGCCCAGTTTCGATGATATGAGGGAGAAGTTAGTATTCGATTTGAAAATTAATTTTAGCTCAGGTTACGACGTGATCGCGAATGGAAAATTAATTGAAACCAAAATTTTAAACGATTCTATAACCCAATGGAACTATGACATGCTGCAACCAATGAGCAGTTATCTGGTTGCGGTTGCTGCAGGAGATTATGAGCATAAAAAAATTGAATCGGTTACGGGAACACCAATTTCGCTATATTATAATGCAAGTGATGAGGACAAGGTGGAACCAACGTACCGGTACTCAAAAGAAATTTTTGAATTTTTAGAAAAGGAAATCGGGGTTCCGTACCCATGGCAAAATTACAAGCAAATTCCGGTACAGGATTTTTTATATGCCGGGATGGAAAACACGGGAACAACTATTTTTTCTAATTCCATGATGGTAGATTCCATCGCTTTTAATGATCGTAGCTATGTGAATGTGAATGCGCACGAATTGGCTCATCAATGGTTTGGGAATTTAATAACCGAAACCAATGGTTCAAATCACTGGCTACACGAGGGGTTTGCAACTTATTATGCGCTGCTGGCGGAAAAGGAGCTTTTTGGAGAAGATCATTTCTATTGGAAACTTTATGAAACTGCAGAGCAGCTAAAGGAATTAAGTGATTCCGGGAAAGGAGAAGCCCTGTTAAAAGTTGGCGCCGGTTCTTTAACTTATTACCAAAAAGGAGCGTGGGCATTGCATATTTTGAAAGAAAAGCTGGGAGAAGAAGCTTTTAAGATGGGGGTGAAAAACTATTTAGAAAAATATGCATATAAAAACGTTACCACAGATGAATTTCTTTTAGAAATGGAAAATTCCTCAGGGACGGATCTATCTCAATTTAAAAAAGAATGGTTACTACAGTCTGCCTTTCAGGGAACCCAGGCTTTAAATTCTTTGAGAAATTCAGAATTCATCACCGCTTATTTGGAAATAGCTGCTTTGAGAGAATTCCCTTTATCCAGTAAAGCTGAACGCTTATTTACGGCGCTGGATTTTCCTGTAAATGATTATATTGGGATGGAAGCTATTTACCAACTTGCCGGAGAGCAAAATGCAGAAGCGCTTAAACTTTACAAGAAAGCTTTTAGCAGTGGAAATCTTTATGTAAGACAAGCAATTGCTTTAAGTTTACAGCCCATTCCAGCAGAATTAAAATCGGATTTTAGTAGTCTTTTAGATGATAACTCTTACCTCACTATTGAAAATACACTTTTGAAATTGTGGATGCAATTTCCGGAACAGGCAGATGAGTTTCTGGAAAAAACAAAGGATATGGAAGGCTTTTCAAACAAAAATATCCGTATGTTATGGTTGGTTCTTAATTTGGTTAGCCCGGAAGTAAATCCAGAGCACACTGGTGATTATTACAAAGAACTATCCGGATATACCGGGGAATATTTTCCATTTGAAGTACGGGAAAATGCTTTTGGATACCTGTATCAGTTAAATGCATTCAGCGATCAGAATTTGCTGGATTTGATAAACGCCACGCAGCATCACACCTACAAATTCCGAGATTTCAGCAGAAAATTATTAGACACCTTGTTGAAAGAAGAAGAATATCGTAAAAGTTATGTAGCTTTAAAGCAGCGAATTTCGGGAAGAGAACTTGAATTTTTAAATACTAAGCTTAACTTGTAGATGCGGGCACTTGTAATTTCAGGAGGAGGCAGTAAAGGCGCATTTGCCGGAGGTGTAGCTCAATATTTGCGGGAAGTTCAGGGTAAAGAGTATGATCTTTATTTGGGGACTTCAACAGGAAGTTTGCTCATCTCACATTTAGCACTGGATAAAACTAAAAAGATAAAAGAAGTATTTACTTCGGTTACTCAAAAAAGCATCTTTAACAGCCTTCCATTTGTGATTAAACGCGTCCATGGACAGGATCAAATTAGTATTGATCACTTCAATGTGGTGCGGAATTTTATTAAGGGTAAAAAAACCTTCGGCGAAAGCCTGAATCTGAAAAAACTTATCCGTGAAACTTTAAGTCCGGAGGAATTTGAGGAACTGAAAGCTTCTCAAAAAGATATTGTAATAACGGTTTCCAATTTATCGTTGAACGAAGTAGAATATAAGTCGATTAAGGATTATGGATATGAGGATTTTTGTGAATGGATCTGGATTTCATGTAATTATACGCCATTTATGAGTTTGGTTAAAAAAAATGGTTGTGAATATGCCGATGGTGGTTTGGGGTCCATGGTGCCAATAGAGGAAGCGATTAAGAGGGGTGCGACTCAAATTGACGCGATTGTGCTTCAAACAGAAGTTACTTATTTTAACAGGATGCCTTCAAAAAATGTTTTTGCGCTTATAATTAATCTGTTTAGTTTTATGTTGGACAGAATTGAAAAACAGAACATACGAATAGGGAAATTTGCAGCTGCAAATAAGAACGTGATCATTAATTTTTATTATACCCCCACGGTTTTAACAACCAATTCTCTTATTTTTGATAAAATAAAGATGGAACGATGGTGGGAAAGCGGATTTAGTTTTGCTAAATTTAAGAATGAAGAATTAAACCAAATAGAACCTTAATGCGAGCATTGGTGATTTCAGGTGGTGGCAGTAAAGGAGCCTTTGCAGGCGGTGTCGCTCAATACCTGATGGAAGAAGAAGGCAAAAAATATGATCTTTTCCTGGGAACTTCAACCGGAGGGCTTTTGATCCCGCATTTGGCCGAAGGAAATATTACCAAGATTCACGATATTTATACCAATGTTACCCAGCAAAAAATTTTTAGCGTTAATCCCTTTATTGTAAAAAAGAAGGATGGACGCGAATATGTTTCCATCAATTATTTTAATACGTTTTGGCAATTTATCAAGCAGAAGAGAACCTTTGGGGAAAGTAAAAATTTGCAAAAGGAGATCCGGAAACATTTTAGCGAAGAGGATTTTTTATCGGTAAAAAACGGCGATAAAGATGTAATTGTCACTGTTTCCAACCTTTCCAAAAACCGTGTAGAATATAAATCGATAAAGGATTTTGATTACGATGATTTTTGTGAATGGATCTGGATTTCTTGTAACTATATTCCCTTTATGAGTCTGGTTACCAAAAACGGATGCGAATATGCCGATGGAGGTTTGGGATGTGTTGTGCCTATACGTGAAGCTATACGCCGCGGTGCTACAGAAGTAGATGCAATAGTGCTGGAAGCTGAAAATATGGAATATAATAAAGTCCTGGGGAAAAATCCATTTTCATTGATGATCAACCTTTTTGGATTTCTCCTGGACCAGGTGGAATATCACGATGTAGTGGAAGGAAGGCTTGCTGCTTTAAATAAAAAGGTAAAATTAAACACTTATTTCACCCCGGTTCAACTCACTGAAAATTCCCTGATCTTCAATAAAATCGCCATGACACAATGGTGGCAGCAAGGTTTTGAGTATGCAAAAGAAAAATCTTTGAAACAGAAGGCTGAAGCCGGATTTTTTAAACGTTACTTCTTTTGAAACAATCCCTTGAAGCGAGATCACTTTTATATAAAAGGAAAGAAATTATAAGTTCGATAAAACCCTGCCTGAGTGGCGGGCATCAGGGTATTAAAATCACTCTTGGGATTAAATAGTATTTCTCACTTCTTTTTTAATAAATTCCAGTGCTGCATCTGTAGGCGAAGTTTGATCTATGGAGCTGGTAAGGATCACCTCCCGTAATTTTTCTGCAGAATCTATGTCTTCACTCATTCCGGTTTTACGAATAATCCCAATAGTTGCATTTTTAGCTGTTTTTACCACGTTCCAACATTCTGCAGAAAGATATATTTGCTGCGCCAAATTATGTTCAAATTCCTGATCTATATTACGGATAAGAAGTTGTTCATACTCTTCCTTAGAGAAATTGGATGGCTTGATTCTTAAAAGCAGTTTTCCCGGAGATATTCGCTCCAGGAGTAAAGCCATTCTTTCAAAAGCCTGTAATTTAATTGGCAGCGAGGTTTTTTGATTTTCCTGTCTCAGTAAAAATCTTCTTAGTTTTTCTTCGTTATCCACATGCATTTTAAAAAAGTAATAGGAGATAGCACCTACTATTACTGCGGGTAAAAGGAAAAAAAATAACTGTATAATATTAATCTCGTCCATGGGCGATAATTGGAAACTGTTTTTTTCCAGTTTTGATTGCTGAAATTTTTAAAAAGCAAATATAAGATCTAAATACAAAGTATTTGTTGAATAGTACAGGGAACTAATTTTTTTTTAGCTCCCCGTTTAGAATAAATAATCGCTTATAAATTCAAATAATCCAGCGCGATTTGAGACATTACCTTTACTCCAAGCAACATTCCGCTTTCATCTATAAAAAAATCGGGGGTATGATGCGGTGCAGCTTCCGAAGTTCCTAAGGGCTGGCCTCCCAAAAAGAAGTAAAACCCTGGAATTTCTTCCTGAAAAAAGGAAAAATCTTCTCCTCCTGTTGTGGCTTTCACCAATTCCACTTTTTCCGGTCCTGCAACCTTTTGAAGCGTAGGCAGCATTTTAGCGGTTAGTTCCGGATCATTAAAAGTAATCGCGGTGTTGTTTTGAATCTCAATTGTTGCTGTTCCGCCAAATGCTTCGGCAATAGCAGGAACCATTTCCCTCATTCTCCGAAGGATCATTTCCTTCATATCCGGGTCCAGAGTACGCACTGTTCCAATCATTTCAGCCGTTTCAGGAATTATATTGAACCGGACACCGCTTGTTATTTTTCCTACAGTGATCACTGCTGCCGCATCTACCAGTCTGGATTCCCGACTGATTATGGTTTGTAAGCCGTCGATAATTTTCGCAGAAATTAGAATAGGATCTACGCCACTCCAGGGTGCCGATCCATGAGTTTGCTTTCCTTTAACATTTATTACGAAACGCTCTACAGCTGCCATAGTGCCTTCCGGCTTATAACGAATAGTTCCGACCGGTGTTCCGGAATTGATGTGTAACCCAAAAATTGCGTCTACATCCGGGTTTTTTAACACCCCTTCCTTGATCATTACCGATGCTCCACCTTCTTCCCCTGGAGGCGGACCTTCTTCTGCCGGTTGAAAAATAAATTTCACCGTTCCATTGATCTTGTCTTTGTTTTTTGAAAGGATCTCTGCAACGCCCATTAAAATAGCCGTGTGAGTATCGTGGCCACAGGCGTGCATTACACCGGTTTTGGTCCCAAGAAATTCGGTTTCTACCGTGGATTTGAAAGGAAGATCATTTCTTTCAGTCACCGGCAAAGCATCTATATCGGCTCTTAAAGCGACTACTTTCCCCGGATTATCACCTTTTAAAACTCCAACAACCCCGGTAATAGCAACTCCGGTTTGAACTTCCATGCCCAAACTTTTAAGATGCGCTGCTATTTTTTCAGCGGTTTTAAACTCGCGGTTAGATAATTCAGGGTTTTGGTGAAAATCCCTTCGCCATTCTATTACTTTTTGTTCCAGGTCTTCTGCTGCCAGACTTATTTCAGGATCTATTTGCTGTGCGTTTAGCGTGAAGCAAAAAAGAGTGGTTAAAAAAGTAGCGACTAAAGTTGATAATTTATTTTTCATCTGTAGATATTTTTTTTGGTGTTTATTGTAAGATATAATCTTATAGCCGGATAAGCCTGTATCCGTCATTTTGAAGCTGGATCAATGCCGTCATCGCAGATAGTGAAATCTTTGCTTCCGGTATCCTTCTTTCTTCTGAAATATTTCTGGCTTTAGAGGTTTGTCCGCACAAAATAATTTCAACTCCATGATCGCTTAAAGCCTCAAAAAGAGCAATATTTGGATTGTCTGTATTATAAAGCTCGTTGTAGAATTGATTTTTGAGGAGCGTTTGCGCAGCCCCACCGTGCATTACAACGTAGACATCCATCGTATTTAAAGGTTTTCCGGCTTCGGCATGCATATTTAAAAACCTGGCTATGGCTTCCACATATTTGTTGAGTTGGGAAGGATCTTCAGAAGCCTTGGTGATGTCAAAAACAACTTTATATTCTTCGGAAAGTGAAGTTTTATAATCCGGGTTTTCAATAGGATAGGTTGGTCCAAAATTGGAAATTGGTTTCTCTATGGCAACCTGGTCCTGAGCAAAACTTTCGGAAAAAATAAAAAGGATACTCAGGGAAAACAAGAGTTGAAGATTTTTGATCATAAATGCTTAAATTAAAATGAAGAAGCTAAAAGTATTTAAAATATCGGTAGTGGCATAATTTAAGATTCGTTTGTTTAAAAGTAACCTTGATTGAGGTTTTCAGTTAAGGGGTTTTTTGGTTAAATTCACAGCTTAAAACAAAGAAGAAATATTGGAATCTTATTTAGCAGAATTAAATGATGCTCAACGGGCACCTGTTCTTCAAAAAGACGGTGCGATGATTGTGATAGCGGGGGCGGGCTCCGGGAAAACCAGGGTGCTTACTTACAGGATTGCCTATTTGATGAGCAAAGGGGTAGATCCTTTTAACATCCTCTCACTCACCTTTACCAACAAAGCGGCAAAGGAAATGAAGAAACGTATTTCCCAGATAGTGGGAAGCAGCGAGGCTAAGAACCTATGGATGGGTACGTTTCACTCCATATTTGCTAAAATGTTGCGTTTTGAGGCAGATAAATTGGGATATCCATCAAATTTCACCATTTATGATACGCAGGATTCCCAGCGACTTATTTCGGCTATTATCAAGGAAATGGGGCTCGATAAGGATATTTATAAATATAAACAGGTGTATTCCAGGATCTCGTCCTATAAAAACAGCCTTATCACGGTAAAAGCTTATTTCCAGAACCCCGAACTAAAGGAAGCCGATGCGATGTCTAAAAAACCTCGTTTAGGGGATATCTATAAAAATTATGTAGACCGCTGTTTTAAAGCTGGTGCGATGGATTTTGATGATTTGTTGCTGAAAACAAACGAACTTTTAAACCGGTTCCCGGAAGTGCTTCAGAAATATCAAAATCGCTTCAGGTATATTCTCGTGGATGAGTACCAGGATACCAATCATTCCCAATATTTGATTGTAAAAGCACTTTCAGATAAATTTCAAAATATATGTGTGGTAGGTGATGATGCACAAAGTATTTATGCCTTTCGTGGCGCGAACATCAATAACATTTTGAATTTTCAGAAAGATTATGACAATGTTCAACTTTACAGACTGGAACAAAATTACCGTTCTACAAAGAACATCGTGAATGCCGCCAACTCCATCATAGAAAAAAATAAAACCAAACTGGAAAAAGTGGTATGGACTGCAAATGAAGACGGGCCAAAGATCATTGTAAACCGTTTATTAACCGATGGGGAAGAAGGCAGGTTTGTGGCGAGTTCAATTTTTGAGAACAAGATGCAAAATCAGTTGGATAATGGGAGTTTTGCTATTTTATACCGAACTAATGCCCAAAGCCGGGCGATGGAAGATGCCTTGAGAAAGCGCGAAATCCCTTATAGGATCTACGGCGGACTTTCATTTTACCAGCGTAAGGAGATAAAGGATGTACTTTCATATTTGCGATTACTTATAAATCCCAATGACGAAGCGGCTTTGAAAAGGGTGATTAATTATCCCGCCCGTGGAATAGGGCAAACCACCATCGATAAGCTTACCATTGCTGCAAATACCTATGGAAAATCTATCTTCGAGGTCATTGAAAATTTAGATCATATAGATTTAAAGGTAAATTCCGGAACCAGGAACAAGCTTACAAATTTCGTGAATATGATTAAGAGCTTTAGCATTTTGAACGAAAATGCCGATGCTTTTACAGTAGCCGATACGGTTGCAAAAAAAACAGGACTTGTTCAGGATTTGAAGAAAGATGGAACTCCGGAAGGGGTCGCCAAAATTGAAAATATTGAAGAGTTGCTGAATGGAATTCGGGATTTTGTAGAAGGGCAGAAAGAACTGGCTGATGCTACAGGGTCGTTAGCCGAATTCCTGGAAGATGTAGCGCTTGCCACCGATATGGATAAGGAAACCGGGGATGATCACGTGGCCCTTATGACCATTCACCTGGCTAAGGGACTTGAATTTCCCTACGTATATATTGTTGGGATGGAAGAAGACTTATTCCCTTCCGGAATGAGTATGAACACCAGAAGTGAACTGGAAGAGGAACGACGACTTTTTTATGTTGCACTAACCCGGGCTGAGAAACAGGCTTATCTTACCTATACCCAATCGCGCTACCGCTGGGGGAAATTGGTGGATGCAGAACCCAGCCGTTTTATAGATGAAATTGAAGGAAAGTTCCTGGATTATATGATACCGCAGGACGATTATAAGTACAAACCATTGATAGATACCGATATTTTTGGGGATGTAGACAAAAGCAAATTACGGCAAACTAAACCCACAGCCGGATCCCCACCACCAGCTCATAAGCCAAGTGAAGAGCAACTTCGGAAACTTAGAAAGTTAAGACCAGCTTTAGATCACACAGGACAGGCATCTATTAAAGATGTGGTGAAGCTTGAAGAAGGTAATGAAGTGGAGCATATTCGTTTCGGAAAAGGGAAGGTCCTCAAAATTGATGGAATAGGACAGGATAAAAAGGCAGAGATCAATTTTGAAAATGGCGGCATCAAAAAGTTGTTGCTCCGGTTTGCAAAGCTAAAGTTACTTTCATAATTTTTTTGAGTTAGGTTAGTAGATTTATCCGGTGCATTTATATTTTATCGTCGAGTAAATTTTTTCTTATCTCGTCACCCATAATAAACGCTGGAATTTTACAGCATATTAGTTTTTTACCTTCTCTGGATAATTTTTTATTCATTTTTAAAGGTAAAAACTTTAAAAATTTGTAAATTCTCTTAGTTTTAAAAATAAGACAGCTATGGCAGAATTAATACGTATTTACGAAGAAAACCCAAATCCAAAAGATATTAAAAAAGTAGTGGATGTACTGCGTAAAGGCGGTTTGGTGATCTATCCAACCGATACCGTTTATGGGCTGGGTTGTGATATTACAAATACTTCAGCATTGGAGCGCATAGCTCTAATAAAACAAGTGAAACTGGATAAAGCAAATTTCTCATTTATATGTGAAGATCTCAGCAATCTTTCAGATTATGTAAAACAAATAGACACACAAACTTTTAAGATCTTAAAACGAAATCTTCCCGGGCCGTATACCTTTATATTACCTGGAAATAATAATTTGCCTAATGTTTTCAAAAAGAAAAAAACAGTCGGAATCAGGGTGCCCGATAATAATATTTGCAGGGCAATCGTTCGTGAACTCGGAAACCCGATAGTTTCTACCTCGATACGCGATGAAGATGAAGTGATTGAATACACCACAGATCCGGAACTGATTCATGAAAAATGGGATAAATTGGTGGATATAGTTATTGATGGTGGTTATGGAGATAATATTCCTTCCACTGTGATAGACCTTACAAATGCCCAGCCTGAAGTATTGAGAGAAGGAAAAGGAAGTATAGAGATTATTTAATTGAGTGTAACAGATTGTTCATTCACTTGAAATATTAATTTGAAATAATAAAAAAAGCCCCGCAACGCGAGGCTTTTTAGTTATATATGTTTTTTGCTAATTATTTAGCGTCTCCCATACCTTCTTCAATCAAACTGTAGAACTGATCTAATTTTGGTAAGATTACAATTCTTGTCCTTCTGTTTTTAGCACGACCTTCCGCATCTGCATTGGTTGCAAGTGGAATATAGTAACTTCTTCCAGCGGCAGTCATTCTTTCCGGTGGTACACCAAATTCGTTTTGAAGTATTCTCACAACTGAAGTTGCACGTTTCACGCTCAAATCCCAGTTATCTTCAATCACAGCAGTTTTTATAGCCTGATCATCTGTATGACCTTCAACCATAAATTCAATTTCCGGTCTGTTTTTTACAACAGTAGCAACTTTACCAAGTACTTCTTTAGCACGGTTGGTAACGTTCCAACGACCACTGTCAAATAACATTTTATCTGAAATGGATACATACACAACACCTTTTTCAACATTAATTTGGATGTCTTCATCGCTCATGTTTCCAAGAACACCTTTAAGACTAGTTACCAAAGCAAGAGTTACAGAATCCTTTTTAGTGATTGCATCCTGCATACGCTGAATCTTCAAATCTTTTTCTTTAATACTTTCCAAAGATTTTTCAAGATTTTGAGCTTCTTTCACTGAAAGAGTCGCTAAGTCTCCTACATTATTAAGCAACGCAGCATTTTGATTGTTTAAAGTGTTGATTTGTTGTCCCAACCTGTCTTTTTCGTCTAAACAAGAATTCAGTTTAACTGTAGCAGTGTTTAATTGATCCTGAGTTTCTCTTTGTTGAGTTTCCAGTTCTGCGTATTTCTTCTGTGAAACACAAGAAGAAAGAAGAAGCGCTGCGGATGCTGTTAAAAGCAAAATTTTCTTCATAATGGTGATTTTTTTTTAAAAGTTAGATTTTCCCAAAGTTATCAAAACTAGTGCCAATTCCCTAGTTTTTTAAATGAAAACATTACATCTCTGAGAATTTTTTTATTCCCAGAAAATAATGACTGCAAACAACGGAAAATTTTGAAAAAGCGCCGAATTTCACAGGAACTTTTTTTCTCTTTTTAATAAACACCGGGAACATCTTATAAAAGCTCATATGAGCATTTAAAATCGCAAAAAAATGTTTTCCCCTGCCTTCAATTAAAAATTTTATAGCTGCGATCCCATCCAGAATCATCCGTAGCGGAAGTATCCATAAGAGTTGAGAAACGGGAAGATTTTTAAGCAAATTATATAAGCTGTTCCTAAAATTATAAAAGGTTTTCCTGGGGTTCATATGGTTTAAGGTTGCCCCACCCACATGATATACTACAGAATTCGGCGTGTATTTTACCGCAAACCCAAAGTTATGCATACGCCAACAAACATCTATTTCTTCCTGGTGTGCAAAATAATCTTCATCGAGTCCTCCTATTTTAAAAAAAGCGCTGCTCTTAATTGCAAGGCACGCGCCGCTAGCCCAAAAAATATCAATTTCATCGTCATACTGGCCTTCATCTTTTTCCAGGCTGTTAAAAATTCTTCCCCGGCAATAAGGATACCCCAGCTTATCCAGAAAACCACCAGCAGCACCGGCATATTCAAAATATTCGGGGTTTTTAAAATCCAGGATTTTGGGTTGAGCCGCTCCCAGATTTTCAATCTTTTGGAATAGGTCTATAATTGGGGGAAGCCAGTGAGGAGTTACCTGTACATCACTGTTAAGCAATATAAATAGTTCTTCTTCAAGGCCGGAAAGTGCATCATTATAGCCCTTTGAATAGCCTCCGTTTATTTTATTCTGAATGATCTTTACCTCCGGGAAATTTTCTTTTACGAAGACAACCGAATTATCCGTAGAAGCATTATCGGCAACATACACCGTGGCTTCAGGAGAAAACTCAACCACAGAAGTTAAAAACTGTTTTAAGAGTTCAATTCCATTCCAGTTTAAAATCACAACAGCTATGGTCATTAAAGGGGATTTTTTTAATCGTGTTCAAAAGTAATCAGAAAATTTCAAGGATGCCAGATGCAATACGGCTTATTCCATTTTCTAAAGATTCAAATATTCCGGAAGATCCTGAAGAAAATGATACTTTTCCTCTGCATAATCCAACCTGCAATAATAATGCTCCAATCCATTGGTAACCATTAGATAGGTGGCATCTAAGCTCATATTATATCGGGCAATTTGATCAAAAGTAGTTTGGGAGATCTTTATTGATGGGGCTTTACATTCTACTATCAGCTGGATTTCTCCATTTGGTTTATAGACCACCACATCGTACCGCTTGGTCATTTTGCCTAATTTCAGCTGTTTTTCAACATTTATATGACTTTTTGGATACTGTTTCACCTTCATGAGAAATTGAACCGTATGGAGTCGAACCCATTCTTCAGGAGTGAGAATTACAAACTTTTTTCGAATTTCATCAAATACCGCCGTTTTATTTTCGCTATTTTTGAATCGAAATGAATAGTCGGGGAAATTCAATTTTTGCATAATTCAAAATAACAAAATATAAAAGTTAACTCCTGATTCTAATCAAATTAATTTCTTGTAGAGACCTATGGAAATTAAGAAATCAAAGAAGCTGTTTAGCTATGAATTTAAAAGTTTAAACTATTTAAGCCATTATGGAAGAAGCTATACAAATAGTTAAAAAAATAAAAAACGGAGAAATACACCCCATTTATTTCCTGATGGGGGAAGAACCTTATTATATCGATAAGATCTCAGATTATATCGAAGATAATTTATTGGCTGAGGAAGAAAAAGGCTTTAACCAAATGGTGCTTTATGGAAGGGACACCAGTATAGATGAGGTTGTGAGCAATGCCAAACGCTATCCTATGATGGCAGAGCGACAGCTTGTAATTATAAAAGAGGCCCAGGATCTTTCACGTAGTATTGAAAAACTGGAGTCTTATGCAGAGAATCCCCAGCCTACCAGTGTTCTTGTATTTTGCTACAAATACAAAAAAATAGATAAGCGAAAGAAACTATATAAAACCATCGCAAAAACTGGGGTTATCTTTGAGAGTAAAAGATTATATGAAAATCAAATAGCGGGTTGGATCCAAAAAACCCTTAAATCACGGGATTATAGCATTTCTCCTAAAGCTGCCCAAATGCTGGTAGAATTTTTGGGTGTAGATCTTGGAAAGATAGATAATGAGCTTCAAAAACTTCAATTAATCACCCCCAAAGGAACCCTGATTTCTCCCGAACTAATTGAGGAGAATATAGGGATAAGCAAGGATTTCAATAACTTTGAACTCAGGAAAGCTATAGGGATGAAAGATGAAGTAAAAGCTCATCAAATAATCAATTATTTTTCCCAGAATCCAAAGGATAATCCAATGGTGGTTACAATTACCTTATTGTTCTCCTTTTTTTCTCAAATATTACAATATCATGGGCTAACAGATCAGTCTAAAACCAATATTGCAAAAGTTTTAAAAGTGAATCCTTATTTTGTGAGTGATTATGTGGTTGCAGCAAGAAACTATCCCATGAAAAAAGTGAGTGGGATTATAGGTTTTTTGAGGGAGGCCGATGTTAAAGGAAAAGGAGTAGGAGCTGCCAATGTTGGCCAGGGAGACTTATTGAAGGAACTGCTTGTAAAAATAATGCGTTAATATGGGAAATTTTAGTTCATGGATTAATGCTGCCCGCTTAAGGACCTTACCGCTTTCAATTTCCGGAATTATAGTGGGAACAACTATCGCAGTTCAACAGGGATATTTTAATATTGTGATCTTTAGTTTGGCACTTTGTACTACCCTGGGACTTCAGATACTTTCTAATTTGGCCAACGATTATGGCGATGGCGTGAAAGGAACCGATAATGAAAATAGGATTGGTCCTGCAAGAGCTATTCAAAGCGGATTGATCTCTGCTAAAGAAATGAAGCAGGGGATTTGGATTACCGCAATCGCCACAATGATCCTTGCTGTGCTGCTGATTTATGTCGCTTTTGGGAATGAAAATTTCATTCCAGCACTTGTGTTTTTCGCATTGGGTTTAGCTGCCATAATAGCCGCTATTAAATATACCGTAGGAGAGAATGCTTATGGATACAGGGGATTAGGAGATGTTTTTGTTTTCTTGTTTTTTGGTCTTGTAGCTGTATATGGCTCTTATTTTTTATATACGCTGGAATTTAACTGGCTTGTGCTACTGCCAGCTTTTGCTATAGGCTTTTTAAGCGCAGGAGTTTTAAACCTAAACAATATGCGTGACCGCGAATCGGATACCAAATCTGGTAAAAATACCCTGGTGGTCAAAATGGGAGCAGGTCGTTCAAAAAATTATCATTATTCTTTAATTATTGCTGCAAGTTTTTGTTTGGTGATATTTTCGGTTTTTACAGCTAATTCATGGAGTGATTTTCTTTATTTAATTGGATTTATTCCGCTTTTTCTTCATTTAAAAAGAGTGGTTGAAAATGAAAACCCAATGCTTTTGGATCCTGAGCTTAAAATACTTGCACTCACCACATTTTTTATTTCAATATTATTTGGATTAGGTCTTATTATATAACGGCTTGTTTTGAAATAATTTTCGCAGGTTTATTGATATTTCAGCTTTCAATGCCTATTTTAGTTTAAATCTTAAAAACAGAATTATGAAAATCACTTTTTACGGACATAGCTCATTCGGAATACAAATAGGCGACACTCATTTAATTGTAGATCCATTTATTTCGGGAAACGAAAAATCCAAAGAAAAGATTGACATACACGAATTGAAGGCAGATTATATTCTATTAACGCACGCGCATCAGGACCATATTCTGGATGCTGAAGAAATCGCCAAAAATACGGGAGCAATTATCGTAAGTAATTTTGAAATCGCCACGCATTATGAAAATAAGGGATTCGAAGTACATCCCATGAACCACGGAGGGAGTTGGGATTTTGAATTTGGGAAGCTCAAATATGTGAATGCTATTCATACAAGCTCTTTTCCTGATGGATCCTATGGTGGACAGCCCGGAGGGTTTGTGATTGAAAGTGAGCATAAAAATATTTATATAGCCGGAGATACTGCGCTTACCATGGATATGAAACTTATTCCTATGTCAACAAAACTGGATCTCGCAATTTTACCAGTAGGAGATAATTTCACGATGGGTATAGAAGATGCAATTTATGCCAGTGATTTCATTGAATGTGATAAGATTATAGGCTGTCATTACGATACGTTTGGATATATAGAAATAGATCACGAGGAGGCAAAGCGGAAATTCTATGAAAAGAACAAGGATTTGATGCTTCTGGATATTGGGGAGAGTATTGAATTGTAAATATTTTAAGTATCAGCTTTTCCAAACTTTTAAACTTTAGAAGGTTAATAACGCGATTAAATGAAGGCAAACTACCTGCACTATTTTTTAAATTTTAAACGCCCCAGTGGAACTTCCCGGGGCGTTCTTACTACAAAGGAAACCTGGTTTCTTGTCCTGGAAAATGAAGGAAAAAAGGGTATTGGGGAATGCGGACTTTTACGATCTCTTAGTATCGATGACAGGCCGGATTATGAAGAAAAACTGAAATGGGTTTGCGAAAATATAGCATTGGGACCCGAAATGCTTTGGAACCAACTTTTGGAATTTCCATCCATTCAGTTTGGAGTGGAAATGGCATTTAAATCTCTGGAAGCAAAGAATAAATTTATTCTATTTCCTTCTGAATTTACCGAGGGTAAGTCTGCAATACCAATTAACGGATTAGTTTGGATGGGAGATAAAGCTTTTATGAAAGAGCAAATTTCAGAAAAAATCAAGGCTGGCTTCCGTTGTATAAAATTAAAGATTGGTGCGATCGATTTTCAAACCGAACTGGATCTTCTTAAATATATCCGGACTGAATTTTCTTCAAAAGAAATAGAACTCAGGGTAGATGCCAATGGAGCTTTTTCCTTTCTGGAAGCGATGGAAAAACTTAAAAAACTCAGCGAATATGAAATTCATAGTATCGAGCAACCCATAAAACAAGGTCAATGGGAACAAATGGCCGATTTATGCAGCAAAACACCCATTCCTATCGCATTGGATGAAGAATTGATAGGAGTGAGTACTGTAACTAAAAAGCAGGAATTGCTACAAATAATCAAACCGCAATTTGCGATATTTAAACCCAGTTTAATTGGAGGTTTTATGGGTACTCAGGAATGGGTGGACCTGGTGGAGCAAAATTCAATAGGTTGGTGGGTAACAAGTGCATTGGAAAGCAATGTAGGATTGAATGCCATCAGCCAATGGATTTTTTCAAAAAAATCTCTTTTGCCCCAGGGATTAGGAACCGGAGGATTGTATACAAATAATATCGAAAGTCCTCTGGTAGTGAAAAATGGGGAATTAAGATACGATCCAGAAAGATCATGGAATTTTAAATTATAAAGTAAAATATATGTTTATTCAACAGGCTTTTAAGTATCAAAGTGATTTCTGGCGGTATATAATTGGGGTGGCAATAGTCCTTGTTTTTATAATAGCGGGACAATTGCCTCTTGGACTCGCGATATTTTTGGAAGGAGGTTTTGAAATAGCAGGAATGGAACAGGATGAAATGTTGCAATTACTGGATTCAAATCTTAATCTATTCTTGATTTTGCTCTCCTTTGCGTTTGGACTGGCAGGGGTATTTCTGGCAGCAAAAGTGCTGCATAATCAGCCTATCATAGCCTTAACAACCACCCGAAAGAAAATCGATTGGGGAAGGTTCTTTTTTGGATTTGGCCTGGTGGCGATATTTTCGGTTGTTGTAACGCTGGGAGATTATTTCGCCAATCCCGAAGATTATTTTTTCAATTTTAAACCCGGCCCATTTTTTATTATGTTCATCATTGCAATTATAATGATCCCTCTTCAAACCAGTTTTGAGGAGTATTTCTTTCGTGGTTATTTGATGCAGGGGGTGGGTACTTTGTTTAGAAACAGGTGGGTGCCTTTAATCCTTACCTCGGTAGTTTTTGGAGGGCTTCATTTCTTTAATCCTGAAGTTACAAAACTGGGAAATATTATTATGATTTATTATATAGGTACAGGTTTTATGCTGGGGATTATGACCTTAATGGATGAAGGCCTGGAACTCGCTCTTGGATTTCATGCAGGAAATAACCTTATCACTGCCGTTTTAGTAACTGCAGACTGGACTGCTTTTCAAACAAATTCTTTATTAAAGGATATTTCCGATCCTTCTATGGGTTGGGATGTGCTTATCCCGGTATTGATTGTCTACCCGGGTTTCTTATTTATTATGTCTAAAAAATACGGCTGGAGCAACTGGAAAGGTAAATTATTCGGGAAAGTGGAAAAACCTGAAGTGTTAAAATCTTCTGAATGAAATGTAAAACTCGGGAGTGTTTTGTTAAATTTAAGAATTCTTAGTAAGAACCTTCTTTAAGTTCAAAAAAATATGAACGAAAAACATACAATTCCTGAAACTCATCCTTATTTTAAACTTAATAAAAATCATTATTCTAATTCCGATTTAAGACAGGTTGCATATAACTTCATAAAAGAAGGAGAACCCTATGAAGGCGCCATTGGGGATTTCCTTTTGGACTGGCTGAAGCCATCTGATTTTATCGAGGTAAAAACTTCTGGTTCTACGGGAACTCCAAAAAAAGTCAAACTCTTAAAAGAGCATATGATAAATTCAGCCATGGCAACGGGTAAATTTTTTGAACTTCCTGAAAAATCTACTGCGTTACATTGTTTACCGGCAGAATTTATAGCGGGAAAGATGATGTTGGTGCGGGCGATGGTTTTAGGTTGGGAAATAGATTTGGTTACTCCGGCTTCAAACCCCTTAGATCAGGTTTTCAAAACCTATGATTTCTGCGCGATGACCCCTTTTCAACTTGATAATTCCATTGGCAGGTTACATTTAATAAAAAAGTTGATTGTAGGAGGGGGGGCTGTTTCGCCTTCGCTCCAAAAAATGGTGCAAGGCCTTAAAACCAAGGTGTACGAAACATTTGGAATGACAGAAACCGTTTCTCACATTGCTGCAAAAAGGCTTAACCCGGGAAAGAAAAAATCGAAACCAAATGCTTTTAAAGTGCTTCCGGAGATTTCCATCTCTATTGATAAAAGAGGCTGTCTTGTTGTTAAAGCCCCAAAAGTAGCCAGCGATATACTAGTTACCAACGACGTTGTGGAGATTTTGACCTATAAAAAGTTTATTTGGAAAGGGAGGTACGATAATGTTATAAATTCCGGTGGCATAAAATTATACCCGGAAGAGATCGAGCGGAAGTTGAATAAGATCATTCCCCGAAGGTTTTTTGTAACCGGAATGCCGGATGATGCATTGGGAGAAAAACTGCTTTTATTTGTTGAGGCCGATTTTTCTGAAGAATTGCTGAATGAACTTCAGAATGAAATAAAGTCTCTGAAGTCGCTTGATAAGTATGAAATTCCAAAGAAAATTTATCTGGTTCAAAAATTCGAAGAAACACCAAATGGAAAAATCCACAGGGAAAACACATTGAAAAGCAAAATTTAATCCTATCAGAAACTTTTATTAACGTATGCCCGCCCGTCCTATTCAGTCGGGATTTCATTGAAAGTGCGGCTGTGACATTCCTCGTGGGCTTGCCCGAAATGAATTTCATTCAGGCGGGCTTGCCCATACCGTTCGGGCGGACTTGCTTAGAATTAAAATTAAAAACTCAAATTATAATGACCCATAATATGTTCAGATTCTTTGTTATTTTTTTCTTTTTCGGAATAGCAGTCAATGCCCAAATATTATCTGAAAAGGATCGCGCCGGTCTTGAAGATGAGATACTGGAAGACCGTTTTACCAATCTTTTACCAAAGTTGATGGACAGGACCGGTTTGGATATGTGGGTTCTAATCTCCAGGGAATACAATGAAGATCCTGTGTTGAAGACCATGCTGCCGGCAACCTGGCTTAATGCCCGAAGGAGAACCATCCTGGTGTTTTACAGGGACAAGCAAAAAGATACTTTAGAACGCCTTGCTGTTGCCAGATATAACATTGGAGATAATATTGCTTCCGCCTGGGATCCCGAATCTCAACCGGACCAGTGGAAGGCCCTTTTAGAAATTATCGAAGAAAAAAACCCAAATAAGATCGCACTTAACTATTCCCTGGATTTTGCTTTAGCAGACGGGATTGTGAAAACAGATTATGAGTCTTTTCTTAATATTTTACCTGAAGAATTAAAGGCTAAAGTGGTTTCTGCAGAAGAACTGGCTATTGGTTGGATTGAGACCCGTACTGCAAAGGAAATGAAACTTTATGAAGATCTGGTTGCTTTAACTCATGAGATTATTGCGGAAGCTTTTAGTGAAAACACAATTGTTCCGGGAGAAACCACTTCAAAGGAAATTGTTTGGTGGCTTCGCCAGAAAGTAACCAATCTTGGTCTGGAGACCTGGTTTCATCCTACTGTTGATATTCAGAGACAGGAAGAAGCTTTAAAAGATCATATTGAAGCCTTTTCTTCTGGATACGAAGATGAGGTAATACGCCCCGGGGATCTCCTGCATTGTGACTTTGGGATAACCTATTTAAAACTGAATACCGATTGCCAGCAGCACGCTTATGTTTTAAAACCCGGGGAGGCAGAGGCTCCTGAATTTTTAAGTCAGGCATTGAGCAAAGGAAACAAATTACAGGATATTCTTACAGCTAATTTTAAAACCGGATTTTCTGGAAATGAAATTCTTTTAGCTTCCTTAAACCAGGCTAAAGAAGAAGGTCTTAGGCCTTCTATTTATACACATCCTTTGGGATTATACGGTCATTCTGCGGGTCCTACCATAGGAATGTGGGATTCCCAGGGTGGTGTTCCGGGAACAGGAGATTATAAACTTTATCCAAATACGGTCTATGCCATTGAACTGAATACCACCGTCAATATTCCTGAATGGGGTAAAGATATTCGCATCATGTTGGAAGAAGCAGGTTTTTGGGGAGAAGATGGCTTCCGTTATGTTAATGGCAGGCAAAAGAAACTACTACTTATTCCATCAAAATAAATTTACTTCATTTTCTTATTTTTCCTCTTTGGCTTTTCCCTGAGAAGAGAGATGATTTAATCCTTCAAATAGGTTTTAATTCCCCCAAGGTTCTTGATTATAATAGAATGTTATGACTTATATAAATTTATTGACCAGATAATTACGAGTTGCAGTTTATGAGGCAAATGACGGAATAATTACCACTTTTGCCATAGTCTCCCTTGTTGAAGGAGGTAATTTGGGATCTACTACCATCCTTGCAGTGTCATTTGCAATGGTTTCAAAAATTCATCCGTTTCACCTATTTAATAGTTTTTTCTGAAAATTTTTATAAGCTGAATTATTATTAAAGGCAGTAAACTTGTAATAATTATAAGTCCCCAAATCCTTAATTCAAGTTGCTGAAATGAAAGAATTCCGGAAATTCCGGGAATAAAATAGGCTGCAATTAGTACCGTGAAACAAAATGCGAGTGCCATCCAGATATATTTATTACGGGTGACCTGATTATTAAAAATATTTTCTTCAGTTTCTCTCATATTAAAAACATGAAGTAATTGAGCAATTGCAAGGCTGAAAAAGGCAACATTATTCGTTATTTCCTTAGGTTGATCCCACACAAAGTGGGCAAATAAATAAGCCCCTGTAATACAAATGGTCAAAATTACTCCGTATAAAACTATCTGGATCCAGTTCTTTTTGGTTAAAATAGGTTCATCAGGATCTTTTGGTGGTTTTTTCATAATTCCCGGATCACCTTTTCCTATACCCAATGCCAGGGCAGGAAAAACATCCGACAATAAATTAAGGAAGAGGAGTTGTAGCGGAAGTAAAGGCAAAGTAAAGAGGGTGAAACTAATTAATGCGATTATAAGAATTTCACTAAGGTGATAGGATAATTGATAAACTATAAATTTCCGAATATTCCCAAAAATAATTCGCCCCTGTTCAATAGCCACAACTATAGAGCTGAAGGAATCATCTTTAAGAACCATATCCGATACCTCCTGAGCCACCTGGGTTCCCCGTTTTCCCATTGCAATCCCTACGTTGGCCCTTTTAAGGGCAGGGGCATCGTTTATTCCATCCCCGGTCATTCCTACTATTTCCCCATTTCTTTGAAAATATTTAATGATGATCAATTTCTGGGAAGGGTCAACCCGGGAAAATATTTTGGTATTGATTATTTTGGAATCATCTTCTTTATCCAATTCCGCCTGAAGATCTTTTCCGGAAAGAACCGCATTTCCAGTTTTTTCCTCAAGATCGTAGATCCCAACCTCTTTTCCAACATTTTTAGCCGTTCCGGGATGGTCCCCGGTAACCATAATAACCTTTATTCCTGCATCCTTACAGATATTGATCGCATTGGAAACTTCTTTTCGGGGAGGATCAATAAAACCTATTAAGCCGACAAAATTCAGCCCGCGGATAAAATCATTCTCTTCTTTTTCTTCCGGAAGAGTATCGATATTCTTATATGAAAACGCTAAAACCCGCAATCCTTCTTCAGATAATTCTTCGTTTTTTTTGTGCCAGTAATCTTTGTCTTCATCCGTTAGTTCCTTCAGTTCATTATCGACCAAAATCTTGCTTGAACGTTCAAGAATGGCGTGCGCCGCACCTTTTCCGGCCACATAAAAACCTTCATTTTCCTTATAAACAGCACCCATTATCATCGAATCTGAATCAAATGGATCATGTAATTCCCTTTTTAATTTTCGGTTTTTCCTGTATAGATCCTGATCAAACTTTTTAGCAAAATTTAGTAAAGCGATCTCCAGGGGATCTCCTTCTCCTTTTCCGCTTTTTCCTTCCCCATCATCATCTTCCTGCTCCTCATTTTGCTCTTGGTCTATATCACTTTCGCCCTTTTTCCTCCTTTTCTCATGCTCCCTCTTTTCCTTATCTGTATTTAAACTTCCAGATTTGTGGATCTTTATCCTGTTTTTATCTGCTGAAGCATCCAAATCAACATCTTGTTTGTCCTTTTCTGCATTTTCTTTTTTAGCTTCAATTTCCACTTTGTCTTGTGCGACATTCAGATTTACGTCTACTTCTTTATTTTTACCACTCTCGTCATTTGTGTGTTCAACTTCTTTTTCCCCCGATACATCTCTTTTTTCCTCTTTATCTATGAGATTTTCCTCTCCTTCTAAACTCGCATCATTTGCCAGTACTGATATTTTGAAGATCTGAAGAAAGTTTTCGTTCTTCTTTGGTTCATGTTCTTCTTGTAAATTGGGTTTAGCGTCTTTCCATTGGGCATTCATTCTTACATCTCCGGGAAAATATAAAGTGTTTACCGTTAGCTGATTTTTTGTAAGGGTTCCGGTTTTGTCGGTGAAAATGATCGTGGTTTCCCCAAGGGTTTCTACCGCTTCCAGTTTTTTTACAATAACATTCTTTTTAGCCAGGCGCAACATCCCTCTTGCCAGGGCTATACTGGCTACTATGGGCAAACCTTCGGGAATGGCGGCAATTGTCCAGGCAATAGAGGTTTGAATAAGTAGGTAGAGCTCTTTTCCTGCTATCCAGCCAAACATCAGGAAGGCAACTGCAAGCCCTATAGTTACGAAGATTAGATTTTTGGTGAGTTTATTTAATTTTTGATTTAGTGGGATCTCGTCTTTTTTCTCTTCCCCTACCATTGCTGAAATGCTACCTAATTCTGTTTGCATACCCGTTGCGTATACCACAGCTTTTGATGTGCCGCCGCTAACGGCTGTTCCCTTATAAATAATATTTGTGCGATCGGCTACACTTTTTTCTTCTTTTAAAACCTCTGGAGATTTAATTGTTGGCACCGATTCCCCTGTTAAAGGGGATTCATCAATTTGCAATTCTGTGGCTTCTAGTATTCTCGCGTCTGCCGGAATAAGATCGCCGGATTCCACAATTAAAATATCTCCGGGTACTAGCTTTTCGGCATCTATTCTTTGTTTTTTACCGTTGCGAATTACCCTGGCTTGTATTTTATCTAATTTCTTTAGGGATTTCATAGATTTCTGGGCGTTATATTCCATCCAAAAACCTATAATTGTATTTATTATAAGAACAACTACAATAGCGATTCCCTCGGCAATATCATTAAAAGAGAAGGCTAATACAGCTGCAGCAGTTAAAAGGTAAATTATTGGATTATTGATTTGGGAAAAAAGTATTCGCCAAATACTTTTTTGGGATTGTTCCTCAAGAATATTCGGGCCATATTTTTTGAACTTTTTCTCAACCTCTTTATCGGAAAGGCCTTTTTCAGTATCTGCAGAGAGTTCTTTAAGGACCTCTTCTATAGATTTTAGAGAGGCATTTTTAATTATTTCCTTCGATCCGTTTTTCATATCCCTGAATGATTTCCTTGAAAAAGATGCAAATTTTAGTTTAGGTAGTTTATGATTGCGGCACAAGAGAAAACTCCCTTACTTCTCCAATTTTGAATTTATATATTTCATTAAGGACACCAATATTTACTTCATTGCTCCAGCCCTCTTCAAAGGAAATCTTGATCTTTTCATGATCTACAGAGACATAGATCCAATGTTTTCTGTAATTGATACGCATGGAAATTTTTTTGATACTTTCGGGCACGTTGGGGTTTATCCATAAGGCGTCATCACATACAGCAAGACCGGCAAAATTGCGTTGAATAAGATCCAATGAACCCGCCATGGCCCCCAAATGAATTCCCTCTGCTGTAGTCCCGCCCTGAATATCTTCAAAATCACTAATAATGAGAGTTTCAAAATTCTCCCAGGATTTTGCTTTGTCATATTTGGATTGGATCCAGGAAAAAACTAATCGGCTAAGGGTGGATCCATGAGAAGTACGCTCACTGTAATATTCAATGTTTTTATGAATCATATCTTCCTTAAATTCATATCCAAGCCTTTCCAGGATTCCTTTTAATTCGTCTGGGGTAAACAAATAAAAAAGCATGAGGACATCTGCCTGTTTACTAGCCTTATATTTATTAGGACTCTCCCCTTCTTTTTCAAGAATCCTGTCCAGGCGCTGAATATCTTCATATTTTTCCTGGTAATCCTTCCAAGGGAACTCCCCGAGCTTTTCATAACCCTCAAATTGATTGATAATACCATCTTTAATAAAGGGAACATACATTTTTTTATTGATGTCCTGCCATAAAGAAAATTCTTCTTCATTGATCGCCAGATCCCGAAGCAATTCCCGTTTTCGACTTTTTTCAATAAGCTCCAGGATATCTAAAGCTTTTTGCAGCACCCAGGCTACCATAATATTTGTATAGGCATTGTTGTCCAGACCTTGTTCGTTAGAATCGGGATAGGAGGTGTGATATTCATCGGGTCCAACCACACCGTGTATTTCATATCGATCGCGCTCACTGTTATATTTTGCTTTGCTGGCCCAGAACAAGGCAATGCTAAGGAAGATCTCGGCTCCAAAATAGGAAAGAAAAAGTTTATCATCAGAAGCTACATAGTAGTTCCAGATATTAAAGGCTATGGAAGAATTTACATGCCTTTGTAAGTGAGTGTTATCCGGTATCCAGTTTTGCGAATCCGGATTTAAATGTAAAATCTGGCTTTCTTCACGGCCATTGCTTCCACTTTGCCAGGGAAACATGGCTCCATTATAACCTCCCTGTTTGGCTGCATGGCGGGCTTCATCCAGCCTGTAATAACGGTACATCAATAAACTTCTGGTGATTTCAGGAAACCTCAGGTTGAGAAATGGATAAATATAAAGTTCATCCCAAAAAATGTGACCCCTATAAGCTTCGCCGTGCAAGCCCCGGGCCGGCACTCCTACATCCAGGCTCATAGTGTTTGGGGAGATGGTTTGCAAGCTGTGAAAAATATGCAGTCGGGCTAATTGCTGAATTTTTTTGTTTCCTATTATGCCTATATCAGACCGATGCCACAAAAATTTAAACGCTTCTTTTTGTCTTGACAGCATTTCTTTGAACCTTCCCACACGCTTTATATCATTAACTGCTTCCAGTCCTGGTTCTGTTATACCTCTGTCCCGACTGGTATAGATAGCTACGATCTTTTCTACCACATATTTTTTTCCTTCTTCAACTGTAAAATTGAAAATTTGTTCTATATATCCTTTTTCCTGATTTGAGTTTTTCTCGCTTTTTACATTTTTTTGTTTGTAATAAATTTGGGTCCTCGCTGCCTGGGCCATCGTAATTTTCGATTGTTTTGTCTGTACCACTAAAAGCATACTATTTTCATTAATCACTTCAGTGCGCAGAGGATCCAAATGCCGTCCTTCCAGTTCTCTATACCGGGCAACATTATCATTTATAACCGTGCCGTCAAGAGCTGTGCGGATTTCTAATTTTCCGCTCCAGTTTTGCGGAGTGATATGCCACTGGATAGCAGCCAAATGCAAATCTTTCATGCTTACAAGGCGGCGGCTGGAAATAGAAGTTATTCGACCTTCATCATCTTTTATTTTAAAAATGCGCCCCAGGGTCCCTTGTTTCATCTCAAGGATTTGCTTGTAGTCAAGAATTTCTACATCCTGAAGATTGAGCCATTTTCCTCCTTCAGGCCTAAAACTAAGACAGAGCCAGTTAGGGAAATTTACGAGGTCCTCATTTTCAATAGTTCTTCCTGAAATTTTGGTTTTAGCGCGATTATAACCACCTGCCACGTAAGTTCCGGGATAGTTGAAGTTGTTATTGGAATTTTCTTCAGCGGCTCCCCGGGTTCCAATATAGCCGTTACCTAAAGTGCAAAGGGCTTCCCGGAGTTTTTGTTCTTCTGGTTTCCATTCATCATAAGTAATACTAAAACCTGACATAGTTTATTGTTTTTATAGGGTATCTTGTATTTTGTTTATTTTATTTGGTCTTTAAGATGTTGAAGAAATGTGGTGACTTCATCTGTATTACGAAGGGCGAAAGTTGCAGCAGTTTTTTCACCGTGGGTTCCTACCAGAATACCGATCCCATCCTCAATAAGCGCCTCAAAGCCGTCTTCATCGGTAATATCATCTCCTATATATATCCGAAGGTATTTTTCTCTGTCCCAGCCCAGCTTTTCAGTAAGCCAATCCAGCGCATATCCTTTGTTCCAGTCTATATCTGGCTTGAGTTCCAGAACTTTCTTACCACTGCCTGTTTTTAATATATCATGACGGTCTGCTTCTGTTTGAACTTTATCTTTTACCTCCTGAACATCCTTTTCTTCTACATTTCTGAAATGGACAGCAATGGCGAATTTTTTTCTTTCAATCTTCGCGCCCTGTATATCTTTTAGCTGCTCATTTAAGCGTTTTTCTGCTTCATCGAGGGCAGGAGTAACTTCTTTTTGTGATTCGTGCACCATCTCAAGGCCGTTAGGGCCGGAAATATCAAATCCGTGACTTCCTGCGTATATAACTGTATCTATTTCAATTTTCGATTTTAGGTCTTTGAGATCACGGCCGCTTATAAGCGCTACCGGAGTGAGCTTTGAAAGAGCTGTAATTATTTCCCTGTTATCATCGGGCAATTCGGCGGCTTCAGGATCTGAAACAATAGGGGTTAATGTTCCGTCATAGTCGAGAAAAATAGCGATCTTCCTGTTCCCTTTTATTTCAAATAGTTCCTCGATTTCTTTTAGTGCATTGGGAAGTTTCTTGCGTGGTTCCTTGTTCATCTCTCTAAGTTCTGTGAGTTTTTTGACTACGATATCTGCACCGGCTTCTTTTAAAGAGTCTTCTTTACCATTTCTTGCAACACCAACCACACAGGCAAATCTTCCCTTTTTTCCTGCTTGTACCCCCTGGATAGCATCTTCTATAATAATAGTTTTTTCAACATTTACGTGGAGATATTCAGCGGCTTTTATAAACATATCTGGTTTCGGCTTCCCTTTTAAATTTTCTTCTTTTAATGTTATTCCATCTACCCTTACTTCAAAGCTATCTTCAAGGCCTGTTTTTTCCATGATGTATTTACAGTTTTTACTGGAAGAGATCACCGCAAGCTTTATATTTTCTTTTTTCCACTCATCGATCATTTCCACGGCATCGTCATAAACTTCTACACCATCTTTTTCTATAGCATTCCTAAAGATATCGTTCTTTCTTTTTCCCAAACCGTGAACCGTATTCTTCGAGGGGTCGTCATCTGGGGTTCCTTCCGGAATGTTGATGTTTCGGGAGTTTAAAAAACCACGGATTCCATCCAGTCTGGGGATGCCATCAATGTATTTGTTGTAGTCATTTTCGATGTCCAAAGGCCGAAAATTTTCTCCTTCTTTTTTTTCTAAAAATTCATCGAACATTTTTTTCCATGCTTTGGCATGAACACGTGCGGTTTTAGTAATTACTCCATCCATGTCCAAAATTACAGCTTCAAAATTCAGATTTTTAAGTTTTGACATCTCTTGATTTAATTGTTATTGGATAAATACACCATCTATTTATTACTTTCTATAGATAGATGAATTAAGTTACTAATAATTTACTGAATCATCGAGAATTCTTCCTGGATTAGAATAAATTTAAATGGTCGCTGAGCAAAAAAAGAAAATGGAACTATAGGGATTTTTGACCTTATAACAGCGGAATAGCTTTCTGTTGACAAAACAAAAAAAACCTGCAGAATTTTTAATCCTGCAGGTTGCTTATTAAGATTGATTTTTTTACTTATCCAATAAAGGAGGAGGCTATATAGAATTTCAGGTCATTTACCTGGAAATCATTTTTATCCTTTACAATTTCGGGTAATAGCTTCCAGCTGCGTGTGGGATATAATCTCTTTTCTTGCCCTTTAACCAAAACATCTACCGGCATATTGAAATCTTCATTAACCGCCTGCCAGCGGAAAAATAGTTGGTTTCCAATTTTTTTAAACTGAAGAACCGGTAGTTTTGAATGCCGTAAGTACTGGTCAAAAACAGGTTTTAGATCAACCTCTGTGGCGTTATCAAAAAAGGCTTCGGTGGTTTCAGTCGTTATTATCTTATGCTTATAAGTTTCAGTATAATTTTTCAGGGTTTTCCACCAAAGTTCATCATCATCAAAAATACTTCTGATGGTGTTGAGCAAATTGGCACCTTTGTAATACATATCTCCAGAACCTTCAGAATTTACCCCGTAATCTCCAATGATAGGAGTACGATTTCCAATTCCCTGGCGTGTTCCCTTTAAATATTCCAGTGCATCCTCTTTTCCCCAAATACATTCTATATAAACCGCTTCAGAATAGGCAGTGAATCCTTCGTGGATCCAAATATCTGCTATATCCTTTGCCGTTATGCTGTTTCCGAACCATTCGTGCCCCGACTCATGAATTATGATAAAATCAAATCTTAAACCTATTCCTGTTCCCGAGAGGTCCCTTCCAAGATAGCCCATTTTATATTCATTTCCATAAGCTACCACGCTTTGATGTTCCATACCTAAATAAGGGGTTTCCACTAACTTGAATCCATCTTCCACAAAAGGATATTCACCAAATTTTTCATAAAAACATTCCATCATTGGCTTCACTTCTTCAAACTGTTTTTTAGCTTTTTCGAGGTTGTAGGGCAGTACATAATAATCCAGATCAAGATCCTTGTAGGTATCCTTAAAATGGACATAATTCCCAATGTTTAAAACCACATTGTAATTGTTGATGGGGTTTGTGACCTTCCAGCTCCAACGTGTAAACCCATCTCCCAGATCTTTTTTACATGCAAATCTTCCGTTGGAAACATTCATAAGACCATTTGGAACCGCGGCTTCAATTAACACTTCTTCCGGTTCATCGCTTTGATGATCTTTGTTAGGATACCACAGGCTGGCTCCTGTGCCTTGCACTGCAACCGCTATCCAATGGTTTCCTTCATTATCTTTTTCAAAAACAAATCCGCCGTCCCAGGGTGCATTTTCGGCTATAACTGGATTCCCGGAATAGAAGAATTTCAAAGAATCTAAAACATTGGATTTCAAAGGCTTTTCAAATTCCACAAAAACAGCATTGTGCTTTCGCTTATATTTTAGGGAGCTGTTCTGATGTATAATTGAATCTACCTTCATGTTTTCAAACAGATCGATTTGAATACGCGGCAATTCCTGTTCCGTTTTGAATGTGATTGTATTAAAACCGGAGATATATTTCTCCTCCGGATCTACCCGTACCTGAAGGTGATATTTCAATACATCGTATGCTCTTTCTGCTCTCAGCGAGCCTCTTAGGGTATCGGCTTCGGTATATTTTTGTTGTTTATCGCTTAAGACTTGTGAACATGAAGTATTAAGTCCGAAAAGAACCAAAAGTATTGGGAAAAGAAACTTATTCATAAATGTTGAAACTAAAATTTTATGTTTGAATTACTCCTAAATTAAAATCTTTGGTAATAGGGGAGTGGTTTGCGGCTTCAATTCCAGTCGAGATCCATTTTCTTGTATCCAGAGGGTTGATAATTGCATCTGTCCAGATCCTGGCAGCGGCGTAATAAGGCGAAGCTTGGGAATCGTATTTGGCTTTGAGCTTTTCAAAAACTTCCTTTTCTTTTTCGGCATCTAAAGGTTCCCCTTTTTTGGCCATTGAAGCGGTTTCAATTTGCGCTAATACTTTGGCAGCCTGGGTTCCACCCATTACAGCCAGTTCGGCACTTGGCCAGGCAACAATAAGTCTTGGGTCGTAGGCTTTTCCACACATGGCGTAATTGCCGGCGCCATAGGAATTTCCAATGATAACGGTGAATTTTGGAACTACCGAATTGCTTACCGCACTTACCATTTTTGCGCCATCTTTAATAATTCCGCCATGCTCGCTTTTGCTTCCAACCATGAACCCTGTAACATCCTGTAAAAATACCAGTGGAATTTTTTTCTGATTGCAATTTGCTATGAAACGGGTGGCTTTATCGGCAGAATCTGAATAGATCACTCCACCAAACTGCATTTCTCCTCTTTTGGTTTTCACAACCTTTCGCTGATTGGCAATGATACCAACTGCCCAGCCGTCTATTCGCGCATATCCGGTGATAATGGTTTGTCCGTAGCCTTCTTTATATTCTTCAAATTTAGATTCGTCCACAAGTCGGCTTATGATCTCACGCATATCATATTGATCACTCCGTTTTTTTGGCAGGATACCAAAAATATCTTCCTGATTTTCTTTTGGTTTATGCGCCTCTTTTCTGTTATATCCGGCTTTGTCATAATCCCCAATCTTGTCCATTATATTTTTAATGGTATCAAGTGCATCTTTGTCATCTTTTGCTTTATAATCAGTAACTCCGCTAATTTCAGAATGTGTGGTGGCACCTCCCAGAGTTTCGTTGTCAATAGACTCTCCAATGGCGGCTTTTACAAGATAGCTTCCGGCAAGAAAGATACTTCCGGTTTTTTCCACAATGATAGCTTCATCGCTCATGATAGGAAGATAAGCACCACCGGCGACACAACTTCCCATCACGGCAGAGATTTGAGTAATTCCCATACTGCTCATGACGGCATTGTTCCTGAAGATCCTTCCGAAATGTTCCTTATCGGGAAAAATTTCGTCCTGCATAGGTAGATATACCCCCGCGCTGTCTACAAGGTAAATTATAGGAAGCCTGTTTTCCATTGCGATTTCCTGTGCCCTAAGGTTCTTTTTTGCGGTTATAGGAAACCAGGCGCCAGCCTTAACCGTAGCATCATTGGCGACTACAATGCATTGCTTTCCAGATACATGACCTATTTTCACCACGACTCCGCCACTTGGGCAACCGCCATGTTCTTTATACATTTCATCTCCCGCAAAAGCTGCTATTTCGATGGCAGCATCGGCATCATCCAAAAGATAATTGATGCGCTCCCGGGCTGTCATTTTGCCTTTACCGTGGTGTTTTTCAATTCGTTTTTCTCCGCCGCCAAGATGTACTTTAGCAAGTTTTTGCCTGAGGGAAGAGGCTAAAAGTTTATTATGATCTTCATTTTTATTGAAGTTGATGTTCATGCCTATTTTTTTATGGATTGTTCAGAATTAAGTATCTTTAAGCGTATTTTATCCCGAACATCGCTCTTAGATGAACCCGGGCTTTTTGTAACTTGGCTAAAATACAAAAATGGGGTAATTTTTATGGTGAATTAAATCATTAAAATATCCGATATTTGTTGAGATAGTGCGCAAGGGATTACAAGAGCATCTTTTTGGAGTGATACTAAAGGGAATACAGCGAAAATGCTGGTTCCCGCTAAATAAAAACTAGATTTATGGGAATGAATAAAAATACAATTTTTGCCTGGGCATCCTTTTTTATGTTGCTTATAGGAATCGCGCTGGTGCTATTGGGAGTTCTTAAATATCCTGATTATGCCATTGGATTTTCCACGGTGGGAATTGGTTTTTTTGTGATGTCCTGGGCTTTTAATGCGCTTAAAGGAAGGGTTTAAAAATGGTGGAAACTTTTGAAATAAGAAAGCAACTTTCAAAACATTTAGAAAATGGAGCGGCTTTTATGCCGGTGGAAGAAATGCTGAAAAAGATCAAATTTGATAGCTTAGGTAATCGCCCCGGGAAGCTTCCGTATTCATTTTACGAACTTTTTTATCATATCCGATTTGCACAAAAGGATATCCTGGAATATTGTACAGCTGAAAATTATGAACCAGATAACTGGCCGGAGGATTACTGGCCGGAGGAAAAAGTTCCGGCATCTCAAGCCGATTGGGAGAAGCTAAAAACCGATTATTTCGAGGAACGTAAGCAACTTTCTGATTTTCTTTTGAATCCGGAAAATGACCTCATTGCGCCAGTACGCGAAGGCACCAAACATTCCCTTCTTCGGGAAATTCTTCTGGTTATTGAACATACCGCATATCACAATGGGCAGCTTTTAATTGTGTTAAGGCAGTTAGGGTTATATTCTTCCTAAAAAACTGCAGGACCAAACCCAACTTGAATTTAAAATTCTGATATTTGTGCAGAAATATTAAAAGATCTAAAAAGCTGTAACTGACTTTAAAGTAAGATATTAATTATAAAACAAAATAGAATGGCAGATGATAATAAGGTGATTTTTTCCATGTCTGGGTTAACAAAGACCTTCCCGGGAGCAAACACACCAGTACTTAAAAATATTTACTTAAGCTTTTTTTACGGAGCAAAAATTGGGATCTTAGGTTTGAATGGTTCCGGGAAATCTACATTACTGAAGATCATTGCAGGAATGGAGAAGAATTATCAAGGAGATGTGGTGTTCTCACCTGGGTATACTGTGGGAATGCTTGAACAGGAACCGCAATTGGATGATGAAAAAACAGTATTGGAAGTTGTAAAAGAAGGAGTTGCTGAAACTGTTGCAATTCTTGATGAATATAACAAGATCAACGATATGTTCGGCCTTCCTGAAGTTTATGAGGATGCAGATAAAATGCAAAAACTCATGGATAAGCAGGCAGCTTTACAAGATAAGATTGATGCTTCCAATGCCTGGGAACTGGATACCAAGCTTGAAATCGCCATGGATGCATTGCGTACTCCAGACTCAGATAAGAAAATTGGAGTATTATCTGGAGGGGAGCGCAGAAGGGTTGCTTTATGTAGATTATTATTACAAGAACCGGATGTATTGTTACTGGATGAGCCAACGAACCACCTGGATGCCGAATCTGTACATTGGTTAGAACATCATTTATCTCAATACAAAGGAACGGTGATCGCCGTAACTCACGATAGATATTTCCTTGATAATGTAGCCGGTTGGATATTAGAACTGGACCGTGGGGAAGGAATCCCCTGGAAAGGGAACTACTCTTCCTGGTTAGATCAAAAATCCAAGCGTTTAGCACAAGAGCAAAAAACAGCAAGCAAGCGTCAAAAAACATTAGAACGAGAATTAGAATGGTCTCGTATGTCCCCAAAAGGAAGGCAGACCAAGCAAAAGGCGAGGTTGAACAATTACGATAAATTGTTGAGTCAGGATCAAAAGAAGATGGACGAGCAATTGGAGATCTATATTCCTAATGGTCCTCGTTTGGGAACCAATGTCATTGATGCAAAAGGAGTAAGTAAAGCTTTTGATGATAAATTGCTTTATGAAAATCTTAATTTCACTCTACCTCAGGCAGGAATTGTTGGAGTTATAGGGCCAAACGGTGCTGGTAAAACCACCATTTTTAAAATGATCATGGGGGAGATAACTCCAGATCAAGGAAGTTTTGAAGTTGGAGATACGGCAAAGATCGCATATGTAGATCAGAGCCATTCTAATATGGATCCAGAGAAAACTATCTGGCAAAATTTTAGTGATGGACAGGAGCTTATTAATATGGGAGGAAAACAAGTGAATTCCAGAGCATATTTAAGTCGTTTCAATTTTGGGGGAGGGGAACAGAATAAGAAAGTAAGCATGCTTTCTGGTGGAGAGCGTAACCGTTTACACCTTGCAATGACGCTTAAAGAGGAAGGGAACGTATTGCTATTAGATGAGCCAACGAATGATCTGGATGTGAATACCCTGCGTGCACTTGAAGAAGGTTTAGATAACTTTGCAGGTTGTGCGGTAGTGATTTCTCACGATAGATGGTTCCTGGATAGAATTTGTACTCATATCCTTGCTTTCGAAGGGAATTCACAGGTTTATTTTTTTGAAGGTGGTTTCTCTGATTATGAAGAGAATAAGAAAAAACGACTTGGTGGGGATTTGATGCCTAAACGTATTAAGTATAAAAAACTGGTTCGATAAGTCGCACGAAATTATTTAAACAAAAAACTCCGGAATTTCCGGAGTTTTTTGTTTTTGATAGGATTTAGAATATAAAAGAGGTTTAATGGGATTCCTTTAGTACCATCTCTTTTTATTGGCCTTGGACCCGCTTCCTTTTCTTCCCGGCTTATGTTTGCTGCCCTTCTTTTTATGAATTTGAGGTTTGGAATCCTTATCCATTGGGTAAGGATTATCATTATCAACCGGGATTTTTGTGCCAATCAATGTTTCAATAAAATCAATATATTTTTTCTCATCGGCACTGCAAAACGAAATGGAGGTCCCCACATTTCCTGCGCGACCAGTCCTTCCTATTCGATGTACATACGTTTCCGGCATACTCGGGATATCGAAATTTAACACGTAATCCAGTAAATCTATATCCAGCCCGCGGGCGGCAAGATCGGTTGCAACAAGAATATTTATTTCTTTATTTTTAAACGAATTCAAAGCTGAAGAGCGATCACTTTGGCTCATGTCGCCGTGCAGGGCATTGGCTTTAAATCCATTTTTAGTGAGGGATTCTAAAGCTTTTTCTACTCCGTATTTCGTTCTTCTAAAAATTAAAACAGATTTCTCCTTTATCACATTACGCATCACAAATAACATCAATTCGGTTTTATCCGGTTTTGGAACCAGGAACAAAAGCTGTTTCACATCTGGTGCTGCCGATGAATTTGGAGTGAGTTCAATCTTTTCAGGATCTTTCAATAAATTTTTTGCCAGATCCTGAACCTTTGCAGGAATGGTGGCAGAAAACATTAATCTTTGCTCCAAATTTGGAGATAGTCGAATGATCTTTTGAACTTCATCTATAAATCCCATGTCCAGCATAAGATCGGCTTCATCAAGAACCAAGACTTTAATCTCATCCAGGTTGATATAACCTTGTTTTCTAAGATCCAGTAATCGTCCCGGAGTAGCCACCAAAATGTGTAATCCCTTCTTTAAAAGATTGATTTGGGGTTGCATTGAAGCACCGCCAAAAACCACTCCCGACTTTACATTGGTATATTTTGCGTAGGCCTTTATATTTTCCTCAATTTGAACCGCAAGTTCCCTTGTAGGACTTATTATTAGGACAGATAAGCTTTTCGCCTCCGTGGATTCCCCAACCTTTTTATGTAAAAGATTCAAAAGTGGGATAGCAAAAGCGCCGGTTTTTCCGGTTCCGGTCTGGGCGCCGGCTATTACATCATTTCTTCTAAGGATCTCAGGAATCACTTTTTCCTGAATAGGAGTAGGCGTGAGATGGCCTATTTCGGATATTCCCTGTAAAATCGCTTTAGATAATGGTAAGTCTTCGAATGTCATAAACTGAATTTATAATGCAAAGATACCGCTTATTTTAAAGTGTCATTTTTTGTGTTTAATTAATATGCAGCACCTGTGAAGATTTTGTGCTATCCTGAGAAACATTCACTATAAAAAGACTTCCATGATTTTCTTCGGAAAGCTCCTGGTATTTTTCTTGCCCAAGTATATAATTCACGAATTTTGGATTGGTATTACTATGGCCAATAACCAATACGGTTTTGCCTTTGGTGTTTTCCTGAAAATCAGTGTCATTCAGTTTTTTTGAATTGTAAAGCTGAACTTTCTTTTTTTGAGAATCGGCTATGATTTGTGCGGTTGATTTGGTTCGTTTATAATCTGAACTATAGATAAGATCAAAAGGAATTTCCTTAAAAACCTTTGCCCAGTTTTCGGCCCGCTTGATTCCCTGTTCGGTTAAAAGTGGATCTTTATCTTGTGCGTTTACAGTGTCCTTTTCGGCATGCCTTATGAAATAATACTGAGTCATTTTTTCGGAGTTAATTTCTGCTGAAGATTCGGTTTTATCGGAGTTACAAGCAATGGCCATTAAGACTGATAATAATAGAACTAATTTTTTCATACGTAGATTCTTATTGTTTTTTATAGGGCATATGTAATTCGCATATGTTTATCGGTGATTGTATCGTATCCACGTTATGCTCATTTCATATGTAGATTCTTATTATTTTTTTATAGGGCATATGTAATTCGCATATCTTCATCGGTGTTTGTATCGTATCCGCGTTATGCTCATTTCATATCTGAATATTTAAAAACATTAGAGTTTAATCGTTACTTCCATCAGGATTATCTGACTGATCTGTTTTCCAATACTGCTAAAATTATCATCGGATACCAGAAGTAAAGTTTTGTTTCCATTGGGGAGATCCGGCCCAAAAGTCATTCCTTCAAGATTGTCGATGATATTCTCTTTTAATTGTTTTCTTACAGATTTAAAATCGAAAACCAGTTTTTTTGTTGCCGCGGTATAAGCCTCTTTTCTCAAATTTTCGATGTTCAAAGTATTGCTTGCATTTCTGGCATCAACGTCAAAGATCCTGACGGTATTGCCATTTGTTCCGTGTCCGGCAGAGAAAGCTCTTTCCAGCACCAGAAACCTGCTTGGTGCATATTCCAAAATTTCAGTCAATCCATTTACGGCAAAATACATCCAGGGAATTTTAGTGATGTTTTCCAGTTGCATCACGAATTGCCGGGTAGGTTCTCCGGTTTCTTTATTGAAATGAGTAATTCTTACAGGAGATTTAGTTGGGAACAATTTTGGTTTAGAGCCGTCTTTTTCCAATGGGAGTTCCATTCCTGCCCAATACCCTGATTTGTCAAGACTTTCAGTCAAACCTTCAAAAACACCATTATTTCTAGGTTTTTGCTCTCCGGAAGCTGAAAAATAATCGGGGAGGGAATAATTTAATAGAAATTGACCATTTGGGCTTATGTGAAAAATGGAGGGGTCTTTTCCGTTATTAAATGATCCTTCACTACTAAGAACGAGTTCGTTTTTCT